>JAABST010000003.1 GCA_011390275.1 Geitlerinema sp. S16
CCGGTTCGATATCGATACAACACCGCTTCGACGAATAGCCGATTGTCTTTTGCTGTCACACCCACGCTACCGGCTCGCCCCGGTAGCAGGTCTTCGATTTTTTCCCACTGTTCATCTTTCAGAGCGTAGCGTCGGGTCATTCTACTTGGGGCTCCTTTGAGTTGACTGACCTCTATTCTCCTCGGTCTCGCCCTTTTGGGCTTAATTGATGACACGCCCTAAGTCATGAAATCCAAACGCAAGACCGTCCATGACATGAAGGTAGCCGAGTTTGTAGGTGTCGAGCTGTTGGGCGATGTGTAGGAATGTTTCGCGATAATCCGGCGAACCCATGTCGTTAAATGCGCCGTTGGGTGAGAGTCGGACACCAACGCGCGATGCGGGCCAAACGGTTTGCACGGCTTCGACCACCTCTAGCAGTAGACGGCAGCGGTTTTCGAGGTTGCCACCGTAGCGATCGGTACGCTGGTTGGTTTTGAATTGCAAAAACTGATCGAGCAGGTAGCCGTTAGCGCTGTGGATCTCGACGCCATCGAAGCCCGCCGCTTTGGCGCGTTCGGCGGCCATGCGGTAATCCTCAACGACGGCAACGACGTCCTCGGTGCTCAGGGCGCGTGGCGTTTCGTAGTCGTGTTTGCCCGTCGGGGTGTGGATTTGGTCGCCGTTGTCGATTTTGACGGCGGAGGCGGACACGGGCAGCTCGCCGCCGTGAAAGCTGCTGTGAGACGCGCGGCCACAGTGCCACAGTTGTAGGAAAATCGTGCCGCCCGCTTCGTGAACGCGGTTGGTGATCGCTTTCCAGGCTTCGGTTTGGGCGTCGTTATAGATGCCGGGGGTGTCTTGCCAGCCGATGCCCTGAGGCGAGACGACGGTGGCTTCGCTGATCAGGAGATTATCGGTGGTACGTTGGGCGTAGTATTCGGCCATCAGCTCGTTAGGGATGCGATCGACGCCCGATCGAGCGCGGGTCAGCGGGGCGAGGACAACGCGATTTTCGAGGGTGAGGTCGCCGAGGCTGAAGGGACTGAGCAGATGGGGGGAAGAGGTCATGGGTGCGTGACGATCGGGGCGATCGAGAAAAAGACTAACAGACTAACGCTGTGATTTTATCGAGATCTAGAGTGGATGTGGGTGCGGTCTCTGGTGGCTTGACAACGGTTGCAGCACGATACGGAAAAGCGATCGTCCCGCAGAAAATTTAAAAGAATGTTTGAAAAATATTTTAAAAATAGACGATCGCCAAACGGTTCAAGCCAAAAAAACGGCGAAGGTGCTGAAATGATCAACGCCTTTACCGTGATGAGCTGTGTTGAGATTAAGTCGGTTCACGCCGGGACTAAACGTTTGGCGGTGAACCGGACGCTGTCCCGGTTGAGGGTGTCGTTACGCCTCCGATCCCGATTGCGCTAAAACCCGATCGGCTAGTTTTTCGGGAACCTGTTGCAGGTGATCCTCATGCCAGCGATAAGTTCCAACCCCGAGGGAAAGCGATCGCACCTCAATGATCAAATCCTGCATTTCCGCCTGGGGAATATAGGCTGACACCGTATCCCAGTTCGCCCAGCCGTCGCGAGCTTCGTAACCGAGAATCTGGCCGCGCCGTCCGCTGATCGCCTGCAAAATCTTCGAGGTGAACTCCTTCGGTGTGCCGATTTCCACCAGGGCGATCGGCTCCAATAAAGTCGGTTCCGCCTGTTGTAGCGCCTCCTGCATCGCCACCCGCGCCGCTTGCTTAAAGGCTTGTTCCGAGCTATCGACCGAGTGATAGGAGCCGTCGGTGAGCGTCACCGCCAGATCCACCACCGGGAAACCAAGAGGGCCGTGTTTGAGATACTCACGAATGCCCATTTCGACACCGGAGATGTATTGCTTCGGTACAACACCACCAATGATCGCTTGGCTGAAATCAAAACCAGCGCCACGATCGAGCGGCTTCACGTCAATATACACATCGCCGAACTGACCGTGACCACCACTTTGATGTTTGTAGCGGCCATTCACATGCTCGATCGCCTTGCGGATCGTTTCCTTGTAGGCCACGCGCGGCACACGGGTCGTCATCGGCAGGTTGTACTTGCGATCGAGACGGGCGATCGACACCTTGAGATGAATCTCGCCTTGACCCCAAAGGATGACCTCATGGGTATCGCCGTGCTGTTCCCAGTGCAGCGCCGGATCTTCATCGATCAGCTTCGCCAACGCCGCGCTGATTTTGACCTCGTCTTTACGATTTTCTGGCACGATCGCCAGGGCATACACCGGCACAAGCTGATCGGCGTGGGGCAGCGGGTCGCAGTCCAGATCAGGGCTGAGAGTGTCGCCCGTGACGGCAGTTTCGAGGCGGGAAATCGCGACAATTTCGCCGGTGTGGGCTTCCTGAACGCTGACCTGTTGCGATCCAAATAGGCGATGCATTCCGCCCGATCGCATTCCGTTAAACGTCATCCCTTCCGTCAGCGTGCCATTCCAGACGCGCACGAGGGATTGTTTCCCTCCAAGGGTGGTGTAGTAGGTTTTCAGGACTTGGGCGACGGGGAGATCCGCGTCTTTAAACGTAAAACCGCGTCGTTGTGCGGTGACGATCGGTTCCGGCGCTTCCCGCACCAGGGCATCGAGCAGCGGACGCACGCCCCAATCGCGATCGGCCATGCCAAAGAACACCGGCACGACGAGATCCGCACCGAGATCTTGCTTCAGATCGGCGAGAATTTCGCTGGAGGTGGGGACGCCATCTTCGAGCAGGGTTTCGAGCAGGTGGTCATCAAAATCGGCCAAGCCTTCGAGCATGTCCTGGCGGGCGGCTTGTTCTTCGTCGCGGAGGTCTTCCGGCAGGGGAATTTCGGTGGCGGGGGCGTTTGCGGCGTAGCTATAGGCTTTTTCGTCGATCAGGTCGATGAAACCCACGAGGTCGCGATCGTTGCGAATCGGGTATTGCTGCGGCAGGAGTGGGCGGCTGGAGACGTTGTTAATTGCGGCGAGAACGTCGGTGAAGTGTGACGCCGCCCGATCCATTTTGTTGATGAAAACGAGGTGCGGGATTTCCCAATCGTCGAGGAATTTAAACAGTGGTGCGAGGATCAGCACGCGGCTCACGTCTGGCTCACAGACGACGATCGCCGCGCCGACACCGATCAGCGCGTTTTGGGTTTCCTGGGCAAATTCGATCGAGCCAGGACAATCGAGGAACGTAAAATGAACGCCGCCGTACTCAGTACTGGCGGCGGACACTTCCACGCTCATTTGGCGATCGCGGGCTTCGGGGGCATGGTCGCTAACGGTGTTGCCGTCGATGACGTTGCCCTTGCGCGAAATTTTACCGGTAATCGAAAGAATGCTTTCAAGTAGGGTGGTTTTACCACTCAGATACGGACCGACGATCGCAATATTTCGCCAGCCCGATGCGGCTTTACGGTTCATATATACCTCCCGGAGGATCTTCCCAAGTTGTTGTTAAACAGGCCGGTGATTGCGATGTATTGATGGCAATCTGTCACGATCGCCGATCGCAATCGGGCGGGAAGACGGAGCCGGGATGTCAGCGGGGTCAAACTCCGATGATGCGAGGCTGACGGTGGCTCTGTCTTGGATTAATGGCAGGTCGAACGCCGGTGGTAAAAACGTGGTGCGATCGCGATCGTTCGATGCTAGATCAAGAACAACGACGCGATGGGAGTGCCGATTGTGGGGCTTATCTCCACACGTTTCGCGGTGCGAGCGATATCTGTCGGTGAGATCATTATCGGTTGCGGTTGCTACAAAAGATCGCGATCGCAGTGTGTCTTAACAGGTTCACGAAGTTGCGTAAACTCCTGCGTGGTTTTGTTGCGATCATTCGCGATCGGACTGATAGATTGACATGCTCCCCGGACTACAAGTCCGGGGATTCTAAAGCTAAGCAAACAGACCAGGCGGCTGCTCTAGTATGTGGCGTCAATCAGACAGCACCTCGCGCTTGAGATACGGCTGCAACACCTCCGGCACGCGAATCGTACCGTCGGCAAGCTGGTAATTTTCCAGAACTGCCGCCATGGTTCGCCCGATCGCCAAGCCCGAACCGTTCAGCGTGTGGGCGAACTGTGTGCCTTTTTTGCCCTTTTCCCGAAAGCGAATGCTCGCCCGACGTGCTTGGAAATCACCAAAATTTGAGCAGCTCGAAATCTCGCGGTAGGTTCCCGCCGCCGGTAGCCACACCTCTAGGTCATAACACTTTTGAGCGCCGAAGCCGAGATCGCCGGTGCAAAGCTCGATCGTCCGGTACGGCAGTTGCAACGCTTCGAGGATTGCCTGGGCGTCCTTGAGCAGGGCTTGGTGTTCGGCCTCGGAGGTTTCGGGGCGGACGATTTTGACCAGCTCGACCTTGTTGAACTGGTGCAGGCGAATCAGGCCGCGCGTGTCTTTGCCGTAGCTGCCCGCTTCCCGACGAAAACAGGGCGTGTAGGCGCAGTGATGGATCGGCAGCGCTTCCCCGTCGAGGATTTCATCGCGATACAGATTCGTCACCGGCACTTCTGCGGTCGGCGCGAGCCACAAATCGTCGTCGGCACACTTAAAGCTTTCTTCGGCGAATTTCGGCAGTTGTCCCGTAGCTTGCAGCGAGGCGCTGTTCACCAATACGGGCGGCAACACTTCGACGTAACCGGCGGCGATCTGCCGATCGAGCATGAACTGAATCAAGGCTCGCTCTAGGGCGGCTCCAGCTCCCATCAGGGCGATAAAGCGACTTTGGGCGATTTTGACGGCGCGATCGGTGACGAGAATGCCCATTTTTTCGGCGATATCACCGTGGGGTAAGACCTCGTGGGTGATTTTATAGTCGTCGCCCCAGCGATCGATCTCAACGTTTTCGGTCTCGTTGGCGCCGATCGGTGTCGTTTCGCTCGGCAAATTTGGCAGGCTTAACAGCAGCGCCGTGAGCTGCTCTTTGATGTCTTTTTCCGCTGGTTCCAGTTCGCCAAGCTGTTGCTTCAGGTCGTTGCCCTCTTGGCGTAAAGCAGCAACCTCGTCGCCCTTGGGGTCGGCTCCGGCCTTGATGCGTTGGCCGATCGTCTTGCCGATCTCATTGCTGCGCGTTTGGATCTCGGTGCGCTGCACTTCGAGTTCGCGGCGCTGTTGTTCGAGGTCGAGAATCGGGGCGATATCGTAGCCTTCACCGCGCTGACGAAGTCGATCGCGGACAGCATCGGGATTTTCGCGAATGAGTTTGATGTCTAGCACGGCGGGAAAGGGCGAAAATTAAGGATAAAGCTCAAGGGTGGCGCTATTTGGCCTCACTTACGCTATCAGGTTTTGCCAAGAGGACTGACAGAGTTGACCTAAAACGAGCTTAAACGGTCACGCCGGTTAACGCCTGTCGCACCAGTTCGGGAATCTCCGACGGACGATGCGCCACCCGAATGCCCGCCGATTCAAACGCTTCGATTTTGCGCTGGGCTGTGCCGATCGTCAGATCATCAATGCGCTGATAGATCCCGCTGAGACGCGCATCGACAATTTCGCCCGCATGACCGAAATGACTGTCTAACGTGGGGGCGTATTGTCCGGCGATGTAGGCAACCACGGGTTTATCGATCGCGGCTTCCACATAGCGGGCGGCGACTTCTTCTGCCGTACTGCCCACCCGACCTAACAGGACAATCACCTCCGTATTCTCATCCTCATCGAGCAACTGTAACCATTGGGCAAAGGACGAACCGAGAATGCCATTGCCTCCCAATCCCACACAAATCGACTGACCGAAACCGGCTTCCGTGAGGGTCAGCGCGACTTCGTAATCGAGCGTGCTGCTGCGGCCAATGACGCCGATCGATCCGGGTGCGTAAAACTCCACCGGATGCGTCCCGATCATGCACGCCCCCGGTACAATCACCCCCGTGCTTCCAGGCCCCAACACCAGCGCCTCGGCAGCATCCGCCGCGCGAATCAGCTCGATCGTATCCATCGGCGGCACACCATCCGTCATGATTACAATCTGGCGAATTCCCGCCGCGATCGCCTCCCGCGCCGCATCGAGCACCTGATACGGCGGCACAAAAATCGCCGTTAGATCAATCGATCCGACCGCTTCGATCGCCAGATGCACCGTATCAAACACCGGCACTTCGGCAATGGTTTGATCGCCATAGCCTGGACTGACGGCGGCGACCACGGATGTACCGTACGCACGCATCCTGGAGGTATGTATCTGTCCGAGGGGTTCGGTAATGCCTTGGATGAGGACTCGGGTGCGATCGGAGATGTTCATGGTTCTTTCTCTCTAAAAAATCTCTCTAAAAATCCTTACGACGAAATGGTCGGTGATAGATCCTCGGAGGGATCGGTGACGGATAGACCGGCTTCGATCGCCGCATCGAGCGTCGGGCAATAAATCAGATCATGGTTAAGTTCAGACGCTTCAAGCCGTTGACGGCCTAACGCCTGATCATGACCGGCCAAGCGCACGATCCAGCGCAAGGTTCGTCCAAGGCTGGCGAGACGATCCGCCGTTGAGAGAATTGTTTCGGCGATCGCATCACAGGAGGTCACGCTGCCGACTAAGTTGATCAAGACCGTTTCCACGTCTGGATTGGCCGTCATCAACTCCAAGCCGCGATCAAGCCGATCGCGCAAACTCGGCCCCCCACGCCAGTAAATTTCATTGCTGAGATTGAGGAAACTGGTCGGACACGCATCGACCTGACACAACAGGTCAACCGTGGCCAGGGTCAACCCCGCCCCGTTACACACCACACTGATTCCAGAACCCTCACTCGTCTCATGTTCTAGGGTAACCAGAGCCGCGCTGAGGGGATCGCGCGAGGGATATTTCGATCGCCGATCGCGATCAGCCTTGCGATCGCGGGCGTACTGCGCCAGATCCGGGTGACGTTCGATCGCATTATCGTTCGTCGTGATCTTGCCATCGAGCGCCATGATCTCCCCGTCTTCACGTAGCGCCAACGGGTTGATTTCGACCAGATCGAGATCCTTGGTCGCGAACAGGGTATACATTTTCTCGACGACCATGCTGACCGCCTCGATCGCTGCACCCCGCAGTCCCATCGCCACCGCCAGACGCCGCGCATAAAACGGCGAGAATGTATCATCCACCACCACGCGCTGAAGCGACTGACTCGCCACCTCAAGCCCACTGCCACCATCGGGAGACCCCAGCAACACCGGGCGACGGGCATTGCGATCAATCACGATCGCCACATACAGCTCGCGATCCGCGTCATACTTGGCTTCCGCTAGCACCAGTTCCGGGTATAGGCCATAAATTGGCAGATGAAAGATCGCCTGAGCCGCTGCGACCGCATCGATCGTATTCGCTGCCGGTTTGATACCCCCAGCCTTGCCCCGACCGCCCATCGGCACTTGAGACTTGACCACGATCGGGTAAGGAATTTGTAGATGCTTGAGTTCCTGAGGGTAATAAATTTTCTGCGAGGGCAAAACGGGAATACCCACCTCGGAAAACAGCTCCTTGGCTTGATATTCGAGCAGATCCATAGGGAAAGACACAGGGTTTGGAGAGGCTACACTACCATAGCGATATTTATGACATCGCATCCAGCACTACAAACCAAGCTGATTTCTGTATTTAGGATACGGTCAGTCTTCTACCTGGGTACTTGCGGCTAACCACTGAAGATAGGACGACGATCCGGCCACGATCGGCACGGCAATACATTCCGGTACTTCATCACTATGCAGCGCCGCGATCGCCACCTTGATCGCGTCAAAATTCTCGCGCCGCGTTTTGATCGTCAACTGCCACTCCGGCTCGCTTTGAATCGCACCATCCCAGCGATAAACCGACATGATCGGCGTCACGCTAACACAGCCTGCCAACCGCTCATTCACCAGGGTTTGCGCGATCGTCTGCGCTTCCGCCTCAGATCCCGAGGTGACGTAGATGAGAATAAATTCGCTGGCTTCATTCATTTAGCGGATCTCCGTCACCCATGCTGGAACATTAAACATATTTAGAAAAAATTACAAAATTAGGTTGAAATACAAGCCGGGACACAAGCTAAAGACAAAACGAAGCGGCAACTCGATCGCTCCAAAAGCTGGCAGGAGTGACCTTACACACAAATCAACGTTGCCTTAAACCGACGTTAGTAAGGATTGCGTTCTAGCTCCGCCTTCATCCCTTCAAGGGTTTGATACATCCGATCAAACATTTGCTGGGGGGTAATTCCAAACTGATCAAACTGCGTATTCAGTTGCTTGACCGTCATTTGCGCCATGAAATCTTCCGATAGCTCAAAGCGCTTCATGAAAATACGATAGCGCTCCATCATCGCCTCCATCTGCTCAATGTATTGCTTCTTTCCCTCGCGATCGAACTTGCCATACTTGCCCCCAAGCTGCACAAGCGCCTGATAATCTTCAAACAGGCTTTTTGCTTCTTGCTGAACAATTTCTGAATCGAAAAATCCCATGTCTACCCCTCGATATATAGTCGTTTTTGAGTTACGCGAACATTAAAATTAGAGTTTAGACGATGGATTAAATCGAAGTGCATCGCGATGCAATACTGTATTGATTTCGTCCAATTTTGACTCGTCTTTACACTGCTAGTATCTTAGGCCAGCTCGATTCTTCGGTTCAATGCAATCGGGGCGTAATAACCGTCCGAAGAAGCCTCCGTCTAGGCGATCGACGGAAGAGACGGTGTCGCAGCGCAACGCAAAGCGCCATGATACCCCTGGCTCATTCCGGCGTTTTCCATCAACCCTGACCGTCTCGCGCCAGCAGGATTGACGCTGTAACGTTTTCTTTTTATGCGGCCTTTAATTTTTGACGTTTTCCATGCCCTACGGTTTAGCTCTCCATACCACCAGCACGCAGCTTGGTTTAGCCCTGATCGACTGCGCCGATATGCATCAGAACCACGTCCGAACATGCAGCCATGACCTGGGGCGCGATATGGTCACCCATCTACATCTTCACACCCTAGAATTCCTCGCCCCTTATACCTGGTCAGATCTTAGCTTTATCGCGATCGCCAAAGGCCCCGGCAGCTTTACCAGCACCCGACTTGGGGTGGTGATGGCGCGGACGATCGGGCAGCAGTTAGGTATACCCGTCTTCGGGATTTCGACCCTGGAGGCCGCCGCTTACGCCGACGTGCGATCACGCAGCAGCGACCTAGGCAAGGTTGCCGTCAGTTCGCACACGGAGCGCGATCGAGCCGTGGAGCTGGAAGCCGCGCGGGGTGAGGTGTTCGCGGGGATCTATCACTACGATGGCGATCGTGGCGAGATGGTCTGTCTTCAAGCCGATGCGGCCATGTCTCCGCAGGCATGGCAAGACACACTGGCAAGCCGTTCCGTATTACCGATTTCACTCAAGCTCGATCGCGCCGACGTAATCCGAGATACCACCGCAATGGCAACCCTGGCGCAGCAGCGCTGGCAACGCGGCGATCGGCCTACATGGTCAGAGGTCACACCGTTCTATGGTCAGCATCCAGTGACGTGACATCACCAAACCAAACACAAGCCAAACAGGAAAAAGACAAACATAAACAACGCCCTCAGTCTGAACTTGATGCCCAGACCCGAGAGCGTCATATAGATGTAGCGGCGCGACTCATCTAAACGGGGCAAGCGCTAGAAATTTAGTTGATGACAGCCCCTAGATCACTTCGATTTAGCGGTTATCCCAATAGTAGAGAAGAACAGGCCAGCTTACGGATCCAATGACAGCATCTTGGACTAAATCATACTCAGCTTGAGCTGACCGCGCAGCCGCCGCCGTTTTGGGGCCAAAATTACCATCAATAGCTCCGTCATAAAAACCCAGGTCGCGCAAAATAACCTGAAGCATCGTGACCGCTGTACCATCCGACCCCTCAACGAGGCGTGGTAGATCACCGCTTGGCGCTTCTGCTCCACCAGGAGCCGGAATCTGTTGCGCGAGAACGGGCGTGTCTTCCGCTATCGAATTCTCGATCGAGCGAGCAAATGCACTTGGACAGGCATTCAGCGAGACCATTGCTGCGAGAGCAAGAGGGCAGATCCAACGTTGACGAAGATCGATCTTCATTTCTAGCGATCCTAGAACCGTATAAACTGCCATTCATTTTGCCATGACTTTGGAAAAAACGAAGGCTGAACTCAAGTTTTAACTAGCTTTTATCCGTGGATGATGGTGAACGTGGAGTTTGTGAAAGTTTTGATTGAAGACTTTCAATCACGTTACTCATTAAATTACTGACCTTCCCTTTTTCCTCATTCTCCCCATTCATATTAAGCGTATAGATCTCATCGTCTTCCCCCGTTGTTTCTTGTCCCATCCAAACTTCAAATAGTTCACCAATCAAGGCAACTTCAAGTACACTCCGGACGGCAGCGGTCGGATGCCGCAAAACTAAACGACTATTACGCTGCTGAGCTAGACGCCGCAGCGCCACCAGCAGCCGAATTCCCGCATGACCAACAAATTCAACCTGTGAGAGATCAAGTATCCAGACATTATTGGGGGGTGTTGCGGAGAGAAAGTGTCGCTCGGCATTTTGTTGGAGCTTGGTCGCTCCAATCAGGTCAAGACGACCTTTCGGTAGAAGGACAACTGCCATCAATTCACTCGGTACGGGTTTAGTGTAGGGGGAGAATTACGAAACCGCGAAGGTCTGATGCAGATCTTCAGGGTCACATAACAGACGCAATGATTAAGTTTCTTGAAACAATCGCACCACGATCACACGTTGGATCAGGACACAGATGATGGCATGAGCTGGCGAACACGAAACCCCCTTCCCGATTTTAGTTTGACGATGGAGCTGGGATAGAGAGGGTCGTTGGTGATTTGAGGAAACATTCTAAAATCGAGACAGCTTGCAAGGTTTTTGCACGTATCTTTTTTTCAGTCTATGCCTTGCCTTATGTGCCGTCTATTTCTCAGCCGTCTAACCTTTTATGGGGTTTATCGTCACAATCATGGGTAATCTTATAGATTCATGAAAGGCTGTATCCCAATGTTTACCGGTCAATTTTTGACTGATGAGCTAAATCGTCAGCCAAGAATCAGGAGGACACGCGCATGATCGCAACTCGACATTCACGATATTTCATTCAGATTGTGATCTTGGCTGCCCTGTATATCGTCATGAGCCGCGCGATCGCTTTTATTCCGGATAAGACCTTAGCCGCCTGCTTTATTGGGTTACCCAATGCGATATCGCTGTCGATTTTGCTGCGCACACACCGTAATTCTCCTTGGCCAGGGGTCGTGATCGGTAGTTTTCTGGCGGCACAGATGACGGATTATGGATTTTGGGCGGCGGTATTGGCTAGCAGCGGCAATGCGCTGTTTGTGATTGTGTCGCTCTGGACGTTGCGGGCTCTCAATTTTGATCCGTCAATCGCCCGATTAGGCGATGTGTTGGCGCTGATCGCAGCAACCCTCAGCGCTTCTTTGCTGGACGCGATCGCCACTACGGCAGCAAAGATCAGTGATTTTACAGTCTTGACTCCGCTATCTGTGTCCTGGTCAACGGAAGGAATTGGAGATACAGCCTGGTCATTGACGATCATACCTGTAATTTTGGCGCTCACGGATCGGAGTAACGATCTGGACGCTGGCCATATTCAACGCCCGTGGTCACGTATAACCGAATGCATCATCTTGCTGCTGGTATCCATCGGGCTTGGCTGGCTGATTTTTTGCTCACGCACTCGCGCCAGTAACTATACGTATCCTTTAGAGTATTTGCCGTTAATTTTACTGATGTGGAGTTCGCTCCGCTTTGGCAAACGTGGCACAATGCTGCTCAATTTCGGCATTGCCTTAATGGCTATTTTTGGCATTGCTCGATCCAGCGGACCGTTTTTAATGTCGAATTTAAGTGTCGATCAGTCCGTTGTGTCATTGCAGATTTTTCTATTTTCGATGTCTGGCGCTGCACTGAGTTTCGCGACGATCATCGTTGGCCGATCGCGAGCCCAGAAATTGCAGCAAAACAGTCGCCGTCGCCTTGAGCAAGCGCAGCGCATCGCGTGTTTGGGTAATTGGGAGCTAGATTTGCGCAGTCAAACCATGACCTGGTCGCCGGAGATGTGGAAGATTTTAAACCTGAGGTCACGCCGTCACGAGTCTCCGACGCGCAATCTGCTGTTGGGGGCTGTTCATCCGGATGACTGTCCAGCGCTTCAGGTCGCGTTTGCAGCGCTACTCGATGATGGCCAGCCGTTTTGCTTAGATTACCGTCTGAATGGCGACGATGAGCGCATTGTGCGTGAACAGTGCGAGCGCCAAGATCAGTATGTCATCGGCACGCTGCAAGATATCACTGAGCATAAGCGATCGGAAGAACTCCGGGAAGCCAAGGAGGCGGCGGAGGCGGCAAACCGAGCCAAGAGTGCATTTCTCGCAAACATGAGTCACGAACTGCGGACACCGCTCAATGCGATCATCGGCTATAGCGAACTGCTTGAAGAGGATGCTCTAGACCTTGGCCAAGAGGATTTTGCGGAGGATGCGCACAAGATTCGTGGCGCGGGCGAACATTTACTGTCGTTGATTGGCGATATTTTAGATATCTCGAAGATCGAAGCGGGTCAGCTTACATTTACGCCGACGACATTCTCGATCGCTCAT
This sequence comes from Geitlerinema sp. S16, assembly GCA_011390275.1. Lineage (GTDB taxonomy): Bacteria > Cyanobacteriota > Cyanobacteriia > Cyanobacteriales > Geitlerinemataceae > RDYZ01. The sequence continues at coordinate 12,589 of JAABST010000003.1, forward strand.
TTGATTGATGAAGTTGTGCTGAATATTCAACCGATGGTCGATGCCAATGGCAGCCTATTCAAACAAGACTGCCCCCCGGACATCGGCTCAATGTATAGCGATAGCACCGTAGTGCGGCAAATATTACTCAATCTGATGAGCAATGCGGCCAAGTTTACCCATGCCGGGACGATCGTGCTGACGGTTCGGCCCATAGCGGCTGCTGACCCTAATTTGAATCTCGGCATAAGAATGGCTAGCCTTAGCACTCTCCCGTCTTCAAATTCTCTTGCTTTAAATTCTCAGTCTTCAAGTCTTCAGTCTTCAAATCTTCCATCGCCCAAATTCATCCCAAAGACTCCTTATATTCAGGATGATGGCTACATTCAATTCACGATCTGCGATACCGGTATTGGCATGAGTCCCGAACAGTTAACTCAAATTTTTCAGCCGTTTACCCAGGCCGATTCGTCCACTACTCGGAAGTATGGCGGGACGGGGTTGGGGCTAACGATCGGTCAGAAATTGGCACGACAACTGGGCGGTGAGATTACCGTTAACAGCGTTCTCGATGAAGGATCGTGTTTTGTTTGTACGTTACCCCGCTCATTGAACGTCGCCCCGCAAGAATTCGACGACGATGATGTCTTGGATTAAGCGCGATCGATGTTTCGTTCGCTGACTCTGGGTGACCTGCCGACTTATAGATGTAGCTCGATCGGTGGCGATCGTCGAACCTGGTCATCCGTGATCAGGGTATGAACTCGCCAATCGCTGGTCGTGGCCGGAAAATCGCTGCGATAATGGCCGCCGCGACTTTCTTGGCGGAATGACGCACTTTTGAGGATCAGTTCGCCAATATCGAGCAAGTTTCGCGTTTCGCCCCAAAGTTCAACGCGAGCCATACAGGTGGTCAGGTCGTCGGGGTCAGACTTTGGGATGAGCAACGATCGTGAATCGCCGTGTCGCGCGGTGGTAAAAAATCGAGTGGCTTGCAGCGTATTCCAGTGCTGACGCCACTGACCGACCTGGGCGATCGCCGCTTCGAGAGTGGACGCCTCGCGGCAGATTCCGGCACTTTTCCAGAGCAAGCGCGGTAATTCAGCCCGTAGAGTGTCGATCCAGTCCCATTCCGCCTGGGGTATCGCCATCCAGTTTTGCTTCTGATCCGTGGATGGCGAAACATCGTGATCCATACCCTCGATCGCCGGTTGCCACACCTCAATTTTTGCCAACTTTGCCCCAAAGACCAGACACTCCAGCAGCGAATTACTCGCCAGTCGATTCGCGCCGTGGACGCCCGTACTGGCCGTTTCACCGACGGCATACAGCCCCGCGATCGAGGTTTGGCCGGTCAGATCTGTTTGAATGCCACCCATCCAGTAGTGTGCGGCGGGTGACACCGGAATCCGCTCGTGCATCACATCAATGCCCCAGTTTTGACATTTACGGATGATGTTGGGAAAGCGGGCGCGAACGCGATCGGCTCCGATCGGGCTAAGGTCGAGCCAGACATGGGCTTCAGCCGGATCGTCCGCCGTCGCATTCAGATAGCGATAAATCGATCGGCTGACCACATCACGCGGCGCGAGTTCGCCCGACGGGTGGTCATCAAAGGTAAACCGGCGTCCGGCATCGTCTACCAGATGCGCCCCTTCGCCTCGTACCGCTTCGCTGATCAAAAAGCTTGGCGCGTTGTCTTTGGCCAGTGCTGTCGGATGAAACTGAAAAAATTCGAGGTCGCGCAAAATCGCCCCCGATCGCCACGCCATCGCGACCCCATCCCCGGTACTCACACTCGGATTCGTCGTCTTCGCAAACACCTGACCACCACCGCCCGTCGCCAATATCACCGCCCCCGCGCGTACCCATCGGAGCATCCCGCCCCGGACGATCGCCGCCCCCAAACAGCGCCCCCCCTCCGGATCAATCCACAGATCCACCACAAACGCATCATCGAGAATCTGAATATTGCTGCGTTGACGTACCCGATCGCTCAGGGTGCTGACCACGGCGCGTCCGGTGGTGTCGGCGGCATGGAGGACGCGACGATGGGAATGAGCCGCTTCTAAGGTCAAGGCCAGACGATCGCCAATTCGATCAAAGCCAACGCCCAGATTGACCAGGGACTGCACACAATCCGAGGCGGATTCGGCCAACACGCGCACGGCATCCGGCTCGCATAAGCCAACCCCAGCGGTGATCGTATCGGCTACATGAAATGCTGGAGCATCATCGGGATCGATCGCCGCCGCGATACCGCCCTGCGCCCAATCGCTCGCAGATTTAGGCAGACGACTTTTGGTCACCAGACCCACATTCAGGCGATCGGGCAAACACAGAGAGGTATAAAGTCCGGCGGCACCTGAACCGATAACCAGGATATCGAGGCGATCGGGAATATAGAGGGGATCGGTGGTCACAGGCGATCAGAGAGAAAGAGCGGCGATCAGCAATCAACAATCGACAATTCTCAGCCGTACCGCGAGGGTCTAGCTCGATTGAAGTGACAACAGTGTAGCGCTTGAAGTCTCAACCCATCAGGACTAACGCAGAAGTCCGACTTCTAAACCAGCCTTCGTCGTTCTAGCTCTCAGGACGAGAGGAAAAGTCGGACTTCTAGCCCATTTTGTGTAAGTCCTGACCCGCGCTAAACCTGCACGAACACGCAGTGACGTACGGCGTGCGTTAACGGCGTTTCAAAGGCTTCGACCGTGAGTAAACGCCCATCGATACGCCGCAAGATTTTGGTCAACGTGGCGAGATCGTCGTCACTCCAGTGTCCCCGGTAGAGGATGGCGATACCGTCATCGATCAAAAACGGCAATGTATATTCAACGCAGGCTTGAATCGAACCGACGGCGCGAACGGTGGCGAGATCGTAGCGTTCGGCGTATTGGGGGAGCTGTGATTGACGTTCGGCGCGACCGATCGTGGTCGTGCAGTTGGTTAAACCGATCGCCTCGATCGACTCTTGTACGATCCGCACCTTCTTTTGGGTCGAATCCAGCAGCGTGATCGACCACTGCGGGCGCACGATCGCGATCGGTAACCCCGGAAATCCGCCACCCGTCCCGACATCGATCATCTTGACCGGCTTATCTTCGTCCCAGTCCGACACCTCCGCTAGCCCTATATCCAGGCTATTGGCCAAGCAGCGATCGAGATAGTGCAAACCGCTGACAGAATCCCAAATATGCTTTTCCCAAAACTCCGTCGGTTCGACGATTCGCGTTAGGTTAACGCGCGAGTTGGCATCGAGCGTCGCGCGGTAGAGGGTTTGGAATTGGGCTTGTTGTTCCGTTGTGGGGACGTGATCAAAGGTGTCGCGCCAGAGGTCGTCGAAGCTGGGAAGAACAGTATCGATCGGCGGAGCCGCAGGGCGATCGGGCAGCGGAGCATCGGAAGACGATAAGGTCATGAATGACGTCAATTACAGACAAAAAATTACGCGGTGTTTCATCATAGCTCTGCCTCAGCCTTGTCTTAGCACGGTCTTAGAACGGGATATCGTCATCGTCAAAGTCGGGCACACTGGCCGGTGGCGCAGCTTGGGGAAAGGGTTGCGGGGCGGCAGGTGGCGCACCGGGCACGGAGGGCGGATTCACCGGCATGGCTTGGGGTTGGGAGGGAAATTGTGCCACGTTGGATGGCGGTGCAGCGTTCGGAATCGGTGGGGCGTAGTTGGGCTTCGGTGCGGGGGGAGCCGGTGCGACTGGGGGGACATACGCGGGAGCTGGAGCGCCAGCACCGAGCGCGGCGAGGGAATGAATGCGTTGGGCACGGAGTTCGGCGCGTTTTTCGCGGAAGCCTTCTTGACGATCGATCGTCACCATCGAGATCCGGCCTTCGACGAGTAGCCGATCGCCGACCCGATAGCTCTGCTGTTCGACTTCGGTCGCGAGACGATTCCAAGCCACCAGCTTCAGGGTCGCAGGCGGATCGCCATCCCGTGGCGTATTAAACTGCACGATCATTTCAGCCACCGGTACTTGGTCACTGGTGTAGCGAACTTGAGGCGCTTGCATGACCTCCACGAGCAAGATGCAATGATTCATAGCAGTGTTAAGTCAGTGGTATCGCGATCCAGGAATGTCGCGAAAATCTGGTTAGAAATGAGGTTAGTGGGAGTACGTTAGGGCTGTTGCCCGATCTATCTTAACCAATCCCTCGATCGACGGATCAGCATGATGATTGTTGTTATATCTGTTCACGGGCATCATCTCCCCTGACACGACATTGAGTAATGATCGCCCAGGCTCAACACCGTCAACCCGTTACGATTCGTATTTCGCTAATCTAGCCATGCGCTTGCGATCACGCGATCGCCGTTCACGACCCCAGCCCTGAACCTGTCTCTATCGCCTTCATCCCCGATCAATTTATGACCACAGCCTTAATTTGCGGCATTTCTGGACAAGATGGCTCCTACCTCGCCAAGCTCCTGCTCGATCGCGGCTACCGCGTCGTCGGAACCTCACGCGATGCCCAGATGTCGAGCTTTCGCAATCTCGTACGGCTCGGTATTCGCGATCGGGTAGAGGTCGAATCCATGAGCCTGACCGACTTTCGCAGCGTCATTCAGGTATTAACCAAAATCGAACCCGACGAAGTGTACAACCTGGGCGGTCAAAGTTCCGTCGGCCTCTCGTTTGAGCAGCCCGTCGAGACCCTAGATAGTATCGCCACCGGGACGCTCAACCTACTCGAAGCCGTCCGCTTTCTCAGCAGAAAGATCAAACTCTACAACGCCGGTTCGAGCGAATGCTTTGGCGACACGGATGGCAAACCCGCCGATGAAACCACGCCATTTCGTCCCCGCAGTCCTTACGCCGTCGCCAAATCCGCCGCCTTTTGGGAGGTCGCCAATTACCGCGAAGCTTACGGATTATTTGCCTGTTCCGGGATTTTGTTTAACCACGAATCGCCCCTTCGCCCCGAGCGTTTCGTCACGCAAAAAATTGTCGCGGCGGCCTGCCGGATTGCTGATGGTAGTGGTGAAACTCTGGAGCTGGGCAATATTAGCGTGCAGCGCGATTGGGGCTGGGCGCCGGAGTATGTCGAGGGGATGTACCGCATGTTGCAGCAGGATCAGCCCGATGATTATGTTTTGGCGACGGGGCAAACCCATGCGCTGGAAGATTTTGTCGCGGCGGTGTTTGCGAGTTTGGATTTAGACTGGCGCGATCATGTGATCACGAATTCGGCGTTTTTCCGCCCGACGGATATCGCGATCGGGCGGAGCAATCCCGCCAAGGCGAAACGGGTCATGGACTGGGAAGCGCGGTATGCGATGCCGCAGGTGGCCAGCATGATGACCGATGCTTTCCGGAAACAACGAATAAACGGATGATCGAGACGATCGAGACGATCGGTTCGTGGAGGAATGAGGAATTAACAGAGTGAGGAATGGAGGAATGCGTGAGATCGGCGTTTTATTACTGCTGTCTGGTTGAGCCTTTTTCTGTTCAGTCTGTATCTGGCTCAACCTGTATCCTGCTCAAAGTGGTAAAACCTGAGGTGATTAGACCTCTTGCATGAATCGCCCTCATCCCCCAGCCCCTTCTCCCAAGCAGGGAGAAGGGGAGCCAAATCAAAAATATTGCCTTTCAAAGTCTCTCTCCCTCTCTGGGAGAGGGATTTAGGGAGAGGGGATGATATTCGTGCAAGAGGTCTATTGAGTCGTCTAACAATTCTGATACGACGCTCAAGGCTTGAATGCCATTTGCAGACACCCTTAAATTTTTAGCGAACAAGCGAACAATTGATGCAAGCCCCCGCGAAATCACAAAAACCCGATCATCATCTGTTTACCTTTATTGAAGTGTTTGGCTGTGAAGGCGGCATTCAAACCTACGTTAAAGATGTTCTCTTAGCCTACGAAGCAGCGGCACGGCGATCGTCTGGAGGCTATCGCTATCTGGCCGATATCTTGCTACTTCGCGATCCTCCGGGCTGCGATAACCCCTTCGATCTCGGTGTCAGCAGACCCCGATCGCTCTTCCACTTTCATTACCTCAAACTTGGCCAACAAAAAACGAACAGCGAAATGACCCTCGGTCGCATTCGCTTTGCTCTGGCACTGATCAAACAACTGATTATCAACCGCCCAAGCTGCGTGTTTTGTGGCCACATTAACTTTGCGGCACTCACACGTCTGTTCTGTCGGTTGTTTAATGTGCCGTACGTGGTGATGACCTATGGCAAAGAGGTGTGGGAGGCACTGCCGCCGTCCCAGGTGCGGGCGTTGCTGGATGCGAAATCCATTTGGACGATTAGCCGCTACAGTCGCGATCGCGCCGTTGAATCCAACCACTTACCGCCAGAAAAATTCGAGCTGCTGCCCTGCGTCGTCGATGGCGATCGTTTCACCCCCGCACCGAAACCGGCTCATCTGCTCGATCGCTACCAGCTCCACGACGCCCGCGTGTTGATGACCGTGGCGCGGCTCTGGTCCGGCGATCCTTACAAAGGCGTAGACGTGACGATTCGTGCTCTGCCCAAAATCGCCGAGGTCTATCCCAACGTGAAATATCTGGCGATCGGTCGGGGTGACGATCTGCCGCGCTTGCAGCAGTTGGCGATCGATCTCGGGGTGGCCGATCGGGTCATATTTGCCGGGTTTGTCGCCACGGAGGATCTCGTCGATCACTACCGGGTCGCCGATGCCTACGTGATGCCGTCCCAGGAAGGATTCGGGATTGTTTACCTTGAGGCGATGGCGGCGGGGATTCCGGTACTATCCGGCGATAGCGACGGGTCTGCCGATCCCCTGCAAGATGGTCGCCTCGGCTGGCAGGTTCCCCACCGTGATCCCGATGCGGTAGCGGCGGCCTGTATCGAGATGCTGCGCGGCGAGGATCACCGCTGCGATGGAGCCTGGTTGCGGCAGGAGACTCTAGCAAGCTTTAGCACGACGGCGATCGCCCAGCGTTTACGGGAGTTGATCGCGAGCTAAACCGGTGGAATCGGGTGATTTCGCCGCAAAATTAGAACATGCAGGCGAGACCCCTGCGCTACGTCGCGTCTTTAATTTCACCTTTAATTTCAAATCATTTCTCGCCATTCTCTGTATGTTTCTTGCCGCCGATCTCATTACCCGCCTTGAACCGATCACGATTGTCCTCGTCTCACCCCAAGGAGCGCTCAATTTGGGATCGATCGCGCGGGTGATGAAAAATATGGGGCTATCGCGCTTAACGTTGGTTGATCCACGGTGTGACCCCCACGGCGAGGAGGCACGACGCATGGCCGTCCATGCCTTCGATGTCCTCGAACAGGCGCGGATTGTCGCCACCATTCCCGAAGCGATCGCCGACGTGACCCGGACGATCGCCACCACTGGCCGCAGTCGCAGCCGCAGCGTTGAAACGCCCCTCTTGCCGCCTGAAATTGGCCTACCGTGGCTACTCGATACCCCATCCGCCTTGCTATTCGGCCCCGAAGATCACGGCCTGAGCAACGATGAACTCGCCTATGCCCAGCGTTTTGTCTGTATTCCCAGCACCGAAACCTATTCCTCGCTCAATCTCGCCCAGGCCGTCGCCGTTTGCGCTCGCGATCTCGTGCGTGCGGCTCAGATCGACGATACGTACGGGATCGATTCGGCTCGATCTGTTGCCACAATGCAGGCAGAATCGGCGATCGCGCCTGCTGAAGTATCTGAAGAATCTAAAATCAACGCCGCTCCCGTCAGTCAGCTCGAAGGCTACTACGGTCACCTAGAGCGCGTTTTGCTTGATATCGGCTACCTCCAGACTCATACTGCCACCGCACGGATGGAAAAATTTCGTCGTCTGTTTAATCGATCGCAGCTTTCGAGTCAAGAGGTGGCGATGCTGCGCGGGATTTTGCGCCAGGTCGAATGGGCGAGCCGATCGTCGATCTCGAAGTCTTCTGGGGACGGCTAACGATCGGCTCGCTGATGCGCTTTCATCGCCAGGATTTCTTCGACCGCATCCCAGGCCGCAGCCGTTTCCGCAGCATGAGATCCGTACATTTCTGAAAGGCGGCGAGCATGTTCACGAGAGGCGCGTAGTTCAGCGTCAATGGAGATGTTAGACGCGATTGGTAACGTTGCGGCGGCGGTGGCAGCGGCTTCCGTGAGGGATGGCACAGCGAGACGGACATCAAGCATAACTGTAATCTCTCGAACCCGAGAGAGGCGTTCTCGATGTCTTTAGTGTATCGAGTTTGTCAGGTTTTCGGAGCGCTCTCGATACAGGAGTTTACCGACCGTAAGAGTTCGACTCTTAAGACGTATCGTTTATCAAATATTCGTTGTTTTTGATGAGCATTTTTTAATGAGTATTTTTTGATAGGCGTGTTTGATTCATGCTGTTCCACCGTTCTTTTTACCTGAGTGTAATGCCCATATCCCAGCCCCTCCCCCAGGAGACGAGTCCCGCCACAACCCCGAATTCTTGCGATCGCGATCGCGTCATTACCTATAGCCCCGCCTATACGATCGTCCCGACCTACGAATGCTTCAATCGCTGTTCCTACTGCAACTTTCGCGCCGACCCCGGTGCGCCAATGCTCGAACTCGCTGACGCCGCTGCTATTTTTGATCAACTCAGCGATCCGGCTCATTTCCCCGATCGCCCGATCGAAATTCTCATCCTCAGCGGCGAAGTTCACCCCGACAGCCCGCGCCGCGCCGCCTGGTTTCAGCGGATCTATAACCTCTGCGCTCTGGCGATCGAGCGCGGCTTTTTGCCCCACACCAACGCGGGGCCGCTCCACCGATCCGAAATGGCCGCCCTCAAGCAGGTCAACGTCTCGATGGGCTTAATGCTGGAGCAACTCACGCCGCATTTACTCAACACCGTCCACCGCCGATCGCCCAGTAAACTCCCCGCCACCCGCCTCGCCCAACTCGAACTCGCAGGCGAGCTACAGATTCCCTTCACCACCGGCCTGTTACTGGGCATCGGCGAAACCCACGCCGATCGCCTCGACACCCTCGACGCGATCGCCCGGATTCACAATCGCTGGCAACACATCCAAGAAGTCATCCTGCAACCCCATAGCCCCGGCCACCGCCAAGACGATCCCGGCATCGCCTTTGATCTTGATCGCCTCCCCGAACTGGTGGCGATCGCCCGTCAGCGTCTCCCCGATGCGATCGCGATCCAAATCCCCCCCAATTTGATCCACAACGCCCAACCCCGTCCCGATATCTTGCTCGCCTGCCTCGATGCCGGAGCCCGCGACCTGGGCGGCCTCAGCCCGCACGACGAGGTCAACCCTGATTATGATCACCCCACCCCGGCCAGCCTCGCAGCGATCCTCACCCCCCATCGCTGGCAGCTCCGTCCCCGTTTACCCATTTACCCGCAGTACATTTCCTGGCTGAATTCGGCGCTTAACTTAAAGACAAACCCGGCGATCGTCAATGCCATTGCATCCCATCGCACAGTACATTAGAGATTAGACCGATACAGTCATCGGTTTCGGCAAGAGGTTCGTCTAAGATTTATGTCTTTTGAAATTCAGCGGGGTCTATTTGGGTTCGATTTCACTGACTACCACGCCGTCATTGGCGTGAGTGTTGACGCCAACCTGAAAGAGATCCGGAAGCAATATCTCAGTATCGCGCGGAGACTGCACCCCGATGTCTGCCGCCTTGAGAATAAAGATCTGGCTCAGGATCTGCTCTCGAAGCTGATCAACCCAGCCTACGCTAAACTCTCGAACGAACGCGATTTCGTCGATTATGGCGTTCTGCTTCGCATGACAGGAAAACGGCTGGTCGAAGAAAGCGATCAGATTTCGCTGGAAAGTGAAGCCGCCCGTGCCTTGCTCGAACTTAGCTCGCTCGATCAAGTTCATCGCGAGTACAGCAAGCAACTACGCGAACTCGCCCAGCATCATTACGAAGATCTCTCCCAGGCGATCGCCCAGATCGCGACCCTGAGCGAACTCAATCAGGTTTACCTCCTGCGACGCACACAAAATGATGGGGGGTGGGGTCGCCCGGTGGCGAAAACCTCCAACAAGGTGACCTCTACCGGTAAGCCCATCCCGTCACCACCGCCACCGCCACCGAAAACCTCTCAAGAATCCCTCGTTGATAACTACTACAACCGGGCGCTATCCCTGCTCGAAAAACATAGTTTTTCCAGTGCGCGAAAAGAGTTGCAAGACGCACTCAAGCTTGAGCAGGGAAATGCTCGCTGTCACGCTTTGATGGCAAAGGTTTACCTGATTCAAAACGAGCAAAAAGCCGCGAGTGTCAACCTGACTATGGCGAAATCTCACCTATCAAAGGCCGTGAAAACAGACCCTCACGATCCAGTTGTAATTGAGGTTCGCAAGCTCTATAACAAAATGATGGCGCGTCCGACGAGTGGTAAGCCGATTTCTAAGAAGCCCGCGAAGAAACCCGAAAAAGGTGGGGGGCTATTTGGCGGTCTATTTGGCGGCAAAAAGTGATGTAGTCAAGACAAGAAACCGGAGGCAGCACGGTTACTAGTGACGCGACTCATCTAAAGGTGTGTATTAGTTTTGTAGGGTGGGCAATGCCCACCATCACGGCTACGTATTCGTGGGTTAATCGTGGTGGGCAGTGCTCACCCTACTCGTGCGACATCTATAAGCCACGATTTTAGGGATGTCGCGCCACTAGTTTGTTCAGTTGTTGTTGTTACTATTGTTATTGTTGCTCGTACCGTTGGGACTAAAGAGATTCGTCGCGCTGTTTTGCAGTTGATCGAAGAAGAGCAAGAAGCCCAAAACGTCGCGGAATGGCTGGGTGAAACGATTAAGAACGTTGCTAATCGAGGCGATCGTATTGCGACCGACCAAAATCACATCCTTGTCGCGGAGTAGGACATTTTCCGTTTCATCCCCCTCGATCGCCGCCCAGCCGTCATAATGCTCCGTCACCGCCTCGCCGCGAGCTTCATCAAAACGCACCACAGCAATACGACCAACGGTCGAATCCTGTAGGGGAACTTGCGTGAGAACATCAGTTAGGCGGCTACCGTTCGCTAGGGTGACGGGAGTAACACGACCCAGAGCGCGAGAAAATAACCGCACTGTAATGACCGTGCTCGTAATATTCGACGATGCCAAGATCTCGTTGTTGTAGCTTTCAAGATCCTCAAGGGCTAGCTTCGGTACAACGACCACATCGCCGTCCTCTAGGCGTAGAGGAGGTAAGGTTCCTCCCGAAATCAGGGGAGTATAGAGGTCAACCTCTTGCTCGATGATTGTGCCATCACGTAATGGTCGCTGTACTAGCACTGATCGCAAATCGGCAGTGTTGCCAGAACCTTCCGCGAGGATGAGTGCATCTTCGACAAAATGGGGTACGGCTGATGTGACTTCATAGTAGCCTGGCCTTTCAACTTCGCCGATCACGGCGAACCGGATCGGTATATTTTGGTCGCTGACAAGGGGAGTACGGCGTAGTAGCTCGCGATCGTAGTCGCTATCGAAGAGTAAATCCCGCTCGGGGACGACGATCGTGTCGCCGTCACGGAGCCGAATATTGGGGAGGGGGGTTCCCTCGGCGATCGGTGTGTAGAGATCGATCGATTGACTAATCACCGAGCCGTCCGCCCGTCGGCGTTGGACAATCACGTTTTGCAAGTCGCTGTTGACGCTCGCGCCACCGGCAGTCAGGAGGGCTTCGTGAACAAAGGCATTGGGGGAAATGGGGAAATAGCCCGGACGCAACACAGCGCCGCTCACGGTCACCTGAGCCGCGCGGGGCGCTGCTAGAATCACGCGAACCTCAGGATCGACGAGAAATTGATTAAACTGACGGCGCAACACTTCGGTACTTTCTTCGATCGTCAATCCATCCAGGGAAATTTGCCCCAACAGGCTGACGAACACCGTACCGTCAAAGGCAATGACTGCCGGGGTTGAAAGCTCTTGAAAGGGGGGCTGTAGGACGATGTTGATCTGATCGCCGGGGCCGAGGGGATAGGCTCGCCATTCCGCCGGATCGCGGAGGTTGGAAACGGGTAAGGGGGGAGGTGTATTGGTGTTGGTTGTATTGCGGGGAAAGAGTCGATCGCGGCGATCGTCCGCCTCTTGACGATCACGCAGCACCTCGATAAATTCGCGGGTTTCGAGTTCGAGGGCGTCGAGAACTTGCGATCGAACTGAGTCCTCGTTGTCCAAATCCTCGGAGTCTGCATCTTCCAGGTCTGCATCCTCTGGGTTCGTCTCGTCCGGCGTCAGTTCATCAACGTCTGACAGCGTGGACTGAGCCTGTACACTCATCGCGATCGGATCGACGAGTCCCACCCAGCAACCCGTCAACAGCATCACACTCGCAGCATTACGTGTCCAAGCTTTCATCTCTTTTTCTCTCTTCTGTACCGTCGATCGCGACGAATGAAACACAGTCAGTCAGTTGGATGCACGTTCCGCGATGCTGTTGAGCCGTTGAGCTGTTGAGCCGTTAAACCGTCGAGTCACTATCCTGCAATCTACGGCGCAGCATCCGCAAGCCCCGCATCCCCTAAAGCAACATGGATCGTCTGCGCCAGATCCGTCGCTAACTTACGAGATTCCTCGATATTACCGCGTACCTCGATCGGGATTAACAACGCCACCGCAACCCAAGGCTGTCGCGTTCCGGCGATCTGCGCCCGCAGATCCGCCAGAAACCACCGCGCCCCGGAATAGTGACCCCCCTCATACCAGTCATACCAGGCCACCGCTGCATAGGTTTGCTGCGACGTGACCACCCGATAAAACCGCGCGTGGATCATCCCGGCACGGGTCTTCGGGCTATCCGTCGCGTCCGGCACCGCCTCAAACGATAACCAGTCCCACGAGTCGAGCTTGGCACTGCCCTGGCGACTGATGACCCCTTCAATATCGCTCCATTCGGTCTGAGGCAGCGAAGATGTACCCGTCGGCGACTTTTGAGGATGTACAAAAAAGAGTGCTGGGCGCTGGGCATAGGGCGTCGCGTCTTCACCCTGAATGGTTTGCTGTAACCAGGTATAGCTACCCAGTTTCAGCGTTGTCACTTCTGTATTGTTCCAGCCTTCAAGCGTTAAGCCGTCATCAACGATGGCGTTGATCGATTTGAGCTGAACATGGTCAATGACGCTTGCGCTCGGAAGGTGGCCACGCAGATACGATGGCAATGCGCCGACACACAGCGCGATCGTAAAGAAGAGAAGGATCGCAATTTTCGCAGACGAAAATCGTTCCAGCCAGCGGCCTGAGGTCATAAGAAGAATTTAAGAGCGTAGCGAGGATACGGAATACATCTTGCTACGTATTCTACCGAACGCCCTAGACCACAATCCGGATTGAACGGGTTCTGGCGATCGCCGAACGTGAGACCTTTGAGGTTTAGGAAACTTCAAAGGTCTGAAGTCACTGTTAATTGTCTTGGATTGCTTAATGCAGACGATTCGAGAGCCACATCGACTGATAGGGCGCGAGGTCGAGCGCTTCGTAGATTTCCGATACGGTCGTGCCGCCAATCAGGTCAAACCAGTCATCGGTACAGACCAGATTGAGATCGGAGAGGCGAACCATTTGCGGCTCGTCCGTCAGGTTGTGAATCGAGAAAATGCTTTGCTCGCGAGTCATGCTTTGTCGCCAGAAGCCGAAGATCGCGGGGCGTAGCTGCAAGGTGTACTGGGTGGCGTTGGGGTGAAAAGCAGGCTGACGGCGACGGATTTGAATCCGGCGCGAGAGTTCTTTGAGGACGATCGCCTGGGGCGATTTTGGATCGCTAATCAGGGCTTCAAGGGTTTCGTATTCCCACTGACGGCGGTTAATCGTGCGATTGTGACCGGTTTGGATCACGCCGTCGGCATGGTTCGGCGTGGCGAGCAGGCTGTGAATGTAAAATCCGGGGATGCCTTCGACGGCCATCGCGATCGTCTGGGAACAGATAAACCGCTCGATCTGCCAGTCGTCTTCGCCCTTCACCGTGCCTTTAAAGGCATCGAACAGCGAAATATTAATCTCGTAGGGGCTTTCGGAGCCGTCATGATGGCGGCGCATACTAATTCGCCCGCCGAATTTTTGCATACAGTCGATCAGCGTTTCGTATTCGTCTGCGGTGAGCAAGCCTTCGGTGGGGCGCATCCCGATGCCGTCGTGGGAGGCGGTGAAATTGAGATAGGCGCAGCCCACGGGCGACGGCGGCATACTCATCATCCAGGTGCGCAGGTGATCCGATCGCCCATGAAGCAACGCATTTAACAACAGCGGCGGCAGGCTGAAGTTATAGATCATGTGCGCTTCGTTGCGGTTGCCGAAGTAGCTGAGGTTTTCGCGGTTGGGGACGTTGGTTTCGGTGATCAGCGCGACGGAGGAGTTCACCATCTGGACGATTTGCCGGAAGACTTTGATCAGCGCGTGGGTTTCGGGCAGGTGAATGCAGGGTGTGCCGATCTCTTTCCAGAGGTAGCCGATCGCGTCAAGACGGATATATTTTGCCCCAGCGCTAATGTAGGCCAGCATCACCTTGACAATCTCGACCAGCACCTCCGGATTGGCAAAATTCAGGTCGATTTGGTCATGGCTAAACGTCGCCCAGACATATTTTTTACCGCTGACGGTGTCCACTTCGGCCAGCAGCGGCGAACTGCGTGGCCGCACGACCTCCGAGAGATCGGTTTCGGGATCGACTTCGATGAAGTAGTCACAGCCCGGTTTTTCGCCGCGTTTAAACTGCTCGAACCATTCATGCTGGCTCGAAACGTGGTTGATGACCAAATCTGCCATCAAGTTAAAGTTTTTGCCCAGATGGTAAATATCGTCCCAGGTTCCGAGGGCGGGATCGATCGCTAGGTAGTCGATCACCGCAAAGCCGTCGTCGGAGCTGTAGGGACAAAAGGGCAGGATGTGAACGCCGGTGATGGTGTTCTGGAGGTAGGAGTTGAGGAAGCGATCGAGCGTCCGTAACGGTGGCTCATCGACGGAACTTTCGAGCGAATTACCGTAGGTGATTAGGATCGTTTTTTCCTGGCTCCACTTGTCGCGATCTTCATCAAAGGAGGCGGATAAATGCGGTTCGACGATCGCATAAAGCCGATCGCACAGCGACGAGGCGATCGCCTCGCCGTACACCTGTTTCAACAATGGTGTAACACGCAGGGAAAAAATCTCGTAACGGTTGGGTTCGGAGTGTGTAGCCATCATGTCGTTCAAGCCATTAGCGTGACGTATATATCCGAGACGTGGGGCGGCAAGGGAGCGGTAAGAACGGGGGCGTTAAGGGGGGGAATCCTGGGGAGGCTGGATCGGCGATCGGCTGGATGGAACGGAAGGGCGATTGCAGGATGTAAGCAGACGTGAGCTGAAGGGTGAATAATCGAGCCGCGATCGTCGATGGGGTCGTCCGTGCTGCCGCAATGCCAAACTGGACGGAAAACATACGATGTATCCGGTCACGCTAACTAAAACGTTTAAGCTGAGTCAAGCGCTAACCTGCGCCAATGTTTTGCGATCCGTGACATTTGCACCTGAACCGAAAACCCGTACTCCTTGGTCAAATCCTCATCGAAAACGATACATTAGTCGTCAGAACGGATCGTGATTTTCCTAACCGTCATCTGTACCTTTGCCTCGCATGGGTCGCCGATATCGGCACAGGTTCGCCATTCGTGCTAACGCACTGAGCACCCCGAAAAAACAGGAACGAACGCCACCATGACCGTCGATTCAGCCGAATTGCCCCTGGATATGTTTGAAGGAGTCGGAGACAGCATCGATTACCCCAAAGAAATTGAAACGGTTATTTCGAGTCTTGCGGAAAATGGCCGTGCCATGGTCGGCTTCAGCGAAGCCGGTCATGTGTGGAAATTTAAGTACGGTAGCGTTGAAGTCTTCGTGCAGCTCTCAGGCTCGACCGAAGACGATACGCTTACCGTCTGGTCGCCTGTGCTCGATTTGCCGACGAACAACGATGCAGGCTTGATGAAAAAGCTGCTAACGATGAATTGGCAAAGCACGTTTGAGTCGTGCTTTGCACTGGTGGAAGGAAAGATCGTCGTGATGTCATCACGAACCGTGATGGATCTCAATCCCGGCGAAATTTCTCGCACGATTACGGTGGTCGCGACGATCGCCGATGAGAACGATGAAGAGTTGATCGCCGAGTTTCAAAGCTAGTTTGTCTGGGGATTGCCCGAGATTGACTCGCACAGGCATCGAGGATTGGTCAATGTCTAGCTCTTGCTGGCGCTGGATTCCACCGATCGCGGCGGACGGACTGACGCAGATGGCGATCGACGATTGGATGATCGATCGTGTCCGCCAGGGTCACCCGCCGATCCTGCGCTTTTATACCTGGTCAGAACCGACGATCTCCCTCGGGTTTCACCAAAAGCGTATCCCGGATCGTTGGTTGGCCAGCCCGTTAACCTCGACAGTAAATGATCGCGATCGCGCCTCGCCTCGCGTAATTCTCCCCCCCATACCGCTCGTGCGCCGACCCACCGGCGGGCGGGCGGTTTTGCATGGCAGTACCTGCCGGGATGAACCCGATCGCGATCCTCCGGGCGAGCTAACCTACGCGATCGCCATGCCGACCCAGAGCAAACGCCGATCGGTCATCTATTGCGATCTCTGTCGCTTCCTCATTCAAGGCTGGGCAAGCTTGGGCGTGGCGCTGCATTCGGGCGGCGATCGCGACGATGCCAATCGATCGAGCTGCTTCGGAACGGCCACCGCTGCCGATCTCGTGACCGCCGACGGTACAAAGTTGATCGGTAGCGCCCAGCTCTATCGCGGCGATACGGTGCTTCAGCATGGATCGATGCAGCTTGCGCCCGATCGCGATCGCTTCACTCAGGTCTTCGGCGAACCCTGTCACGCCCCGGTTTTACCGGCGTTAACCCTGGATCAACTCATCACCGCGCTCACCGACGCGGTGCGATCGAGCTTTGGGGTTGTATTTAAAACACAGGAAATTGACTCAGCCGAATGGTGTGAGATTGAGGCACGGTGCGATCGGTTTCGCGTTGCCCCATTGGAACCGTCCCAGTTAACACCCAGCAAACACACGTGACCCTCTCCGCGTCCGGACGACTCGATGCGATGCGATGCGGTTCGATGCGACTCGATGCAATCCGATCCGATGATGCCACTCGCTGCAAATCGTTACATTAATTAAACTGAAAGCAATCGACTCACGCCTCGATTGACCGTCTATCACGATTCACCTATCCAGACTCACCGAGCTTCTATCATGCGTTTTCGACGTTTTGGACGAACCGGCCTCCATATGCCCGTGTTTTCCTGCGGGGGGATGCGCTATCAGCATTCCTGGAATGATCAGCCCCTGAGCAATATTCCCGCTGATGGTCAAACGAACCTCGAAACCACCATTCGCCGCGCTCTCGAACTCGACATCGTTCACATCGAAACCGCACGCGCCTACGGCACATCCGAACTCCAGCTCGGCCAGATCTTGCCCGACCTGCCCCGCGATCGCCTGATCATCCAAACCAAAGTATCGCCCTGCGACGATGCCCGCGAGTTTGAAGCCACGCTCGAAACCTGCTTCGCCAATCTCAAACTCGATCGCGTTGACTTACTCGGCATCCACGGCATTAATTTGCCCGAGCATCTGGAGATGACGATTCGTCCCGGCGGTTGCCTCGATGTGATTCGCCGCTGGCAAGCCCAAGGGCGCATCGGTCATGTGGGCTTTTCGACCCACGGCCCGACGGACGTGATTATCCAGGCGATCGAAACCGATGCCTTTGATTATGT
Source organism: Geitlerinema sp. S16 (assembly GCA_011390275.1). Lineage (GTDB taxonomy): Bacteria > Cyanobacteriota > Cyanobacteriia > Cyanobacteriales > Geitlerinemataceae > RDYZ01. The sequence goes on from JAABST010000003.1 coordinate 30,280, forward strand.
GAATCTGCATTGGTACTACATTTTTCAGCGCAATTGGGCTGCGATCGAAGCCGCCACGCGCCACGATCTGGGCGTCTTCATCATCAGCCCATCCAACAAAGGCGGAATGCTCTACAACGCGCCGCAAAAGCTGATCAATCTCTGTGCGCCGCTCAGTCCGATGGTGTTTAACAATCTGTTTTGCCTGAACCATCCCCAAGTTCATACCTTAAGCATCGGCGCTGCAAAACCGACCGATTTTGATGAACACCTCAAAACTCTGGATCTGCTTGATCGTGCGGATGAAATTCTCCCGCCGATCATTGATCGGCTCGAACAGGCGGCGATCGATGCCCTCGGGTCAGACTGGTACAACACCTGGAATGTCGGCCTACCTCACTGGAGCGAGACGCCGGACGATGTGAACATGGAGACGATCCTCTGGCTGCGAAACCTGGCGATCGCCTACGACATGACCGAATACGGCAAGATGCGCTACAACCTGCTCGGCAACGGCGGCCACTGGTTCCCCGGTAAACGGCTGCAAAGCTTTGAGGCGGAGAAATTCACGCCGGTGTTGCAGCAGAGTCCGCACCGCGATCGAATTCCGGCGTTACTCCAAGAGACCCACGATCTGCTTGGTAGCGAAGCTGTCAAACGACTCTCGCAGTCCGCCAGCTAGTTCAACACCTGGGATGCGTGACAGTCTATCCCGATCAATCGCGTGAATCCGAACGGATCGCGACCGCAATACACCCTACGCGGGCTAGACTTTAAGCCGAATTGTGAGCGTGGTAGGCTGATCGAGCGACGATGAACCCTCAAGATAAACGCTTGCCCAGCGAGCCGATCGCGACGGACATAATGCAACACGATTGGCGCGTGCGGCCACCGGTAGACGATCGCCCGCGACTGTGGCGCTGGATCGCGATCGCGCTACTGCTGATCGGGCTGAAACTCTGGCTCGTGTCGCACCTGCCGATCCGCGCCCTCGACGCCGATCGCGACAATTTGCGCTACGTCATCCTCGCGGCCAACTTGATCAACCACGACACCAGCTACGACGCCTTTGCGCTGCTGCGTCAACCGGGCTATCCGTTTACGATCGCCTTAGCGCACTGGATCGGTGTGCCGCTGCGACTGTGGCAAGAGGCGATGTATCTCGCGGGGGGGGCGTTTCTGGCGGCGATCGTCGGGGCGGTCTATCGCCGTCCGCGTGTCGCGACGCTGTGTTTTGGGCTGTATGCGATCGCGCCGTTTTCGTTTCATTGGAATCGCCAAACGCTGCAAGAGGTGCTGTATTTGCCGCTGATGGCGGTGTGGCTGGGCTGCGCGATCGCGGTGATTGAGTGTCGCGGCCTGCGGTTTGGGCTGGGAGCGCTGGGGAGTGGCGTGACGCTGGCGGCGCTGTGGAATACGCGACCGGAGGGGGTGTTGCTGGTTCCGCCGATCGCGCTGATTTGGGCGATCGTGGCGTGGCGACGCTATCAGGCGCAGCGCGAGGCGTTGCGACGGGCGCAGCGCGATCGGTTAGAGGCGGACTATCGCGATCGGATCGAAGCTGAGGCCGATCGTCAGGATCGAATCGAGCGCGAGATCGAGACGCAGCTTGAGGCGCAGTTAAACGGCGTGATCTTGCCGCCGTCACCAGATTTTTTGGAATTGGAGAAGCTTAACCAAGCTGAACGATCCAGCACTGATCCTCACAATTCAGATCAAGCGTTAGAAAAAGTCAACATTATCGCGATCGCTCGTGAGATGCTGATCGGTTTGGGACTGACGATCGCGCCCGTGGTGATCTTGACCCTCGGAATTTCCTGGAGCAATGCCGCAAACTTCGGCATTTTCGCCACCTCCGACTTTAAAACGCCAGAATTCGCAGCGGCTTATAGCGCCTTATCTCGGGTCGAAGGTTCCCAGAAAACCCCAGAAATTCCGAACCGATTCGCCGATTTCGACACAGCGGCGATCGTCCCCGTTCCCGCCTTTGCCCGCGCAGCCATCTACGACCATAGCCCCGCCTTTCGCGAGTTACGCCCCGCTCTCGAAGTCCCGCCCAATACTGGCTGGCGATCGCAGTCCTGCGCCGAGGGGATTTGCGATGATTATGCCGGGGGATTTTTCTTTTGGGCGTTGCGTGATGCGGTGGCGGCGGCGGGCTACTACGAGTCGCCCGATCGCGCGGCGGCGTTCTATCGGCAACTGGCAGCGGAGATTAATGCGGCCTGTGACAGCGAAGCGTTGCGCTGTCGATCGGGTCTGTGGGGCATGGTTCCGGCCTTGCGCTGGCAGACGATCCCGCGCTGGCTGGGCAGTATGGGACGACTGACGCGCCAACTGTGGCGAACGGCGATCGTGCTGAAGCTCGATGTGGATCAGGATGCCGAGACGATCGCCCTGCGGCAACGCTATTACGAACCGATCATCGGCGAACCGGCGGAGTTTGTAACCCAGCGATCGCGCCCCGAAAATCAGCGCAAAGATGCTGCGATTAGCATCGGCGCTAATATTTACCGTCTGATATTTCCCATTTTGATCGGCTTAAGCGTGCTGGGCATTGCGATCGAAAGTGGTATGCAACTGGGGCAAATGCTTGGCACGACGGGTGCGATCTCGCTCAATGATTCCCGATCGCGCCGATCCAGCGGATTTCGCGATCGTCCTCGTCCAAATCCATCCCAAAATCCAGCCTTAAACTCATCGCCCGGTTCACCCGCTCAGATTCCCCTCAGCCTGGTGTGTGTCGCGATCGTGACGATCGCCGTTCGGATCATGACGATCGCCTATATCGACGTGACGAGCTGGCCGGTGGGGTCTGGCGATCGCTACCTTCGCCCCCTGTGGCCGCTGCTGTGGCTGATTATCACCGCCGGTTTGTCCTATGCCGTCGATCGATGGCGCCAGATTCTCCGCCCGAAACTTTAGCGCTCGATTCGCGGCTTAACTCAATCAAACCAGTTGCGAGCCAGTCGCAAATACGTCGCAAATACGTCGCGAATACGTTGCGAACAAGCATCCGCTCGTGTGACATCTCCGTAAATCTTCTGATACGCTCCTTTCCGAGTCCGTTATTGAGTCGGCTTGTGAGCAAGTGGACTGGTGGGATGCCAGGATTTAACGCATTTGCATCGGCTTGAAATATTGTCCGTGTCCCGGCTACTTGTTTGCATGTACCAATCTTCCAATCTCCTGCAACTTCTGCGTCAAGGTTGGCGTGATGCCTCCCGCTGGGCAAGTCGATCGTGGAAAACCGCGAGTTTGACGCTGGCGATCGTGATGGCGATCGTCTATCTGACGATCGCCTTTATTCCGCTGCCCGAGCCGATCACGCCGGGCGCGAACACCGCATGGCAATATCGCCTCAGTCAGCTCGACTTAAATGGCGCGATTTTTGGCCGTGATGCCGTTTCGTTTTATGGGTCGCTGGGCTATTGGCTGCACGGTTCGATCGTCGGCGATAACTTCGATACGGTATTTGTGGTTCGCCTGGGTATTCACCTGTTGCTGATCGTCGTTGCCCTGCTGAAGCTGGCACGACTTAACGATCACCTGACTCGCATTACTCTGGCGATTAGCTTACTGTTTCCGTATACGATCGCCGAAATTTATCCCGCCCTCCAAACCGAATCCCAGCTCATTTTTATTGGGTTGTTATTGCTCTCGCTCCAGGAAATTTGGGCGGATGACCGGCATTATTGGCCGATCGGACTCGGGGCGGCGGCGGGCGTGTTATTCAATGCCAATGCGTCGATCGGAATCACGGCGATCATCAGCCTGATGCTCTTTCTCAGCGTGCAGAGCGGCCAACACTGGAAGGCGACACCGCACTTTAAAACGGCGACGGATATTGCCCTAAAACTCATCGAAACCGTGCTGGCGTTTGGGGCGCTGGCTTTTTTAAGCCTAGCGCCGGGAAATAGCGATCCTTTGTGGCGCTTACTTCTCGTGATTGGTGTTTCCGTGATCATTGGCTACGGCCTCATGCCGCGTTTATTGCACCGTGCCACCTGGATTCATAGCCTTTTTCCCAAAGTGGGACAGATCATTCAACGCCTCGATCAGACGTCGCATCGCACCCATAATGCCTTGGCGGAACTGGGCGCCTGTTTCGTGTTTGGCTTTGGCTTGATTTATCTCGCCTATTTTACGGAACCTTCGCTAGCGGCCTACCTACGCGGCTACCTCGAACTCACCTCGGGCTATAGCAGCGCCGTGACCCAAGCGCCGAGCGAGGCGATCGTCGGATTTGGCGGCTATCTTCAGGGGTATTTTGCCGCGCTGACCGATCGCCTCGATACCTTGCCTGCGAACCTAGAGTATGGCGGATCTCCCCTCGAATTGCGGCTCGTTTTGCTGGAAACGATCGGGCTATTCATCGCGATCGCGATCGCCGTACCGTTGGGCAATCCCGCCGTCGCGATCGCCATCTTTCCCGTCTTTTTTACCCTGGCCGATCGCAGCTTGAGCGTACGTGGCGATAATGTCTTAATCTTTATTTTCACCATGCCGTTTTTGCTGGCGATCGCCATCAGCACCTGGCGATCGTCACTGCTACGCCGAGTTGGGAGCGTCGCTCATCTGCTCACCCTCGTCTTTTGCTTTTGGTCATACATCTATTACGTCCAGGTCGAAGACTATCCCACCGATCGCCTGCGGGTGTTTGCGCCCGATCGGGTTCGCATTAAAGCCGGGGCGCTGCTGAATCCCCAGCGTTTGCAAGATTCCCTAGAGCAGAAAAGTGCTGCAAATCTCGCACCGCTGCAATTTCCCGCTGAAATTCGTCAGGCGATCGGCGATCGTAGCGTCGAGGTTCTACCGGACGAAACCACGATCATTGCCGCCAACGACCTCAACTGGCAGCCGCTCCCCGTAGTTCCGACCCGCCTCGCCTATACGCAATACCTCGATCGGCTCAACCGCGACGCCCTGCAAAACGACCCGCGCGATCTCCTGCTCTACCACTTTGACCCCGCCGACGGAAAGCACCCTTTTTTCGACGCGCCCGCGACCTTCTTTCAGATTTGGTGTACCTACGAGATCGCCCCGGATTTACCCACCCCCCTCATTCCAAACGCCGATCCGGATTCCCCCCTCGCCGATCTTCTGGCTCTCGCGCCGCGCGATCGCGATCGGTGCAGCCCCCCCGAACTCGAACGCCCGCTCTCCGTTAGTTGGAACCAGCAAACTGCCATCACCACCCCCCAAGGGGCGATCGTTCGCGCCGTCATTCACCTGCGCTACTCCCTTTGGGGAAACCTCCTCAAACATCTTTTTCGCGTGCCGCCCGTTCAGCTCACCCTCCGGAACAGCGCCGGTGAAGCCTCGACCTACCGAGTTTTACCGGGCAATGCCACCAGTGGAATCTTGCTCTCGCCGTTTCCCGAAACCCCGCGCGACATCGAGCAGTGGTTTCGCGGCGAATTTCCCGATCGCATGTACGGGTTTGAATTTTCCACGAGCGATCCCACTCTCTTCGCGCCGACCATTCAGGTCACATTACAAACCTTTCAGCCGATGGACGTAATCGATCGCAAGATTCCATACGCTCCATAGCATCAGATCTAATGCGCCGAACCAACGCCACCCGAAGACACTTCAATCTTTCAAATTTATAGACTGGCCATATTTTGGCCATATTGACGAAATGTTCGGAATAGGCGGACAAGGGATCGCGTCTGCTTAAAATAGGAATGGGGGATGGGAGAAGTGCAACCTTAATGCTCAATACTCACCCGGCTCTGTTCGACTCATCATTCTCAAATCGCCCCAACGATTGCACTCGACCCAAGATTTAGGAGGCGTTTGATGTTGGTAATCGTCATGGACGATCAAGTCCTTCCCCCGTGCCAGATTTGTGAAACCTGCCTGCTGGCGGATGGTCACGGTCAGCCCCGTTGGCATCGCGGCAAGCTCGATTGCGGCCAAGCGATCGTGCCTCGTTTGGCCGAACAGCCTCAGCAATTTGAATGCGTGATGGGTTTTCGTGTGGCCAATATTGATTGATCGATTAGGGCGTGTCATCAATTAGCACCAGACCCCTTACGGGGTAAGCTGTTGAACGCCCGACCCAACCAAAAATAAAAGGGGCTGAAACCCTTGCTGAATAAAGGCTACAAATTTAATTGATGACAGCCCCAGTCCGTCCTGCCCGTCTGGAGAGTTACCCCGCGCGATCACAAGACCCTAGTGCAAGCATTCCCCATGCTGCTCAAGTCGATCATGCCGATCGTTCACTTTGACGCTTGAGATGTTTCTTCTTCGGGCGTTGGCAGCTTCGGCGAGCCGATCGAGGTTTCGATCACCTCGCCGATCACATCAGGATTGCGCACCGAAAATCCCCAGGCGAAGATGATCACCACGAGCGCGATCGTCACCCATTGCGGCGGCACAAAGCTCTCATTGATTGTCCGCACCAACAGCCGCAACCCCACCAGCCCCACCGTCACATATCCGGCGTCTTCGAGGTGGCGATATTCCTGCAACCAGCGAATAAATAGCCCCGCCATAAACCGCAGGGCGATCACTCCGATCGTGCCGCCCATTAGAATCAGCCAGATCTGATCGGAGACGGCGATCGCGGTCGTGACACTATCAAGGGAAAAGGCCAGATCGGTAAAGGCAATCAGGGGGATGGCTTGCCAAAAATTATCAAAGTGGCGACCCGTATTTTCTTCATCACTGGATCGATGGCTAAAGAAATAGCTACCGACGAGCCAAAGTAAATACAGCGCTCCAGCTAACTCAAATTGCCAGAACTGGATCACCCAGGCCGCCGAGATGATCAGCAGCAGCCGCAAAACATAGGCGATTAACAGCCCAAAATTGAGCGCTTGGCGCTGCAACTCGCGGTTATCGAGTCCCTTGGCGATCGAGGCTAGAGCAATGGCATTATCTGCCGACAAAACAGCTTCGAGTGCGACGAGGACGGTAAGCACCAGAAGTGATTCAACACTGAAGTGAGGGGAGAAATCCAAAGAGTCGAACATGAATCAAGGAGTACCGAAACCGCTGCAAACAACAAGGGAAAACGCACAGGCGACCAACATGTGGTGAGGGATAGCTTGATCGACGCTGCTACTAGTCATGATAAGGGTTTGGGTTCAATCAATGTAAATTCTGCGCATAAGAGTTCACGGAACCAGAGAGAACGATCCCCGTCGGCTAACCCGTGAGCGAATCTGGATAGTTTTGTAACTTAACCAATTCTCTGGCGAGCGTTGTAGCGGATACGAATGGGCTTGATCCCTGTGTGAAATATTATTACAGGCTGCGCGTAACCCTCGGTCGATCGCAGACAGTGGTGAACGATCGAGATCTTCATAACAATCGGAGTTTTACGTCATGGCTCTATCGGACACTCAAATTTTCGTGGCTCTTGCGATCGCTTTGGTTCCCGGCGTTCTCGCCTTCCGCCTTTCGACCGCACTCTATAAATAGTCGGCGTCAGTCGTTAGCGCACGATCGCTGCGATCGTCCTATACCGATGTCCGCAGTGATGTTCTAGATCGCTTCGACTTAATCTGCCGAGCTTAGCTTGCTCCTCAACGTTCTCATGCTTGTCGCACAGCCCCAGATTCATGCAATCTTGGGTTAAATCGACATTGGAGAAAACGTTTTTGTGTGTAGGCTAGGCTCGGTTTTTCTGTGTTGAATTGCTGTCTTGACTGGCTGTCTTGACTGGCTGTATCGAATCGACTGCGTCGAACGTGTTGTTTTGCATCGAGAATTGACCCCCTGATTAAACAGGCTCCCTTCATCATCCAGCTTGAACCTCGCTCAAAAATCAGCGGATTTTGCCTGTATTCCGGCGTAAGATAGAATCCGCAGCGGCTATCCTACGGAGGACGCCCGTGTTCGGTTTCATGACATCTCGCAAACGCCACCCTTTTCGAGTATGACGATGCAACCCATCCCCATTTTTCGAGATTCGCCGCCCAAAACCGTCCATTCGCCCAAAACCGCTCACCCGTCCACCACAAAACTGCGTCCATTACGCTCCGGCTGGTGGGAGAGCGGACTTCAGATTGGTTTTAACGTGGTGGTATCCGTTGTGGCGATCGGCGCTCTTGTGCATATCTTGCCGGAACGCGGCTCTCGTAACGCGAATCTTGCCCAGCTCGAAGCGGATGTCCTGGAACGCGAAGACCGTGTCGATCGCCTGCATGAACGCTTTGTCTACTACTTCGATCCGTCTCAGCTACAGTCAATCGTCCGCGAAGAAAGCCAAAAAATTCATCCTCAGCAACGCCCGATCGTCTGGGTCGATGCCCCCTAAGCTCTTAAGTCTTGACGAGGATCTGAGTTAAACATCTTCAGATCGGGTTGATGGAGTTTGCCAAGAATCTATGGCCATAGCCTGTAAGATTTGGTGTGGTAAGACTTAGACATTTTGATTGACATAGGATTTCGGATCTCAGCGATCGCTGAGACGTGTTAGAACAATGAAATTCCGCCAAGTTCAGCAAGATCGGCGGTTCTGTCGCCTTATGTTTTGCTGATTAGGTCACTGCTGAAACCGTGTTACGTCGTCTAGGGTGCGCGAAAAATGCTAGGTTTTCGTCTTGAGGTACAGACGCTATCACGTCGTCATCTCATCTGGAATGCTCTATTAACCGGTAGTTTTGCTGTCGGGCTGAAGGCACTGGGAGCATTTCAGGGTCTAGATTTAGCTCTGTGGGATGCTTGGCTTCGATCGCAGCCACAGGTAACCGAACCGGCTCAGGTCGCTGTGGTTGAGATTACCGAGGAGGAGATCCAGAGCTTTGGATCGTGGCCGCTTCCCGAGGCGACCCTCGCTGACGCGATCGCCAAGATTGAAACCAAGACGCCACGGGCGATCGGCTTAATTTCTCCCGCCAGTTTATCGATACGATCCCCCCGAGGGTTGAATACTGCGGCACTTGCAGACGGCACATCCACGACGGACTCCTCCAGCAATGCGATCGCGCGTAACCCTGGAACCCAATCGGATCGAACACCAGATTCCGTGGCGATGTCAGAGACAGCCCCTCAGCAAAGCCGCGATCCGCTCTTGATCGAGTTTGCCCGCATTCCTCATCTCGTCGCGGGGTTTGAAGATTTGGGCGGCGATAAATTGTCACCACGCATCCCCACTCGGCAACTTGGGGCTATTGACGTGGTGCTTGATCCAGACGGAAAGTTGCGGCGAAATCTACTCTCGATCCGAACCAGCGATCGCCTGCCTCAAGCCAGTTTTGCCCTGCGGTTAAGCTTGTTATACGTTCGTCATGAGGCGATCGATCCCCATTCACTCGATTCTGAGCGAGGTTGGTTTCAGTTCGGAGCAACTCGGCTTGTACCGCTGTCAGCGTCGGGTGGCGGCTACGTCAAGGCTCAACAACAGGGCTATAACATTCCGCTCATCTATCGACCTCCGCTACGTCAATTTCCCCGTGCCACCCTCTCACAAGTGCTGAATGATCAGGTTGACCCCGATCTGTTTCGCGATCGCGTTGTGATTGTGGGGACTGCGGCACCTCGATTTAGCTATGCCTTTGAGACGCCCCTCACCGATACGGCCAGCGATTTCGCAGACCCTCGCCATACGCTGCCCGACCTCTGGATTCAGGCACAGGCCACCCAGCAGTTAATGAGTATTGCTTTGGACGGACGGGGAACAATCGCCACCGTTCCAGATGGGATCGAAGGGCTAGGGGTCTTGGTTTGGGCGGGGATCGGCACGATCGCCAGTGCGGTGATCGGTCGGCGCTGGAAACGACGCTACGGCCACCACAAAATGTGGCGCATTATTTTTGGATCGGCGATCGGTGTAACCATCGGTGGATCGTTGATGACGATCGGAGTGGGCTGGGGTCTGATGACGATCGGGCTGTGGCTGCCGGTAGCCGGAATGTTGGGCGGGCTGTATGCCGGTATCCTCGGGTTCAGCCTGCTGAAAGCGCGTCAGCTTTACGAACAGCACCACGATCTCGCCGTCATTCTCGACACGACACTACAACATGCTGAGTTGATCGAAGGACAATTTGAACGCGATCGCGATCGGTACCATAGTGAAAGCACCCTGAAGTCTGAGCAGATTTTGGATGCGATGCCTGTGGGTGTGACGTTGTTTAATGCGCGAGGCACGCTGGAATATGCCAATGATCGAGCGCGATCGCTGCTGGGCGATCAGGTGCTATCGCAGCCGCTGAACGTTGAAGACTTTACGACAGTTTGTAGGGTGTATGACCCCAAAACAAACCAGCCCTGCACCGACGATCAACTACCCGCCGCACTCGCCCTAAAAGGAGAGGTGAGTTATGTTCGTCACCTTGAGATTCGGCCATCCGCACCGCTACCTTCAGAGAAAACGAAGCCTAACCTGGGCGTAGCCCATATTTTTGACCCCACGGGCAGCGCCTTACCGTCTCGCTCCCCTGAAACGCCATCCGATCGCATTCCAATCGAGGGCTGGGGGCAGCCCATCTATAACGTCAAGGGATCAATTCAGCACGCGATCTTCGTCTTTCAAGACACCCTCAGCCAAGAACAAGCCTGGAACGAGCGGCTACGCCTCACCTCGGATCTTGAAGCTAAAAATCACGCGCTCCAAGAAGCCGATCGCCTCAAAGATGAGTTTCTCAAGCGCACGACCCACGAACTGCGCACGCCGCTCAACGGAATTATTGGCTCGCTCCAGATTGTGCTGGATGATTTGTGTGACGATAAATTTGAAGAGCGAGAACTACTCGATCAGGCTCACCAGTCGGCGCTACACCTGTTTGAAATCGTGAACGATATCCTCGATTTTAGCCGCATCAAATCCGGTCATGTTGTGCTGGATCTGCGCAGCGTTGATCTGCACGCCTGCTTGACGCAATCGCTCTATTTGCAGCTTGCCAATCTGCGCCAAAAAAAGCTGACGCTCGTCAAGAAATACAGTGACGATGCCATTGTGGTTTTGGCCGACCCGATTCGGCTCAAGCAAGTTTTAATTAACACGATCGGCAATGCCGTGAAGTTTACAGATCAGGGCAGCATCACAATTCGCACTTCGATCGAAACCAAGCCCCAACCCTCTGGCGAGCCTCAAGCCTACGGCATCGTCGAAATTCTTGATACTGGCATCGGGGTCGATCCGCAAATTCAGCCGAAATTGTTTGAAGCGTTCGTGATGGCCGACGGTTCAAGCACACGGCGCTATGGCGGCAGCGGTCTTGGACTAACGATTTGTCGCCATCTGATCGGACTGATGAACGGCACGATCGAGCTGACGAGTGAAGGGCGCGATCGCGGTACAGTGGTGCGTCTGTACATTCCTCTCCATACCAGTGACAGCCCGACAGGCGCGAAGGACACTTGAAATTCGGGTATCCTTCCGGCATGAATTGCGATCAAAGCCGGAGCCATGATTCACCGATCAAGGTTTGTTCAGCGGCTGCTAAAAGCTGAATCTAGGATTTATACGGATACCGAATCCCAAAAACCTGTGCCAAGATTGAACCGAGGTTTCTAACCAGAAGCAGTGATCTTTTTGATCTGTAATTGCTGAATTGCTGAATTTGTAATTACGAGATCGGTCATTGCATAACTTGTAATCTCGTAGTCTGTAATCTCGTAGTCTGTAATCTCGTAGTCTGTAATCTCGTAGTTTGTAATTGCAAAATTTGTAATTGCATAACTGCAACGGCCATAGCTTAATCGGGGCATCGTCGCTCGGCTCAAATCTGAGGCTCATTGCGTTGATGCCTGAAAGACCCATCCAACAAGCCTTAATCCATGAACCTCAATCCATGACTGTTCATCAACCGCTGCGGCGATCGTGACCCCTTCGACGATTCTGCCCCAGCTCGCTAAGATAGCCACGCTCGATACTTGAGTGCCATATCGTTCGCAACATCTACCCTACGATTATCTCGTTCTCCGTTTTACGATGACCCATCCATCCCCTTTCAGAGTGCCCGCGCCTTTCATCATCAACGTTGGCACAATCGTCAATAAAAGCGATATGTTGCGCGTGCTGTCTCGTTTGAGCCACGTGTCCTACACCCATGTCTGTCATGGAGAGAGTCGATCGCAGGGAACCGCCACTCTGGTCGAAGTGGTCAACGATCCTCAACATGCAACGCTTTTAGCTGATCGTTTACTGCACTTGAATATCAGTAGCTTTGACTATCTTGAACTGATTCAGGGTAACGATAATCAAACTCAGTTCGTACTCGTGCGAGGCGATGAGCAACTGCGCCTAGAGTCTGTGGAACATCTCATAGATGAAGATATTGCCGCGTTCGACCGACGTAAAACCTTCGGAGATAGCTCCTTAGAATTTGCCTTAGCTCATATCATCGCCGCAAAGCTAGACGCGCATCTCGACTCCAGTAGCGACATTGACGATACAACGTGGTAAAAGTTTCACGTTAAATGTTTCTGCATGGCTCGATATCAACGGTCATCAATTACCCTTTAGACCTCTGACGAAAGCCAAATATGACGCAGGATTGGCAACGATGGCAACGACTCTTAGGATTGTGTTTCCTCCTCGGAAGCTGTCAGCGTCTTGATTTGGATCGTGCCAGCGATGCCCAAACAGAGACCACGCCAACGGTGATCCCTTCGGACGCGGAGCCTGCGACACCCGCCGCGACGCCAGAACCTGAAGCGATCCCGACCCGCACGCTAACCCCTCAGCCGATCGTCATTGCCCTCGACGATCTCCCCGAACCCTACGCCTCCGACAGCGCCCGAAAATCCCCCCAGGTCATCGCCCCGCCTGCTGATGCGAGCCTGGATGTCCCCGACGGATTTAGGGTGAATGTTTTTGCGGAGGGACTCGATCGTCCGCGCTGGCTGGCGCTGACGCCGGAGGGGGATGTGTTGGTGACCGAAACGCGCCAGAATCGCATCCGGCGGCTCGTCGATGACGATCGCAATGGAGTCGCCGATCGCGTCGAAACGTTTGCCAGTGCAGCAAATGGCCTAGATATCCCGTTCGGCATGGCGTTCGCCGAGGGCTACTTTTTTTTGGGCAATACGGACGAGGTGCGGCGTTATCCCTTCGCGCCGGGACAGACGGCACTCGATGGACAGGGCGATCGCCGGGTTGAGTTGCCGGGGGGAGGCTATAACCAGCACTGGACACGCAATGTGGTCGTTTCGCCAGCGGGCGATCGGCTTTACGTTTCGATCGGCTCGCGATCGAATGCCGACATCGAGCCGCTGCCTCGCGCTTCCGTGCAGACGATGGCGATCGACGGCCAAACCCTGGAGACTTTCGCCAGCGGTCTCCGCAACCCAGTCGGCTTGGATTTTCATCCCGTCACTGGCGAACTCTACGCCACCGTCAATGAGCGCGATGGCCTGGGAGACGACCTCGTCCCGGACTACTTTTCGCGCCTGCAACAGGGCGATTTTTTCGGCTGGCCTTATAGCTATCTTTCGCCGCAATACCTCGATCCTCGCCACCAAGCGAACGGCGTTAGTCAAGCCCCCGATCTCGTACGCCGAACAAAAACTCCCGACGTTTTATTCCAATCCCATTCCGCCGCGCTCGGTTTGCAGTTTTACGACGGTGAGACGTTCCCCGATCGCTATCGCAACGGCGCGTTTGTGGCGTTTCGCGGCTCGTGGAACCGGAGTACGGGAACGGGTTACAAGGTTGTGTTTATCCCGTTTGACGCCAACGGCAGACCGACGGGTCATTACGAAGACTTTTTGACGGGGTTTCTCGTTGATCCGCAGGGGCCGACGACCTGGGCGAGACCGGTTGGACTGTTGGTGATGCCGGATGGATCGCTGTTGTTGACCGATGAGGCTAATAACCGGGTTTACCGCATTCAATACCATTCTTAACTGCCCATGCGATCGCGTTTATCTCTGCTGCTTTGGCTCGCCACGATCGGCTATATCGCCCTGCTGTTGCTCGCTCCCCCGGATCTCCTCCCCGGCGAGCCGGTGTGGGCGATCCGCCCCGAAACGATCGACGAAGTTCTCGGCGAATCGCTCAATTTTTTCTTTGTCTTACCGTTGCTCAACGCGATCGGGGTGAATTGGATCGAAGCCGCCACGATCCATCCGGCATCTGAAGCGTTTTTTAATTTTGCAGAAGCCTGGATTTTGATGTTTTTGCCGCTGTTGTGGGCGGATACGAAGGGCGATCGCCTGCCACGTACGGCGATCTGGAGCGGGGCGATGTTTTTGACGAATATTTTTCTGATGCCCTATATGGCGCTGCGGCTGCGATCTGAAACGGCGGGCGAACCCGCAGCGGCGGATAGTTCCAATCAATCCGCAAAACCCAAAGGCACGATCGCCCAGGTCTTTGGCTGGGTGGGGATTGTAGTCGGATCGATCGCGGTGTCCTGGGTGGCGTTTGCCCGTCCAGAGTTTGGCTCGCTGGCCGATCGCGGCGAATTTTGGCTCGGTCAGTTAACGCACGATCGGGTCACGCTGGCGTTTTTCTGCGATATTGTGCTGTTTTGGGTGTTTCAGATTTGGCTAATCGGCGACATTGAGCCACTGGAAAGTCCCACTCGCAACTTACGATTTATCCCATTTTGGGGATTAGCATTTTGGTTAGTCTTGTGATCGAGTCGCGATTGGTACAATCGAGATACCACGATCGCACAGTGATGATCGTTGGAATTCAGAGAGGGACGCACCACCGATCCACGATCGAACAGTCCACGCACTTTACACGACCTAGGTCTAGGCAGCGATTAGACTATGAGCACGATTTTGATTGTGGAAGATAGCCACCCACAACGTGAGATGATGGCGAGCCTTTTGAAAAAGAAAGGCATGACCGTCGTACAAGCGAAAGGTGGTGAGGAGGCATTGTTGTATCTCAAGTCGTCCGTGCCAGACCTGGTCATTCTCGATATTGTGATGCCTAATCCCAATGGCTATGATGTCTGTCGCAAGCTCAAGGCCAACCCCAGTACGAGCGCTGTACCAGTGATTATGTGTTCCTGCAAAAGTGAGGAATTTGATCGCTACTGGGGCATGAAAGTCGGTGCGGATGCCTATATCGCCAAGCCGTTTCACCCGGATGATTTGGTAGATGCAGTTCAGCAATTATTGCTTTGATTGCGTTACCGATTACGTTGTCTAATTACGTTACCTAAAGTGCGTTACCTAAAGTGCGTCATTTGAGCGCGGCGGTTGCCTGTGGATATGTCGCCCGATTTCCTGCGCCAGCGCCTGCTTGACCTCGATGGTCAAAGCTATAAGGCTTACAAAGATTTGCGCGGACTCTATGAGTTTGAGCGCTATAGTTTCGCGATCGATCATGTTCAAGGCGATCCGTTTGCCTCGCCCAGTCGATTGGCGGTGCGTCTATCGTTGGCGGTGGCGGGGTTTCCGGCGGATCTGTGGCGATCGCCAAGTCGTAGTCGCGCCCTGTGTGACTATCTGACGCGCCAGCTCGATCGCGCCTGTTACCAGCAGTCCAAACCGATGGGGACGGGGAACAGCGGCCAGTTTTCCGCCTGTCGTGCCGGTCAGGAGATTTTAGACCGGACGGCGGTGCAGATTTTTGGTGACCCCGATCAAACCGCTGCGGGGTCAACGCTGGAACTGCGATTTTTTCTCGGTTTACCGGCTCAGGGACGCCGCGCCCTCGGACGTGCAGCGATCGCCCTGATCTACGATCGCCTGCCACAGATTATCGAAAAATCCGCCTATTTTGCCAATCTCGACGCCGACGCGATCCGTCAGCAGGTTGAAACGGCGGAGGATGCCGACTGGTTGCGATCGCAGCTTGCGGATCGCGGTTTGGTGGCCTTTGTGGCCGATGGGTCGATCCTGCCGCGACGCAGCGGCATCGACGATCGCCCGTTAACCGAGGCGGCGATCGCCTTTCGATCGCCTGACTCCCTGCGCGTCAGTTTCACCTGTCCCAATCGCGGCGAGATTACGGGGATGGGTATCCCGGCGGGGATTAGCTTAATTGTGGGCGGTGGTTATCACGGCAAATCGACGCTGTTGGAGGCGATCGAGCGGGGCGTTTACGATCGCATACCGGGCGATGGTCGTGAGTTTGTCGTGACCGAGTCCAGTGCGATTAAGATTCGGGCGGAAGACGGGCGATCGGTGGCCGGTGTCTGGCTCGAACCGTTTATCAATAATTTGCCCTACGGACGATCGACCCAGGCTTTTTCGACGGAAAATGCCAGCGGCAGCACATCCCAAGCGGCCAGCATTATCGAAGCCCTCGAAGTCGGGACGCGGACGTTATTGATCGATGAAGACACCTCGGCGACGAATTTTACGATTCGCGATCGGCGGATGCAGGCGTTGATTGCCAAGGATCGCGAGCCGATTACGCCGTTGATCGATCGGGTGCGTCAGCTCTATGACGAGCATGGCGTTTCGACGATTTTGGTGATGGGCGGCAGCGGTGATTATTTCGATGTGGCCGACACGGTGATCGAGCTGACGGATTATGTGCCGAGCGATGCGACCGATCGCGCTCGGGCGATCGCGGCTCAGTTCGCCACCGGACGCCAAACCGAAGCCCTCGAACCCTTTGGCGCGATCCCGGCTCGCCGCTTACAGCCAAGTTCGATCCCCACCAACCCCAAAGCCCACGGTCTCGACTGGAAAGCCCGCAGCGCCAACGCGATCGAAATCGCTAAGGAGCCGATCGATCTATCGGCCATTTCGCAAATCGTGGACGTGGCTCAGGCGCGGGCGATCGCCAGTGCGATCGTCTTCATACGCGATCACGATTTCGACGCCACAAACGTGACCTTGGCCGAGGCGATTAACACTGTAATGGCCGTGATTGAACGAGAAGGACTCGACGGGATTTCGGTGTTTCCCCAAGGAGATTTGGCGGAGTTTCGGGCGATCGATTTAGCGGCGGCGCTGTCGCGCCTGCGAACCTTGCGGGTTGATCATGCTTAAGTCGCTTAAGTATTCCAGGTTGCCAAAACTCGCTGCACTCAATCCGGCTTAACCAGATCGGCATAGGCTTGCAGATGCATTCGGGCGGAATTTTCCCAGGTGTAGATGTTCAAAATATCCTGGCTGCGCTGCACCATCGGCAGCATGGCCGCCTGATCGAGACTTCGCTTCATCCCCACCGCGATCGCCGTAACATCCTCCGCATCAACCAGGATCGCGCGATCTGGCGTTAAAAATTCCGTAAACGGCGGACGATCGGACGTAACCACCGGCAAACCTGATGCGATCGCTTCCATCGCCACCAGTCCCCAGCCCTCTTTGACGGACGGAAAAATAAACGCATCAGCACAGCGATAGAGCGTCGGGAGATCCACCTCAGCGATCGCTCCCGGCAGCAGAAACGCTTGACCTGGCTCCAGACCCAGCCGATCCGCCTCAGCGAAAAAATCGTCCTGGTAGGTCGAATAGTCAAACAGCGTCAAACCGCCTGCAATGACCAACTGCGCCGCCGGAAACTCCGATCGCACCTGGGCGAATGCCTGAAGCAGACGAATCGAATTTTTTCGCGGTTCGACGCCGCCGATCGTCAACAGAATGGGATCGCCCGTGATGCCGAGCCGTTGTTTTAACGCGACCTCCGAGCCGTCACGATCGGGCGAAAATCGTTCCGATCGCACACCGTTCAGCACTAGCGGCGCATCGATGCCATAGGATCGCTTTAGCTCGGTTTGCCAGTGGCGGCTGACGCACAAACAGCGATCGGGCTGCAAGATTGATTTTTCCTGACAGTCCTGTAGATAGGGACTGGTGTAGTCGTCCACATGATGCACCGTCCGGACGATGTAGGGAATGCGGACACCGAGACCGCGCAGGGCAACTAGGGCGTTGGCGCTGATGCAGTCCTGGGCGTGGTAGATGTCGTACTGCTCGTCGTGGTGCTGGAAATAATCGATGTATTCCTGGATGCGCTGCTGGACGAGGCGATCGATGCTCGGTTCTGCCGGTTGGGTCGGCACACGGCGATGCTTGCAGGCGAGGGGACGGTAAAAGTCACCGCCGTCTTTATCCAACGCAAAAATACACACCGGATGACCCAGCCGATCGAGCGCTTCGGCTAATTCCACCGTATGCACCACGCCGCCGCGCGGTTTAGTGGAGTAGGTCAGCAGGGCGATGCGTAGCGTTGACAGGTTGGGCAGGGTTGATAAATCTGACCGATCAAGCTGATTGGGCGGATTTGGCCGATCGAGCCGACGAATCTCAGAACTCACGATCCCAGTGCCGCCGCGTCAATTTCATCGGCGTCGTATGGATTGGCGCTCACCCCAGAGGCAATCCGATCGGCGAGATAGATCGCATCCTGAGCCACGCCCGAAAAACGCCCCGATCCCCAGGTATAGAGCCACGGTAAACCGAGAAAATAGAGACCGCGCACGGAGGTGACGCCGCGATCGTGGCCGGGATAGCCCTTGCCATCAAACACCAGCAAATCAATCCAGCTATAGTCCGAGTTATAGCCCGTACACCAAATCACCGCGCCGATATTTTCCGCGATGTAGTTCATTTCGAGCGGCTCCGTTTCCGGCTCCCACACCGGTTGATAGGGCGGCTCGATCGGCGCGTCGATTTGATTTTGTGCGATGAAATTATCGATCGTGCGTTTGATGCTTTCGGCCACCGAGTCGGCAGCATCCAGGTTTTGCTTTAGATCGGGCTTGAAGGTGAGGCGATCGCCCTCGATCGTGGCTAAGTGGCCGTAAAGCTGCATTCCTTGTTTTGCGAAATGACGCAGATCAATTTCTCGACCGCCGCCGCGCCCGGTGACGTAGTGGTTCGTTTTGGTGCGGACTTTATGTTTATCGGGATGACGATCGATAGACAGATCGTAATAGCCCAAACGATTGAGCCAGTCCACCACATCCTTGCCGCGATAGCGACGGGGCGATCGTGGCGCACTGCCCACGCAAAGATGCACCGGCTTACCCGCCAGGTGCAGATCTTCCGCGATTTGGCAGCCCGACTGCCCCGTCCCGATGATCAGTACGGCTTTATCCGGCAGCGATTCGGGATTTTTGTATTCAGAAGAATGGATTTGAACCATGTCGCGCGGAAACCGCTCGGCGATCGTCGGAATCTTCGGACGGTGATAGCCGCCGGTTGCGACCACAACACGATCGGCGCTAAAGTCTCCCGCCGATGTGGTCAGCTCAAAGACCGACCCGCGATCGGGCTGGCGCAAGTGCAGCACCTCGACCCCTTCATGAATGGGGGGATCAAAGCTGGCGGCGTAGTTCTCGACGTATTCCACAATTTCATCGCGCTGCATAAACCCTTCCTTATCCTCGCCGGGATAGGGATAGCCCGGTAAATCGCACTGCCAGTTTGGGGTCACTAGGCAGAACGAATCCCAGCGTTTGGAACGCCAGGAATGCGCGATTTTATACTTCTCAAAAATGATGTGATCGATCGCCCGTTCCTTGAGACAGCGACTCATCGACAGCCCCGCCTGTCCGCCTCCAATAATTGCTACAGGGTAATGCGTGGTCATGGTCATGCTCTGTTGTTTTCCTTAATCAAAAATCAATCGATCAGCCTATCGACTGGCTTCCTTTGCAGGGTGCGATCGCGGCGACCAACCCATTAGCGGGCGATCAGCCAGATCCCAGAGTGTCGCCCGATCGTCACCATAGGCCAGCGTCAGGGCGTGACTGGCGTTAACTGTGCCAATCGGCTCGCAGCAAAGATCGCGCTGCTGAAATGCAGCCTGCACCGACTCGACACACTCCGGGCGAACGCTCAACACAAACCCATAGCTCGGGAAATGTTCGAGCCATGCCGATAACGCCAGCCCGTCCGGCTTCGGGATCGCGTCAAGCTCGACATGAGCGCCACACCCGGAGGTCTCGATCAACATCAGCGTTGTCCCCAACACGCCGCCCATGCTGATATCTTTGGCCGCATCACACCAGCCCCGCGCCGCCAGTTCCGGCAACAGCGCCAGGTCATCGCGTAGCCGCTGCGGGTCGGTCTCCGTCGCCGCATTCCAAAAGGGATAGTGCGCGTACTGCTGCCCACGCAAATCCACCGCCATCAGCAGCACATCGCCCGATCGCGCCTTGAAGCTACTGAGCAGATGGGACGCTTGCCCCAAAATCGCCACCGATAGCGCGGCATAGGGACTGTGGCAATTCGTATGCCCACCGATGATCGGCACCCCGTAGGCCGCCGCCGCCGCCTGCATTCCTTCCCAAAGATCCTTGCTGTCCTCGGGAGACGGCGACCACAGGGCATCGACCACCGCGATCGGCGTTCCGCCCATGGCATAGATATCGCTAACGTTGACCATCACCGCACACCAGCCCGCAAACCAGGGTTCAGCGGCCACCAAACTCGGTAACATGCCCTCGGCAGCGAGGAGCAGGTAGCCCTCCCCTTGGGGAATGACGGCACAGTCATCACCGAGACCGGGCAGCGCGTCCGTATCAACTTTGTTTTTTTTGGGGTTGAAGGCAGCGGTTAAGCCCGCAGAACTCGTAGAGCGACGATCGCGATCCAGATAGTGCGCTGCAAGCTGAATATCCTGCTTATGCAAAATGCCCAGCGATCGGCGGCTGGACTCAACGATATCGCGCAGCGTTAGATCCACGGCTAGGCTGCGCTCATCCATTGCGGTGTGGCGATCGGGCGCGGTTCGCCGTTGGGGGCGTAATAGTTGAGGTCGGCTTCCATTAGATGATGGGGGCGACCGCAAATAACGACTTCATCGAGAGAGTCCCAGTGCAGCCGCTGAAAGAATCGAACATTTTGAATTTGTACGGTGGCTAAAAAGCGATCGCAGCCCCAGGTATTCGCCGTTGTTACCGCTTTTTCGATCAGTCCTTTGCCCATGCGCCAGCCGCGACGATGCTGGAGATGGACACCCAGGCGGCCACCGTACCAAATGCGCGGCTCGGATTCATAAATACGGACGACACCGACAACTTTTTCCCACGATGCAAGCTCGTTGCGAAACACGCTATCGGCGGGGGTCAAGGCCACGATCGGATAGGCAATATCATCGAGGGCGTCGCGATCGTGACCGCGATAGAGCTGCTGTTCTCGGCAAAAGATTTGATACCGCAAGTCAAAGTAGCCCCGAACTTCAGCGGTTGTTTTGGCAAGTTCAAATCGGTAATCTTGGCGCACGATGTTCCTCAGAGTTCGATGAATTTCGATACTGGGTAGTCCGAAAAAACGATGATTGTATTGACGATCGGCTATAGAAAAAATGACCTAATCCTAAAGCTCTTAAATCGTCCGATATTACGCTTCAAATCAGACATATTCGAAGCGTAATATTCACATCTTTAACAATTAACTTAAAGTAAAGAAACTATCTCGCTAATTGCATCAAAGATCTGCTCAAACTGAACTTTGTCTTCATCGAATCACAAGCCAAAAAAGCTCGATCAAAACTCGCTAACGTTTAACCTCACTTTTCAAAGAGAGACAGCGCCGAACACGCCCCACACTTTGCACAGCCGGAATTCATGTCCTGACTCGACATACCCGCCGCTCGCAACTGCGCCCCGATCGCGCTGTACAGGCGATACATAAAATCGCTGTCGGGTGGTGGCGTCGAAGCCATCGGTGTTCCCGAAATCGGCACGAACGGCACAACAAACGGATACACGCCAATCTGAATCAGACGATCGCTCATCGTCACGATGTCCTCAAACCGATCGCCCAAACCCGCCAAAATATACGTGCTGACCTGTCCCCACCCAAAGACCTTGACCGCCGCCTTAAACGCCTCGAAATAAACATCGAGCGACACCGTGGCTTTCCCCGGCATCACACGCGATCGCACCTCAGGCGTTACGGCTTCGAGGTGCATTCCCAGGGTATCGATCCCCGCCTCGCGCATCCGAGCAAACCAGGAAAAATCATCGGGCGGTTCACACTGCGCCTGAATCGGCAACGCGACGCGTTGTTTAATCGCAGCGGCACATTCTGCTAAGTAGGACGCGCCGCGATCGGGAGTGTGCGGTGTGCCGGTGGTCATAACCATTTGCTGGATGCCATCGAGTCGCACGGCGGCTTCGGCGACCTCGGCCAGTTGCGCCGGGGTTTTACGGGCGATCGTTGTACCGGCTTCGAGAGATTGCCCGATCGCGCAAAACTGGCAGGATGTGTCGCGATCGCCATAGCGCATACAGGTTTGCAGCACCGTGGTCGCAAGAACATCGTGGCTATGGAGGAGAGCAATGCTCGAATAGGGGATGCCATCGGCGGTCTTCAGGCCGTAGAATTTGGGCTGATGCGGCAGGTCGATCGTTGCCACGGTTTGACCGTCGCGTTCGAGCGTGGTGTCGCTCGTCAGGCAACCCGGATCGGTGGCCGCACGCATCACGTAGGGCGAAGCGCTCGCGCCCCCGGTGTACACCGGAACCATCACGGTCGTATCGTCCACCACGATCGCCTTGTGATCCGACGGCCCCGCCCCCCCATGACGACCCGAAGCCCCAAGCGGCTCCTGCGGTAGCTGGAGACCCTTGGACTGTAGTTCAACGATTAACTGCTGTTTATTCATCTCGGGTTTAGGCTGGTTGACGGCAGCATGGCGTTAATGGGCGTTAAAGACAGTCGGGGTGGACGTTTTAGAGGGGATGATTAAGCGAAAGTACGGCGAACCTTCAGGGTTGGGGGACTAAGTTGGGGGGACTAAATGAGTGCTGCTGGAGAAAGTGTCCGCGACGAGAGGAGGATCGCCGATCGCCGCTGACGCTGCGGGAGTTTCTGGAACGTCTCCCATCACGGAAAACGGCTGGTTGTTCAGTTGAAGCTGGAGCAAATCCGGGCGGGCATAGTGGCCGATCGAGTCCATCATCCGCTTGCGTTTGGTCAGCAGCGAAAAATCGAGATCGGCAATAACCAAGCCCTCGCCCTCCGTCAGCGGTTCCGCAAGATGGCTACCCTCGGGGCTAATAATCGCCGTATTGCAGCCACCCTGTAGAGCGCGATGCAGCTTTTCCTCGGGCAAAATCTGGCTCACCTGTTCCGGCGAAAGCCAACTGGTCGCATTGACCACAAAACACCCGGCCTCAAGCGCATGGTGGCGGATTGTCACTTCAATTTGCTCGCGGAAGATATCGCCCACGAGCGATCCGGGAAACTGTGAGCAGTGAATTTGCTCGTTTTGGGCCATCAGCGCAAAGCGAGCAAGGGGGTTGTAATGCTCCCAACAGGCCAGCGCACCGAGCTGCCCGACGGCGGTTTCCACCGTGCGGATGCCCGCGCCGTCGCCCTGTCCCCAGACCATGCGCTCGTGGTAGGTCGGCGTGATTTTGCGGCGTTTGAGCAGGAGCGAACCGTCGGCATCGAAGACAAGCTGGGTGTTGTAGAGCGATCCGGCATCCCGTTCGGTGACACCCAAGACGATCGCCATGCCATGACGTCGAGCGGCCTGCGCGACAGCGTCAGTCTCTGCCCCCGGTACGACCACCGCTTCCTCGTAAAGCCGCATGTGTTCTTGCCCCATCAACACCGGTGGCAAAACGAAGGAAAAGTAGGGGTAATAGGGAACGAGGGTTTCGGGAAAGACGATGAGTTCGACCCCTTGTTTTGCGGCCTGATCGATGGTGTCGAGAACTTTTTCTATCGTGCCCGATCGGCTAAACAAGACGGGGGAAATCTGAGCCGCTGCCGCACGGACGTTGCGTGTGTAGTCAAGCATGGGGTGGGTCAATCGTGGTTCAACTATCCGCAGGTGAAAGCCTCAATCGCCGCGATGTGAGAGACGCGAATGCGATAGTTTTGTGTTCGGTGCTTGATGTTTGATGCTGGCGTGATGTTTGGCCGGTGCGGCTACATTTTTTGATCGCGCGATCGGCTGCGCTAGTCAAGCTATGCAGCCGAGTCGCGATCGAAGCAAAGCCATCGCGATTAAGCGTGGTCTACATCGTTTACATCGTCCATGTATCGAGAATGAAGGCTCCATCCTTACGGTGCATCAGGACGATATCCAGCACATCCAGAGGATTAATCGGCGTGATACCGGGAATCAAGGACGGTTCACCATGACCGTACAAAGCTTGCAGCGCAAAGCGACAGGCGTAGACCTTGCCGCCTTCGTCCATGAACTTGATGATTTGGTTGTTCATCGCCATGTGACCGGGGAAGGCTTCATCTCCCAGCTTCGGAAAACCGCGCTGTACGCCGAGCGTTACACCCGGCCCATAGAGCAACACCGACGTTTCAAACCCCTTGCGGAGCAGGCGGGTGGCTTGCAAAAGATTGACGAGGCCGATCGAACCTTCAAAAGCAACGGTATGAAAGGTTACGAGTGCTTTCTCTCCCGGATCGGCTTGGACATCGGGAAAAACTTTTTCTTCGTAATCAACTAGAAAATCACCGGACTGATTAGCAGGCTTGTCAACTTGTGGCATCGGATTTTGTTCTAAACCTAAGTAATTACTGTGTTGATTGCTCCAGTTCGTGGCTGGATAGGTGAGATAAATCCGCGTAAGGTTCACAGAACATTCACAGATGAACTTATCCAGCACGATCGGGCAATATTTGAACGAGTTATTGCGAAACAAGAGCGAATAGCCTAGCGCTTCGCTTACCCCTCGTACTGCTAGAAACAACTAAATGATCTTGCAGAGATGTGATTCATTTGTCTGAATTTATACAAAAGAAATTCAATAACTGTTGCCGCAATAACGCACGTTTTCTCTCGCAAGGTAGAGATTAGAAGCTGTTCCCCGTCTTGTTTGTATACTCAGATACAAACAAGACTGAACTTTTCGACAAAACAATATAAGTCGCGTATTATTTGGATCTGTTTTGTTATGGGACTTAAGTAGTTCAAGTCAATTCATTGACACTATGCGTAGCACGAGCTTCTAGCTTGTTTGCAACCCAGACGGTTGAATTATGCAGTGGCAGTCATTTTTGTTCTATTGATCTACCTGGAAGATCTGGATGGGGTTTAACCATCTAAAAAAGCCTTGTTTTTTAGATCAACGAACTCAGAGGTGCTTTATTAATAAGTCAAACGATTCAACCTAAACATTAACCGGACTAAATATTTTAGTAGTATGCCTGAATCTCGCTTTCGTGTTGAATGGCCTGACGGAACTCAAGAGGTTTGCTATTCGCCATCGCTGGTGATTAAGCAATATTTAGAAGCTGGCACAGAGTATTCTCTCTCGGATTTCATGGAGCGATCGCGCACGGCTCTCGAAGAGGGAAGTAATCGTGTCAAGGCCAAGTATGGCTTTCCGTGTAGCTTGGCTTTGGGACAGGTTGATAAAATCGAGGCGAAAGTTTCACACTACGCTGGTGTCCCAGATCCAATCGTTAAAGTTTTAGCGTTTCTAGACGGCTAGAATTCTGGTGTGACTAGCTGCCGATCGCGTAGTAGCGCTGCACTAGGATGGTGATGGTTGAGGCTCCGGAAATAATCGCCAAACTGATCGCTCCGGTTGTGAGCGATCGCAGATTCACGACGGATTGCGATCGACTAAAAATCGGTAGCAACAGTGGCGCGAGTGGGATGAAGTAGCGCCCCTGGATGCCGCCGATCCGATCGATACCGACGATATTCCAGAGATAGGCCAACACACAGAGCAAGCCGATCGAGCCACCCAGCGCCAGGGCGGCGATGAGGCGATCTCGTTTGCGCCAGGGTCGCACGGGCTGGTCTAGCAAATTTCCGCCAGTTTGCCCAAACATCACGGCCAGGGTCAGGGCGATCGCGTAGCCCGCAACGTGTAGCGTCGGCAGCGGGGTATCGAGCCAGCCAAACACGCCGATAAATTGGTGGAGATAGTGGGGCGCATTCGCGGTTAACGTGGCGATCGCAATGGCCGTAAAGCCCAGCGGATCGGCGAGAATTCTGGCGATCTGCGCGGCGGGGTCAAGATCCGGGTGAAGCGAGACGTAAATTTGATCGACGATTTGCGACCAGGTAAACACCGAGGCTATCGATAAAAATCCGGTCGCACTGAGCCAGAGCCAGCGGCAGAGGGTGCAGTGGGGACGGCTGCATAGCGGAAAAAACGATCGCGCCGGAATGAGCAGCAGCAGCAATGCCATCGGCGCATAGGCGAGCTTCGAGACGGCGAAAAGTGCGGTCAGAATGGAGAGTAACCAGGGGACGATTGACGATTCCCACGGGCGCGATCGGTAGCGCACCACGAGCGCGACCAGGAGGCAGGCCAGTCCGTTGGTACACACGTCCGCCGAGAGGGATGACGCTTGAAAGAGCGCCATCGGTAACAGCCCGATCGCCAACCAGCCGAGGGTAAATTCTGGCGCGAGCCGCATGGCGAGATAGATACAAATCATCCAGATCAGCACATTGGCCAACCGCCCGCAATACATTAAGGCGATCGGTGGCAGGGTTGGAAGTCCAGAGATCGGTGAAATAATGGGTGAAACGCTACGCCCGATCGCGATGCCGATTGCTTGGGGAACATAGCCGATCGGTGCGTGAAGTCCGGTGGTGTTGAATTTGAGGAAGCGGCGATCGTCGGGGTTGAGCGGCAGCGACCAGAGGCGACGCAATGAGGCGAAGTCTTGTTTGCGCGTGGCATCAAACCGTAAATCTTCCGCCGATGCCTGACGCACCGTCACCAGCAAACTACGCGGCAATGACCCGCCTAAACACAGCTCATTAGTGAAATCATTGCTATAGCCGGAGCAGGGGCCCACTTGTCGATCGGGGATGAGCTGACCGGTGGAAATTTGGTAGGCGCGATAAAAGTGAAGGTATTCGTCGGCGGCTTGAAACGGTGGGGTGATGCTGGCGATGGCGAGACAGGTGATCGCCGCGATCACGACAAACCAACGCCGTAGGATTTGGACGGCATCGACTCGCAAGGGTGAGTTCGATCGGCGATACCGGGTGTCACGGGCGTTGAAGACCATAAAGATCGCAGTGAATGATCAGGGGCTGTCGCGGGTCACGAAACAGGCGGGGGCTGAGAAATTAAGCCAATATGCCAATATCAGGAAATAGAGGCGCGATCGTCATCATCTAGACGATCGTCGTCCCATAATGTCTCTTGATTTTCTTGATGCTTGTCAATGTCTTTTTGGTCTCGATCGGGCGTGAACTCTCGTGGCTCGATCGCGCCCCGATCCTCCAACGTATCCCGCAGTCCATCCAAGCAGCGCAGGCGCGTGACAAAGTGCAATTGACCATCAAAAACCCAGCGAAACGGGATGGGGTATAGCTTCAGCGTTTCGATCGTGCCTTCGGAAAACAGCCCGAGATCGCCGTATAAATTGCGCCACTGACGGCGCGAGAGATAGTTATAGGGCAAGCGTACACCGTGGCTACGGTTGCCAACCCAGTCCATGAAACGCAGGCGCAGATTGTCAAACTGGTTATTGCGATAGTGGTCTTTGACGATAACGGCGCGGCGAGCGACGCGGACGCACTCGGCCAGGACGCGATCGGGGGCGTCGGTATGGTGCAGCACATCGATCAGCGTCACAAAATCAAAGCTATTGTCATCAAACGGGAGCGTTTCGCCGTCGTATTCCGAAATCGGAATATGCGTTTCGCCGCGCACGAACACATCGACGCCCTCGATCGTCACCTGCGGCACGAATCCTTCCACCACGGCGGCGATTTCGCCACTACCACAGCCCACATCTAGCCCGGTCAGTTCTCCCGTTTCACTCTCCGCGATCGGCAATAATTTCGCGATGTGCTTCGCGAGGGTGTAGATGCGTCGTGACATCACGACTTTTTTATGGACGCTTTGGAGAGCCTGCATGGAGGTTGGAGGAGGGGAAACGGGGTGAGTCGGGGTGGGCGATCGAAATTCGTCAAGGCGTTGCGGTGATGCGCCTACGGTATCACGTGGTTTGAACCGATCCGCTTGTGCTGTTTATTAAAGTTGATCGGGTCGCTGTGATTATTTCGATCATTTCGATCGTCCCGGTCGTTCAGACAAAACCTTCTGATATCGATCGGACAGTACGGCATAAAACAGCCCGCTAAACAGGGTTTGTGTACCAATCAAAATTAACGTCATGCCCGTCACCGCCGGACGAATGGCATTCATGGGTCCAAAATTGCCGTCAAACCAAACCCGTAGCACCGATAGCTCGATCCCGAGTCCTGCCCCGAGGGTGATCAACGCCACGATCGCGATCGTTTCAAGCTTGACCACGCGCACCAGCCAGGACATGCGCGGCGTCTGGCGCTGGAGCCGATGCGTCAGCGTGTAGAGGTGGGCGAGCAACCCCGTTAAAATCAGCTCGTAGCCCAGCAAAAAAGTTAACGCCGCCACGACGACCCAGTGATCGCCGAAACGCAGCGCCCCGAGATAGACCGATTCGCCACTGGGCGCGATCGCCAGGATCGCGTTTAGTACCAAGCCGATCATCATCAGTATCGAACCCGGCAGCCAGTACAGCAGCTTCGGCGCGAACAGCAAAATATATTTTAAGTGTCGCCAGCCGTCTGCCCAGGGGCGCAGGTGTGGAGCGCGATCGCGACCGTCCACATGCAACGTAATCGGCACTTCACTGGTTTTTAGCCCCAAAATTGCCGCCTTGACCAGCATTTCTGACGCGAATTCCATCCCGCTCGACTCCAGATCCATCGCCTCGAACGCCGTTTTCTTCAAAGCCCGCATCCCGCAATTCACATCTGAAAACTGACAGCGATACACCGTATTCACGATCGCCGTCAGTACCGGCGTCCCCAGATAGCGATTTTTCCAGGGCATCGCACCGGGCATAATGCGCCCCTTGAGCCGCGTCCCCACCACCAAATCAAACCCCTCCGTCAAGCGCTCCACCAGCCCCACCGCCTCGCGAAAATCGTAGGAATCGTCCGCGTCACCCATCACGATGTAGCGACCCCGCGCCTCCCATATCCCCCAAATCAGCGCCGCACCATAGCCCCGCACCGGCACATCGACCACCCGCGCCCCCAGCGATCGCGCCAGATCCTGCGATCCATCCGTCGATCCATTATCCGCAACCACCACCTCGCCGGATAAACCCAACGCCTCGATCGCCGTGCGGGCTTTCCCAATACAAGCCGCGAGGGTCTGTAATTCGTTTAAACAGGGCATCACGATCGAGATCTCGATCGATCCGCACTCCAATTGATCAGGCATAGATTGAGTCGCAGCGTGGCGATCGGCAGTAGACAGCAAGGACATCCAAGCGACATTGATTGTAGAAGAGTGATACGTGACCCGATCGAAGCGCCATCAATTCCCGATCGGGTCGAGAGCAAACTGGGCGGAAAGTTCCAACGCACATCTATTTGAACGTATCCATGAAATGGATCAACAAGGATTAACACTTCGTTAACCCGGAGCAGTCAGATTGTGGCTTACCCTATACGTGCGATTGCATACAATGCAAGTTGTATCACTGGCTACGGACAAACAGCATCCACCTGAGATTTTCGTCCATGACCTGAGCGAGGTCTCAGAAAGGGAAGGCAGTTATTGACAAAAAATGTCAATTGTTGTCCACTATTGTGAAACAACTTCCAAGCCATTATTTGGTTGTGAGAGAGAATTAATGAAATTTCAAACGGTTCCGAATCTACTTTGGCGCGTCTCGCCCGCACTGTTGGGCTTTGCGGTAGCCTTTGGCTTTGGTGCTCAGACCAAGGCGGAAGTCCTATCGGTAAACGACCTGGCATCCTACGAAGCTCCGGCAAGCTTGGATCAAGTCACGTCGGTGTCCCAACTGTCGGACGTTCAACCGACGGACTGGGCGTTCCAAGCGCTGCAATCCCTCGTTGAGCGCTACGGCTGCATTGCGGGCTACCCCGATGGTACGTTCCGTGGCAACCAAGCCTTGACCCGTTATGAGTTCGCGGCGGGTCTGAATGCGTGCTTGGATCAAATCCTGGCGCAAGTTGGTGGCGATGGTCTTGATCCCGCCGACCTCGATACCATTCGTCGTCTGCAAGATGATTTCGCCGCGCAGCTCGCGAGCCTACGCGGTCGCGTTGATAGCCTCGAATCGCGTCTCGATACCGTCGAAGCGCAGCAGTTCTCCACCACCACGAAACTGAAAGGGGAAGTGCTGTTCACGATCGCGGATACTTTCGGCCCGGCGATCGGTCAAAATGATGGCGATCCGACCCAGACCACGTTCAGCGATCGGGTTCGTTTGAACTTTGAATCGAGCTTCACCGGTCGCGACAAGCTACGCACCCGCCTACAAGCCGGTAACTTCGAGAGCCTCAGCAGCGGCACCGGTACTGACGAAGCTCGCCTCGGTCACGATGCAGGCGGCGGGAACAACGTTGAAATCGATGACCTCTGGTATCAAGGAACCCTCGGCGACAACACCACCTTCATGGTCGGTACAAGCGGTCTTGACTGGGATAACGTCTTTGATGTCGTCAACCCTTACTTAGCCGATGGCGGCGGCGGCGCTCTGTCGCGTTTTGGTCGTCGTAACCCCGCTGTCTACCGTCAGGAAGAAGGCGCTGGTGTTTCGCTAACCCACGAATTCGGCGATATGCTGTCCGTTTCGGCGGCTTACCTCGCAGATGATGGCCGTGCATCTAACTCGGCATCGAGCAATGGTTTGTTCAACGGCGACTACGCGGCTGGCGCACAAATCGACTTCATGCCGAATGATGATCTGCACCTCGCGCTGACCTACCTGCACAGCTACTCGGATGACCCGAACGTCGTTGGTTCGACCGGTTCTGACCTGTCGCAAGATCCGTTTGGTTCGACCACCAAAACCTCCGGTGATCACTTCGGTGTTCAAGCCTTCGCACAAATCAGCGATGGGTTCGCCTTCGGCGGCTGGGCGGGTCTGGTTGCGGCAAATAATGTCGATAACAGCGACCAAGATTCGACCATCTTTAACTGGGCGGCGAACCTGGTGTTCCCCGACCTCGGTGGCGACGGCAACCTCGCCGGTATCATCTTCGGTCAAACCCCCCATGTGACCGACGGTAACAGCGGTGCAGCGGAAGATCCCAATGCGACCTGGCACCTCGAAGCGCTCTACCGTATCCAACTGACGAAGGGCATCGACATCACGCCGGGCGTCATCTGGCTGATCAACCCTGAAGCGAACAACGATAACGATGATGTCATCGTCGTTGCGGTTCGTACACGCTTCAAGTTCTAAGTTGGATGGTCTTCAGAAGTCTTCTGGAGCGTTCAGGACTGTGGGCAGTGTTATGTTGTGGGCGATCGAGCCTAGGGTTAACTCCGTCTTGCTCGATCGCTGCACTTTAAACCGTTGCACGCCGTCAAGCCTAGATTGATTTGCTGATTGATTCGCTGGATATTTGATTGACTGGTCATAGCGTAGTTGCGATCGCGACTGCGCTATTTTGTGTCGTGAATTCATGCAAAACTGCACGTAGCGCTTAAAAGCCGTGTGAGTGCTTTAAAGTGGTAAGCCGCAACGAGTCGAACTCATGATGCATGACAGCAATGACAGCAAGGAGCCGCAGCTTGCGATCGGCTTTGATCCAGGACGCGATAAATGCGGGATTGCGCGAGTTAAGCTGCCGCACCGATCGCCAGATCAAGCTCAAGATCAAGGTCAAGCTTCACCGACGGGCGAGACGTTCGGTGTGGGCGTCACGATCGATCGGATGCGCGTGGTTGAGTCCGCGTTAGCGATCGCGGATGTGGTCGCGCAATGTCAAGAATTCCCGATCGTGACGATTGTGATTGGTGATGGTACGAGTTCAAAACACTGGCGAGAACAGCTCGAACAGGTTTTACCCGATACGGTTACGCTGGTGACCGTTAATGAATACAACAGCACCCAAGAAGCTCGCGATCGCTATTGGACGCTACACCCATCTCGGGGATTGTCGCGTATAATTCCGGCCAAGCTGCGATCGATCCCATGCCCGATCGACGATATCGTCGCCGTCATCTTGGTAGAGCGCTGGCTCGCAACGCAATCAGGCGAATCCTGACGGCAACATCTCAATGTGCGTCACTTCACGTCAACTTACACCGATGATGCCCTTTGAATTCAGGACTTGAGTCCACTACACTCTGTCTGAAGATGTTGCCTCTCTACTAAATTCTTAATCAACAGAATCACCCAACCGTACGCTTGTTCTTTTTCCTCGTTTCACAGTATGAACCACTCAACCGATACACATCCACGCTGGGGATACGCCGGTTTTCTGGTCTCTGCTCTGGCCGTTCTCGGCTTGGTTGTGCCGCGTGGCATGATGCAGCTCTCGCACCAAACCGCGAATGCCACCATGCCGATTCCAGCCTACGTATTCGCCAACTCGTTTCGGTTTGCCGCGATGGGTCTGGCTCCAAGCACGAAAATCTCGATCGATCCCAGCCGCACGGCGGATCTGAAAGCGGCAATTTCCGCAGGAACAGCCGCCTTGGAAGAAGGCGACTATTCTAAGGCTCAGACAGAGTTTTCTAAGGCGCTGGAACTTCAGCCGGACAGTATTTTTTGCTATCACGGTCGCGCCTTATCGCGGTTGCGAATGCAGCAATACGACGCGGCGCTCGCAGATTTAACCGAAGTCCTGAAGCGTAGCCCCGAGGATGTTCGCGCCTTTGCCAATCGGGGCAGCGCCTATCATGCGCTCGGAAAAACTCGTGATGCCATGATCGACTACAACCGAGCGATCGCCCTTCAGCCGGATTACGACATCGCTTTTGTCAACCGGGGCAGCCTCCACTTTGATCTCGGCAACTATGAACACGCCCTCGCGGACTTCGATCGCGCGATCGCCCTCGATGCCTCCGACTCCAAAACGTTCTACAACCGAGCGATGGTCTTGGCGCAGTTGAAGCAATTTGATAAAGCCGTCCTCGATCTAGAAGTTGCGGAGGGTTTATTTCAAGAACAGGAACAACTGGGAGCCGCGAAACTTTCACGTCAGGCGATCGATCAAATCGAAGCCGGAACCTTTGACCCCATGGCTCCAATGCATTAAGTCTGTCTTGAGTCGGGGAACATCATCATCACGCGATCGCCGTCACGTCAGCCCGTATCATGGATAGCGTTTGAAAATCATCATAAAAGCGCGGGCAGTCCAGTTATGGCAACGGTTTGGGAAATAGACTTTTATTCGCGTCCGATCCTCGATGAGAACGGCAAAAAATTATGGGAGTTGCTGATTTGTGAGTCGCCCTTGAGTGTCGATCGTGAATCGGAGAGTTTATTTCGGGATGCCTACTTTTGCCCCAGCACGACGGTTAACTCCAAATGGCTCGGCAACGCCCTCAAGCAAGCGATGGAAAAATCGGGGCAGTCGCCGCAGGTCGTGCGCTTTTTTCGTCGCCAGATGAACAATATGATCCTCAAGGCTTGTACCGATATCGGCCTAGACGCCAAGCTTGGACGCCGTACCGTAGCTCTCAATGCCTGGATGGAAGACCGCCTGGTTAATGTCTACCCCAACGAACCGGGCTATCAAGACACCACGATTACGTCTCCTTCTGTTCAATACCAGTCGCCCATCCCGCTCGCATTGCCGGACGCGCTCCAGGGTCAGCAGTGGGCGTTTGTGACGCTGGAGGCGAGCGCTTTTGATGATATGCCGGATTGGGAAATTGATTTTGGTGAGGGATTTCCGCTGTCTTTGGCGAATCTGGCGGG
The DNA here is from genome assembly GCA_011390275.1 of Geitlerinema sp. S16. Taxonomy (GTDB): domain Bacteria; phylum Cyanobacteriota; class Cyanobacteriia; order Cyanobacteriales; family Geitlerinemataceae; genus RDYZ01. The sequence continues at coordinate 63,718 of JAABST010000003.1, forward strand.
CGATCGCGCCATTCCCGGTACGATCGTCTTCTCGCCCCGCGCCTTCCCCCTAGCGGCCTGGATGTCGGGTCTCGAACTGGGCTTTTTGAAATACACCATGGGGCGTAACCCGCGTTTAATTTTAGAAACCGGCGGAAACGATGCCTGGGTGCTTGCAGACGTGGTGAGCGAAGCTACCCAAGCGGAAGCCGCGCGATTTGAGGCCGCCAAGCAAGCGGCGAATGGGGTTCACTTCCTGGCCGTTCAGTCCGATCCCAATTCCGAAGCCTTTGCGGGATTTTGGCTGCTTCAGGAACTGAATTTAGCCTAATTAACGAGACGCCTGATTTCCCTGATTTTGCTAGCTCTCAGCCTCGATCGCGACCTGAGACTGGCGACAAAACATCACGAGATGTAACCCTCTCGTGATATCTAGTTACCTAGGATCACCCTGCGTAAAATCCACGATGCAGATTCGATGCAGATTAACAGTGAGCCACGATCGAGACGTGCAGATTCAGATGGGTCAAGCCAAAACCGATGACGACAGCCAGCAATAGCTTTGCCGATGCACTTCTCGATGCGGCACTTGATCGAGGAGCCGACGCTGCCGAAGTATTTCAGTCTCGATCGCACGCGAGGCCGGTTTACTTCGAGGCGAACCGACTGAAGCAACTCGAAAGTACGGACTCTGAAGGAACCACGCTACGGCTATGGCACAAGGGGCGTCCAGGATTAGCCGTGTCCTACGGACCGACCGACCCCAGGGCCTTAGTCGATCGAGCCTTGGCGATCGCCCAGCTCAACCCCCCCGAAGCGATCGAACTGGGCGAAGCGGTGGACATCCACTATCCCGACCTCGGGATCGAAGTGCCGATTCAGCAGACGATCGCCTGGGCCAAAGAGGCGATCAGCTTAATCCGCGCGGAATATCCCGACGTGATTTGCATGGCCGAGTGGGAATGTGATACAGAAACCACCCGCTTAGTCAACACCAACGGTCTAGATTGTGCCTACACCGATACCACCCTCAGCAGCTACATTGCCGCCGAATGGATACGCGGTGACGACTTCCTCAGCGTCTCCGACGGTCAAACCCAACGCGATCGGCTCGACCCCCACGATCTCGCCCAGCAGATTCTCCAGCGCTTTCACTGGGCAAAGCGCAATATTTCCGCCCCAAGTGGCCGCCTACCCGTCCTCTTTACCTCCAAAGCAGCGGATCTGCTATGGGATACCATTCACGAAGCCCTGAGCGGCAAACGCGCCCTAGAGCAGTCATCCCCCTGGAGCGATCTCGTCGGTGAACCCGTCGTCGCCTCCAATATCACCCTGTCGCAGCACCCGACCTCCGGCCCCTACAGTTGCCCGTTTGATGATGAGGGGATGCCCACACGACAAACAACATTCATCGACAATGGCGTCTTGCAACTGTTTTACACCGATCGCCAAATCGGCAAACAGCTCGGCAGCGGCAGCACCGGCAACGGCTTTCGTCCCAACCTCGAAAGCTACCCGTCACCGGGCTTATACAACTCGATCGTCTCACCCGGAAAACGCGACCTCACACGCCTCATTACCAGCCTCAACGAGGGTCTGGTCGTCGATGAAGTCCTTGGTGGGGGCAGTGGGCTGGCTGGGGATTTTTCGATTAATGTCGCCCTCGGCTATTACGTTCGAGGGGGCGAAATTCTGGGGCGTGTGAAGGACACCATGGTCTGTGGAAATGTCTATACGGCGCTCAAAAATGCGATCGAAATCGGTAGCGACACAGTCTGGAATGGATCGTGCTGTACACCGTCCATTCTTGTGGATGGACTTTCTGTGATTGGCTAATCATGAGGTGTTGGCTCTGCGCCCGTTATAAAATTTGATCGAGTCCTTACCGTGACGTTTGAGTACGAATCCTAAATCAAAGTGCTGTAGGATAGGCGCGATCGGATCGCTATATTTTCATCACTATGTCTAAATTTACGGAACAAGACGTCCTAACTCAACTGGAAGCGGGACGTTCGTTATTTCAGGCTGAACTCAGTGCGATCCACTTAGAGGGAGCAACCCTGGATGGTGGGGACTTCTCCGAGGCTTATCTACGATCAGCGACGCTAACCGCTGCCTCCTGTCACGCCACGAATTTTCGACAGGCCACCTTGATCTTGTGCGATCTTCAGGGCTGCGATCTGTCCAATGCCATCTTGGAAAACGCGATCTTGATGCAGGCCAGACTTGATGGGGCAAATCTGCGCGTCGTGAAGGCCACGGGATCAAAGCTCACCGGCGCGAATTTGACCGGTGTGGATGCCACGGTCAGTACCTTCGATGAAGCCGATTTACGGGAGACGATCGCGCCGAATTCAACGTTTACGGGAGCTAGCGCGATACATGCCGTGTTCATTCGTGCGGATTTCAGCGGGACGGATTTCACGCGGGCGAATCTGACACGATCGCAGTGGAGCGAGGCCAATTTGACCAACGCGCAATTCACGGAAGCGACGCTGGATCAGGCGATGTTGATCGGTGCTGTGCTGGTCGGCGCGAACCTAGCGGATGCGAGTGCCGTGAATGCCGCGATCGGGGGCGCGAATCTGAGCGGGGCGAGTTTAGTGCGATCGCAGCTTGACTGTAGTGGCCTGAGCGAGGCGAACTTGAGCGAAGCGAATTTATCGCAGGCGTCGCTATTTGGCGCAACGTTGAAGGGAGCCAATTTACGCAATGCCAACCTTACAGGCGCGAACTTAAGCGATGCCAATCTGGAAGAAACCGACCTTACGGGCGCAAATCTTGCGAATTGCACCGTCAACGGGACAATTTTCACGGATGCGATCGGGATTTCGGTTGAGCTTCGTTCGTGGTTGCTGGCTCGTGGTGCGCTGAATCTCTAAAATCTACGAAATTAAAAATTAAAAAATAAGGGGCGATCGCACCGTCATGTTGACAGCAAAGCGAACACCCCGTCGCTCGCATTGAGCAGTATTGAGATTCCGTGACGTTTCGTGGTTTCCCTGAAAGCTTAAGACGCTTTAACCAACACGAGATCTTCCTCGATTTTCGCTTCCAAGACGGGTAGCGGCGTCTCAGCAGGCCCCGCCGTAACACTACCGTCCGGCGCGAATTTCGAGGAGTGGCACGGGCAAACAAAGGCGCTTTCGCCGTCCCATTCCACCGTGCAGCCTTGGTGGGTACACAGCGAGTTGACACCCAGCACGGCTTCCGGATTTGCCGGGTCGCGGATCACGGCTGCCGAGAGTGTCTTATTCGCGACAAAGCCAGCGGAGTCGAGTTCCGCCACACGACCGATCGCCGAAAAGCCATCGGTGCGAGGGGTGGTATCAACCGGTTCCGGCGTGTCAGCGCCCGCATCAGCGGTGTCGCTAGCGTTGGTGGCGGCATCGGTCGCCGTTTCGTCTTGTGCTTGACAGGCTGCCAGTACGACCGGTAGAGACGTGGCCAGGAAGCCTGCGCCAACCCAGTTGAAAAAATTACGACGTTTCACAGTGATAACTCCAAAATAAATGCCTGAGATCGAAACCCGATCGGTTGAGATCATCCAACAATTGACGATCGCCAACTACTCCGGCTGCGCTTCGGTCGGATTCAGATCGGACGCCAAGGCAGGGGAAAACCAGCCATAATGACGCGCCGAGGCGATCGTTACCAGCAGCAGATCAAAACCGACGATCCCCAAAATCAGCAGTCCGGAACCGCCGGTGCCAAAGCCGTAGCTATGGAGACCAGTTCCTAGGACAAAGTTAACGCCATACCAAGCCATCAGCACGGCATTGAACGATACAACGCTAAAAACATTGATCCCAAAATCCCCAATCCAGCCGACTAAACGACCGTGCAGCGGCGCGAGATAACACAGCAAGGCGATCAGCGCCCAGGTTTCCTTCGGGTCCCAACCCCAAAACCGACCCCAGGAGAAATGCGCCCAAATGCCGCCGAGGATAATCCCGGTGGTTAGCAGCAGGACGCCCACTTGCAAGACGCGATAGTTGAGTTGCGACAGGGTTTTAAAGCGCGGTTTGGCGTCGGGGGCAAAGAGGCGATTGCCGAGGGCGACGTGACCGAGTCCGAGAGCCAGGGCAAAACTGGCGTAACTGAGGGCGATCGTCGGGACGTGAATACTGAGCCAGAAGTTATCGCGCAGCACTGGCACGAGGGGGGAAATGCTGGCATCAAGGACGGCGGGCAAGCTGTCGGCCAGGATTAAACAGGCGACGGAGAGGGGTGCGGCGGCTAGCAGGTAGTAGCGCGATCGCGAGATCAGCTCGAACGTCAGAGCGATCGCGGCAATCCCGAAGCCGACCCAGACCACGGACTCGTACATGTTGGTGACCGGCGGGCGATCGGCAATCTGCATCCGCAGCAAAAACCCGTAGCTATTGACCGCGATCCCCGCCGAAAAGAGACCGATCGCGCTCCAGTACAGTTCCCACGGCTTGACCCACAACGTCATGAGCATCGCGACAAAGGCGATCGCGTAAATTTGCCACGCTTTCGCGAAGGGGTGAAAGTGGTTGAAATGCACCTCGCGCTGAAGTGTTTCTGCGCTGGGATAAACATCGGGACTCAGGCTCGCAAGTTTCTCTTTGAAGGTTGTACCAAGCTGACCCACCCAGTCCAGATGACTGTTGAAGTCGCGTAGTAATCCTTGCTGCATCATGCTGAATTCGGCGAGCAGCGGCGCGATCGATTCGGGATCATAAAGCTCAGTTCCCTGCTCCAAACTGACCCAGGTTCCTTTGATATCGTCGGGGTGCGGAACCAGCGGCAAGCTCCGATCGCCAACGGATTTGAACAGCAGCGTCAGGCGGTCTTCGACGATCAAGGCTTCGCGGGCTTCGCGATCGAGCGTGTTCTCGGCCAGTTGATCGGCGTGCGCTTGCTGGACGATCGCGCCCAGCGGTTGATTCGCCATCAGCTCCTGAAACGTAAAATATTTGCGCTCAATCTCTAGTCCGACCGCCTCTTTGAGCGGGCGATAGCTGACCAAGACGATCGGCTCTTCGTTCCAGTTGCGTGTATTGAACCACAGCGATAGATAGGTCTTGAGCGAATCCTCGATCGTGCCGTCGGCAGTTTGATAGGTGGTCGAGCCGTGAATTTTGGCGAGGGTTTCGTTCGCGACGGTATCGAGGGGCTTTTTCCGACCGTCGAGCTGGACGGCGAGGCTACGAATCGACGCGAGGCTATCGGGTTGGAACTGACTGACGGGCAACACGAGCACGAGGCAACCCAGCACCAAACCGATCAAGAATTTCAACAGTTTCATAGGTTCATCGAGTGAGGGGGCGAATTGGATTTTTGAATTATGCAAATCGTGCGAATCGTTCAAATCAGGCGATCGGCTATCCGGCTAAATCGGGAATCGCTTTCGTCGGATTAGACTTCAGGAGGTCTTCGCCAGCAGTTTCAGGAATGACGGTGGCAATCTCATCGGAATTCTCCGTCTCGATCGGCTTCGATGCCTGAGCCGCACGGAACCGTTTCACCAACGCCGGAGCGTAAAACATCGTCGCGATCCCCAAAATGACCAGCAGCGATCCCAGCCAGGTCAGCGCCGTCACCCACCAGGGTTCACGCTTCAATTGCAGGGTCGATTGCTGCAAATCCCCCGGATTCCAAGACGCCTGCGCCAGCTTCCAGCCCTCGAACCAGGTGGGATGATTCATCCATACGCGGCGCTGTACCCGCTGCTCGCGATGGGCGTCGGTCAGCGTCACGGCGCTCGTCCACATGGCGACGGACTCACTGCCCTCGTTGCGTTCAACGATGAAGTCATCAAGCTGAACGCTAAACGGCAGTTGCAGCAACTTGGGGCTAAACGCGGCGTAATAGTCGCCGCTCGGGGTCGCGATCGTCGTCGGTTCACCCCATGGGAGCCAGGTATCGGAACCGTCGGTTAGTTTGACGTGAAGAGCGGGTGAACCTTGGGGTGCGATCGCTGGAGTCGCCACCGGCGTCACGGGAACGATCGACCGCTGCACTTGGGCGCGATCAATCGACTCCACCAGTGTAATTTCAAAGTCAGCCCAGCCCGGCGTCACCGATTGCCCAACGGCCAGCGTGCTGGATCGAAACCCTTTCGAGGACAACGCCGCGTAAAACAGATCGCGATCGGGCGATTCCACCACGCGGAAATAGTCTGAGGCGGTATTTTTCGGAGCGGTGTAGACGAGGCGGTGGGGATCAAGGTCGATCGTCTCGCCCGAACGAATCGGATCGAATCCCGTTTGAGCAAAGATAAACCAGCGTTCGGTGGTGTCGCCCTGGGTCACGTTGAGCTGAACGGCAGGATTGCGGAACTGATCGGAGGAGGAGGTGGGTTGATTGTCGCGATCGAGACGAAAATCAGGCCAGACCTGAGCGATCGTCAGGGTGATCCCATTGGGCAAGGCGATCGGTTGATCCCCTTGCCGTTCGAGGTCGATCGCCTGATCCGTTCGTGAATTCGTCGGCGATTCTGTGATTGATGGCGCAACCTGCAACATCCCCCACTGTCCCTGATTCGTGTCGGGGGGACTGAGCAGGGCTTGTAAATCAGCGTCGGTTTTGGCCTCGAACAGTTCGAGTTGGGCGGGGCCGACCTCCAGATTGCTGTAGGCCGCCGGAGCCAGTGCCAACCAGCGATCGAGCGTTTGATCCATGCGTTGACTCTTGAGCCGCAGCTTCACGGCGCGATTCGCCACCGATCCGCCCTCACGAAAGGCCACCGTTTTAATGGCGTTATCGCTGTAGCCCACCAGTTCCAGACCGGCAAACTGCGAGGGAAACACCGACCCATCAGGCTTGATGAAAATATCAGTGCGTTGGCGCGTACCATCCGGAGCGATCGTCTCTAGAAAATCTCCCTCAACCCGCACCTGATTATTGGCGGCGCTATCGGTGCGAACCAGCAACATCCCCTCCGTACTCAAGTGAATCACTGCGGCTGATCCCGCCAGCAACACAATCAAACCAAAGTGAGTTAAGGCAAAACCGACTTTTCGAGCGCCGCGCCAGGGATAGCGCGTCAAGGTCGAAATGCCGAGATTGGTCGCCAACAAAAACATCAGCAATCCAAACCACCAGCTTTTATAAATTTCGTGCTGAACCGTCGCTGATCCCACCTCCGATTCATAAAAAGTTGCCCCGATCGCGATCGTGATAATTGCAACCATCAGCGGGACGGCCAGTTTGATCGATCCCAGGAAGTGAACAAGTTTTGAAGCCAAGCGTGACATATAACCGCAATCCGAAATGTCCATAACACCATTTCGGTTTGTGGCTTAAATGTTTGTATCAATCACAACAAAATTATCTTGCATTAACTCGATTTAAGCCCTGAGAAGCCCTTTAACTTCAATAGAGAAATGTGTTGTACAGGTTTGATTTCTGGGGTACTTCGCAGAAATTTAACCAAGCCCTAAGACTCCTGAAATCCTTGCAGATCAAAGGATTATGTCACACAAAGACTTCAATCAATCAATGCAAGATACAAGATTAAACCGTATCTAAGCTGGTTCAAATCTGAATCAAGATCGCGATTTATTTGAATTGCAATAAACGCATAGCAGTTATGACAAACCTGTTTGTGATGATTGTTCATGTGTATCTTTGACTACGGAATGCCTGAGCACAAGTCGATAGTCTCTCGTTCAGGTTGATAACCGAAGAAAATTGACTTCATTGTCATTAGTTCATGATGCATTGAATCTATAGGTAGGCTTTAGTTTCTAACTTTTGTTCAATATGCGACACAAAATCTCAATTACTTTTAAAGAATTAAGGTGTCTTTAGATACCTAATCTTTTTTAGAATAGAAGTTGTTAGCTATTGGGGTTGGAGGTCTGTTTTGTAATGTTTTTTGGGTAGCGAATCTGCTGTTAAGAAGCAGGTATTTGATATTCAAAGTTGTCAATTTTAAGCGAAGGATTAATGTCATGACATCGAGTGAGAATGCGCCTGCGTCGGAAACCGGCTTGCAAGTGGAGCTGCTGGAGACCAGTTTTGCGAAAGTGGCTCCCCGAGCCAATGAGTTCGCCGATAGTTTTTACGCGCGTTTATTTGCGGACTATCCCGAAGCTCAACCGCTGTTCGCTCACACCGACGTGAAGGAGCAGAGCAAAAAGCTGCTGGCGTCATTGGTTTTCGTGGTGGAAAACCTGAAAAAGCCCGGTGCATTAACGGATGCTCTCAAAGGACTCGGGGCGCGTCACGTCAAATATGGCGCACTGCCTGAGCATTACCCCCTGGTCGGCGGTACATTGCTCAACACGTTCGAGGAGTATCTGGGCAATGAATGGACGCCGGAGGTTAAGCAAGCCTGGGTGGATGCCTATGGCTTGATTACCGAAGTGATGCTCGACGGTGCGGATTACTCGGCGGCGGAGGTTCAGCTTGAGTCTTCGTCTGCGGCGACGGCGTCAGATCCGGCGGCCACTGAGGCGAAAATGACGCCAACGATCGGGGCGGGCATTGTTGGCGGCATCATCGTCGCGGTGATCTCGCTCTTGGTCATTCTTTAGGGAGTCGTGGGAGCGATAGGGGAGATTCATTTCAATGGCGATAGATGGGGGGCGAGTTTTTGACTGGCGATCGATTGTGAATTTCCGCACGATCGTGGCGCTCAGTTGTGTGCTGTTGATGGGCTGGTTTGGGGCGGCGATGGCGCTGGATCACCAGGATGTGTTTTTGCCGGGGGAAACCTCGGAGGGGCACTATCTGTTTGAGGCGTCCTGTGCGTCGTGCCATGAAGGCTTTAAGCCGGTCAGTAATGACACCTGTATGCGCTGTCATGAACCCGAAATGGCGACGGATGTTCACGGTCGCAAGAAGTTCCTCGATCCCCGCTGGGCGGGTGAGTTGGCCAAGTTGGAGGTGTTGACCTGTACGACGTGCCATAGCGAGCACATCCATATGTTCGATCGCGGAGTGCATCTTCAGCCCGACTTATGTATGACCTGTCACGAAGGCATCATTCAGGGCGATTTGGCCAGTCACGACGGCTTTACGCCCGATGGCTGTTGGACGGCGGGCTGTCATAACTACCACGACCATCGATCGATCTCCACCGGTTTCCTGCGCCAAAATCTCGACCAACCGCCAATGCTGCCGGTGCAAGTCCTGCCCGATCGCGTCGTGACCACCGAACTCGACACCGCGCCAGCGGCGAATCTCTCTCAGGAATTCCTCGGAGGTGCGTCATGAGCCGGGTTCCAGTGCGACCCTTGCGCCAGTCTCTGCGGGCGATCGCCGCGATTGTGTTGGGATGCTGGCTGGTGGCGATCGCCTGGAGCGGTGGCATGTCCCCGGCCTTGGCGGATGGGCTGACCCAGGCCGAGATCGATACCATCACGCAGCAGTGGCAAGGTAGCATTCATGCGCTCAACGATGTGAACTGTGCAAGCTGCCACCAGGAGGCTGAAACGAAAGCATTCCTGGCGCAGCCCACCCAGGAAAGTTGTCGATCGTGCCATGAACAGGCCGTGGATACATTCTTGCTCGGGAAACACGGCATCCGACTGCTCGAAGGTCAGACCCCCCTGACGCCCGCCATGGCACGGTTACCGATGCACGCCGACGCCCTCGATCGGCAAATGACCTGCAACACCTGCCACGATGTCCACTCGGTGAACACCGTCCAGGCCGCCACCGATTCCTGTCTGACCTGCCATAACGACGCCCACTCAGTCAACTACCAAAACTCCAAGCACGCCAAGCTATTCGAGGCCGATCGCAGCTTACCGCGCCCCTCGAATGCCTCCGTTAGTTGTGCCACCTGTCACCTACCGCGCCATTCCGTTACCACCGGCAGCGGCGAGGTCGTCAAGGTCAACCACAACAACACCTATACGCTCAAACCTCGCGATCGAATGGTGGCGGACGTGTGCATGAACTGCCACGGAGTTGAGTACAGCTACAACAGTATTTTTGACGACGAACTGGTGACGGCCAACTTTGATAAACCGCCGCACCTCGAACTCGAAACCTTTGATCTCGTCCGCGCTCTTGAAGTGCGGCGGGGTGACACCACCAAGTAAGCGACGATCGCCACAGTCGCGTCTTGGTTGCCCCCCCGATTCGAGTTCGATCGTTCCTCGTCAAATCCCCCGTTCGATCCATCGAACACCGTTCTACCTAACACCTCGCTACACGATATCGGTTTTATCCGAGGAGACTGACTCCATGACTCTTGTTCAACGCTGGACACAGCTTATTCGTACCCGAACCGTGGCTTTTTTTGCCATTATCTGTGCGGTCGCAGTGGTCGCCGTTTCCTGCGCCGGTGGCGGTGATGCCACCGCCTCGGCTGGCATCGCTCCCGAAATGGTCGCCGACTATATCCACACCGTCATGGCCGCCGATCGCACGGCCTACACCAAGCACGTCGTCAACCGCGTCAAAACCCTTGAAGGCAAAGAGAATGCAGAAGGGGTGCTAAATGTTGAATCCACTGAAGGCTGGCAACAAACCGACGGCATTCCGCTGCCCGCGCAAATGTTCCGCCTCGGTGCAGAAGTCGCCAGTGAGTCCGGTAGTGCTTTCACGTACAACCTGATTTCTCCCTGGTACCTCAACGACAGCCACGCTCCGAAAAGCGAGTTTGAGAAAACTGCAATGGACGCGACGATCGAAACGGGCGAATCCTACAAGGACTATCAGGAAGTCGGCGATCAGAAATACTTCTCTGCGCTCTATCCCGATAAAGCCGTCGCCGAAGCCTGTGTCACATGTCATAACACCCACCCGATTCACCTCGAACGCTACCCCGACAAGGTCTTTGTTATGGGAGAAGTGATGGGCGGCATCATGATCAACATCCCGCTCGAAGCCGCGTAGTTTCGATGTTGAACTAGGTTGAACTCGTTCGAGCGCGAGCTTGGAATGCTTAAGCATTCCAACTTTGCGGGTTTCTGCTTTGTCGATCAGCGGGATAACTCAGGGGTCATACCGCTCTTGACCCACTGATCGACCTTCCAGCTTGCGATCGTGATTCACACGACCGTACTTCACACGATCGTAATTAACACGACTGACTTTTTTTCCGCTGTTTCGTAACCCTGACGGGCGATCGCTCCCATGCAGCCACCCCAACCCCCTTCTGAGTCAACCAACCTGAAGCCAGACGTTGACGCCGTCACCGATCGTTCCAGATTCGGGCCTCAACGTCCCGCCCCCAAGCGTCCCGGCGGACTCCAGCCCAGTTTCAAAGTCCTGATCGGCTTGACGTTTGTGACGGTCTGCCTGCTGCTGCCATTTGTGTTTAGCCCGATTTATCTCGACACCATGCGCGATCAGGCGATCGAGCTACACCCAATTTTGCGCGGAGAACTCTACAAACAGGCCACCGGCTTTGGTTCCGTCACCTTGGTGCTCGTGGAAGTGTTGCTGACCGTGCGCAAGCGGAGTCGAAGCTGGCCGTTTGCTCTGAAAGTGCCGGGTTCAATGCAAATCTGGCGCAGTGTACATATTTTTGCTGGGGTTAGCTTGGTCGCGCTCGTCGGCATCCATACGATCGGCGCTCGGGGAGTGAATTTTAATGCAGCCTTTTTATGGGTCTTTTTTGGCGTTACCTTGACCGCTTTGATCGGCGTTGTTTCCGAAACGGGAATCCTAGAATCCACCCAACGTTTTTTTGGCACACTGCCAGGGAGTACGCAACCCCTGACAAAAGGAACCCTAATTCGCAATCTGCGATCGCTGTGGCTCACCAGTCACATTTTTCTGGTGTGGATGTTTGCCGTCATGTTGATCATTCATATTTTTCTTGTTTATTATTTCGCCTGAATCGACTTAGAATGATTAGCCGTTTTGCGGTGTTTTTATTAACCATTCAAATCAGACAAATCAGATATTTGATTCTATTAAATACATTTTGAATACGTTATGAACTCCGACTCTTCTACGACCGACTCATCTACTTCCAACAACATAACATCATGGTCGAATCGTCATTCCATCATCGCCATGACCGTGGCGATCGCCTTTGCGATCATCACCTTCTTGATTACGCGCCCGTCGATCTCCGCGATCGACGCCTCGCCCGTATCGGGTTTGATCTCCCTCAAAGCCGCAGCCCGCGAGAGCGTTGATTATGCTGTGGCCCTAACGGACGGCAAACCGACCCTGATCGAGTTTTACGCGGATTGGTGTACCACCTGTCAGGCGATCGCCCCGACGCTGCAAGCGCTGAAGTCGGACTATGGCGATCGGATCGACTTCGTGATGCTCGATATTGATGATCCCCAGTGGCGCGAGCCGATCGCAGCGTTCAAAGCGACAGGCGTACCGCAGTTAAATTTTCTAGATGCGGACGGCGCACCGGTTGAAACGTTGATCGGTAAAGTTCCTAAATCAGTTCTGGATCAATATTTAAACCGTTTGCTTCAGTTCAGCTAGAGATTGATCAATAGACCAAATCTTAAATTTATTGGAGTTGTATTCATTACGACTTTAAAATATTTCTCACTCATTAAAACTATCGTATATGGATTCTTTGCGATCTCTGTCTTTCCTCTTTATCCCCTAAAAAACGTGCGCCTAACCATTCTTGCGGGTTTCCTTCAGCTACTCAAAGGTATTGAGCAGGTCGGTGAGTTTTTCGAGTTTCTCATCACGCCGACAAGCCTCTCGATCGTATTGTGCGGCCTGAGCTATCAGATGCTCCTGAATGGCGACTGCGATGCACCGACCGCCGCGATCCTGGCCAGCTCGATCGGCCTCACACTTAGCGCGATGTTTCACAAACCCCAATAATTCCCCACAATCGATACAAATTAATCGATCTCTCCAGCCTCCCGGCTCGCACTCTGGCGCTGCAAGCTGAGAGGCCGAGAGTCTGGATGTGGTGGCACACAGTACAATGACAGTCGTCTATTATCCGTATTTCAACTTAGATGCCGTACCGCTTGCAGCGGTCGCTTGTCCGGCAGTGCGTACACCATGGCTAAAATCCTCATTGTCGAAGATAACGAAATGAATCTCGACATGCTCTCGCGTCGTTTGAAGCGCAAGGGGCATGAAATTGTCTCTGCGATGGATGGTGGCAAAGGAGTTGAGATGTCGCAAACGGAAAGCCCCGATATTATTCTGATGGATATGGGGCTACCGGTGATTGATGGTTGGGAGGCCACGCGGCGCATTAAGGCGGAGCCGAAAACGGCGAATATTCCTGTTATTGCGTTGACGGCTCACGCGATCGCAGGCGATCGCGAGAAGTGTATCGCGGCGGGCTGCGATGATTACGATACGAAGCCGATCGAGCTACCCCGTCTACTCTCAAAAATCAACGGTTTGCTGGGGATTTGTTAGGGTATGGGGAAAGGAAAGAGTTAAGTTCAGGTCAATCCAAGCAAATTCAAGTAAGTTAGTTTGGCGTTACGTCAAACTTTGATGTAGGCAAGCGTGATTGTGCTGTTGACCGTCATGATGGCAAGCGAGGCCGTCTTAACCTCCGACTCATCAATCTACGTCGTATCGCAAGTATCGCAGTCTTCAGCGCTGCGTATCATTGGGTTACGTTCGACCCCTTTGCCCCTTTGCACCTCGTTTACAGCCTTCGATCATGACCCCCGATCGCGCTTTTCTGCCCTATGTGGCCTTGCGGTATACCCTCGCTGGATTTAGTGCGGGACTTGGTGTCCTCTTGTTAGCATGGGCGATCGATTTACAAGCCAGTCATCTCCGTTCACCCCAAATCCGCAAGACTGACGCTCCTTTTGTGGCGATGTTGGCCGATCGTCATCGCCAAAATCCCGTGCTTTGGCTGATTGACGTGCTGCCGATCGCCTCGGGGCTGATCGCGGGGCAAATCGGTCGCCAAATGTCTCAAAAATCAGTGGCCGACGCGGCTCGTAAACGATCGTTAGAGCATCAGCGACGTGCCTCTAGTGAACTGGCGCAAAATAGTCAGGCGCATCTCGGCAACCTCAACGCAACCTTGCGCGGGATCACGACCACAGCGGCGGAAGCGCTGGGACTCGATCGGGTCAGCATTTGGCGCTACGACAGTCCGGAACGCCAGCGGTTAATCGCTCTTGAATGCTATCGCGTCGCCACCCATCAGCATGATCAGGGTCAGGTGCTAGAGCTGGTTCAGGCTGAGGATCAATCGAAGGCGATTCTTTCCGATCGCGGTTTTGCGATCGCGGACATTACGCTTGAACCCTTTGCGTCTGAAATGGTTCGTGCCTACTGTGAGCAGTACCAGGTTCTGAGTTTGCTCAGTGTGCCGGTTTGGCAAGATGGGCGGGTGTGTGGCTTTGTCTGGTTTGAGCGCAACGCTCCGGCTCGTCGCTGGTCGGAGGATACGCAACAATTTGCCCACTCGATTTCTGACTTTATTGCGCTGGCGCTCGAAACGAGCGTACGGACGTCGATCGAAAAGGCGCATTGGGAAAGCGAGGAACGGTTTCGCTGGCTTTCTGAGGCGACCTTTGAGGGCATCATTATCTATGCCGATCGCGTCATTGTGGATACGAATCAAGCCATCGTCTCGCTGTTGGGCTACGATTCGGACGAGCTGATCGGTATGGATCCCTTGGATCTCCTTGCTCCGGCGTCACGCCCGACGATCGATCTCTATGAGCGATCGGGGTCGGAGCAATCGATCGAGGCGATCGGCCAGCATAAAAACGGGTCAACATTGCCGATCGAGCTGCAAGGGCGTCAGTTGCCCTACTACGGCCAAAAGGTACGGACGATCGCCGTGCGTAATATTACAGACCGTCATCGTGCTGAAGCCGCCCTCCGGGACAGCGAGAGCCGCTATCGAGCGATCTCACAGCTCACCTCCGACTACATTTACGCGGCGGATGTGTCGCTGAATGGCGATCTCAGTTTTGAGTGGGTCACCCAAGCCTTTGAGCGCATTTCGGGCTATACCGCCAAGGATCTCGAAACCCGAGGCTGGATGAGTATCGTTTTACCGGACGATGTTGATCAGCTCCGTCAGTTTGCGATCGAGCGGCTCCTCGGATCGGGCAGCCTGGATTATCGTATCGTCACCAAAACTGGCGAAACCCGCTGGCTCAGGGATTATGCCCGCCCCCACTGGAAAAATAACCGTGCTGACGATCGCAAGCTGCTCGGAGCCGTGCAGGACATTACCCCCGCCAAAATCGCCGAGGCGGAGCTACGCGACGCCAAAACCACCGCCGAAACTGCAAACCGCCTCAAAAGCGCCTTTTTAGCCAACATGAGTCACGAATTGCGTACGCCGCTGAATGCGATTATTGGCTATAGCGAGATTATGTGCGAGGAAGCGGAGGATAGTGGGGATGAGGATGCGATCGAGGATCTGAAAAAAATCAGCACCGCCGGAAACTATTTGCTATCGCTGATCAACGATATTCTCGACATTTCTAAGATCGAAGCAGGCAAGATGGAGCTGTATCTTGAACCGTTTGATCTAGCCGTCTTTATCGAGGAAGTGAGCGACACGATCGCGCCGCTGATCCAGAAAAATGGCAATCGCTTTGAGACCCGCTGCGAGGTCACTCAGCCGATGCGTGCCGACCTTGGTAAGCTACGCCAGATTGCGATCAACCTACTGGGAAACGCCGCTAAATTCACCGAGAACGGAACCATTTCGCTCACGATTGAACTCTATACCGAAGCGATCGAAGCTCAGTCCGATGACCCCCACGTTTACATCGATCGGGTGCAGCCGTCGATCGCCGCTGCCAGCGCCAAGATGATGGAAACCCCGGCGAGGGACGAGCCAGAGATGCCCGCCGAGACAACCGCCGAGACAACCCAATCCGATCCCCAGTTTATTGTGCTGAGCGTACGTGATACCGGCATCGGGATTGATCCCGATCGGCTTGCGGTTTTGTTCGAGCCATTTGTTCAGGAAAATGCATCGACGGCGCAGCATTACGGCGGTACGGGCTTAGGTCTGACGATCGCCCAGCGTTTTTGTCACCTGATGGGCGGTCGGCTGAATGTGGAAAGCGAGGTTGATCGCGGCTCGATCTTTCGCGCAATTTTGCCCCTCGATGTCCCCGATCGCCATTCCCGCAGCCTGACCCCCAATGCTGCAACCTCCTCTTGAGAGACTCTCCCGTGGTGTGAGAATCTCAGATCTGGTATGGGCTGGGTGTGGCTCCCACGTGAGGGTCAGAGTGGCGGCGTTATTCCCGTGATACAAAGTGGTTACCGAGCAAGCGTTATATTGGGAAACATGATCGTTAGTTGCGTTCGCGCCTGCTGCGATTCGTCCTGGTTGCGTGATCGTATACGCGATCCCCAACAGCCGTCCCCTTATCTAATAATGAGTTCAGATGACAGCGGCTCAATCTGCAAGTGTGTTGGTCGTTGACGATAACGAAGCCAACCGTGATTTGCTGAGGCGGCGATTAAAACGGCAAGGCTATCGTGTCACCGTTGCCGAAGACGGGTTTCGGGCGCTTGAGCTGATTCAGGCCAGCGAGTTTGATCTCGTCTTGCTCGACATCATGATGCCGCGTATGAACGGCTATCAGGTGCTTGCAGAGCTGAAAGCGAATCCTGACCTCCGTCACATCCCCGTACTCGTTATTTCGGCGCTCGATGATCTTGACAGCGTGGTGAAATGTATCGAATTGGGAGCGGAAGATTATCTTCCGAAACCGTTCAATCCTATTTTGCTCAAAGCGCGAATTAGCGCCTGTCTGGAAAAAAAGCGCCTCCGTGACCAAGAAAAAGCCTATTTAGACGAAATCAGACGCGAGCGGGAGAAATCCGATCGCTTGCTGCTGAGTATCCTCCCCGAGCCGATCGCCGAACGTCTCAAACAAAGTCCTGAGACGATCGCCGATAGCTTTGCGGAGGTCAGCGTCTTATTTGCTGACATTGTGGGTTTCACCAAACTCTGGTCACGGATTTCCCCAGTTGATTTGGTGGAACTCCTCAACGAAATTTTTTCGGCCTTCGATCGACTGGCCGAAAAAAATCAGCTCGAAAAAATCAAAACCATTGGAGACGCCTATATGGTTGTCGGTGGGCTGCCGATCGCCTGCGACAATCATGCACAGGCGATCGCCCAAATGGCGCTCGACATGCAGCGGGAGATCGCTCGGTTTAACCTCGGCAATCACGAGCCTTTCAGCATTAGGATTGGGATCAATACAGGCCCCGTGGTGGCTGGTGTGATCGGTCGCAATAAGTTCACCTATGATCTCTGGGGCGATACGGTGAATACCGCGAGCCGCATGGAGTCCCACGGTATCGCCAACAGCATCCAGATCACCGAAGCGACCTACGCGCTGATCAAAGACACCTTTATCGTCCAAAAACGAGGCGAAATTGAAGTTAAAGGCAAAGGCATCATGACAACCTATCTGCTCATCGATCGCCAGCCTTCGGCTTAAAATCGCGCCAAAATGGACAAGAACGTTAGATAGTGAATAAGCATCTCACACCAACCTTCACATCAGTTTCACATCAACCCTTACGTCAACAGGGACATCAGGCGGACGATCGCGGCATGAAACGACAGATATCAGACACAGCAGGCATGGCGATCGCGTGGTTCCAAGACTGGAGTTCCTCCCGATTTGGCACAATTCACGGCGATAGACGTATCAACGATCGGTCGATGGCACGGGCGATCGGGGTCTTCGCGACAACGCTAGCCATCGCCCAGCCCGTACCGGGATTAGCCGCCAGTGACATCGCTGCACACTGGGCACAATCCTGCCTCGCAGAACTCGAAACGCGCGACATTCTCCAGGGGGACGGTCGCGATCGCCTCAAGCCCGATCAGCCGCTGACGCGCGGTGATTTCGCCACGATTATCGCCCGAGCCTTTGGCGATCGTCCGTTGGTGAATCCGGCTCCCGAACCCGCCGATCGCGTGACCCGTTTCCTCGATGTCACCGCCAAACACATCGACGCTCTCGGAGTCGCCCGCGCCGATCGCCTCGGGTTTCTCGATCGGTATGTCGATCGGGTGTTTTATCCCGAACAGTATCTCAACCGCTGGGAACTGTGGACGAACGTGATTGATGGCTTGAATCTTCCCACACCGAGCCGAGTCGATCGGCTGCTCGCTCGCGCGTTTGATGACGAAACCGCCATCCCCACCGAAGTCCGCCCCGAGATCGCCAGCGCGGTCGATCGCGGCTGGCTCGCCAACGATCCCGACCCGCGCCAGCTCAACCCCAACGCCACCGCAACCCGCGCCGATCTCGCCGTTATGATCTGTCGCATCCAGGCCGATCGACTGCCCGCCGACGTGATCCCCCGCGAGGCGATCGCCTCCTCTCAACTGTATGAGCTGCGCGGCGTCTGGCTGACCAATATCGACAGTGCCGTCCTGTTTTCGCGTCGCAATCTCGACCTCGCCCTCACCCGCCTCGCCGACCTCCGGTTTAATACGGTCTATCCCGCGGTCTGGAACTGGGGTTACACGCTCTATCCCAGCGCCGTGGCCGAAGCGACCTACGGTATTGCGATCGATCCCCATCCCGGTTTTCGCCGTCGCGACATGCTTGCGGAGGCCGTCGATCGCGGACATGAGCTGGGCTTGCGCGTGATCCCCTGGTTTGAATTTGGCTTTCAGGCTCCGTCCGATTCTGAGCTAGCCCAGCAACATCCCGACTGGCTCACCCAAAAAGCCGACGGCAGCTTCACGACGATGGAAGGCGAGCATGAGCGCGTTTGGCTTAACCCGTTTAATCCTGAGGTGCAGCAGTTCATCCTCGATCTGGTGGTCGAGCTGGTGGAAAACTACGACATCGACGGCATTCAGTTCGATGATCATATGGGTCTGCCCGTTGATTATGGCTATGATCCCTACACGATCGCGCTCTATCGTGCGGAACATGACGGCAATGATCCCCCCGACGATCCCCACGATCCGGCCTGGGTGGCGTGGCGTGCCGATAAAATCACGCAGTTTATGAAACGGCTGTTTTTTGAGGTGAAGGCGATCAATAACGAGGCCGTGATTTCTGTCGCGCCGAACCCCCAGGAGTTTGCCTATAGTCGCTATTTGCAGGACTGGGAACGGTGGGAGCGGATGGGGTTAGTAGAGGAGCTGATCGTCCAACTGTATCGGCGCAATCTGGATGGATTTGAAGCGCAGCTCAATACGCCGGAACTTTTGGCGGCACGGGATCACATCCCGACGGCGATCGGCGTGTTGGCGGGTCTGCGCGATCAACCAGCGGATACGGCGTTGATGGCGCAGCAAGTCGAAACCGTGCGGGCGAATGAGTTTGATGGGGTCGCGTTTTTCTTCTACGAAAGTCTCTGGCACTGGTCTCTGGAAACACCGGAGGAGCGTCAATCGGCGATCGAGCGCTTGTTTGAGGAGGAGGCGATCGCGCCGACAGTCTACGAGCCGTAAAATTACGGATTCACAAACCTTCTAGTCGATTTATAAATAAAAGCCCGATCGCATGAAATACGATCGGGCTTTTATTGATCTAGCTATATCCGAGATCCGAGAATGGTGGGCATTGCCCACCCTACGGGAAATCGTTAATCGTGAAACTTAAGACGCCGCTTGACGTTCTTTTGCTTCCTTGATCACGTCTTCCGCGACATTCTTCGGACACGGCGCGTAATGGTCGAACTCCATCGAGAACTGACCACGACCCGAGGTCATCGTCCGTAGATCGCCGATGTAGCCGAACATTTCACTCAGCGGCACTTGTGCCTTGATGCGGACACCCATCGGATTCGACGATTGCTCGCCGATCATGCCGCGACGACGGTTGAGGTCACCGATGACATCACCCACGTGGCTGTCCGGCGTGAAGACATCCACCTTCATGATCGGCTCCAGGATTTGCGGGCCTGCTTTCGGCATCGTCTGACGATAGGCCGATTTAGCTGCAATCTCGAAGGCGATCGCCGAGGAGTCAACCGCGTGGAATCCACCATCCTTAAGCGTGACTTTCAAGTCAACACAGGGGAAACCCGCAAGCGGGCCTTTGTCAACGCTTTGCTCGAAGCCTTTGTTGACCGCAGGCCAGTATTCACGGGGAACGTTACCACCGGTGACTTTCGACTCGAAGACGAAGCCCGATCCCGGTTCTCCGGGCTCGATCGTGTAATCGATCTTGCCGTACTGACCCGAACCACCGGATTGTTTCTTGTGGGTGTAGCTGTCGTTAATCGCCTTGGTGATCGACTCGCGGTAGGCCACTTGTGGTTTACCGACTTCGACTTCAACACCGTGGGTACGCTTCAGGATATCGACTTTAATATCGAGGTGAAGCTCACCCATGCCTTTGATAATAGTTTCACCGCTTTCCTGGTCGGTTTCGACTTGGAACGACGGATCTTCTTGCACCATTTTGCTCAGTGCGAGACCCATTTTTTCGTTACCACCTTTGTTGATGGGCGAAATGGCGATCGAGATCACCGGATCGGGGAAGACCATCGGCTCCAGGGTGGCCGGTTGCTTCGGATCGCAGAGGGTGTGACCGGTTTGGACGTTCTTCATGCCGACGATCGCGATGATGTCGCCCGCCTGCGCGGTATCGATTTCTTCGCGTGAATCGGCGTGCATTTCCACCATGCGGCCTACACGCTCGGTTTTACCCGTGGCGGTGTTGAGGATGCTGTCGCCCTTCTTGAGCGTACCGGAGTAAATCCGGGTGAAGGTCAGCGCACCGAAGCGATCGTCCATGATCTTGAACGCCAAGGCTCGGAGCGGCTTTTCGGGATCAACGATCGCGTATTCGCCGGTTTCGTTACCTTCGAGGTCTACCTCAGGCTGGGGCTTGACTTCTATCGGGCTCGGCAGGTAGTCCACAACCGCATCCAGCACCAACTGCACGCCTTTGTTTTTGAAGGACGAACCGCAGTAGGTCGGGAAGAAGATCAGCTCGCGCGTCCCTTTGCGGATGCAGGCTTTGATCTCATCGATCGTCAGCTCTTCACCTTCCAGGTACTTCTCCATCATGTCGTCGTCAGCTTCGACGGCCACTTCGATCAAAGCATTGCGGTATTCCGCCACTTTGTCCTTCATGTCTTCGGGGACATCCGTGATCTCGTAGTTCAGCGGATCGCCCGAATCATCCCAGATCCACGCTTTTTCGGTCAGCAGATCGACCACACCGACGAACTCGGTCTCCATACCGATCGGCAGCACCATCACAAGGGGCTTGGCCGCCAGAATCGTTTCAACTTGATTGACGACGTTGTAAAAATCTGCGCCGGTGCGATCGAGCTTGTTGACGTAGATAATCCGCGCCACTTTCGAGTCGTTGGCGTAACGCCAGTTGGTTTCCGACTGAGGCTCAACCCCACCGGAACCACAGAAAACGCCGACGCCACCGTCGAGCACTTTTAGCGAACGATACACTTCGATCGTGAAGTCAACGTGACCCGGTGTATCAATAATATTGAACTGGTGATCTTTCCAGAAGCAGCTCGTGGCAGCCGACTGAATCGTAATACCGCGTTCTTGCTCCTGCTCCATGAAGTCCGTGGTGGCTGCACCATCGTGTACCTCACCGATTTTGTGGATTTTGCCGGTGAGCTTCAGGATGCGTTCGGTTGTGGTCGTTTTTCCCGCGTCTACGTGAGCGAAGATGCCGATATTGCGATAGCGAGTCAGGTCTTTCATGTTTTCGATCTAGGGTCAGGTGCTATGAACGGTTATTGACCACGAGCCTTACCCCAAGGGGAGTGGGGACGTTTCCGCGCAGACAAGTCCGATGGATTCTGTGATCCTTCGGAGATGCGGGAGGGTCTGTTTATGCCCATAGCGACAGTATTTGATGTTAACCGATTTTGACATACTCCCCGGCCTAAAAGCGAGGGAATTCTAAGCTCAAACAGCAAACGCAGGCACAGCCTGTCTAACATCACCTCACTTAACGGACAATGTCCTGCCCGTTCTTGAACACGTACAAATCTAAATCGAAACGTATGTTCAATCCAATAACGTACAAAGTTTGACCCAAATCGCATATCGAGATCTGGAACCCAATACTTTATTTTTAGGGTTCAAGTTTGCACCGAGGTTTTACCCTTCGCGTACGAACTGATCCTACAACGACTAGGAGACAAGCCGCCCTAGAAGCCTGCCCTGAGCGGAGCCGAAGGGGGCGGGGCTTTAGGCTCATTTTTGTGCTAAAGCCCTCGTTTAGGAGAGTGAAAAAGAGGACTCATTGAGACCGCTTAAGGTGTATGACCTGGCGAATGTGATTGCTGGGGTGACCTTCCCCATTCCGGCGGCTGGGCGAGAAGCTGGGAGGCTTGATGAGAGGCGAGGGGGGGAGAAAACCAGTAGCCTTGACCGTAGTCACAGCCGAGAGCTTGCAGGAAACGGAGTTGCGCGATGGTTTCGATCCCCTCGGCGATCGTCTTGAGCCTAAGCGTTCGTGCGAGGGCGACGATCGTTTTCGCGATCGCCTGACTTTCGCGGCTGTGTTCAAGATCCTGAACGAAGGATTTATCGAGCTTTAAGGTCTGTACAGGTAAGCGATGCAGATAACTTAGGGATGAATAGCCTGTACCAAAGTCATCGAGTCCGAGGTTGATACCAAGCGATCGTAATCGCCGAAAAATATCAAAGGTGGCTTCAACGTCTTCCATCGCCGTACTCTCTGTGATCTCCAGCTTGAGTGCTGTATTCGCAATACCGCTCTTGCGGATGATCTCGCGTAGACGATCGATAAATTCTGGCATTTGAAGCTGTTTGCCAGACACATTCACGCTCACAAAAAGCGGATGGGTCGTGGGGATATTGGCCGCCCACTGCTGGGTTTGGTAACAGGCTTCCTGCAAAATCCATTGACCCAGGGGAATAATTAAGCCCGTTTCTTCGCACACTGGAATAAACTCGACAGGCGACACACGCCCTCGACTGGGATGCTCCCAGCGCATGAGAGCCTCAAACCCGCAAATTTTCCCGCTGCCTAGGTGAATGATCGGCTGATAGTTGACGCGAAACTCTTCGCCGAGTTCGGAGTGGGGAAACTGCGAGCTATCTTCAGAGAGTTCTAAGCCGTGAATATCAGCGTTGCTATCAAATGTGGAGCTGAGGATACGGCTGTGGGAGATCGATTCGCGCAAATCGATTTCGAGCTGTAGTTTCGCGATCGATTGAGTCCGAACATTTTTATCGAAAACCGCCGGATAGCGTTGACCCGTAGCCTTCGCGCGATACATAACCACCCGTGCTGCGCCCAGGGTCTCGTGCAGTTCACTGCCGTCACTGCTAGCCACGCCTAAACTCAGGGTGACAAACAAAGGCTGACCATCTGCCCAAAACGGTCGGCGCATGAGACGACGAACGGTATTGGCCAGATCTAAGGCTCGGGAGGAGTTGGGTTCGGCGGAGAGGACGATCATAAATTCATCCTCGCCGGTGCGCATCAAGTATTCATCTCGCGCCAAATTACTTTTAATTCGATCGCTGACGCTCACGAGTAGGCGATCGCTCACATCGCGCCCTAAACAGTAGCGAATCGTGTTGAAGCGATTAAGGTCAATGGCGATCGCCCAATGATTTTTAACTTGACGTTTGCCAAGGCCAAAGGTGCGATAGCGTAGCCAGCCGATCTGTCGCGGCAGACCCGTTAATGAATCAAACAGGTGCTGACGAGCCAGACGATAGCTGAGGACGCCACATCCGATACCGATTAGACCAAAAGCACCAACTGCAATGAGTGTGAAAGAAACAGACATAAAACTGCGAGGGGACAAACGCTGCAAAATTTGTGGTGCGTAGATTTAAGGATCTATGTACCGAATAACGACGGCTAGAAGATGAGCTAACACATATCTGTCAAGTGATTGTCTTGATCCAGCGATCGCCGCAAGGCCGGGATAACGATACCTCATGAATGTTTTATTGAATGTTCTGTCATGGGATGTTGGATCAATCAAGCCAAATCCTGCGGGGCGAAGGCCAGTTCAGCCACCGCCGACAATCGTTACAACTTCCAGGCGATCGCCAGATTGCATCATGGTGGTGTCCCAGAACTGACGATGCAAAATTTCGCCGTTATACTCAACGGCCACTAAACGTGGATTGAGTCCCATCTGTTCGAGAAACTGCGGCAATGCCGTTTGGGGCGGACAGGTGCGGGGTTCACCGTTAACGGTGATTGCAATTTCGGACATGGTGACCAAACGTAGAATGGATGATGGGGAGATACCAAGATGGCCAAGATGGATGTATGCCAATCTAGAGTTTTCGCGAGCGTCGATCTCGCCAATATTTCTCTAATCAAATCTCCATATCTCAGGCTCAAACATAGCGCCTTAGGGGCATTTCGTCGCGATCGGTATCAACGATCGCGAGCCGCCGCCGCAAAAATTTCGCAGTATTGCCGATATCCTCCCGCCAGCACCACGTCAAGACGCAGCGGATCGTCAAGATCGCGATCGTCTCCCGGCCCTGAGATCAGGATCGGTTGATCCTCGGCATACCCCAGCGTTACCGCTTGGCGATTTTTGAGTTCACCCTGACTGCTATCAACGTAAACCACTAAATTTTCACGCTCAAACTGAGATTCGATCGCCTGCACCAACTGTAAAAAATTGCGATCGCTGCCGCCACGTCGTGCAACGGGTTGACCGTCCACCTGCTCGATCGTGCTGGTTACGGTATCGCCCACGCCGACGATCGTCGGCATCTGCGTCGGATCGAAGCGATCGACGACCAGCGCCAGCAGCGCCTCATGGGTGCGGGGAGCAGTGCGAGCGCTGAAGTCATCGCCGAGGGGAGCGACGCCAGTGCGACGCCGATAGTAGCGATTCAGCAGCGCCAGCACGCCCGCTTCTTTAATCGCGCCGCCCAGCATAAATTGAAAATCCGTCGTTCCCGAGTCGCCGTCGGTGGCGTAGCGCACGAGTTCGATGCCGCGATCGTCGCGCCCGAGGTTGGGAGCGTAGTGAATGAAAAAGGAGTCGCCGAGTCCCTGCTGTTTGGCTTCGGCCAAGAGCGTTTCCATCAGGGTTTGCATCGATCGCTGGATCTCGGCGTAGGTCTCGGTATCGCCGTTGAGGAGATGGTAGAGGGCGTTGAGGTTGGCCGTCGGTGAGGCGATGTTATCGAGGACGGCGGCGGCGATCGCGTCGTGGATCTGTGCCGGATTGAGATTTAGAGCATTTAAGGCGGCGGATCGATCAGCAAAGTAGGCTTGCAGCGTGGCGGTAATGCGATCGGGAACCGTTTTCAAAAAGGCCAATTCGCGATCACTGACGCCGGGATGGGACACGATACCATCGCGGTCTTGCCACTGAACACCACCGGCGGCGAGTCCCGGCAAGTAAGCCCGCTGCGATCGCGCGGTTTCGGCATCCCCAATCGCCCGCTCAACGATGCGATTAACGCCGCGCGTGCCGGTATGTTCGCCGTTGGTCAACACGAAAAAGTGTCCCTCGTACGCCTGGGACGCCTGGAGATAGCCGCGATCGATTTGACGAGTCAGCGGATCGTTGACCAAGTCCATGCACACACCGTCAAGGTCTTGGATGATGAGCAGATTTTCGGTGGTGCTGAGGGTGTGGGCGAGGCGATCGGCGCTGATCGCAGTGGGTGGGGAGGTCATGGGGATCTCGATGGAACAGCCAAGGTTTAGGCTAGCGGATCGAGGGCGATCGGGCAGAATATGGGGTGGAAGACGAATTAGATTAGGCTTAACTTAACTATTGATCGCTCGATTGGTCTGATCACTCGATCATTTTTATCCTTGTGTCGGCAATCCGTCTGTTCTTTTCTCTCCTGCACTGCAAGCCGTCGTGAAGATCTACCCCAGCGATCGCCATGCTGAACTGCAAGCGGCGATCGATCGCCTCTACCATCGAGCTAAAACTCCCCCCTTAACATCACGTCCGTTTCAGGGCTGGTTTACCCGCTTTGAACGCTGGTTTGAACAGACCTGGATCGAAATACGGCTGCGTGAATTGGCCGATGTGCTGGAAAATTTGGCGCTGTTTAAGCTGCTGCTGCTGTTTGGTCGGCTGGCGTTGCTGCTGGCGATTTTTAATTGGCTCAATGGTAGCGATGCGCGGTTGGCGCAGAAACATCGCGAGGCGTGGCAGGTGATTAACTCGGCGCTGGTGACGCCGTTTGAGAGTGGACAAAGTACGGGCGAGGGTGGACGGATCAAGGCGATCGAGACGCTCTATCGCGGCAATCAGTCGCTGTCGGGGCTGTATGCGCCGGGGGCATATCTGGCGAAGCTTGATCTGTCGCGAGACCTGTGCGTGGCAAGCGAGCTATCGGACTTTAAGTTTGATGTTTTGTTTGATCCCCGCGCCTATTTGCCCTATTCGCACACGAACTACAATCCTCGCTGGCAGTGGCATTGGCCGATCGCGAATGTGATTCCCTGGCGGACGCGCTGTGTGTTAACCCGTGGAAAATTTTCGGCCTTGGCGATCGGGGCTAATTTACAGGAGGCAAACTTAACGGCGGCTCGTCTGGGTAATGCGGCGCTGATGAGTTCCAACCTGTCCGGGGCGCGTCTGGCGGATGCGGATCTGAGCAATGCCGATCTGGATTTGGCTAATCTGAGTAACGCGAATCTTAGTCATGCGGACTTACGGTTTGCGTTGCTCGTTGGCAGTCAGCTACCCGAGACCAATGCTCGACGCGCCAATCTGGAGGGGGCGCTGTTAAGCAAAGCGAATCTGACCCGTGCCAATTTGGAAGATGCTAGCCTCGATCGCGCCCAGCTCGAACGCGCCAATTTAAACGGGGCGGTTCTCTGGCGAGCCAGTTTGCGAGGGGCATTCCTGAGTGCCACAGACCTCCAAAATGCAGAGCTTTTAGGCAGCGATTTGAGTAACGCGGAGGGACTCACTCCGTCTCAGTTTCTGGGATCAAATCCGCCGTTTGTCTGTCATACCCAGTTGCCCGATACGCTCCAGATTGACCCCGATCGCGATTGCGATCGATTTGTGCGCTACCGCATCGAGCGCTTTGGGGATTCCCAGGATGTTGCCACTCGACGGATCGAGAGTGCCACACATACGGCCACAGAAATGGCTACAGAACTGGCGACCGAAATGACCACAGCAGGCGACACAAAAACGTCGGCACAAAACGACTCTGAGGCTCCCGCGAATCCCCCGTCGCTGTAGCGCCCCCCTACAATTGACTCAGCGTTCATCTATTTCGGCATTTTGATCCGCTGATGGTTCGCTGATAACCGATCGCGCCCCCCTCCTGACTCATCCCCATGCCGAACCCATCGCCGAACCCATCTTTGACTTCTCGCGCCCAGGTGCTGAAACGCCTGAAAAGTTTCAGCAATTTGCTCGATCGCGCGATTCCCATTCCCGGTACGCCCTACCGCTTTGGTCTCGATCCGATTCTGGGTTTATTGCCCGGTGGTGGAGATTGTCTCGGGGCGGTGTTTTCGGCCTATATCATCTGGGAGGCGGCGAAGGCGGGCGCTCCGAACGAGGCGATCGGCAAGATGGCGTTTAACGTGATTTTCGAGACGCTGGTGGGGGTTGTGCCGGTGTTGGGGGATTTGGTGGATGTGGCCTGGAAAGCCAATGTCAAAAATGTGGAGTTGCTCGAAGCGCATCTTGATACGCTTCCCGACGCGCCCGCCCCTGGGGTGTTGCGCGACGCTTCGCCTGCGGTCTTTCCCGAGATGCGATCGGCGCAGCCCTCGGCGAAAACGATCGCACCGGGGACAGAATCGCGATCGAGTCAGGGGGTTGCAGTGATAGCGATCGCGGCGATCGCGGTGGTGACGATTTTGGCGCTGGTGGGAACGGTGGCGATCGCGCGGCTGGTGTGGGGTGCGCTCACGGGAAGTTAGATTCGTGAGATCCGTAGGATTTTTGAAATCGGATCTCGGAATCATTGCGAGAAAATTCATTCCGTCGAACTGTTGCGGGCGATCGGAATGGTGATATCATCTTTACCTGCGAAGCAAACAGCTTGCACGCGGGCGATTAGCACAGGGGTAGCGCACTTCCTTCACACGGAAGGGGTCACTGGTTCAAATCCAGTATCGCCCATACTTACAGTTCCAGAAGCCGAGTTTATTGAAGAGACCCGGTTGCTCACTGTTGTGGCCACGATTTAGCCGAATTACATCAATCGAAAACGGGCGTGCAGAAAATCCACCAGCAGCCGGATTTTGCTCGAAAGGTGACGGCTTACGGGATAGAGCACCTCGATCGCGAGGTCTGGCGAACGATAATCCGGCAAAACGATCGCCAACGCGCCCGATCGCAAAGGCTCGTCGATGATAAAACGCGGCAACAGTGCAATCCCGAGACCACGAATCGCCCCATGCATCAGCGCTTCGCCATTATTCGAGCAGAGCGATCCCTGCACCGAGATCGTATGCTCACCATCGGCTCCCGTGAACGTCCAGACATTATGCTGGCTGGCGATGTGTCCATAGTACAGACAAGAATGATCGCGCAAATCGATCGGATGCGTCGGCGTTCCGTGGTTTTTCAGATAGGCCGGAGACGCGCAGAGTAAACGTTCGGCGGGCGCTAAGGGCTGCACCAGCAAGCTGGATGTGGGCTGCGGTTCCGCGATCCGCACCGTTACGTCAAACCCTTCTTCGATCGGATCGATAAAGCGATCGTTCAGCGTGAGCTGTACCCGCAAATCGGGATATTGCACCATAAAATCCGCGATCGCCGGAGCCAGATGCATCGCCCCAAACGTCATCGGCGCGTTCACCCGTAGCTTGCCCTTTGGTTCCGCCTGAAGCTGCATCACCGATCGCTCCGCCTCTTCCCAAGTCGCCAACATTTCGACGCAGCGTTCATAAAAGGCCAGCCCCGTCTCGGTCGGGCTGACGACCCGCGTACTGCGATGCAGAAGCTGCACCCCCAAATGATTTTCCAGCGCGATCACAAGCTTGCTCACCGCCGATCGTGACACTCCCAACTCACGCGCCGCCGCCGCAAACCCGCCCGATACCACCACCTGCGTAAACGCCCGCATTTGCTCTAGTCGATCCATCATGGCGATTCATTTATATTGTCACTGTTATGGAAACAGTGAGTCCTTGAAATTAAGTATTGTCCCCTAAAAGAATTAATACCATAATTAGGGTGTCCCCAAAACACGCTGCTCACTTACCGACATCGATACATCACGGGAGATCACTATGATTACAATTCGACAGGCAAACGATCGCGGTTCGGCTAACTTTGGCTGGCTCGATAGCAACCATTCCTTTTCATTCGGTAGCTACTACGATCCGCAGCATATGGGGTTTGCAAGTTTGCGCGTGATTAATGAAGATAAAATCGCGCCTAGCCGTGGTTTTGATACGCATGGACACCGTGATATGGAGATTATTACGTATGTTTTAAGTGGTGCATTAGAGCATAAAGATAGTATTGGTAACGGGTCGGTGATTTGTCCGGGGGATGTGCAGCGCATGTCTGCCGGGACGGGAATTCGTCACAGTGAATATAACGCTTCAAAAACGGAGCCAGTCCATCTGCTGCAAATCTGGATTCAGCCCAATGAATTTGGCATTACTCCGAGCTATGAAGAGACTCATTTTAATCTCGAAGACACTCGTAATTCCCTCACCTTAATCGGCTCGAATGATGCACGTGAAGGATCGGTCAAAATTCATCAGGCGATCGATTTATACGCTGCGGTTTTAGCGGATGGTCAATCGGTTGAACATTCGTTGAGTCAAGGACGAGTGGCCTGGTTGCAGGTGGCGCGTGGGTCGGTGTTGTTGAATGATGAGATGCTGACGGCGGGCGATGGAGCGGCGATCGAGCAGGAGGCGATCGTGACGCTAATGGGTACGTCTGCGGAGGCTGAGGTCTTGCTGTTTGATATGGCGGACAATGCAGATGCGAGAGGGTAGCGTGAGGCGTCGAATGATGGCGTCATCGTGGCCTGTGTCGAGTCATTCTTGAGTTTGATTGGGTGACTGCGTTCGATCGTTTTAATCACGTATTTGCGCACGTAAAACTTCCCGTAAACCTTGACTTTCACAGTCTCGATCGCAGCCCTACACCCATTTACCACACGAGGAAAAATCATGGCCGAGCCGAATATTGTCGATACCAAACCCGTTTTGATGACCCTTGAGCCGGGAACCTATTATTGGTGTTCCTGTGGTTTGTCGGAGAATCAACCGTTTTGTAATGGAGCGCATAAGGGATCGGAGTTTACTCCCGTCGCTTTTGAAGTAACGGAAGCGAAAAAGGTGGCGATTTGCCAGTGTAAAAAGACTGGAAATGCTCCGTTTTGTGATGGAACCCACGCCAATCTTTAGGGCTAAAAACGTTAAAGATTCATAGACAATTCGTAGGGTGAGCACTGCCCACCTTTCAATCTCTGTGCTTCAAGATTTCACTTAATTGATGAACTAAAATAAGACTAGATTTATATCAAATTGAAGCGCGAAATTAAGCGCGAAGGTTATGCCGATATTGCGGGATATTGACAAGCATGAAAATCGTCAGTACCACGTTACAGCCGTGATTACGCATCGAGTCCGATCGGGGCGTGAGCAAGGATATGAAACCTGGATTACGGGAATCTCTGCCGCTGCTCGTGAGTTTCCAGGGCATCTCGGTGTCAGTATTCTGCGCCCCCAACCGGGTTCACCGATGGACTACATAATTGTGCTTCAGTTCGAGACCTGCGATTACTTGAACGGCTGGCTTGGGTCAGAGACTCGCAAGGTTTGGATCGATCGGGTGCAGCCTCTCATCCGTGAGCAGGAACATATTCAAGTTTTGACCGGATTAGAATCCTGGTTTGCATTACCGGCTCAAACCTCTCAACCCCTCGTAAACCGGGCTCCAAAACGCTACAAGCAAACGTTTTTAGTCTGGGTTGGGGTGATGCTCGTTTCTGCTTTTGTTAGCCCCCTGATTGCGCCTTGGCTCGCGCCGTTACCGCCGTTTTTGAAAATGATGCTGAATGTGGCGGTGACGGTGACGCTACTGTCGTATGTGATCATGCCGCGCTTGACGCAGTGGTTTAAGGGGTGGCTGTTTTCCTAGGAGAGTTCGGGAGGATTTGCGTTGGTGGTTGATGGGAACGTGAAACCCACGGTGCATAATGGAATGCAGCCCGATCGCGTTGAGACCTGTTTAGATTTTCGGTCATGTCAGATCGTTGGTCATTTCAGCAGACTCAAGCCGATCGAG
The DNA here is from genome assembly GCA_011390275.1 of Geitlerinema sp. S16. Taxonomy (GTDB): domain Bacteria; phylum Cyanobacteriota; class Cyanobacteriia; order Cyanobacteriales; family Geitlerinemataceae; genus RDYZ01. The sequence continues at coordinate 94,753 of JAABST010000003.1, forward strand.
GTGTGAAACAAACCGCCAAGACAGAACGCATAGCGTTGGGACGAGCGTGATGAATTTTCAGGGCGATGCTGGTAAGTCTAGTAAAACTGCAAATACGTGGGAAACGAGCAACATCGGGCAGCTCGGGGATGGCTTGAGCGAGCTGATTGGCCATCGCATTCCCACCGTGGCGCAACGCTTCGATCGCGAACTGAAGGGCGAGACGATCGACCTGCCGGACGAAGCGGCAGACCTGAGCGTATTTACCGACTGGCAGGCGGGTAAGCTGTCTTCGCGTGTGGCCTCACCGTTTTGGGCGATCGCCAAGCCCAAGGCGAAACAGCGCTGTCTCGATATCGGTTGTGGTATCAGCTTTTTGATTTATCCCTGGGTCGAGTGGGGCGCACTGTTCCACGGTCAGGATAGTTCCGGCGTTGCCCACGACATTATTAAGGCTCGCGCTCCGCAGCTCAACTCGAAGCTGTTTAAGAGCATTCGCAAAGCTCCGGCGCATTTGCTGGACTACGAGCTGCAATCGTTCGACCTGGCGATCGCCACGGGGTTTAGCTGCTATTACCCGCTGGACTATTGGGCGATGGTGCTGGAGGCGGTGCGAAAAGTGCTGAAGCCCGGTGGTGCGTTTGTGTTTGATGCGATCGATACGGCAACGGATCTGGTGGACGATTGGGCGCTGCTAGAAATGTATCTCGGGCTAGAGGTCGAACTCGAATCGGCGGCGGCGTGGAAACAGTTGCTCAAAGATGCGGGCGTGACGAAAACCAAGCGCAAAGAAGGCGAGCTGTTCACGCTCTATCGCGTGTCGTGGGATTAGGTGCGGGATTCGTCGCGGGATTCGTCGCGGGACAAGAAATCAAGCCAAAATCAAGCCAAAATCAAGCCGAGATTGAGCCAAGTTTGAGTTAATGAGGGGGAAAGTTTGAACGGTGGACGATGGACGATCGCGAGTGGGCGATCGGTGGCAATCTTCGGGGCGATCGTGCTGTCGGGGTGCGGGGTGATGTGGGCGCATGAGCAGCGGGAACGGCGATCGCGGGATGCGATCGCCGAGCTGTATTCGGTTTCAGACTCTGGATCGCTGGACGAATTCACCCCGAATCCCGCCGCGCCCAACACCCGATCGTCGATCGCGCCGTCCAACACTCTCGGTAACACTGCGCCGATCTACGAACCGATTTCTGGCTTTGGCCGATCGCCGGATCGGGTGGTCGATGCCACACGTCCGACGGAGGCGATCGCAAGGCAACCCGAACCGGGAAGCGAGACGCCGGTTGAGCCACGCATCAAACCCAATATTGAACCCAACACCGATCGCACCTTAAAACCGGTGGATCGGCTCACTCTGGTCGGCGACACCGATCGCGACGGGGTGATTGGGGCGAGTGATTTGGCCGATCGTGATCGGTGGCGCTGGTCTCGGGGTGCGTTTGTGCCGGTGAATCTCGACGATGACGATCGCGACGGTCAACCGGATGCGCTCGATCGCACGATTCAGGGCAAGGGCGACGATCGCGATCTCGCCACGCTGCGCCTACTCTTGCCCGAAACCATCCCCGCCACCGCCAAACTCAGCCTCACTCTGGACGCCACCGCCCGTCCTTACGTCAATATTTTCCAGCGCACCGCACGCGGCTGGAGCGCGATCGACGCCCGTGGCAATACCCCGATCGTCTTTAGCCGAGATGTGGTGTTGGGGATCGAAGCGCGAGCCTTTGCGACGGGATTGCCGAAAAACGAGGGCGCTGCGGTGTGGGATGGCCGGATGACGATCGAGGCGATCGCACGGGATCAGGCCAGCCCGAAAATGGAGACCCGCGATCGGCTTCAGCTTCGGGTCACGCCCTGGCTGATGCCCCCGAGTTTTGCCCCGGTGGAAACGGTCTACGTGACGGATATTCCCGCGACGCGCCGGTTTGCGACACAGTTGGCAGCGATCGTCGAGCCGCGCGGTGTTGAGGTGATGCGCGAAACGGTGGGGACGCTGTGGATGCAGGACACGATGGAGCTGGGCTATACGCAAACTCCGGGCGTGGCGGGGTTTGCGACCTGGCAGACGACACCGGTGGTACTCGACGGAGTACGGCAAAATTCGCCGGGAGTTTATGCTGAGGATCGGTTTGCGAAGACGTTACTGGCGCCGAATTTTAGTTTGCTACGAGTCACGACACCGCGATCGCTCCCGGAGGCCGATCGTTGGGTGGACTGGTACGGCAATCTGGATGTGTCGCCGCCGGTTCCTGGGTTTCCCTTGGGGCGGATTTATTACGGACGATCGTCCTCCTCGTTTCACCCGGATTTAATCAATTTTTTGGCGGCGCAGGAGTTGCAAGCTCCGGCGGTGGAGCTTGACACGAGCTGGCTACACATTCGTCATGTGGACGAAATTATCAGCTTTTTGCCGCATCCGGAGGGGGGCAGCGTGGCGACGATCGTTTCGCCCCAGGCGGGTTTGGATGTGTTGACGGCGTGGCGCGATCGGGGGTTTGGCGGGGAGTCGCTGACGTTGCCGGATGGGACGGTGACGACGGTGGATCGGCTATTGGCGGATCGGGATTGGGTGGCGCATAACCAGGCGATCGAGCGGGATCGTCTGGCGGTGGTGCGGGGTCAGTTGCGATCGGAGTTTGGTTTAAGTGACGATCGGATTGTGGCGTTACCGGTGGTGTTTGCGGCGGATGGGCGGGCGATTTGGTCGAATCCGGTGAATTCGCTGTGGGTGAATGGTGTGGTGGTGGTGGGTGATCCGGTGGTGGGTCGGGGTGGTGAGAATCCGGTGCGATCGGCGGTGTCGGCGCGGCTCGGTGCGTTGGGGTTAGCGGTGGAGTTTATTGATGATGGGTATTATCAGTTGCGGAGTGGAAATGTGCATTGTGCGACGAATACGCGGCGATCGGCTCCGGTGGTTCCGTTTTGGCGGTTGGATGGTTTGCGGGTGTTTCAGCGGTGAGGTTTCGGCGGTTGGCTGGGGTTTCAGGAACCGATGATGGGTTCTCCGGCTTTTTCTTTGGCGGCGAGTTGGAGGTTTAGGTTAAGGAGTTGCGCAAGGAGGTCGTCTGTTTCGCTGAAGCCGTAGGCTTAGAAGGTGAGCGATTCAAGTGCGTCACTCATATCCCCTGAAACTGCTATAGTGCTCTTCCCCTCCCCATTTACGGTGAGAATTAAGACTTGGCTGTTTTATCCTCTAAGAAGAGAGAGAGTTCTTGATTTAATCGACCTGTGCGTACAAACTCGGCATAGGTATCAGCCTCGACCGCCAATAATTCTTCACGTAATTGGTCGGTAATAAAGGTAATTAGATCCGGATATTCATTCTGAAGCTGAACAATTTCTTCTTGTAATTGACTTAAGCCATCTTTGACTAAAGACACTTGATCGTTGTAGAACTCAGTCCCAACGCTGGGATGTTTTTCTATTTCGGTCAATCGTTGTAAAACTCGATTGAGAGCAGCTTGACGTGCCATAATTTCTAAATATCTTTGACGCATTGGTTGTACTTGAAGTAGACCTAGCTTTTTCAGAACAGGCTGAATGGTCAATCCTTGGACGAGCAAGGTAAATAGCACCGTCCCAAAGACTGCCGCTATCACCAGTTCTCGCCCCTCAAAGCTTTCAGGTACGCTCAATGCTAGAGCGATGGACACTGCACCCCGCAGACCTCCCCACCAAAGTATTGTTTGATCAGCGACGGGAATGTCTGACTTCGCAAAGTAATTGCTCAGTCCACCTAAACCATAAATAGCGATCGCTCTCGTGCCAATTACTGCGGCAATAGTCACGGCGATCGCGTTAATATTTTCACCTAGAATTTCAAAGCGAATCTGATCGCCAATCAAGAGGAAGACAATGGAATTTACAAAAAAGGCTAAGAACTCCCAAAACTCGCTAACAATAACTCTTGTACGAGGATTCATACCAATTAGAGAGCCGAAATTCCCTAAAATTAATCCTGTAAGGACTACTGCAATTACACCAGAGCCGCCTAATTCCTCTGTAATCAAGTAAGTTCCATAGGCGACCACCAGAGTTAAGGATTGCTCCACTAGCGGAAGATCAAAACGCTGGGTCAAATAGGAAACACCAAAGCCAATTAATCCCCCAGTTCCCAGCCCAATCCCGACAACTAGTGAGAATTGAGTGATAACAGCTTGAAGTGTCAAGTTGGCAGTTCCTTGAGAGAAGGCAATCAAAAAAACAAAGGCTACTACGGCCATGCCGTCATTAAATAAACTTTCGCCTTCCATCAAAGTAGTGAGGCGCTTGCCCACCCCTAACTCTCGAAATAGAGCTGTCACTGAGACAGGATCGGTCGCGGATAGACTAGCACCAATCAATAAGGCTGTTGGTAAAGCAATTTGGGCAAATTGATTAAGACTGATCGCAATTCCCGCGATCGCAATGATCACTCCAAAAATAGCATAGAGACTAATGGGAGCTAAGTCTTGCTTTAACCTTGACCATTTCAAATTCCAAGCAGCTTCAAAGAGTAAAGGAGGCAGGAAAATTAATAGGATTAATTGGGGAGAAAGGTTAATTAATCGCACATCGGCAAAAGCTAACCCTAGTCCAACAATTACCAACAACAAGGTATAGGGAATTTTGCGAAACCAGCTAAAAACTTGCGGCAAAGTTGCCACACTCAAAGAGACCAAAAGTACTAGTAAGAATTGCTTTAAATTTTCGGCGATCGCAACGTCCTTCAGTCCTGATTCAATCATTTTTATAACTCCAAATTCTAGCTATCATCACTGTACAAGAAACTGTAAAAATTCTGCGCTGTGATTAAGTAATACCAAATCCGGTTATGTATAGCAAAAAACGATTTGGTTAGGACGTATCAAAAAAAGCTGAGAGCACTGAGCGGAGTCGAAGTGCGGTTTTCAACTTAGACGAGAGTGTCCTAATTTAATCGGCTTCTGCTATATACCCCAAGAAAAGTCGCGCCTATGAGCACTGAGCTTGTCGGAGTGCGGTGTCCACTCAGAACGACGATCTGAGTCTATGCGTAAACGGATTTGGGATAAAAGTCTTGCACTACATAGAGTATAGGGATAAACACAAAAGATAAACTGTCGCTAAAAACACGAGGGGATATGCAGTGCAAAGCATTACCTATTCTCTCTTACTTTATCAGTTATTTTTCTTTGCTTAATTTGAAGAATCTTCTGAGGGTTGCGAATCATCATCAGGAGGTTGTGATGTTGCTATACGTTCCTGCTCTTGCGAAACCCATTCCCATGCAACGAAGCAACCCAGGGTTAGCCCTGCCAACATCAAAGATAATGTCCACGAGAACGGGCTAGGATAATGGCGATCGATCCAAACACCTATTACCATTCCTAGCATGGTCGGCGCAACGGTTGACCAACCGACCAAGCCTGTAAAGCCTAAACCAAACCAAACTCCACCATAGAGATCTGTTTCACGGGCATGAATTTTGCGCTGTTCTTTATGACCGATCACCTTGCTAAAGTCTGTGGTTGGCGATCGCAATTCGGATTGCAGTTCTTGAGATTCAGGATCGGGGTTATTCATATCAATTCACCTAGCTCGATAAAGCCTCTAATGGTACTGACTTCTAGCTTGGCTAAAACTGAACGAGCTATTTTTTCGCGCTTATCGATTAAGCGAAACTGTTGCTCAACAGTTTGTTTCAACTTTCCCAAATCACCACTTTGGACAGCGTGTTGAGTTGCGACGGTGACTTGATCACCCTGTTTGACTAAAACCCCTTGATCGATCGCTAAAAAGTTCTCTTCGTCTTCAGATGAGACGAAAGATAGCAAACTCGGTGCAAGGGTAGCGACAAAATCTAAATGATGCGGCAGTAAGCAAAACATTCCATTTTCAGCTTCGGCATTTACTTTCAACACATCGAGTTCCAACAAAATTTTGGTGGGTAAAACTACTTTGAGATGCATAACTGAGGTTAGGGAGTTCATTATTTTTGGCTCTTCTCCGCAGTTTTTTTCACTTCGTCAATTGTGCCAATCATGTAAAGCAATCGCTCTGGTATGTCCGAAAACTCATCATTGAGAATGCGATCGCAACCAGCGATCGTATCTTCTAGCTCCACAACTTTACCAGCCAAGCCCGTAAATTGTGTGGTCGAGAAGAAAGGCTGGGTGAGAAAACGCTCTAAACGTCGCGCTCGATAAACAACTTTGCGATCGGCGGGGGATAGCTCTTCTAATCCCAGCATGGCAATAATATCTTTGAGTTCTTCGTAATTAGCAATGGTTTGTCGAACAGCTTGGGCAACCCGATAATGGCGATCGCCGACGATGTGGGGCATTAACATTTTGGAGTTGGATTGCAACAAATCAACGGCAGGATAAAATCCTTCGCTGGCTCGTTTCCGTGATAAGACAATTGAAGCGGATAAATGGGCGAAAACATGGACTGCGGAAGGATCGGTGAAGTCATCGGCAGGGACATAAATCGCTTGAATGGAAGTAATTGCGCCAGAGGAGGTATTGCAAATCCGCTCTTCTAATTCGGCTAGTTCCGTGGCAAGAGTGGGTTGATAGCCGACCCGTGAAGGTAACTGTCCCATGAGTCCGGATACTTCCGCTCCTGATTGGATAAAGCGAAAAATATTATCAATTAGTAGCAAGACATCCTGTTGAGTGCGATCGCGAAAATATTCGGCGATCGTCAAAGCGGCATGACCAACCCGAAATCTCGCCCCTGGTGGTTCATTCATCTGTCCGAACACTAAAACGGTATTATCAAGAACGCCTGTTGCTTCCATTTCTTCATAAAGATCAAGGGCTTCTCGACAGCGTTCACCAATGCCGCAAAATAAGCTCACACCTTGGTATTCCTTGACCATGTTATGAATCATTTCGGTAATGAGTACGGTTTTGCCGACACCCGCGCCACCGAGTAAACCTGTTTTGCCGCCACGTTCTAAGGGAGCAAGTAGGTCGATCGCCTTCAGTCCAGTTTTGAGAATATCGTCTTTGGTGACGCGCTCGGACATGGCGATCGGGGTGGCATGAATGGAGCGCAATTCGCCACCTACAATTGGTTCTTTGCCATCGATCGCTTCGCCAAATAGGTTTAACATTCTCCCTAACAATTGTTCGCTAACGGGGACTTGTAAGGGATGTTGGGTATCAATAACTACTTCGCCCCGTGCTAAACCTGCGGTGGGTGCAAGGGCAACTCCTCGTGCCACCTGTGCGCTAAGGTGGGAAACGACTTCGATGGCAATTTCACCGTTTTTACCTGTTTCTAATTTGTTATAGAGATCTGGCAAATGTTTAGGGAAATACACATCAACGATGCTGCTCCGCACCGAAATTACAGAACCAATATTTTGTTCTGAGGAATGATTTGAGAGAGAGTTTGATTGAATAATAGTTTCCATTTTTGGGAGAGAGCTAGGGTGTGATGACTTAATCAATTTCTGCATAAGCTTTATCTTTATCGCTTTATCTATGAAAAATAAGACTGAAATGGACTAGATAAAATACCAAGCAATTTACCAATTTCCTTGATGAAGTAATCTTCTCGATCGATCCAAAGGTTGTTTTTTTCTAGACGTAAGAATTTCCAAATCGCTCCTGTGGTGACCACACCATAGATAGGAAAACTGTTATCACTTCTGGCATTAAAGCGTTGGGCGGCAACCATTTCGGCGATACATTGTCCTAAATCACCTTTAATATTTTCATTTTTTGCTTCGACAAGGGTAATTACAGGACAGGAAATTTCATAGATTTCACTGGAAGCTGTCAACAGAAAATCGCAAAATCCATTTAAGCCAACGTCTGAATCGACATTAAATTCTGTTCCAGAGAAAAAGCCTACTTGTCCATCAAAAAGCTGGCGAATCTCCATGAGTATGGGCGCAATTAGTAATTCTGACCGTGCTTTTTCGGTATTAATTGCATTGGCAATAGTGAGATTACGCTTGAGAGTTTGTTGTAAATAATCACTTACTGTTAAAGGCTGGATATCTACAAATAGATTTTCCGATTCTTTCACTGTTAAGGCAAATTTTTCTTGCACTTGCGCGATTGTCTTAAATTCACTATAGGGCATTGGTGTTAATACTCGCTTTGAAAAATGGATTTTTTTGACTACGATCGCATCTCTAGAATACTCTCAAATAATTCTAAATTTTTAACATTTAGAATACTTGAGATACTAGCCTTGACTTAACTCAAAACCTGAAATTATTTCTAATAACTCACCCGTAATTGCCGATTGCCGCTTTTGTCGAAACTCACCCTTAAACTCAGTGAGTCGTTCTTCGATGTTCTTTTCGGCAACTTGCATCGAGGCTAGACGGCTAGCATTTTCACTGGCAAGGGATTCACCAAAGGCGCGATAGAGAGCGATAAAGAAATATTGTCGTAACAGAGAAGAGATTAAAACATCACTGGGCATGGCAAACATTGGTATAGTTCGCGATCGCCATTCTTGGTTTTCAATTTGTTGCAACCAGGCGTGATCGAGCGGTAGAAGTAAATGCTGAGACGGTTTGTAAGATGTATTGGAATGTAAATTGTTGTAGAACAAGATGATTTTTGTAATTTGTTGGTGATCGCGCCATGCGGCAATATGTAGTAACATTTCTTGCACCATTGATGTGATCCCCGAGAGAGAACTGGGCATCGTAAAGTTCTGCTCGATCTGATAACCTTCAGTTTCTAAATGAGGAATAATTCGTGATCCAATGGCAAAAACTGCTAACTGTTCTGGGGCAATTTGTAATTTTTCGATTTCGGCGATCGCATAGCGGCTAATCTGTTCGTTAAATTGACCACACATCCCTTGTTCGGAACCAAAAATAAGCACGCCACAGCGACTGATAGAATTTATTGAAAGTGGGTCTGGATTGATATTAGAAAGATCGCTAGAAAAATTATTATTTGTATGGGTAGATTTGAGAACAACGTGCAAACCCATTCTAATTGTGCGGGTATATTCAGACAGGGAAGTAACAGCATGTTCAAATTGATGGATATTCACCGCTGCGAGAACTTTCATCATTTTGACGATTGCCTTTAATTCTTCGGCAGTATGAATTTGTCGCTGTAGAAATTCAAGAGATGCCATAATTATGCCTCCAAAGCCTGATCGAGAACCTTGGTAATCGCTGTTTCTGAAACCTTAAGCAGAGCTTCGCGATCCTCATCGACTAAGATATCGCCCTTTTCAATTTGCAAACATAGCTCAGCTAATTGTGCGGGGATAGCAGCAGCGATTTCTTTTTCAGCGATCGCAATTTTGGTGATTGGCACGTAATCGAGTAAACCCGCCGTAACTGAGAGCAATACCGCAATTTGGACAGCCGCTGGCATGGGTGTATATTGCTTTTGTTTGAGAATTTCGCGCACTTTGCGGCCTCGTTCTAAGGTGAGCCGTGTTGATTCTTCTAGGCGCGTACCAAACCGCGCAAAAGATTCTAGTTCTTCAAATTGTGAATAGGATAGCCGCAAATCTCCAGCAACCGAACGATAGGCCGAAAGTTGAGTTTTACCACCAACTCGCGATACTGATTTACCAATTTCAATCGCAGGTAAAACACCTTTTTGAAACAGAATTGGCGACAGATAAATTTGTCCATCAGTAATCGAAATCAAATTTGTGGGAATATAAGCTGCGATATTTTGGGCTTCCGTTTGCAGAATTGGTAATGAAGTTAGGGAGCCGCCGCCATGCTCTTCATTGAGATGGGTTGAACGTTCCAATAAGCGCGAATGAATATAAAAAATATCCCCAGGAAAAGCCTCTCGCCCAGGGGGACGACGCATGAGCAGGGATAGTTCACGATAGGCGCGGGCATGGTTCGTCAGGTCATCGTAAACAATCAGCACGTCGCGCCCTTGTTCCATAAAATATTCAGCCATCGCCGTCGCTGTGTAGGGAGCGATATACCGCAATCCTGGGGGTTCTTCTCCTGCTGCCATAACGACGGTAGTGTATGCCATTGCGCCATGTTCGTGGAGGTCGGCGATTAGTTTGGCAACAGCGGCACTGCGCTGTCCGATCGCACAGTAAATGCAGAGAATATTTTTATCTTTTTGATTGATGATCGTATCGAGAGCCAGCCCACTTTTACCCGTTTGGCGATCGCCTAAAATCAATTCTCTCTGTCCACGCCCAATCGGAATTAAGGCATCGATCGCTTTAATTCCTGTTTGCAAAGGCACATTAACGGGAGCGCGATCCATAATCGCTGGAGCCTCACGTTCGGCGGGACGACGTTGGGACGTGCGGATTAAACCTTTGCCATCAAGGGGACGACTGAGGGGATCAACGACTCTACCCAGCAACGTTTCGCCAACAGGAACATCGAGAACTTTTCCCGTGCGCCGTACCTCCGTTCCCGACTGAAGCGTATCGTTAGAATCCAGTAAAATTACGCCCACTTCTTCGGGATCAAGGTTAAACACCATACCCAAACTTCCGCCAGTAAATCTTACGATTTCTTCTGCTTGCACATTGGGTAAGCCGACTACTCTGGCAATGCCTTTGCCGATGGATTGAATGATGCCAATTTCTTGCGATCGCAGGTGTGATGGATGGCGATCGATGACCTCTATATAAGTGGCAAAGGTATCTTCCAAAACAGTCTGTAAGGATTTTTCTAAAGCTATTTCAGATTGATTGGTCATGACTTCTCTAGCAAATATTTCTAAACCGCGACCGATTCTTCGGCAAAAACTGTCACTAAATTCTCGGCGATCGCATCTAAATAAGCATCCATGCTCCACGCGAGTTTATAGCCAGTGCCGCGTAATTCAATTCCACAAATGAGATTAGATTGAATTTCATAATTGAATTCCACTTGGCTTGAATCATCAAAGTATGTTTGCAAAATTTTCGAGATATTCTCACCAATATCCGTCGGTAGCTCGAATGTACTGACCAAAGTCAAGGGAATAACATCAGTAGTGGAAGCGGTTAAAGTCTTTACGAGTTCACTACGCTCCGATTCGTTCAGATTTTGCAATTTTTGCAAAAAGACCCGCGCCATTTGCGTTTCCAGATCTGATTCGGCTAGATCCGCCAACACGCGCCGCACAGTTGTTTGTAATTGCTCTATGGTGCGGTGGCTAACTTCCCGAAAAAAAGACTCTTTCTGACGTTGAAGCATTGATTGCCATTGCGATCGATCTGTTTCCACAGACTCATGCATCTCTTCCAACAAATGTTCACGAGTTTGCTCTGTTTCTAGCTTGGCTTGAGCCAATAAATCTAATCGATGGGTTTCTAACTCTTGTTGCTTGGCTTGATAGCGTTCTACCTCCTCTTGAGCTTTTTCCTGTTGTTGTGATGCCGAATCAAGATTGTCGCGAATCGTATCTTCGCGCTGTTTCATCGCCTTGATAATGGGTTTATAGAGCCAACGCTGTAACACAAAAATTAAAACCAAAAAGTTAATAATTTGTGCAAAAAAGGTGAACCAGTCAATTGCCATTAGTTCAGCCCCCGACTTTTTCAAGAGCAGCGATCGCGTAATTCCAAAATGGATTGGCGAACAACAAAATTAACGAAATCACAAAGCAATAAATCGCCACAGATTCGATAAAGGCTAGCCCCACAAATAGAGTGCGGGTAATCGTACTCGATGCATCGGGTTGTTGAGCGAGGGAACTAAGGGCTTGAGCAACGGATTTACCTTCACCAAAGGATGGGGCGATCGTGCCAATGGCCATGGTTAGCCCTGCCATGATGATCGAGGCAGTGCCAAAAATCGTAACTAATAAATATACAGATTCAGCTTTCATGACTGGCGGCACTAATATAAACAACTGTTAGAATTGCGAACACATAGGCTTGGATGATCCCTGTTAACATTCCCAAAGCCTGCATAACGATCGGGAAAAATAATGGTGTGAGGGACAGCAAAATCGCTCCGATTAGTCCTCCACTCATCACATTACCAAATAAGCGCACGGTCAAAGCTAAAATTCGAGACAACTCACTTACGACGGTCAATGGTAAGAGAATCGGACTCGGTTCTAGATAATGATGCAGATATTTACCGATTCCTTGCTGACGAATACCGAAAAATGGAACGGCAAAAAAAACTGATATTGCGAGAGCCGCCGTAGTAGAGAGTGACCCCGTAGGTGCTTGATAAAAGGGAACGATCGCCAAGAGATTTGCCGTAGCAATAAAAATAAATAGCGTACCGACAAAGGGCAAATAGCGACCGGGAGTCTGTCCACTGGTTTTTTGAATTTGTTCTTGCAGGTTAATCACCAGTATTTCTAGAACGTTTTGCCAGCGCGAGAGTTTTGGTTCCGTCGAGAGCTGGCGCGTCACCAATAAAGAACCAATCCCCAGCAGTAGCATCACCAACCACGTGAAGACCAAAGTGGCATTAATCGAGACAAATTCCCATTGCCAATAGATCGTCTCATCGGGGCTAATATTCATGGTTCTTTCCTAGATGGGATTGAACTTGGATGGAATTTTGGTCTGGACTTTACGGACGAGGTGATTACGTACCCACATAAATGCGCTTACACAAACAAACAAGTGCCAGATGGCGTTCTCTTCGGTGAGCCTTACTACCAGGGCAAACCCTGCGATCGCGATTGCCAAACGCCCAAAAAAGCTACTGAGGGTCAACAGAATAGGATTTTCAGCATTCGACAACTGCTGCACCGTCATCCACAATCCTCGAAAGTAAATATTTCCCAGAAAAATGCCTAATATTAGTGTGATCGGTAAAAAGAAAAGATTATTCATATTTGACATCCCTTCGTTTTAACTAATTTTCTCTACTGTAACTCTCTTTTCTTGGGTAATAGGACGAAAATGGATATAACTTCGTAAAGTTTTAAGACATTGTGATACGTTCCGCCTAGTTTAGGCACTTCATATACATTATTTCGGATACCCTAGAATCATGACATATACGCATATAAAAATAATCGTTGACCAGAGCTTATGATGAATTTCTAATAAATATAGGAGATCGCAATGAGTAATAAATTAGGACTGTGGATAGATCACGAGAAAGTGGTAATTGTGTCTATTACGAAAACGGAAGAAAAGATTAAGGAGATCCTATCGGAGGTGGAAACGCAGCCTCGGCGTACTGGTGACTCACCCATGAAGGGTGATTATGAAGCGCTCAAAGTACCTGCCGATGATAGCTATCAGAAGGCTCTCACCCAAGATTTCAATACTTATTATGACGAAGTGATTTCCTCTATTCGTGAGGCAAAATCCATTTTTATATTTGGACCGAGTAGTGCCAAGGATGAACTAAAAGAGCGCCTTGATGGAAATAATTTTGGGGGAAAAGTTGTCGGAATAGAAACCTCTGACAGTATGACGAATCCTCAGATTGTGGCAAAAGTCCGACAGTTTTTCGCCGAATCATAATCAATAAAGGTGCAACAACTAAATAAATATTTCTGAGTAGAGCTAGAAGTCCGACTTTTTGAAAAAGTCGAACTTCTGGAATGTGAGATTATTTCAAAAATTTGCACCAAGTCATGAAAGTGTGACAACTTTTCTGAGATCGCGAATATATCGCTCATATCAGGAGATATCCCCCCCATGACAACTTTTATCAATCCAGAGAAACTGGCTAAATTATCTCTAGAAGAACTTCAAAAGCAACTAAAAACTTCAACTCAGGGATTAACTCAAAAAGAGGCTCGCGATCGCCTATTACGGGATGGTGAAAACAAATTACCTGAAGAGAGTATTAGCCCGATCAGGCAGTTTCTCTCGCATTTCTGGGGGCCGATCGCCTGGATGATCGAGGCAGCAGCGATTCTCTCAGCATTGGTGGGAGATTGGGCTGATTTTGCGATTATTCTGGCTTTGCTGATTGGTAATGGGGTGGTGGGATTTTGGGAAGAGTTTCAGGCGGGTAATGCGATCACCGCTCTCAAAGCAAAACTTGCACTCAAAGCGAAGGTAAAACGCGATAACAAATGGGGAGTTATTCCTGCGAAAGAGCTTGTTGCTGGCGATCTGATTCGCTTACGGCTGGGCGATATTGTGCCAGCCGATGTGCGCTTTTCCACAGGTGATCCCGCACAGGTTGACCAGTCCGCCTTAACAGGAGAATCGCTACCTGTAGAACATCAAATTGGCGATGTGCTTTATTCCGGCTCGATCATCAAGCAAGGCGAAATCGATGGCATTGTCTATGCCACAGGGTCGCGAACTTACATTGGCAAAACTGCGAGTTTAGTGGAATCTGCCCATACTGTCAGTCATTTCCAACAGGCAGTATTAAAAATTGGAAATTACTTGATTGTCGTTGCCCTCGTATTAGTCGTTTTAGTGCTAATGGTGGCGCTATTTCGCGGCGATCCTTGGTTGACCACACTCCGGTTTGTACTGGTGCTAACCGTTGCTTCCATTCCTGTTGCTATGCCTACGGTCTTATCCGTGACAATGGCGGTCGGGGCTCAAGAATTAGCCAAAAAACAAGCGATCGTTAGTCGGTTAGCGGCGATCGAAGAGATGGCAGGAATTGATATTCTTTGTTCTGATAAAACGGGAACTTTAACGCTCAATCAATTAATGCTGGGTGAGCCTTTCTGCATAGAAAATACTTCTCCCGAATTGCTCATTCTCAGTGCTTCCCTAGCTTCCCGCGATGAAGATAACGACCCCATTGATCTTGCAATTCTCGAAGGATTAAAACCCGATCAAAATCTCGATAGTTATCGCATCGTTCATTTTCAACCCTTTGACCCTGTGAGCAAACGCACGGAAGCTGAGGTGGAAACCTCAGATTGTGATCGCTTTAAGGTCAGCAAAGGCGCAACCCAAGTAATTTTGGCTTTGGTGAATAATGTCGAAAAAATCCAGTCAGATGTGGATCAGGCGATCGCCGAATTTGCGAAACGAGGTTTCCGATCGCTTGGTGTAGCGCGTACTGATGATGAAAATAACTGGCAATTTTTGGGCGTGTTACCGCTCTTCGATCCGCCCCGTAGCGATTCTCAATTGATGATTCAAGAGGTCAGTAAATTAAGCGTAGGGTTGAAAATGTTGACGGGAGATCAACAGGAGATCGCCACTGAAACTGCCCATCAGCTCGGACTTAAGGGCGATATTCTCGATGCAAGCATCTTAGGTAAATCGGCTCCCCATCAAATAGGACAAACGAATAATGCGATCGAAGCTACCGCAGGGTTTGCCGAAGTTTTTCCCGAACACAAATACCATATCGTCGATGTTCTGCAACAGAGAGGGCATCTTGTCGGGATGGCAGGAGATGGCGTGAATGACGCTCCTGCTCTGAAAAAAGCTAATGCAGGAATTGCAGTTTCAGGAGCGACCGATGCCGCCCGTGCGGCTGCGGATATTGTGCTGCTCACCCCTGGTCTCGGTGTCATTGTCGAGGCAATTCAGGGAAGCCGCCGCATCTTTCAGCGCATGAATCACTACGCGATTTATCGAATTACGGAAACGATTCGGATTTTGTTGTTTATGACCCTTTCAATTTTGGTCTATAACTTCTATCCCGTTACCGCGATCATGATCGTGTTGCTTGCCCTATTAAATGATGGAGCGATTATCTCGATTGCCTACGATCGAACCCGTCCCTCCAAGCGTCCTGAGACATGGAATATGCCTGTCGTTTTAGGTTTAGCAACAGTTTTGGGACTGACTGGTTTAGCGAGTACTTTTGGGATGTTGTATCTCGGAGAACGGGTTTTTCAGCTCGATCGCGACACATTACAAACATTGATTTACCTAAAACTATCGGTAGCTGGACATCTCACTATCTTTGTGACCCGCACCAAGGGTTCTTTCTGGTCAATCGCCCCCGCCCCAGTTTTGCTAATCGCCGTACTTGGAACTCAAGTTATAGCAACTCTAATTGCTGTTTACGGAATCTTCATGACCCCGCTGGGCTGGGGTTTAGCAGGAATTGTCTGGGGCTATGCCTTCATCTGGTTTTTGGTTGCGGATTGGGCAAAACAAAGAGCCTACGGTGTTTTTAACCACGAGCAGCCCGTCTATATTACCTACGGATTAAGAAAACTGAATCAATGGTTTTCTCATCCCCATTTACGAAAAAATAAGTAACATTTTTAATTTTTCATCAAAGGAGAACTCGATTATGAAATTCTTGATTAAGCGATCACTAGCCAAAAGTAAATTTATTCCCATTTGGTTATTTGTCAGTATGCTGTCGCTTGTATTGCTCTATGCCTGTACGTCACCTTTTCCGACCGTTAATAGCGGCGAAATGGAGCAATATCGGCAAATTTCTATGCCGTCGCAAAAGGTCAAATAAAGAGTTGTTCAACAGTAAGAATTCACCTCTAGCGGCGAGCATATTTATTTCACTGCGACAAGCGATCGCGGCACGAATATTTGGGTTAGCGCACTGGCGTGAATGGGGAAAATAGCAGTAGTTACGGATGTGGCCTGGTTACACAACATAATACGGGCTTTTAAACGGCTGATTCCAAACGAATTTAAATTGTTTCCGAATGCGGAACTAGAAGCAGCAAAGTAATGGATCTGCGGCGATCGCGATGATGCTTAGGGCAAATAGAATTATAATTTTTTGTGAAAAACATGACTAAAAAGCCCAATCAGAAGAAACACGCAGGACATGATAAACACGCGGGACACAGCCCTGCTATGTTCAAACGGCGTTTCTTTATTTGCCTAGCACTCACGCTACCCGTCCTCTATTTCGCGCCATCATTTCAGGAGTGGTTTAATTATCAAACGATCGAGTTTCCTGGTTCAAATTGGGTAACGCCCATTCTCTCCAGCGTTATTTATTTCTATGGTGGCTTGGTTTTTCTGAAGGGGGCTTACCACGAAATCCGCAGCAAAATTGGCATGATGACTCTGGTTGCTCTTGCGATCACCGTAGCATTTGTCTATAGCGTGGCAGTGTCCCTGGGGTTAAAAGGAAATTCCTTTTACTGGGAATTAGCAACTCTAGTCGATATTATGTTGCTCGGTCACTGGATTGAAATGGCTTCAGTACAAGGAGCCAGTCGCGCTTTAGAACATCTCGCCAATCTAGTGCCGTCCATCGCTCACAAAAAGATTAATGGACAGATCGAAGATGTACCTGTGAGTGAATTAGTGGAATCAGATCGAATTCTCATTCGTCCAGGCGAACAAATCCCCATTGATGGTGAAGTTAGCGACGGAAAATCTAGCGTTAATGAGGCTTTTTTAACGGGAGAATCGCGCCCAGTGGTCAAAAAAACTAATGATGAAGTTATTGCTGGATCGGTGAACGGAGAGGGTGCTTTGACTATCAAAGTTACTCGCACTGGGGATGAAACAACTCTTAGCCAGATTATGCGACTGGTGAAGGAAGCGCAGGCATCTAAAAGTCAATATCAAAACCAAGCCGATCGACTGGCTGGCTGGCTAACTTATACAGCGATCGCCGTTTCTACGCTGACATTCATTGTTTGGCTATCGGTGGGAACAGGCGGTTTAACGTTTGCGATTAATCGGGCGGTGACGGTGTTAGTCATTACCTGTCCTCATGCCTTAGGTTTAGCGATTCCTTTGGTGATTATCAACGCCACGTCAATGGCTGCAAAAAATGGGATTTTAGTACGCAACCGCGATGCTTTTGAACGAGCGCAAGGCATTAAAACCATCGCTTTTGATAAGACAGGAACGTTGACAAAAGGGGAGTTCGGCGTACAGAAGATTTATGCTGACGGGATTGAAGAGTCATCAGCCTTAGTGATTGCGGCTTCTTTAGAATCTCTATCAGAACATCCTCTCGGACAGGCGATCATTCAAGAAGCACAGAAACGCGATCGTCACCTTGATCAAGCGACTGATTTCAAAGCAGTACCAGGTCAAGGTGTTGAAGGTGTCGTTAATAATCAACACTATCGGGTTGGCCGACCAGAATGGGTTGAGGAGTTGAAATTAAAGTTTCCTCCAGCCCTGAAAAAGGGGTTACAAGAAAGTGAATCTCGTGGGGAAAGTGCGATCGTCCTAATGGATGATCAGCAAGTCCTGGCTGTCTTTGGATTAGCTGATCAAGTGCGCGAGTCTGCGCGAGAAGCGGTGAAAAAATTACAGGAAATGGGCGTGCAGGTGGTGATGATTACAGGCGATGCCGAAGCCGTTGCCAAGACTGTTGCGGAGGATTTGCATATCGATCGCTACTATGCCCGTGTTTTGCCAGAGGATAAAGCTGACTTGATTCGTAAGCTCAAAGCTGAACAGCCGACTGCTTTTGTGGGTGATGGCATTAATGATGCTCCTGCTTTAACTGAGGCAGATTTAGGATTGGCGATCGGGGCTGGAACCAATGTGGCGATCGAGTCGGCTGATTTAGTGTTAGTTAAAAGCGACCCATTGGATGCTACCTATGCACTGAAACTTGCCAAAGCTACCTATAACAAAATGATTCAAAACTTATTTTGGGCGACTGGCTACAACGTGATTGGTATTCCCTTAGCGGCAGGAATTGCAGCGCCGTTTGGCATTATCTTATCGCCTGCTGTGGGGGCAGTCCTGATGAGCATTTCGACGGTTTTTGTTTCAATTAATGCCATGTTGTTACGGCGCATACGTTTGCGTGATTATGTCTAGAAGAGATAGCGAACGGATACTACTTTTAAATTCAAGAATGTGAAATAATGAAATTAAAGCGATATAAATTAATTGGATGTTTGGCAGCTTCAAGCCTATTAGCTAGTTGCTTTGTTAATTTGGGTGGTGAGCTGCGGAGTTCTGGCATAGTCAAGACTGAATCTAGAGAGGTGAGCAGCTTCTCAGCTATTTCTAGTAAGTCCATTGGTAAAATCAGCGTACAACAAACGGACAAAGAATCTCTGACGATCTCCGCCGACGATAACATTTTACCCCTGATAGAAAGTCGAATTACTGATAATATCTTGTATCTCACTATAAAAAAAGATGTCAGTTTTATACCGATCAAACCCATTGAATTTGTGGTAGAGGTTAAGAGTTTAGAAAGCTTAATCATTGATGGTGTCAGTAGTATTGAAGTTAAGGGCATCAAAGGGAAACAGTTGTTAATTTTCTTCGATGGAGTGGGTAGCATGACGATCGCTGGTGATGTTGATGTCTTGAATCTAGATCTGGCTGGGGTGGGTAGTTTTCAGGGTGAGGGTTTACAGGTTAAACAAGCTACAGTTCATCACAGTGGGGTCGGGAGTGCTGTGGTCAAAGTGAGTGAGGTGCTGGATGTCACCGTTTCCGGCGTCGGTTCCGTGGAATATATTGGCTCTCCCCAAGTTCAGAAATCTGTACAGGGTTTGGGATCAGTCAAGAAACGTTGAATTTAAACATTAGGCTTAATTGGATTTAATTGAGTTCAAATAACTAAAGATATTTATTTTTTGAGGAAATTATCGATGAAACCAGATTACCTGATTGTCGGCAGTGGTTTGTCAGCATTAACCTTTGGAGCTTTGATGGCAAACTCTGGCAAGACTGTACAAATTCTTGAAGCCCATGAGCATCCAGGTGGTTATGGACATACATTTACGATGGCGAAGAAATATACATTTAACGCACAATTTCACTATGTTTGGGATTGTGGCGAAGGGCAAGTTGTTAACAAAGTACTCAAAAAACTGGGTTTGGATCAGGAAATAACTTTTGAGCGGTATGACCCTGAGGGCTTTGATCATATGCGAATGCCGGGTTATGCCTTAGACATTCCCTCGGAACCAGAAGAATTAATCCAACGATTGTCTGCGCTGTTTCCTGATCATGACGATCGCCTTCGCAAGTTCATCAATGACGTAAAAAAGACAAGTATCGGCTTGAAAATAATTGCGCCTCCCATCAAGCCAGTGGAAATACTCAAACATCCAAATGAGGTACTCTGCACCGCCCAGTATCTCAATAGCACTCTTCAAGATGTATTTGATAAGTTTCAGCTACCCCAAGCCGCCCAAACCCTATTAGCTCTCCAATGGCCTGATTTTTTACTGCCTCCAAATCAGCTCTCATTTTATGCTTGGGTCGCCTTGTTTCGGGGTTATCAAGCGGGAGCTTTTTACCCGACTCAACATTTTGAGAGTGTCATTAATGCCTTGGTCAAGGTGATCGAATCTCACGGAGGCGAGGTACTACTCAAGCATGAAGTCACGAATTTTAAAATCGCAAATAGAACAGTGACCGGCGTTGAGGCCACCAATTTAAGCACTCATCAAACTCATGAATTCACGGGTGATACCGTGATTTGCAATATTGATCCCCAAAGAGCTGCCAAGATGATTGGGGTCGAAAATTTTTCTAAAACAGTGCGCCGCAAACTGGACTATGAGTATTCGGCATCAAACTATATGGCGTACTGCGTCGTTAAAGATATTGATCTGCGGGACTATGGTTTTGGCAAGTGGAATCTCTTTCATTCGGGGCATCAGAATCTAAATGAAGCCTTTGCTCAAATGTACGATCGCCATGATTTTTCTAATCCTAGTTTTGCGATTACAACGCCGACTTTATTAACAGCAGCGAGTCGAGACTGCCCCGAAGACTGTCAGATTGTGGAATTTTTGACTGTGGCGAATTATGGCTACTTTAACAAATTACGAGAGAACGATCGCAAAGCTTATAACCAGAAAAAAGCAGAAATCTTAGATTCTATTCTTGATGTTGTGGAGAAACACTATGTACCAAATTTCAGAAAATACATGGTTTTCCAGATCACGGGCAGCCCCACGACTAATGAGCATTTTTGCTGGAGTCCTCGTGGTAATTCCTATGGCTCTAGTTTGACCCCGCGCAATATGGGGCTGGGGCGATTGAATCATGAAACCTCGCTCGAACAGTTCTATTTCTGTAATGCTTCATCTGGCTATCCAGGATTTGCTCCCACGGTTTGGACGGGTGCATTGCTCTATCAACGATTATCTAGCGATCTGATCTTAGACGATCACGAAATGGCAACAACATAAGCAAGATAAACCACTTTCTCTCGACTATTTCTGTTATTAATCTGAAGGTTAATTATGAGAATTGCTATTATTGGAGGCGGAGCTAGCGGCATGGTTACCGCTTACTTGCTCGACAAAGAAGGACATCAAGTTACTGTGTTTGAGCGGCAGCCGATGTTAGGCGGGCATATTCGGACGCTGAACAAGAATGTAAAGCCAAGCCAAGCCAATTACGATGGTGTTTTGGAAAGTGGTGTGCTTGAATTTCCGACTGAATTTCATAGCTTCATGGCATTAATGCAAGAGCTGGATGTGGATTTAGAACCTGTCAATACGGGTTCAGCTATGTGTTTGAAAGATGGTAGCCACTTTTTCTCGGGAGTGGCGATCGATAAGAATTTTTCGGGTTTCCACGCCCTACTTGAACATTTACGTCTCGATACTATCTATGCCCGCTCTGCTGGAGTATGGTTAAAGCTGCGATTTTCTAAGATGAAAGATTTTTATAATCAACCACTATCGACCTATCTAAAACGTCCTTGTAGTCGCAATACTTGGCTGAAATTACTCGTCCTGTATAGCTACTCAATTCCATTTGAATTGATTGATGATTTTCCGGCAGAGTTAGCAATTCCGATGTTACTGGACTACATCTCAGTCAATTGGGTCGGAGTTAAGGGTGGTGTCTATACTTATATCGAAAAAATCTTGGCACGATTTAAGGGCGAGATTTTTCTGAATGTGGAGATTGCTCGTATTTCCAGAAGTTTGGATGGTGTCAAGGTTGTGCGGAAAACCGGTGAGATACGGGAATTTGATAAGGTTGTATTTGCGACACCACCTGACCAAGTGATGGCTTTATTAGCCGATCCAACGGAGGCGGAAACCAAACGATTTTCGGCCTGGAAAGCAAACTATATAACCAGCATCGTTCATTGCGATCGTTCTATGTACGCCCCTCATGGTTTTACAAAACCTTCAGAATTTGATTTTTTCCAGACAAAAACAAGCTGGGGTTATAACGGCTACTTGAACCAGCTTTGCGACATTTCAACCCCGGAGGATTATTTTCTCTCGTTTCAATTAGAGGAGTTGATTTCGCCCGATCGCATCATTCACACGCAAGAACACCATACGCCGCTATATACTACGGAATCTTTTCAATACCGCAATGAAGTGGTTGCCACGAATGGCGAGAATAACACTTACCATGCGGGAGCTTATCTTGGCGACGGCTTGCATGGAGGGGCGATCGATTCAGCCTATCGGGTGGCTGAACTGATTTGTTTGAATATAGTCAGTTTAATAAAAAACGAGATATAGCGTAAGCCGATTGTGTTAGGACACCCTCGTCTAAGTTGAAAACCGCACTATTTGCTTCGCAAAGGCTATGCCAACGACTCTGCTCAGTGCTCTTCAGCTTTTTTTGATACGTCCTAAGCAAATAGTGCGGTTTCACCTAGAGCGACGATCTAAGATTATGCACAAACGGATTTCGTATCAGTATGTTCTAAAAATGATTGAACTGACTATACTTAGTCGGTTTTGATAAGTTTGCACAGTGAAGATGAACTCTAGCGATCGCTTTCTTTTGATGCATCAACTTCAATTCATTAACCTCGATTCAACTGTCGCCACTCGCCGGGACTGATGAAGTCCTTCGCTCCCCAAACCCCAAGCTTTTTCGCCTTCGCACGATCGTGCGCCGCTGCAAACGCTTCCCACCGATCCGTCCCGCGCAGCCAGCGAAAATAGGCCAGACAACAGCCCTCCGCAATAAGCTGTAAATTAACCGAACAGCCCTCGACCCAAACCTCGCCCACCAGTCGTGAATAGGGATCAAGATCGCGGACTTGTAGCGTCACGATCGCGTAGGGTTCCAACAAATCACTGAGGCGATCCTTGACGATTTGCCCCCACGGTTCCTGTCCCATTTCCGGCGCATCGATCGCAAAAAGTCGCACCGCCAAACCGCGAGATTGATCGCGATCTATCTCACGCTTAAACTCTCGTTCCACCTGAGCCACCACCGCCACATCCCAGGGAATAATCAAGGTGTCCCCATCCGCAATCCGTTCCACCGGTGTCGTCACCTCAAGCATGACCTATCCTCGTTTGTTGTGAACTGTGTGAGTTATGAACTGTTATCGCCGATCGCGCGATCGCTAATCATCTTCATACTCCACCCAAGAATTCGACGTTTCCGACACCGCCACCTTCAGCTCAACCCCATCGGGTACACGCCGCTTTGTCTCTTCGTAGATATACTGCGCGATGCACTCCGCCGTCGTTTCGTAGCCGTCCGGCAGCAGGTCATTGAGAAAGCCGTGATCGAGACCGCCTTTTTCAGCGTCGCGTTTCGCCCAGCGCAGGGTGCGAAAATCCGTCACCATGACGGCGTGGGGGCAATACTCCGAGGCGTTGAGTTTGCGCGAGCTGGCAGTGACGCGGACGTGATAGGTGTGGCCGTGGATGCGACCGCAGGGGCCATCATAGTCGCGGATCGAGTGGGCGCTATCGAAGCTAAATTCGGTGGTGAGTGTCCATTTGGGCATGGTGGTTTGTGGGGAAAGAGAGTGTGTATTCCTGCTGGTGTCTATTGTGTTGGGTTTCGGGGTGGGTTGACCGATCGCCAGGTGTCAATCCCATGAGGATGATCGATCGTCGTGTCGTCGAGTATGAATCGCGTAACCAAAGCGCTGCATCCAGTCACCACACGCCTGCTCGATCGCCTGAACCTCTTGCGGACAAAGCTGCTGACGATAGCGCCCGATACTGGCCGCCGAGATGCGATCGCCGTATCCCTGACCCGACCACCAGCCACGATAGCGATCGGGTAGCTGCTGAAAGTCGATCGCGCTGCGCTGCCAGGGTTGAGCCGGGTTGCAGTGGAGACGCAATCCCGTAAAGGCTTGCAACTGGGCGATCGCAGCCTCGGGGCGTTCGACGAGCGCTTCGTAGCGTACGAAGCGGAGGCGATCCCAAAAATGCGCATCACGACAGGCTAGCACCGTCGCATAATAGCCGCAAAAATACCGCCCCAAATGCTCGATCGGCTGCTGGGCGAGTTGATACTCGATCGCCGTTTTCCGATCACCTGCACTCGTGACAGCCAAGGATTGATCCGTCTCAAACTGCTGACCGATCGCCCACAGCGATGCCGCCCCATCACGGGGATCGCGAACCGAGACCACCGCCTGAGCGTGGGGCATCAGATCGAGCAGGTCGGGCAAATGCGGCGTTAAAGCTGGGGATTTCAGCACCAGACAGGTGGGGCGATCGTGGCGCTGCCAAACCCGGTTGAGTAAAGCCGCGATCGTCTGACGATAAAACTGGCGCAGGTCATCGAGATCGTCAAAATAATCCGTCGTTTCTCCTAGCCGCTGGAGGTTTCGACTGTTCGCGTAGGCGCTGATGAGATGAGCCAGATCGATCGCCTCGCCGATCAACGGATTTGTGTCTGATCCACTGCATAACATCGCCTGGAGTAGGGTCGTCCCCGATCGCGGCGCACCGCAAACCAACAGAAGACGCGGTGGCATTCCGGGGAGGGGGTCAAGGCTGGGCGATGGTGGTACAGCCAAGTTGGGTTACGCTTCCGGGATCACAAGGGTGGGCATGGGTTCGTCCGTTCGACGGAAGGTGAGCCAGTGCAACGCGATCGGCGGGGTTTCCATGGCGAACACCTGACGGCCACTCGCCCAGAAAACGTAGCTGCTCTCTAGGGGGGGAGCCGACTCGGGGCGGTGTTGGACTTCGTAGGCCAGGTGATGGGTTAGCTCGATCGCGGTTAGCGGTAACCCCTGGCAGGCGGTGGCGATCTCTTGGCGGGTGAAGATCGTCGAACCACTCGCGCGAGCGGCTTCGCGGGCGATCGTGTCCGGCTCATAGCCGTTGGCTGGGACAAATAGCTCGATCGCGCCGAATCCATTGGGCTGAAGGGCGGGCAACAGTTTGATCAGAAGTTCGCGCAAGATCAGCGTGGACTGCATCCGGGTGGCAAAATTATGGACGATCGCCACGTTGCAGATTTCCGGCTTGAGGATAACCTCCGGCTGAAGCAAATTGCTATGTAAGGCGGTGACATTACCACCACAGGCTAGCGCCAATTCGTCGAGACGATCCACAAAGGGAGCGGCCAGATCCAACGCGGTGACTTCCCAGCCATCCGCCGCTAGGGGCAAGGCATATTGGGCGGTCGCAATGCCCACCACCAGCGCTTCCCCGTCCGGTGGCAAGTCTCCCACCGCCAGTAATTCGGTGATTTTGGTATGGGGCGCGAGGGATTCGAGATAGTCCGGTTTCTGTTCGAGCAGGCTTTCGGCGCGGGGGGTCAGGCCGATTACCGTGGCTTCGACGTTGCACGCAACGCGCTTTTCGGGAGGCGATGTGGACTCGTAGCGAATGGTGACGCGAGCGTGGGGAGTGGATTCATAGGCGCGTTTCAGTTCGCGATCGAGCAATTGCCGCAGGATTTGGGCTTCCTTTTCCGAGGCGGGACGATCGAGCAACGCGAATAACGTCAGAAGGCGCTGACAGAAACCATCGCGCAAACTGGGAATCGCGGGCAGCGTAATCGCGCCTCGAAAGGCCACCGTATCAATCGCTGCGCTCGATTTGGCCACGCGATACCGTAAGCCTGCCCCTTCCGCTGAATAGGCGATCGCCAAGCTATTCACACTCAGTTCAGTTTCGCTTTCGGTCACCACCTCGGCGACCTGCTGCTTTAATGTCGCAACCTCCGCCTCGGAAAAGATGCGCCCCAGCAAGCGAAATGCCCGCACCAGCCCGTTCACATTGGCATCGATCGCCGCCGGATTGCAGGGCAGCGCAATCTGACCGCGTACACCGAGGTCACGATCCACCTGACGCGAAATCGCCAGATGCAAAACCTTTGGGTCTCGGGGATCGAGCGGATCAAGCGGTAGGCGTGACTCACGGCTCGGGTCAGTGGAGCGACCGTCTGATCCAAGTGGCGATGACGGCGATGACGATGACGAACTCACGAACCTTCCTCTAAAAGCTTAGACACTCGGGAACTGAGCCACGATCGGGCTGTCCCATAATTCAATGACTATACGCAAAAAATCACCCAAAACCACAAAAACCACCGTTCCCCGCAGAACTTATCACTTCGCACCGAATTACACATTTTCGTTGGAATTTTTTACATACAATGCATACAAGACCGATTTAATGATGAAACCAATTGACCTATCCCCCCGCACGACGATCCCTTGAAGCCAATACTCGTCAACCCTTCGATCGGCAGCTTGATCGGCGACAGTTTTTGCAATTTGCCAGCTTGTTTGCCGTGTCTGCAAGCCTCGCCACCGGATGCCATAGGATACTGCAACAGCCTGGAGACAATCCCCAAGTACGTGTGGGCTACCTGCCGATTACTGATTCCTCGCCCCTGTTAGCCGCAAAAGACAAAGGGTTTTATCGAGCTGAGGGACTGGAGGTTGCACCCCCCGTTAAATTTCCGTCCTGGGATGCAATTACCCAAGCTTTCATCGCCCGTGAGGTGAATGTCATTCACCTGCTGATGCCGACGACCATGTGGGTACGCTACGGCGCGAAATTTCCCGGTAAAGTCGTGGCCTGGAATCATACCAACGGCTCGGCCATTACGGTCTTGCCGGAGATCAACCAGCCCGAAGATCTCGCCGGACGCACGATCGCCGTTCCCTCCTGGTTCTCGATCCACAATATCGTCCTCCAAATGCTGCTCCGCCAGCATGGACTAGACCCGGTCACGGCCATACCCACCGGCGGTCTGGGCGATCGGCAAGTGTATCTCAAAGTGTTGCCCCCGCCTGCAATGTTGGCCGAACTGCAAGACCAGCGCATCGCAGGCTACATCGTCGCCGAACCCTTTAACTCCGCTGCCGAAACGCTCCAAGTGGGCAAGCTATTGCGTTTGACCGGCGATGTGTGGCGTGATCATGCCTGCTGTGTCGTCTTTATGCATGAGGATGATGTACAGGAACGTCCAGACTGGACGCAGGCGGTCGTCAATGCCTTGGTGAAATCGCAGCAGTGGTCGAAGGCGAACCGTCAGGAATTGGCTCACATTCTGTCGAAGGATGGGGGGGCATACATGCCATTTTCGGCGGATGTGTTGCGGCGAGTGCTGACCAATTACGATACGGATTTTTACCATCGTCGCGGCGCGGTGATTCATCCAGAATGGCGATCGGCGCGGATTGACTTTCAGCCGTTTCCCTTTGCGTCGTACACCCGTCGTCTCGCCGATGAACTACGACAAACCCTCATCGGTGACATCCAGGACAAGACCATCATCGACCCGTTAGCATTTTTGCAAGACCTCACCTCGGATCAAATTGCCACCGATCTCGTCGATGATTCCTTTGTCCGACGATCGCTCCAGTTAGTCGGCGGCCCGCAAGCCTTTAATCTAGCTCCCGATCTATCGCGACAGGAAGCCATTGCCATCACATCGCAGCGTGATTCATGATTCCGACAATCGGCGTAATGGGCGTAATAGACGTGACATCTTCAAGTCGTGCATTGAAAATCGTGAGTCATGTTGACGGTCACGTTAAAGAAACCGAGCTTGCCGAACAGCAACGCGAACAGCCGAGATGCTTATTCGGCGTGAGTCGGCATCAGTGGAAAGATAGAGCGGACGGAAGCACGATCTAAAATTGGCTCCATCAGGTAGGGATCAGAGTCATGTATTGAGGTTTTGTGAATTTAGTAATGTTTATGATTCAAATGTTTCGCTGCTCGATCGCGTCCCTTTTACGCTATGGCCTAGTGTTGTGGGTTGTCCTTAATTTAGTGATCGTTGGCGGTATCTTCCTACAGCTCACCTCAACCTTAGAACTCGAAACCGCGTGGCAATTACAAGAGCAACGCGCCGAAGCGATCGGCGGCCAAACAACCCGCTACCTTGACGAATTGCAATTGCAAATGACGTATCTCACGAAGGTCAGGGGATTAGCGGATCTCGACACAGAAATTCAGCGGGACTTGTTAGAAGGATTAACGCGATCAACCGATGCCTATGACACCGTCGCAATCATCGATCGTGACGGAGCCATCCGCACCGCTGTCGCCCCTTACCACCGGAGGAGCGCTGCCCATGTCGCCCTACGAACCTTTGCCCAAGTTCCACTCAAAACCATTTTAGAACAGGGCGATCGCTACACCAGCCCGATCGAATTCGATGTACGTCACAACTTACTGTTTATGAATTTGGCAATGCCAATTTTAGATACAGAAAACCAAGTGCAGTCGGTACTCGTCGCGCGACTCAACCTCAAGTTTCTCAATTTCTTGGTCTCTCAGATCTCGCCCGATCGCCACGGTTATATCTACATTCTCGATCAACAAGATCGGATTCTAGCCCAGACTCAAACCGCTGAAATAGCCACACAACAGCCTCCCCTCGCGCCTCTGCTTGATACACAACTGCGCGATCGGCTACGTCAAGCCCAGCCCGAAACCCTACAGCGCTATCGCGGCCTTCGCGGTCAAGAAACCCTCGGCGTCAGTTCGTTGGTCTATAGCGTTAACTGGCGTGTCGTCGTGGAGCTACCCACCCGTGATGTCTTCGCACCACTGTGGCAATTGGTGCAAAAAATGCTCGCCACCTTATTAATTGTCGCGATCGTTTCGGTACTCGCGGGACTTGCCCTGGCACGCTATTTCCTACCGCAGTTACAGCAACTTACCCAAGCCGCAAAAGCCATTAGTCAAGGGCAGTTTCAAACCGTTTCATTGCGAGAAAATACCACCAATGAATTAGGCACATTAGCCCAAGCCTTTAACTACATGAGCGAACAACTGCGGGCAACATTTCAAACCCTCGAAACTCGCAATACCGAATTAAATGAAACGCTCGACACCTTAAAACAAACCCAGCTTCAGCTTGTTCAAACTGAAAAAATGTCAAGTTTAGGACAACTGGTTGCTGGCGTGGCTCACGAGATTAATAATCCGATCAACTTCATTTATGGCAATTTAACCCATGCCCAAGTCTATACAGATGAACTGCTCGAAGTCGTAGAAGCGTACCGCCGCTGCTATCCCAATCCGGTTCCTGAAATCAAGGATCTGCTTGAAGTTCAAGATATTCCTTTTCTGATATCAGACTTTCCGCCCTTGATCACATCGATGATGGACGGCGCGAAGCGGGTGTGCAGTATTGTGGCGTCTTTGCGTAATTTTTCTCGGCTCGATGAAGCGCAAGTCAAGGCGGTAGACATTCATGAAGGCATCGATAATACGCTGATTATTTTACAGAATCAGCTCAAGGAAAAATCAGACTTTTGCGCGATCGAAGTGGTAAAAAACTATCATTTTTCGGGCGAAGTTGAATGTTATGCCGCCAAGCTGAATCAAGTGTTTATGAACCTGCTCGATAATGCCATCCATGCCCTAGATGTCATGCGCAAACCCAGCGATCAGTTTCAACCACAAATTACGATCACGACTCAACGAATCGCAGCCGCCCCGAATAGCTCGCACGGGGATCAAATTGAAATTGAAATTTCCGATAATGGGACGGGTATTCCCGAGGCGGTGCGATCGCAAATTTTCGATCCATTTTTCACCACAAAGCCGATCGGGAAAGGAACAGGACTCGGCTTGTCGATCAGCTACCAGATCATTCGAGAACAGCATCAAGGCGAACTATTTTGTCTGTCGGAGATGGGGGTCGGCACTCAATTTAAAATTCGGATTCCGATTCAGCAAC
The DNA here is from genome assembly GCA_011390275.1 of Geitlerinema sp. S16. Taxonomy (GTDB): domain Bacteria; phylum Cyanobacteriota; class Cyanobacteriia; order Cyanobacteriales; family Geitlerinemataceae; genus RDYZ01. The sequence continues at coordinate 124,342 of JAABST010000003.1, forward strand.
CCGCGATCAACCCATAATACGAAATCCGGTTCTGTATGAGAAAAATACAAAAACACCTACGAGCACTGAGCGGAGTCGAAGTGCGGTGTCCACCCAGAGCGACGATCCAAGCTTATACATAGGCGGATTTCGCATAACAACAAAAACAAGAAAAAACAAAACCCGCGCTTAGTAGAGTGCTACCAAACGCGGGTTATTCAGCGAAAAGAACGGATTAGCTCGCGATCCGTCCGTCTCTCAGGCTTACTTGCTGCCGGTGAAGCCCACATCAGGAAAACGCTTTTGCGCTTGTGCCATCGACTTCCGTTGGCCTTCTTCTTGCCAATAGTTGATGACTTCCGTTGCTTTGTTGAGTAGCTCAACGCGCTCAACTTCCGTAATCCAGTGCTTCGATTCCAGCTCGGTTTTGAGTTCTTCCCAAGCGTCATTGCGCGGCCAGAAGAAATAGGTCGTTAGCGGGCTGCTGCCTTTGCCGACGATTTGATCCACGGCGAGGGCGACGTTCGCACCCAGCCACAGGACTTTGAGCATGAAACGAGAGTTGTTCGCGATGACAGCTTCCATCGCGAGGGTGAGCGCCGATTTTTTCTCGACGGGAATGGATACGATCGTGTTGGTCTCAGTAGTCAAGTAAGTTAACCTCCGGAAACGGGGTAGTCAATGCCTTCTATGTGGCTCGGCGCGGATTTACTCGAACAGGCGGCAAACTTACGCTCGAACGGATCGGACAATGCTTTTGCAAATTATCATTATACGGGCTTGCCGCTCGGAACAAAATACGCATCGTTAAAGTTCTTCGCGGGAGATGCGATCGCGATCGGTCAATCCTGCGCCAATACTCAGATTTTATCCCAATCACATCGGCGCAACGGTTGGCTCAGAGCGTGACGACGCGGTAAGTTGAGCGATTAATCCTAGATTTAGTGTGGGTATTGATCGTGGCTGCTGTTTCTGTGACGACTTCTGTGACTGCTGCTGAGTCTTGCGACCCCGATCGCCGGGCGATCGTGGTGTTTGATATTGATGGTGTGGTGCGCGATGTGGGCGGGTCGTATCGTCGGGCGCTGGCGGATACGGTGGAGCATTTCACGGATGGGGCGTTTCGTCCGAGTCCCGAGGCGATCGATGCGCTGAAATCCGAGGGGATTTGGAATAACGATTGGGAAGCGTCCCAGGAATTTATCGCTCGTCATTTTGGGGAAAACGGGCAACCGCGCGAGTCGATCGCCATTTCCTACGAAGAAATCGTCGCCTTTTTCCAAGCTCGCTACCGGGGAGCCGATCCCGACCAACTCACGGGCTACATCTGCGATGAGCCGCTGTTGCTCGATCGCGATTATTTCGAGAGCCTGACCGCAGCGGGTATCGGTTGGGGCTTTTTCAGCGGCGCAACTCGACCATCGGCCACCTACGTGACGATCGATCGCATCGGTCTCGTCGATCCCGTACTCGTCGCAATGGATGACGCACCGGGCAAACCCGACCCGACGGGATTATTCGACGCGATCGGCCAGATCGAGCCGCGCTTCGGTTTCACGCCAGCGGACGGCATCCCCGCAATTTATATCGGCGACACCGTGGCGGATATGCAGACGATCGTTAAGGCGATCGACCAGCGACCGGGCGATCGGCGCTGGTATGCGGTGGGGGTGTTGCCGCCGCATGTGATGGGCGATCGGTGTGAGCTGTATCGTGAGGCGTTGCGTCGCGCTGGGGCGGATGTGGTGTTCGATCGGGCGTATCAGCTTACGCCGGAGGCGATCGTGGCGTTGATTTCGGACGTGGCCTAGTCGTTAAATGTTGGCAATTCGGATGATTTTTCGTCCGATCCATTCAGCGATTCCGAGTACAACGGCGTTACCAATGAGTCGCCCTCGGCGACCGTCCAACCGGGGGGAAACCCCATCAGTTTCTCCCACTCGTTCCAGGTCAAGTTTCTCGCCACAGAGTATCGGTCGGTCTGAATGGCCGCCTTGATGCTTTCCAGTTTGGGTGCGTAGCGTGGGGCAGATGCTTTTGGCCAAGGTATACCCGAAGCCGCCGCGACGTTGTACCACAAGCGGAGGGTTTCCGATAGTGCGTTCACAAACGGGCGATCGAGCTTACGCCCCGCGCGATTTTCCCGCCGGAGTATACCCAAACAATTCGCCGCCGTCAGCAAAGAACTCGTAGGCACGCGACGATCTAAAACTTGCGATAAAGAAGACGCGATCGCGGTGGTGGGGTAAGCCCGTATCGCTAGCGTTACACGAAACCCAGCCCCCCAGATACCCGATCGTTTCCAGCGTGTTGATAACTGATTCAAGTGCGGCTCCATGCTCTACCGAGAGGAGCCCCGGCACATTTTCCAAGACCAACCATTGTGGCTGAACTGCTGCAACCAACTCCATAAAGACATAGAACAGTCCGCTTCGTGATCCGGAAAGTCCTTGGCGATCGGTGTTGGCGGTGCTGAGGTCTTGGCACGGCCATCCGGCGCACTAGAGGTCAGCGGCAGGGATAGCTGTTGGGGCGAGGTCGGTGATGTCGTCATGAAGTGGAATTTTTGGCCAATGCCGTTGCAAAATTTGACGGAAAAACGGGTCGATTTCGCATTGAAAGACAACCTTCATTCCGGCTCGTTCAAATCCGAGATCAAACCCTCCAATTCCGGCAAAGAAGGAGGCAACGCGCATCATAAATGTGCTCTGTTCAGTGGATCGAGAACACTAGCTATCTTAACCGACTATACCTGTAGACGATTTTCGTCTACGGACATTAGAAAGAGGAAACTAATCTATATGCGTTGATTGATTAATCATTGCCTCTAGTATCGATGCCTCATCCCAAAAATATTAGCGGGCCACATATTCGGACAATACGTCAAGCATTAGGGTTGCAGCAAATAGAGCTTGCAGTTGCTCTATTCGTGGATTACGGCTTAGGGAGCATCCCATTTATTCCAAGCGATTGATGCTGGTCAAGTCATTGGCTATGTGACGGCGACAACACTCACGGATATTTTCTACATCTCTCGCAAACATAGTTGATCAAGCACGACAAGCTGTTTCAGAAATGCTGACGGCTATGGTCATTTGTCCGATTGATCGAGCCGTTTTAGAATTAGCCCTCAACTCTGGCTTGGTTGATTTTGAAGATGCTGTTCAAATCTTTGGTGCAGTTGCTCAAGGTCTAGACGTGATTCTGACTCGCGATAATAGAGGCTTTTTAAGTTCGCCCATACCCGTTTTATCCGTTCAGGATTTGTTGCAGCAATTAGGAGAGCAGAATAGGGATTAACTGGTGAACAGTAAGGTGAGCAATGCCCACCTTACTGTTCACAGCGACAACATTTACGCCGTAACCACCACCTCCGGCAAACGCTTAAACGCCAGCCGCTCATGCTCCACATCCACAAACACCATATCCCCCTCACCAAACTCCCCGCGAAGAATCCCCTTCGCCAACGCCGTCTCCAACTCCCGCTGAATCGCCCGCTTCAACGGACGCGCCCCAAACGTCGGATCATAACCAACCTCCGCCAAGAAATCGATCGCACTATCCGACAACTTCAGCGACATCTTCTTATCCGCCAAACGCTGCTCCAACCGCGCCACCTGTAGCCCGATAATCTCGCGTAACTCCGACTTATCGAGACTGTGGAAAACGATCGTCTCATCAATCCGGTTGAGGAATTCCGGACGGAACTGCGCCCGCAACGCCAACATCACATCCGATCGCATCGACTCATAACGACTATCATCGCCCGCCGCCTCCAAGATGAACTGCGACCCGATATTGCTCGTCATAATCACGATCGCATTCTTGAAATCCACCGTGCGACCTTGCGAGTCCGTGACGCGGCCATCGTCCAACATTTGCAGCAAAATATTGAACACATCCGGGTGCGCCTTCTCCACCTCGTCGAACAAAATCACCGCAAACGGACGCCGCCGCACCGCCTCGGTTAACTGGCCGCCCTCGTCGTAACCCACGTAGCCCGGAGGCGCACCGACCAGCCGCGACACCGCGTGTTTTTCCATATATTCCGACATGTCGATGCGGACGATCGCCTCGTCGGTGTCGAACAGATATTCCGCCAATGCTTTCGCCAGCTCGGTTTTACCGACACCGGTGGGGCCAAGGAAAAGGAAGCTTGCCACCGGACGATTCGGATCAGACAGACCCGCCCGCGATCGCTGGATCGCATCGGCCACCGCCGTTACCGCCTCGGACTGACCGACGACGCGATCGTGTAACTCGTCTTCGAGGTGGAGTAATTTATCCATCTCCGACGCCACCAGTTTGCCGATCGGAATGCCCGTCCACTTAGAAATAATCTCGGCAATATCCGCCTCGGTCACCTCCTCGCGCAGCAACGCATCGCCCCGACCCTGGCTTTCCGAAAATTTCGCCTCCAGCTCCGTCATTTCCTTTTCCAGCGCAGGCAAACGGTTGTATTTCAACTCCGCCGCGCGGTTGAGGTCGTATTGACGTTCGGCAGCTTCGATTTCGACGTGAATTTTGTCGATGTCTTCCTTGAGCGCTTTACGCCGATCGAGGATTTCCTTTTCCGCCTGCCACTGAGCATTAAACGCCGATTGTTGCTCCTTATAGTTCGCTAACTCGCGTTCGAGACGTAGCAACCGTTCGACTGAAGCCAGATCGCTTTCCTTATTCAGCGATAATTTTTCCATTTCGAGCTGCAAAATCCGGCGATCGATTTCGTCCAGTTCCTCGGGTTTTGATGTACTTTCCATTTTTAATTTGGCGGCAGCTTCATCGACGAGATCGATCGCCTTATCCGGCAAAAAGCGATCGCTGATGTAGCGCGTCGAAAGCGTTGCGGCTGCCACCAGGGCGCTATCGGCAATCTTGACGTTGTGGTGCGTTTCGTAGCGATCCTTGAGGCCGCGCAAAATCGAAATCGCATCTTCAACGCTGGGCTGATCGATGTAAACCTGCTGGAAACGACGTTCCAAAGCGGCATCTTTTTCGATGTATTTGCGATACTCATCCAGCGTCGTCGCACCGATACAACGCAGCTCGCCCCGCGCCAACATCGGCTTCAGCAAATTGCCCGCATCCATCGAACCACCGGCAGCGCCCGCACCGACAACGGTGTGAATTTCATCGATGAATAGCACAATTTGACCGTCGGATTCGGTGACTTCTTTGAGTACCGCTTTAAGCCGTTCTTCAAATTCACCGCGCAATTTTGCCCCGGCGATCAGTGCGCCCATATCGAGGGAAACGAGTTGACGATTTTTGAGCGATTCGGGGACATCGCCGTTAATAATTCGCTGGGCGAGACCTTCGGCGATCGCGGTTTTCCCCACTCCCGGCTCACCAATTAACACCGGATTATTTTTCGTCCGTCGCGACAGAATCTGCACCGTGCGGCGGATTTCATCATCACGGCCAATCACCGGATCGAGCTTGCCTTCGCGAGCCGCTTGGGTTAAATCTCGGCCATATTTTTCCAGCGCTTCGTACTTGCCTTCGGGATTGCGATCGGTCACTTTTTGGCTACCGCGAATTTTCTCGATCGTCTCTTTCAGGGCTTTTTCTTTTAGCCCGACTTCTTGATATAAATTTTGTCCAAACCGGGCATCTTTCGCAAACGCTAAAATTAAATGCTCGGTCGAAATATAATCATCCCCATAGCTTTTGCGCTGTTTCTCGGCGTTATCAAGCAGATCGCTCGCGCTTTTACCCCAGTAGACACTATTCGGCGGACTGCTAAGGGTGGGTTGCTGGGCGATAAACGCCTCCGTTCGCGTTTTGAGCCGATCGACACTCACATCCGCTCGTGCAAAAATACTCGACGCAATCCCATCCTCGGCAATCAGCGATTTGAAGACGTGTTCCGTTTCGATATTTTGCTGATTCGCCTGCTTGACTAAATCCGTCGTGCGGGCGATCGCGCTCCAGGCTTTTTCTGTGAATTGTTCCGGGTTGGTCGGTTGCATCGTCTGCTCTCCTACTCGCGAGTGCCGTCATTCGACAGTCGTATTGTAAGAAAGTGACAGGCCGTCCGGGGATCGGACTTTGCGCTATCGCTTAGGCGAATTTCCGCCTACGGCTTTCTGGATACCGTATGGGGTTGCATTCAGCGCGATCGGCTCAATCGTTGGGGGTATACACGTTAACATGAATCATTAAGGCGAAAACGTGTCCATACTCCAATCTGAAGCTGCATCCGGCAGACGATGAGTGTCCAAGGTAATTACAACACACAACTATTTCACGTCCTCATACGACGTACCTATGACCGACCCCATCCTCAACCCCCACTTGTTCAGCAGTCTGACGATCGCCGTTGCGTACGCCACAATTCCACTCACGGTGCTGCTTAATTTCGCCTTCTTCCCCAAAGAAGCACGTCCACTCATCGTACTCTCTGCCGCGTTCGTGCTGTCCTGTGGAATCGGACACCTGCTCGACGGGTTGCACCAAACTGAGATCTTGCAGTATTGGCACTGGCTCACGGCCTTGATTTCCTGCATCAGTGCGCTCGCGTTTGCCTTGGTTTTGCCGCAACAGTTGCGACACAACGCGATTTTAGGAACCATTGTCGAAAATATTCCGATCGGCCTTGGGTTACTCCAAGAAGATTTGGATAGAGATGGCCAGCGGCGTTTGCGCTGGAAACTGGTGTCCAACCGGGCGATCGTTGATCTGGGTCAGGACTTGCATAACAAGTGGTTCGATGAAACGGCTTTGGGGCAAAGCTCACTATCGATCAAAACATTTCTGGCCGTCCTCGATACCTCTAGCCCTATTCTGCAACGCGAATTCGAGATTCGCCATCCGTTGAGCGGTCAGCTTGAAACGTACCTTTTGAGCTGTGTGAGTTTGCCGGGGCGCTACCTTTGGATACTGTGGCAAGATGTCACAGATCGAAAATCAGCCTATACCTCCCTGACCGAAGCCACCGAACAGTTGGAGTGGCAGGCGACCCATGATTACCTGACGAAAGCCGGAAATCTGGTGTTATTTGATCGCCTACAAATTCAGGAAGCCGATCGCTTTGTGGGTTTGCTCTCGATCAATCTGGATCGGTTTAAAAACATCAATGAAACCCTCGGCCATAGCATTGGTGATGTGCTGCTGCAAAATGTCGTCGAACGATTTCAGGCGTTGCTGGGTAAAGGGGATGTGCTGGTACGCACGGGAGCGGACGCCTTTTTGATCTTGCTCGAAACGCCAAACGAACGTGCTGACCTGGAGGTCTTGGCTCAACGGTTTTATTCTGAGCTGCGTCGTCCTTTTCTCTGCCGCGATCGCGAGATCAAAATCGATGCCAGCGTTGGTTTTGTGGATCACAGCGCAGGCAATCTCGCCCAAATGCGAATTGCAGGCGATATCGCCATGCAGGTCGCGAAGAGTAATCCGCTCGGTAAGCGTGTGATTGTCTGGACTCAGGATCTGATGAAGCAAGTCCGCGATCGGCAAGAAATCGCATTAGATCTTGAGCGTGCGTTGCAGTGTATTAATTCCCGTGACACTGAGTTTGAGCTGTACTATCAGCCGATTGTTCGGCTTGATGATCCGACCCAATGTTACGAAGTCGAAGCCCTCGTCCGCTGGACATCACCCCAACTGGGTATGGTATCGCCGGGGCTATTTATTCCGATCGCCGAGCAAACGGGTGCGATCGCCCAAATATCAGACTGGGTCGTCGAGCAAGCGATCATTCAAGCCAGTCGTTGGGCTAATCGTTTGCGGATTGCGGTGAATGTATCGCCCTGGGATCTCGAACGGGATGGCTTTGCTGAAAGGATTGTGGATTTATGCCAGAGACATCACGTGATGCCCTCTCGCATTGCCCTGGAGATTACGGAACGCGCGGTGACCGACAAGTTAGAGCGCTTTTCGGACACGCTAAAACAGTTGAGCAGCGCGGGGATTCGACTCAAAATTGATGACTTCGGCACGGGGGATTCGGGTCTCGGGCGCATCCTAGAAGGGCGCTGGAGTGAGGTCAAAATCGATCGCAGTCTACTACCGGAAAGTTCGCGCGATTTAGGTCGGATTGCCATTTGTCGGGCGATCGCCAACCTCTGCCACGACTTAAATATTCGCTCCCTCGCCGAAGGCATTGAAACCGAAAGTCAGCGACTTTTGCTCTGCGAACTGAACATTCAAGACGCGCAAGGGTTTTTATTTGCGAAGCCGATGACCGAAAACAATTTAGCGGATGCCGGATGGGTCACGTTAGCAGAATCCTCCCCACTGCGATAATCTCCAGAGCGATTGCCAAATGTCAGCGATCGCCCAAAAATAATCCCCAGAAATACTACGATATGTAACGATGGGCGCTCCGAATCCCCGTTCAGCAATGAACCTCAGAGCAGCCGACGAACACTATCGGTTACCGTGTCGAACGGTCGTCATTAGTAGGTTAGTAGGTCAAAACGTTGGGAGCGATCAACATGGTGTGGACGGTGTGGACGGTGTGGACGGTGTGGACGGTGGCGGTGGTCTGGGCGATCGGATCGGTGTTGTGGGTTGAACTGGTGCGCGATCTCTATCACGCCCTGGCGCACCTGTGGGAACCGCTGTATCGGCTCCACGGCTGGCATCACCGCGTGTTTAAAAAGGATCTGACGCCGTTTAATGAGCAAATTTATCGCGATGCCCAGTGGTATAACGATTTGCCAGAATCTGGGGTAATGATGCTGGGTCTGACGCTGTTTTGGCTGGGCGCACGGGCGATCGACCCGACGGCGGCCACCTGGGGCTGCGGTTTGGGGCTGGTCTACACCCTGATTTACGTCTTCGGCGCAGTGGTCCGCGGCCTCGGCTTTCCCTGGGCGCACGACCTCACCGACCTCACCCACCGACCGGGAGCCTTTGAAGCGCCGCCGTCTCGCTGGCTCGTCAATCGCACCTACCATTGGCGACACCATTTTGATAATCAAGACGCCTATTTTTGTGGCGTGCTGTCGTTGCTCGATCGCTGGATGGGGACGGCACTATCGTTGAAAAATAAGACCGTCGCCGTCACGGGCGCATCGGGAACCCTCGGGCGGGCGCTGATCGAACAGTTGCATCGCTCAGGTGCGAAGGTGATCGCGCTAACGTCGAGCGATCGCGATCTGGCGATTACGATCGACGGCGAACCGATCGATTTGCGAACCGAAGTTTGGGCGATCGGTGAAGAGGAAAAACTCGTGAGCCTGCTGGAAAAGGTTGATATTTTGGTGATTAACCACGGCGTGAACGTCTACGGCGATCGGTCGATCGCCGCAATCGAGCAATCCTACGATGTCAACGCGTTTTCCGGCTTGCGACTGCTGGAAGCCTTCCTCAAAACCGTCCGCACCAATCGCGATATCGCCCGTAAGGAAGTCTGGGTCAACACCTCCGAAGCGGAAGTATTGCCCGCCTTTAGCCCGCTGTACGAACTGAGTAAACGCGCCTTGGGCGATTTCGTCACGCTGCGTCGCCTTGATGCGCCCTGCGTCATCCGTAAGCTCATCCTCGGTCCATTCAAAAGTGATCTCAATCCTGTGGGGGTGATGTCTGCCGATCGTGTCGCCCGCCGGATTGTGCGCCTCGCGAAAAGCGACGCCCGCAATATCATCGTGACGATCGACCCGCTGACCTTCGTGATTCATCCAATCAAAGAGATCGCCGTCTCGCTCTATTTCCGCTGGTTTAGCAAACCCTCCGCGCGAACTCTGCCGTTTTCCGAACCTGGCGAGGTCGATGCCTCGACGCTCAAGGCTTCCGGTTCGGCGAATACGTCGATCAAGCCCTAGCACTGAGCCGTTGGGTCTCCGCGCTAAGATGCTGATCTCTGCATCCTTACACCCCGTTATCTCGTTAACACCATGCATGTCTTAATTCCAGCGGCGGGAGCCGGTCGCCGTATGGGACACGATCGCAACAAACTCCTCCTCGATCTGCTCGGTCTGCCGATTCTCGCCTGGACGCTGAAAGCCGCCGCCGCCGCCAACACCGTCACCTGGATCGGCATCATTTGCCAGCCCCACGATCGCCCCGACTTCCAAGCCATCCTCGATCGGCTCAATCTCCCCATCCTGATCGAGTTTATTCACGGTGGCGACACACGCCAAGCCTCGGTCTACAACGGAATGCAGCAGCTCCCCGCTGATGCGACGGGCGTCCTGATCCACGACGGCGCTCGCTGCTTGGCGACGCCGCAACTGTTCGATCGCTGTGCCGCTGCCCTCGCGTCCTGTGATGGCTTCATCGCCGCTATGCCGGTGAAAGACACGATCAAAGTCGTCGATGCGGATCGTAACGTTTGCGATACGCCCGATCGCGATCGGCTCTGGGCGGCGCAAACCCCCCAGGGCTTCACGGTGAATTTACTCAAAGCCTGTCACGAGCAAGGGCGACGCGAAGCGTGGGTCGTGACGGACGATGCGGCGCTGTTCGAGCGAGCAGGAAAAACCGTGAAAATCGTGGAGGGGGAAGAAACCAACCTCAAGGTCACAACTCCGGTAGATTTGACGATCGCGGAGTTTATTTTGCGTCAACGTCAAGCACAAGCCACCAGTAGTCAAACTCAAAACGACGTGAGTTAGTGGTTTGGTAGGGTGGGCAATGCCCACCATCACGGATGCGTGGGTTAATCGTGGTGGGCAGTGCCCACCCTACAAATCGAGTTTTTTGCCAACGGGTTATCACGTAACAGCACGAATGGGCTGAGTTTGCTAGGCTCAAATCAGCCTTCCCCAAAATTTTGGGGGAAGAATGACGCAACTTTTGGAGCTGTATGTTCGACCCAAGCACAGCCAAGCAAACCTACGATGTAATCATTATTGGAGGTGGAATTAACGGCGCGAGTGTCGCCCGAGATGCAGCACTGCGCGGCCTTTCGGCGATCGTGATTGAGAAAAATGACTTTGCGAGTGGATCGTCAAGCTGGTCAACGCGGCTGGTTCACGGTGGGCTGCGCTATCTCGAATATTTTGAATTTCCGCTGGTGCGCGAAGCGCTACACGATCGCGAAATCCTCTTGCGCAATGCGCCCCATCTGGTCAATCCGCTACTGCTGACGATTCCGATTTACGGCGATCGCTCGCGTCCCTACTGGAAAATCTGGGCGGGGATGTGCCTTTACGACGTGTTCAGCTTCGATAAAACGGTTCCCGAACACCGGATGTTGCCGCGCCGCAAATTTAAGCAACTGTTCCGCGCGATCGAGGGCGATGGTCTCAATGGCGGCGCTCAGTATTACGACGCTCAGGCAAGCTTGGCGGAGCGGCTGTGTTGGGAAAATCTCAGATCGGCGATCGATGCCGGAGCTGTGGCACTGAACTATACGCAAGTGACTGAGCTACACCGCGAGGGCGATCGCATCATCGGCGTGTCCTGCCGCGATGAGCTAGATGGCCATGAGTTTGAAATTCACAGCCACGAGAAAACGATCGTCATTAACACCGCTGGCCCCTGGGTCGATCGCGTCTGCGCCACCGCCGAAATCGACGGCAAATCCGCCCCGATCGGCACACGCAAAATGGGCGGAACTAAAGGCAGCCACATCGTCGTATCGCCGTTCCCCGGTGCGTCAGCAAGCGCCCTCTACGTCGAAGCGAAATCCGATGGTCGCCCGTTCTTCATCGTGCCGTGGCTGGGCCAATACCTGATCGGAACCACCGATTTGCCGTTTGAGGGCAGCCTCGATCGGATCAAAGCCGATAACAACGAGATCGATTATCTGCTCAACGAGACTAACTCGATCGTTCCCGGAGCCGGTCTCAATCGCGATAGCGTCCTGTTCACCTACTCCGGTGTGCGTCCATTGCCCTACGCCGAGGGCAAAAATACCGGCAGCATCACCCGAAGACATATTCTCTTCGACCACACCTCCGAAGGCGTCGCCAATGCGATCTCACTCATCGGCGGCAAACTCACCACGCACCGCGCAGTCGGCGAGGAAATGGTCGATCAAATCTTCAAAAAACGCGGCGATCGCGTCCCGGCTTGCCCGACGATTACGACCCCGCTACCTGGCGCGATTTTGCCCGACGATCCGCGCATCCCCGTAGCCGTGACGCAATATCGCGATCGGCTTTCCGCCGAAACGGTGAACTACCTGTTCTCGATCTACGGCGCGTTAGCCCTCGAAGTCCTCGCCCTGGTTGATCGCGATCCGTCGCTGGCCGCGCCCCTCGGTGGCGATCGCCCCGACATCCAAGCGCAAATCGTCTACGCAGTGGAATCCGAAGCCGCGAAAACCATCATCGATATCCTGCGTCGCCGCATACCGCTAGCAATGCTGGGCGGCTATGGTCTCGACCTGTTGCCGGTGGTGGCGAACGTGCTCAAAACGGCTTGTGGTTGGAGTGCGGAACGCTGCGATCGCGCGATCGCTGAGTACGAAACCTTCATGCGCGACAACTGCATCCCCGACTACGCCCTAACGCGCGAGCTGGCTACATCAGCGCGGTAGAGATCCCGTCTCGCAGGACTTCTAATCGATCTTGCGTGAATTCGTGAATGGATCGCGAGACCTTTGAGGTTTCTAAAACCTCAAAGGTCTGAAGTCGCTGTTTGGTATCTTGGCCGACTTGTCGTTGTTGAATGTTCACTCACAAGGAACATTCAACAACGTTTTTTTGGGATGCTATGCGTAACGATCAGGCGAGAACCGTGCTGTCGATATTACGCTTGGCATGAATCGCAAAGTGAGACAGCTCGGGATATTTGGCGCTACTTTGACTAAGTGCTTGCCCTAACGTTTTACGACTAGCCAAACCTTCATAAAATTCTTCTAAAAAGGAATTGACATGACGCCAGGAAATCGTGCGATCGGGAGAGACCACACCCAAGGCTCCAGCCTGGAGAAACTTATCCGCGAGTACGGTGGTGGTCGATGATGCCGTCACGACCAGTTTGCCCGACCATTCCGGCATCGTCGCGATTTCGGTTGGGCTTAGAATCAAATTGGGGCGTCGATCGCGAATTTGTGGCGCATCCGTCCACTGCAAAACCAGGCCATTTTCGTCGCCATGAGACGAGAGATGGACGAGATTCGCCCCTGGCTGTGTCAGGCTGCTGGCCAACACTGATCGGGTCAATTTCGTCTTCTGCGGCCAAATCCCATCGTTGCTAAACACCTTGTAGTCAATCCCTTTGGTTTTGAGATGGTCAGAAACAACGCGCGTATCGGTCGATTTCTCGATTTCGGGATTGCGGCAGACTTCGATAAAGAGGACTTTCATGGGTGAGGCGTACGGTCTAGAGGGTTGCGTTGGTGAAGCGGGTCTAGTTTGCAGATATCGCTCGTAAAGGAGTTTATATGCAGGCAGTGCAGGTCGAGCGCGATCGTCTGAGAGATCGGTCGAGCCACGATCGATCTTAGCGACCGCTTTCACGATCGCAGCAATTTTGTGAGGTTACTTCGCGATCGGCGACCCCTGCACGACCAATCGCCGCCGTTTTTCGATCAATCGAAGCCCGAATGACTCACAGGATGCCGGAGATGATCACCCTACCGACGCGACTCATCTAAAAGTAGTTTTGTAGGGTGGGCATTGCCCTACAATTCATTTAAATAAACACCATTGGCTTATCTTTGAATGGTGCAAATGCTTCCCGATCGAACTGATATAAACTCGCCGGACGCCCCGCCCCTCGCGAAACCTTTTCACCCGTATCACCCAAAATCCCCAACTTTAAAACCCGCGTCCTAAAGTTAGAATAATCCGAAAAGTTTTCACCCAAAACCGCCGTATAAAGCTGAAATAATTCATTCAGCGTAAACCGATCGGGTAATACCTCAAACGCCACCGGGCTGTATTCCAATTTATTCCGTAAACGCCGATAACCGTACTCCACAATCCGATCGTGATCGAAGGCCAAATCCGGCACTGTGTTCAGCGGATACCAGGCGATCCCGTTCACACCCTCGGCGATCAGTTGCGCTTCGTCGTAACGCACGAGGGCGAAATAACTGACGGAGAGGTAGCGCTCATTGTAGGAATCGGGAGCTTCGCGCGGATCGCGATCGGGCCCGCCAAAGGTGTAGAGCTGTTCGAGGTAGAGATTGTTGACGCGGATTTTTTCCGCCAGCACGCGATAGGCCGCATCTTCGAGGGATTCGCCTTGACGTACCAACGTTCCCGGCAAACTCCACTGCCCGATCGACGGATCATCGTCGCGCATCACCAGCAACACGAGCACGCGCCCCTGGGCAATATCCACGGAAAAAATGACGTTATCAACCCCGACTTTAAAATCCGCCAAGGCCGCATCCGAGGCAATCTTGACCGTCACGGCTTTGCGATCGCCTCGTTTCTCTGACATCAATCGTTCACTCCCCATGTACTCCAAATAGATATCTTCAAATAGAGATCGCGATCAGTGCGATATCGCCGACCCGACCGATGATGAGGCCGACGAATGATAGAGATTTCGCCGCGCAATATAGGCCGCGATCGGCGCTGGGATCGCTTCAGAATTCAGCGTTTGACGGTAAACGCTCGACGAAATCGCGGGGCCTTCCACATCGGCGATCGTTACCGTACCCCACGATCGCAAGGTCGCGAGGGCATCGAGATCGATCGGATAGCCCGGACGCGGAATCGCAATCACATTGCATTCACGCAGCAAATCCGCCGATCGATGCCAACTGGGCAGTTGCGCGATCAGATCCGAGCCGATCGCGAAGGTGAACTCTGCCTCCGGCCACAGCGCTTTCGCCCGCTGCACGCTGATGATCGATCGCATGTGGCTCAAGTCGGCGCGACACTCCACATTGTGACACGGCGATCCATCCTGACCGCTGCGCAGGGTCTCGACCATTAAGGCCAACATTTCCGTACGTTGTTCGAGGGGCGTGCGATCGAGTTTAAACGGATTGTCTGACGCCCAGATGGCGACGCGATCGAAGTGATCGGCGAGCCAACGAATCACGGCGCGATGTCCGACGCTGGGCGGGTCTGCACTCGTACCAAAAAGAGCAATGTTCATGGGTTGAGGATCGCGGGTTATGGGTTGAAAAACGATTCACAAAAAACGATTTACACACGATTTACACAAAACAATTCACACACATGATTCACAAAAAACAATTCACAAAAATGGATGGAATTATGGATTTGATGGTAAATCATTCTGGTTTTTTGTGCGTTGTTTGAGGGTTTTGGAGCAGGGGAAGAATTTTAGTGAAAAACTAATGAGCGGCTTCGGTTAGTTGTGTGGGTTCAAGGGAATGTTGGAGCGCTGTCAGGGCATCAGAAATGATGGGCAACGGTGGCGCATCGCAATTGAGCGATCGAGCCGTTGCCGGAAGCGCTGCCACCGAAGCCGCCGTGCGTTGGGCGATCGTCTCCAGGGATTCCGCCGCTACGATCCGTTTCCCGTTGAGCATTACACAGTCCAACAGCGATCGTTCACCGCTTGCCGCCACCTCATCCGCGAAACCGAGTCGATCGCCCGTCGCAGAACGAAACACCTGTTTCCGTCCGGGATAAGTAGCTTTTCCTGGCGATCGTTTCGCCACGGGAACACCATCGAGATCCACCAGTTTGTACACCCCACCAAAGGCCGATCCCGCCACCAGGCGCGTCCCGATCCCGTAGCCGTCGATCGTCGATCCCGCCGCGATCACGCGTGCAATTTCCCATTCATCAAAGTCGCCACTGGCGAAAACCGGCACATCGGGCAAAATCTCCCGCACCTGCCGTGACAGCGCCACAATATCCCCCGAATCAATCCGAATGCCCTGGGTTTCAAACTGACCCGCCTCCCGTTGCTTCGCGAATTCCCGCACCGCCGCGATCGTGTCAAAGGTATCGACAAGCAGCGGTGCGCCGGGAAAATATTGGTGAAAAGCACTAAAAGCAGCGGTTTCATTTTGTCCGATCGCGCTAAAAGCCAGGACGAGAGCATGGGCCATCGTGCCAGACGGTTGGCGATCGAGTTCCAAGGCGGCGAAGACATTAGAGGTCGCATCAAATCCGGCGGCGAGGGCGGCACGGGCTGCCCAAAGTGCGGCTTGGGGTGAGGAGGCGCGACGGGTTCCGAATTCGAGCAGGGTCGCCCGATCGCCTGCCACGTCGCGCATCCGGGCGGCACGGGTGGCGATTAAGGTTTGGTAGTTGATCGTGTTGAGTAAATAGGTTTCGACGATCTGCGCTTGCCAAAGTGGGGCTTCGATGCGCACGATCGGCTCGTTCGGCAAAAAGGCTGTACCTTCCGGCATGGCGTACACCGAGCCGCTAAAGCGAAAGTCGGCGAGCAGCGTCCAAAAGGCGTCAGGAGCGCGATCGAACAGTCCGGTTCGGCGCAGGGCTGCGATCTGCTCCTCGGAAAATTGCACCGCTTCGAGATACTGCAAGGCGTGTTCGAGTCCCATGGCGATCGCGTAGCCAAAGTGATGGGGGAATGATCGGGCGAATAACTCAAAGCTGGCTGGACGATCGGCGATGCCTTCACCGCAGTAGCAGGCCGACATCGTTAATTGATAGAGATCTGTGAGCAGGCTGTAATTTTCGGGCTGGGGTTCGAGGCGTGGAGATAGGGGCATGACCCGATCGCGCTGGCGACGCGAGTTGAACGATTCACGATTTAATTATAGTAGATCCTACCAAAATCAAGCAAGAGCTAGGACTTATGCAAAAGTTCCTCTTTCGGAGCGTGACAAAAAAGGGATAACGTGCGTTCTGGATAAAAACACAGCTCAAATTCAGGTTAGATGCCGTCGTATTCAGTGTTGCTCATGAATGTTCAAGACCCTGAACCCCTACATGATTAAACTTTGGGAAGAATCCGGATCGTTGGTTGTGATTGCGATCAGGATTATGCGCGATCGGGATCATCAAATGCTAGCGGGTTGCGTCACCTAGAGAGTCCACAATTAGATCAATACTGGAGTTGGGAAATTAGCCAATTTGTCAACTTAACGTCATGCTTCCGCAACTCCAACTTTTGCCCGGTGCTATTTCCGAGATGATGGCAACCAGCAGTGAACTGGGCTACCTAACGATCGCGGATCGTTACGGACTGCTCGCTGCGACCCTCGACGACTCTCTGAGCGAGACTGAGCGACGATGCATTAATCGCTTGGTGCGATCGGCGGCACGGGGTCGCCTGCAACTTGTCAATTTATTGTCATAATCCACGGCATCCGGTCAACCGCTGACGAAGTAAAGGATTGAGCTTTCGTCAGTTTTAATATTCGATCTTGTCTAAATCCTATTTAATTCTTTTTGATTCTCTTTAAGTTAGCTTCCAGGCTGCGATCGCCAAACAAAGCCAACCGACAATAAAAGCTGTACCTCCAAGGGGCGCGATCGCACCGAGCCATCGTGCTGCACCCAAGCTCAAGCCATACAAACTGCCGCAAAACAGCACCATACCTGCCGTGATTGCGATCGCGCCGATCGGTAAACTCGACGGCGGCTCGGGCAGTACCAACATGAGTAGGGCGATCGCGACCATGACCAAGGCGTGCGTTAACTGATAGCGGGTCGCGGTCTCGAAAATGTCCAGGGCGCGATCGCTGATATTACCGCGCAGGCCATGCGCTCCAAAGGCTCCCGCAGCAACGGCGATCGCTCCGAACAGACTCGCTAACATCAAAATAATCTTGGGGGTCACGATCGCACTCTCCAAAGGTTGCACTATCTATCCATAGAATAGACGCCCGCGCGAACTAGGGGCTGTCATCAATTAAATTTCTAGCGCTTACTCAGTGAGGGTTGTATAGCAAAAGCCGATTAAATTAGGACATTCTCGTCTAAGTTGAAAACCGCACTTCGACTCCGCTCAGTGCTCTCAGCTTTTTTATACGTCCTAACCAAATCGTTTTTTGCTATAGCCCCTAGTTTTTTTGTTGAGTCGGGCGTTCAACAGCTTGCCCGATAAGGGTTCTACGATTAATTGATGACACGCCCTAGGGCGTTAATGCTTCACGATCGGCGTGGGCGTGGTTATCCCAGATGACGAGGTGCGCCAGCCAGTCAAGCACGTGGTGATTGACGATTTCGGGGCAATCGTCATGGGGGCAGTGTCCGGCGTTGGGAATAGCGAAAAAGTCGATCGTGGCCTCACCATTCCAGGTGCGATAGAGATCCGCGCCGTCGATCGGCGTCCAGGGATCGTCTTCACCCCATAGCACCAGTAGCGGACAGGTTACACGCGGTAATAGCTCATCCGGTTTGGGGCCTGCCGGTGCAGTCAAAATCGAGGCGAATACTTTTTGCGCGTTTGGATCGCAGGACGGGCGATAGAGTAGTTCGACTAGCTCGTCATCGATCGCGGCGTGGTTGCGGTAAACCTGATGTAGCGTCCGGCGAATTTGCGAGGGACGACGCACCACTTCGAAGAGTGCATTACCAATAATCGGCGCAGAGACCACCTTCGCAAACGATCCCAAAATAAAACCCAATACGGGATTTAGCTCATCTGGGCGATGGTTGAGACCGCCCGCACAGTTGAGCAATACTGCGCCCCGCGTTTTTTCGGGATGATCCGCCGCCAGCATCAACGCCAGCAACGCCCCGATCGAGTTTCCGACCCACACCGTCGGCGTGTTGATAAATTCGCCCCAAAAATCCGCAATTAAGTCGCGCCAGAGTTCTAGGGAATAATCCACCAGGGCTTTTTCCGAATCGCCAAACCCGAGCAAATCGATCGCATAGACTCGGTATCCAGCCTTTGCCCAATCGGGAATATTGTTGCGCCAATGGCCGATCGACGCGCCAAAACCGTGAATCAAAAACAGCGGTTGACCTTCACCGCAAACGGCGTACTGGATCTTGCGATCGCGCCACGTCCACGTATGGCGATCGAGAGCGAGGCGATCAAGAACAGCAGTCACAGGCGTTGACAAAGCTCCGTCTAGTTAATGTAACCAAGTGTAACAAAAATGAATGGATATTTCGTCATTTACCATCCCTACATTTCGGGTGTTCGTCCTTGGCCATCGTGCAAACGTACCCCGGAAGAGTTTTATCGTTTAACGGTTTGAACAAAAAAACACACTCAAGTAACTTGAGTGCGTTGATTAACTAGGAGATAAAGCTGAATTTCGGCAACATTTAACGTACTCAAACGAGGCATCGTAGCGGCCTCAATTTGAAATTTTTCGTTGAAATGTACCCACTGAAATGTGTTTAGGACACCAGTGCTACTGCCCGATCGGCCATTGCGTCCGCTGTGATGCCATTGAACGCCATGATCGCCCCGGCGCTGGCAGTCGTTTCGCCACGCTTCCAGGCAAACACATCACGGGGCGACATCGATCGCAACATCACCGGCTCCAGCATCGCGCTCGTGCCACCGGTGACGCCCAGCAGTGCATCACCACCGAACAACGCCGCAAACGCCGCATCATCCAGGAACGTGGTGTCCGCTTCAGAGCAGATTTCCGCCGCCACATCCGTCGGACGGTAGAGACGGCGAGGATTGACCACCGCGACGATCTTCGAGCCGATACCCTGGCTCGCGAGTTGTTCCGCTGCTGCGAACACCGGCTCTAACACCATGTCGCCCACCACTGCGAACACCACCGTTTTTTCGCCCGCCGTTTCCTGCAAAACGATCGCGCCTATGTCGATCGCCTGTTGCGCCTGAGCCAGGGTCGTCCGAATCGGCAACGGCGACTTACTCGCGGTGATCGTGATGCCCTTATTTTTCTGCGTTAGCGCCCAGTCGTAACACACCTGGATGCCGTTCGAGTCGATCGGGAACAGCGCAAACACATTGCCGTTACGCATCATGCCCGCGAAATAATTCTCGACTTCCGGGCGTTGGTGCGTCCAACCGTTGCGGCCTTGCTCCAAAGCGCCTGCCGTGAACAGGCACACCGTCGCTGGGGTTGGGCGGCGAAGTTCGGCCATCGCCTGGGTTACGGTTTGCCAAATCGGTAGACCGTTAATCGCAAACGATTCGTAGGAACACCACAGCGATCGCGCCCCAAACAACGCCTGACCCGCTGCCAAACCGGCGCAAGCATCCTCACTGAGCGGCTCATACACCTGACCGCCGGGACGCTGAAAATAGGTGTCGTCGGTGGTGGGGTGGATGATGTTGAGCGCAACGTTAATGTTGTTGATGCCCGAGGCGGCGTTACCGTCGGCGTTGGTGACGACAAAATCTGGGTCGGCTTTGCCCACATAGCCCACCAGTTCACCCATCGCGGTGGTGGCAACCTGGTTTTCGCCGATCGCGAACTCCTTCAGCGGCAACGTTCCCAGATCCGACAGCTCGCGCGTGAATTCCGTCACCGCCACCGCTGAGGCTTTACCACCAGCGGCGCGAGTGTGGTTCGTGCGTACCAGTTCCCAGGCCGCCGGGGTCAGCGCTAACTCCGCCAAGGCGTTGGCGATGTAGTCTTTTTCGATCGTATCGCCGGGATAGAGGTTATGGGACTGAGCGCCGCGTTTGTGGACGCCCGCACCCTTGAGCTGCTTGACGATCAACACAGTCAACGTACCGCCCAGCGCCGATTTCGCCGCTTTGTCCACCGCTGCCAGCATCGCCTGACCAAACTTGATCCGCGCCTCTAGCCCAAATCGCGTGCTATCAACGTACGCCCCCTCCTGGTTCGCGTCATCGTAATCCTTCGCATCCAGCAGGATCACCTCTGCGAAGCCGTTACCGCTCCAGTAGGCCACCATTTCCTCGTTGGTTTTGGTGGACACCATGCTGTGGTGTTCCTGGCTGTAGCCGTTCCAGACGAGGATTGGCAGGAAGTTGGTCACCTCGGGATAGCTGGTGTTGAAGTGACCGAAGCTGCTCATGATGTAGGGTTCACCGAGGCCACCGTCACCGATCGTCACGGGGAACAGGACACCGGGGTTCAGTTTCGCGCCGGACATGGCAAAATGTTGGCCTTGACCGAGGGGGCCAGCGGGGGCGAGCAGGCCGGGGATTTGTCCCGAGAGGTGACCGAGGAGGCCGTGGGTTTCACGGAATCGATCGCAGAGATCTTGGACGGTGGCAATGCCCATCGCTTCGAGCGAGGCATCGAGAAACACGTTGCTGTAGTAACCCGGCGCGTGGTGACCGACTTCGGTGCAGATATTTTTATAGCCCAGCAGGACGAGCGCCGCGATCGCGTCGGCACTGCTGGCAAAACCGCCGGGATGTCCCGAGGCTTTGGCGCTGGTTATTTGTAGCGTCAGGTAGCGCAGCGCGTCCGCCGTGAGCAAGGTTTGGTAGGCCGCTGCGGGATCGCTGATATTGCCGATCGCGGTTTGACCGTCGGCGATCGCGGGAGTTCGCCCATACTGCTCAAAGCCGGGAAGCGTCTCGGCGAGATGGGTCATGCCCTGACAAAAGGCGGGAGCGGTTTGGGTTGTGGCAGGGGTCACGGCTTGGGTCTCGCTGGGCATAATTGTCTGTCCTTTGTCTCGGCTACGCGATCAAAATTTAACAGCATTTTTACATTTAGTCGGGACTAAAGCAATCAATGTGTTGTTTAAGCTGGGATCACGTGAGATATAGGTGTTCAGGCGGGACGACATCCAGAGGTGACGCCTGAATCACAAAAAAGCAGGCGATCTGAGGTGTGTCGGATCGCCTGCTTTTTGTCGAGAACTGTTTGTGTCTTCGCTCTAGTCGGGGTTGGGCAATGGTGAGGCTACAGCGACTATGCGCCGCGTTTCAGCGCCATTTCGACTTGGGTGAATTCTTGGTTGAGGCGGTCTTTGAGCTTCGATGATAGGGGGCGGTTGCCGTAGCTGCTGTAGTGGCTCGCGAGACCATTGAGCGCAGTGCTCATCGTGGTGAACGACGGCAGGGTCGAGACTGCGCTATCGCGACGGTAGCGAGCGATAAATTCGTTGATATTTTCGCGGGCAGCCGATTGCGCCGCCGCTTTTTCGGGGGTGTTTTCGGGCAGCTCGATCGCTTCGCGCAGGCTGGTCACAAGGGTTAGCGCATCATCACGATAGTTTCCGGAAAGGTTACCGGCGGGTGAGCAGGCGGTGAGACCCGAAAGAGCGATGACGGCCACGAGGACAAAGGCCATAACGCGAGAAAAGAACTGTTTCATTAGACTGTTTTTAGGGAACGCGAACAAACAAGCAAGGGTAAAGCGTGCCGCTCACGTGATGAACTACACAAATTTTATCGTGAATTCGATCGCTCTCGGGGATCACGGCGATCGCGCGGCTCAATTTTCCTGCGCTTTGTTCGCGATTTCCCCGATCGGTTTCCCCTTAAAGCTGACCGCGCATCGCGAGTTTCATATCCCGCACTGCCCGTTCAAGACCGACCATCGCCGCCCGCGCAATGATGGTGTGGCCGATGTTGAGTTCTTCCATGCCATCGATGCAGGCCACGGGATAAACATTGAGGTACGTCAAGCCATGACCGGCGTTGACGCGCAACCCGAGCGATCGGGCATACTGACAGCCTTGATCCAGGATCGCCAATTCTTTGGCGCGATTGCTCTCGCCCTTGGCTTCGGCGTACTGGCCGGTGTGTAGCTCGATGAATTTTGCGCCGCTTTGTTTCGAGGCATCGATCTGAGCCTGATCCGCGTCGATAAACATACTGACGGGAATTTCGGCGCTTTGGAGTTGATCGACGATCGCGTTCATCCGCTCCTGTTGTCCCGCCACATCCAAACCGCCTTCCGTCGTCACCTCTTCGCGGCGTTCCGGCACGAGGGTCATATAGTCCGGCTTGAGATCGAGGGCGATCGCGACCATTTCATCCGTCGCGGCCATCTCTAAGTTAAGGTGAGTGGCGACGGTTTTTCGCAATATGTAAAGATCGCGATCTTGCATGTGGCGGCGATCTTCGCGCAGGTGAGCCGTGATGCCATCCGCGCCCCCGAGTTCCGCGAGGACGGCTCCGGCGATCGGGTCAGGTTCCGTGGTGCGGCGAGCTTGGCGGATGGTGGCGATATGGTCGATGTTGACGCCGAGGGTGGGCAAGGGTCTGGTCTCCAGCAATGGATGTTTGATATTTATAAAGTCTTATAGAGATTTTACGGGGTCTTCTGAGGTTTTAGCGGTGAAGCTTAGGCGGTGGTGAAGTTCACACGGCGGTAAAGTTTGGCGAGGGGTAGGGTCTCGGGTAGGTGTTGCAGCGTGACGCTGGCGTCGATGTCGCGGATTTCTTCGAGATGCCACCGGTTATCGTCGGTTTTCCAGTAGTGTTCGACCAGGGAGGTGGATTGCTCGATCAGCAGGTATTCGCACAAGCTGGGGATCGTGCGGTAGGCGGCAAATTTATCGCCCCGATCGTAGCTGGAGGTGGAGGGCGATAGGACTTCGGCGATTAGGGTTGGATTCAGGATTTCGTCAGTGCGATCGCCGTTGAGTACCGGCGCTCCGGCGATCACCATCACATCGGGGTAAACGCCATGATTCACGTCGGGAATCCAGAGGCGCAGGTCACTATTGAAGGCTTCAAAGGTTTCGGGATCGAGCAAGTCCTCGAATAGGGCGTACAGTGAACCGGCGATGCGGCTGTGGTTGACGGAACCTCCGGGCATTTCGATGATGTCTCCATTGTGATATTCGTGGCGGGTTTCGGCGATCGCCTCGCGATCGCGGTAGTCCTGGGGGCTGTATTGGGTGACGGCTGGGGTGGTGATCATCGTGATTTGTACTTCGATCGGGGGGTAAGGTTTCGTTCGTTAGTCTATTTATCGATCCAGAATGGACTCAACGGCTTGTTGAAATGATTTGCCCCGATCAGACTGGTTTGATCTTGGCATACTGGCCGCCGTCTCGGGCTGACGTGACGGGCAAAAACTTAACTCGGTTGCCCGATCGACGGCTTCGCTAAAATCTTGGTATGCCTCCCCACATTTGCCACCTGTTGCCATGTCCTCAAACTTTGCCGACCCGTCTAGCTACTACACCGTGATCGATCGTCTTCATAACGTGTTTGAGCCGTTTCCGGCGGATTCGCGGGTGTACGTCCACCTCAACGACGTGCGCGGCGGCTGGGATGTGAAACGGGTGACCGGCTCACGGATTAAGCGATCCGAGACGCCCACGTGTCAACTGTACAGCGGTCATCGTGGGGTCGGGAAATCCACGGAATTGTTGCGGCTGAAGCAGTGGCTAGAGCAGGAGTGCGGCTTTTTCGTGGTGTATTTCGCGGCGGATCAGGCGGATGTGGAACCGGAGGATGTGAGCTACGCCGATGTGATTTTGGCGTGTACGCGCAATCTTGTCCAAGAGGTGCGCTTGGAGACGAATGAAAATCCGATTTTGACCTGGCTGGGGAATCGCTGGGGTGAGTTTAAGGATTTGGTGACCAGTGAGGTGGAATTTAGCAGTCTGACGATCGAACAAAAGCTCTTGGAATTTGCCAAATTATCGGCGAATTTACGCGCCGTGCCGTCGATTCGCGCCCAGGTTCGCAAAACGGTTGATGCTCATACGGTGTCGCTGGTGCAGGCGGTGAATGAGTTTATCGGATTGGCGACGCAGCAGCTTCAGGCTCAGGGCAAGCGCGGGATTGTGATCATGGCGGACAATCTCGATCGCATCACCTACCTTCGCAGTTCCGAGGAGGCTCGCAGCAATCACGAGCAAATTTATCTCGATCGCAGTGAGCAGATGAAGGGCTTAAACTGTCATGTGATTTACACCGCGCCGATCGCGTTGGTGTGCAGTCGTGGCATCGAAGTGGAAAATCGCTATGGGGATTGTGCGGATATTTTGCCGATGGTGGTGGTGCAAAATCGCGATGGTTCGCTGAATTTGGAGGGGATGGAGGCGATGCGAAAAATTCTGCGGTTGCGGGTGGAGACGATCGATCCGAATTTAGCGAGGGCGATCGAAACACGTTTGTTTGAGTCGCCGGAACTGCTCGATCTGGTCTGTGCGATGAGCGGCGGGCATATGCGGATGTTGATGCAGTTTATGCAAAAGGCGTTGGATTGGACGGATGTTTTGCCGATTCAAAAACGGGCGGTGAATCGGGCGTTAAGTTCGGCGCGGCAAACTTACCGGGATTTGATTAATTTTGATTGGTGGGATGAGTTGGCGCGGGTGCATGTGACGAAGCAGTTGCCGCGAGATAATCGCAGTCAGCAGTTTTTAGGCGATCGGTGTGTGTTGCAGTATTTCGAGGAGGATGAGGAGGGTGAGATCAATGAGTGGTTTGATGTGCATCCGTTGATTTTGAAAATTGATCTGTTTCAATCGGCGTTATCGCGGTTGCAGGGGGTGTGACAGACCTCAGAGGTTTTCAAAACCTCAGAGGTCTTGTACTTCGGTTTTATTGAATTAAGGAGGCCAGATCATGACGGATGCACCGAAGCGGTTTACGGAGTTGTTGGACTGGGAGGAGGACGATCGCCCGACCCAGGCGGAAACTTACGCGGCGTTGCGTCGATCGATCACGCGGACGGCGGGGTTTGGGTTGAAGTTGTTGGAGTGTACGCCGTCGATCGCGACGGAGACGATCGCGCAGTTACGGGAGGATTTGCCGGACAAGACGATCGCGGTGTTGGTGTTGGAGGAGGCGATCGAGAAGTTATTTGAGCGGGTGGTGGAGTGTATTCAGCCGCAAGTGCCGGATGTGTTGTTTATTGTGGGGTTGGAAAAGTCGCTGGTGGATGATATTTCGCCCGGTGGTTTTGGGGGTGAGGGGGATTATTATCGGATTGATCGCACGCCGCGTATTTTGGCGCATTTGAATCAAAATCGCGAAAAGTTCCGGGATACGTTTGGGTTTTGTTTGGTGTTGGTGTTGCCGAGGTTTGCGAAGAAGTATTTTGTGCGGCGGGCGGCGGATTTTGTGGATTGGGGGTCGGGGGTGTTTGAGTTGCGGCTCGATCGGGAGGTGATTAAGCGGGAGGCTTTACGGGCTTCTCAGAGAGTTGATTTCGATGAATATGAGCAAATGACGGCAGCGGAACACCGGGAAAAGCGGATTGAGTTGCAAACCTGGATTGAGGAAAGTGAGGATGATGAGCAGCGATCGCAGTTGCTATTAGAGTTAGGAAAGCTTCTTCATGCCAGCCAAGCGTTTGAGGATGCAGTGGCGAGCTACGATCGCGCCCTCGAAATCAAACCGGACTACCACTATGCCTGGTACAACCGTGGCAATGCGCTCCGTGACCTAGGACAGTACGAAGCAGCGGTGGCGAGCTACGATCGCGCCCTCGAAATCAAACCGGACTACCGCTATGCCTGGAACAACCGTGGCGCAATACTCTGTGATGTCTTAGGACGTTATACAGACGCTCTTGCAAGTTTTGATCACGCCCTCGAAATCAAACCGGACGACCACTACGCCTCGCGTTGCCGGGGTATTGCGCTCAGTAACCTAGGACAGAACGAAGCAGCGGTGGCGAGCTGCGATCACGCCCTCGAAATCAAACCGGACTACCACGATGCCTGGAACAGCCGTGGCGCAATACTCTGTGATGTCTTAGGACGTTATACAGACGCTCTCGCAAGTTTTGATCGCGCCCTCGAAATCAAACCGGACTACCACGAAGCCTGGAACAACCGTGGCATTGCGCTCAGTCACCTAGGACAGCACGAAGCAGCGGTGGCGAGCTGCGATCGCGCCCTCGAAATCAAACCGGACTACCACAACGCCTGGGACAACCGTGGCTATGCGCTCCGTAACCTAGGACAGAACGAAGCAGCGGTGGCGAGCTACGATCGCGCCCTCGAAATCAAACCGGACTACCACAACGCCTGGTACAGCCGTGGCTATGCGCTCAATGACCTAGGACAGAACGAAGCAGCGGTGGCGAGCTACGATCGCGCCCTCGAAATCAAACCGGACTTGCACGCAGCCTGGTACAACCGTGGCTATGCGCTATTGAACCTAGGACAGAACGAAGCAGCGGTGGCGAGCTACGATCGCTCCCTCGAAATCAAACCGGACGACCACGATACCTGGAGCAACCGTGGCAGTGCGCTCGGTAACCTAGGACAGAACGAAGCAGCGGTGGCGAGCTACGATCGCGCCCTCGAAATCAAACCGGACAAGCACGAAGCCTGGTACAACCGTGGCATTGCGCTCGGTAATCTAGAACAGAACGAAGCAGCGGTGGCGAGCTACGATCGCGCCCTCGAAATCAAACCGGACTTGCACGAAGCCTGGAACAACCGTGGCAATGCGCTATATAACCTAGGGCAGAACGAAGCAGCGGTGGCGAGCTACGATCGCGCCCTCGAAATCAAACCGGACTACCACAACGCCTGGTACAGCCG
>JAABST010000032.1 GCA_011390275.1 Geitlerinema sp. S16
TGGGCAAGTGGTTTCTTGAAATACCAGCCTTTATCCCTTGATTGGACACTTATTTCCGTTGAGTACTCTTAGCGTTTGCCGATAAATTTGATTCGTTGGCACAATCCACAACACCAACCCCATCTGTCTTTTCAGGTAGTGGGCGTTTATCAATCCGATCGCATGGGTTGCCAACAGCGTTTTGCCGCCTCCCGTGGGCACTTTGATGCAGAAGTTAGGTAACGGCTCACCCAAACCATTTTTCTTCTCATGATGAATTGCCCCTTGAAAGGTACGTCCTCCTTTCGCTCTCTCCCAGGTTTTGCGCGTAAAGTCAAATGCCGTGTCTGGATCAGCGGCAAGAGCCTTTTCATACTTAGCGCGAAACCCAGCCAAATGCTCAAGGTAGACCTTCACCTCATTGATGCAGTATTTTTGGTAGTCCTTGAGTTCCATCGTGATAATTTAAGCGACAGCGCAAATTGTACTCGGTTGAGGCAAAGGTTCCTTAGAGGTTTCATAGGCCATGACTAACGATTCGAGAGCTTCAATTCCCTGGGTGACAGCTTCCTCATAGGTTTCGCCGTGGGTGCGCCACTGCTGTCCAGGAAAGTCAGGAAAGCCGACTAGAAAACAGTTATCCTCTTCTGACCACTGAATCACCATTTGATACTTAAGTCTGTTCATCATCTTGGTTTTCCTCTACTTCCTTTACCTGTTGAATGGCTCCTAGAATCTCTTTCTCCTGATAGGGTTTAGCATCTGAACTATCTTTGCCAGAAACCGTTATTTTGCCTGCATAGAGTGAATGTATCCAGTTTGTATGACTGCCTTTGCCAGAGAGTTCTTGAAATCCTGATTTTCGTAACAGTTGCTTCAGTTCTCTAATCTTTTTGGGCATTATTCTGATTCCTTTCAATCACATAGTCATCCATTCCTTATTCCTTGAATTTGTAAATTTCAAAGGGAAGCTGACAGTATTCAATGCGATATCGTTCTAATGTTTCAGTATCCAAATATTTCATTGGTGCAAAGACTAATCGTTTTTTGCAATTAGACTCAGGCAGTCCCAGCTTTTCTGCCTTATCTAAATCCAGCGATGTAGAGCGCAAGTAATTTAGGTCGGGCTGATAGAGCAGATAAACTTCAAAGTCTTTGTTTTCGCCAATAAAATTCCGTTCTCGGTCAACTTTAGCGGGATCAAACTCATCCCCTGTAGCGGTGTAGAACACATACCTTGCCAGGTCTTCATAGACAGGTAAACTATCCCCTTCTAAAATTGCCTGCATCTCAACCGGATCACCCAACTCAAAGAATGAAAAACTACCTCCCAACACATTCTTCAAGGCTTCATCTTTTGCTGTTGGAATGCCTTGAATGACTCGCCGAACCCGCTCTGCTGTGAGTGATTCAGCATAACCTTCCATCTCTATCAAGATAAACTTTCGCTTTCCTCCATCCTCTTGATTCAAAGCTAAAACAGCATGAGCCATTGTTCCTGAACCTGCAAAAGAATCAAGAACTACATCACAATCTTTAACCGTGAAAGAAAGCAGTTGCTTGATTAGCTGAACAGGCTTAGGATTGTCAAATCTTCTTTTAGATTGAGGGAATAATTTTTTTACATCATATGCACCTATTCGACCATCAATCATTATCAGGCTTGAAAGTTTATCCTCATATTCTTTCGCATAAACTTTAAGTTCAATAATTTTGTTTTCATTTTGTCCAAATAAAATCTTATTTTGCGCAAGAAGCTCTTTCATAGTTGCTTCAGGAAAACGATAACCCATTAAAGGTTGCTTACATGGTTTACCAGTTTCTTGGTGTATGACATCATATCTGTACCCTTCTCTTCCAGGGTTATGGACACTCTGACTTCCTGTATAGACTCCCCCGAAATCTATGTATTTATATCTGTCTAAAGGAGACAAGTAAGCTTTATTTTCTTTAAACCATTGAGAGTATGACTGCTGAAGTTTATCTGTGTCTGTGCAGTTTTTGTTCAGTTTGTCACCAACTTCTATTAGCTTTTGTTTGATATCAGAGATGGGCGACTTCCATTCAGATGGCAATTGTGTTTTATTTTTCGCAAAGCAAAATATATACTCATGTTCTACTGCTACATTAGTTGGGTTATTGTCTGTCGCATTTTTCCAAACAATCGTTCCTACCCAATTAGACTCACCAAAAATCTCATCCATCAGCATTCGGAGATGATGAACTTCATTATCATCAATGGAAATAAAAATAACGCCATCATCCCGCAAAAGTTCTCGCAGAAGCTTCAGGCGAGGCATCATCATGCAAAGCCATTTGTCATGGCGTGCTAAGTCTTCCTTATCGATGGGTTGGTTGGCTTTGAGCCACTCCTGCATCATCGGCGAGTTGACATTATCGTTATAGATCCAGCCTTCATTGCCCGTATTGTAGGGTGGGTCAATATAGATACACTTCACCTTACCCGCATAGGTCGGTAACAGAGCTTTGAGGGCAAGCAGATTATCACCGTGGATAATCAGGTTATCGTGGAGGCTAATTTTATCCGTCAGGCTGGCATCAGGATTTGGCACCAAATGATGGTGTTTGAGGGTCAGATGGTGATTTTGGACGTAGGACTTGCCTTTAAAGTGAATTGTTGCCATGGCCAGCTCGAATATCTCCAGTCTCTCAGGCTACAGGCAAACCTGACCCTTTGAGCGTATCTAGTGTATTTCTTCAGGTGTTTTCAGGCTCCACTTTAGCAAAGCAACCCTAAGCTGCTCTCCTCTCTAGACTACTAAAGCGATCCAACTATTGCATATTATTCCCCACTTGATCTTTACTGAGGAGATAAGTTGATCCATTCCGTAAAATTACCCGCTGCGCTTGTTGTCGTGACTAAAATTGACCTGCTAGGGTAGGTCGTCACGCATCGCGTGGGCGATCGTCAGTGAATCAACGTGAATCAATCTGTTTCGAGATTGTGTTTTGAGCTATGGTTTTTCAGCGACATTTAACGGCACTGTTTGGCGGTGCGACCGCCGCGATCGTTTGTTCTCTGCCCCAAAGTGCCGCCGCACTGACGGGCGCTCAGGTGAACAACGTCGCCCGCGAAGTCACGACACTGATCGTGTCGGAATATGACAACGGAACCGGCCACGGTTCGGGCTTCATTTTTTCCAATAATGGCGATGATTACTATGTTCTGACCAACCGCCACGTGGTGGAAGGTGCAGAGTCGATCGTGATCGGAACCTATGGCAACCAAGCCTACGCGGTGGATCTCGATGATGTAACGATTATGCCCGGTGCGGATCTGGCGGTGTTGAAGTTCGTCAGTGAAGATGAACACGCGGTGGCGACGCTTGCACCGGGGGAAACGACGGAGGGTCAGGACGTATTTATCTCCGGGTGGCCTGCGCCGGGGAGTACGGGACAGCTTATTCGTCAGTTTACCGATGGTCGGATTTCGGGTTTTCTGAATGAGCCGGTGGATGGCTATCAGATGATTTATACCAATGTGACCCGGCGCGGTATGAGTGGTAGCGGCGTGTTTGACTCGGCGGGTCGTGTGGTTGGGGTTCACGGCATGGGCGATTACGCGTCACCGGAGGAGATCCAAACCGAGGGCATGACGGACGAGGAGGCGGCGAGTATTTCGCGGATGATCAAGCCGGGATTTAATTATGCGATTCCGATCGGGACGGCGATGGATCTGATGGCGAGCCAGCGGATGTATCTGAGTATGGATGTGGATACGTCGCCGTCGCCGGATCTGGCGGGGCCGTATGTGGCGAGCGAGCCGACGGAGGCGGATACGATCGACAATATCGATTCGATGCTCAGTACGCTGGAGCGAGTGGGGAATATTTTGAATCGGCTTGATCGCCTGTTCTAGGCGTTATTGCTCCATTTTTCGTTAGTCAATTTTCGTTAGTAAAAAGCCCCCATTTTCATTATTTTCATTGAAAATGGGGGCTTTTTAGTGGGATTGATTAATCGATCAATTTACAACGGGGTGACGTGAACTTCGACTTCTGCCGTGACTTCGGCGTGTACTTTCACTTGCACCTTGTAGATACCGAGTTTGTTGATCTCGGGCATCGTGATGCCACGACGATCGAGATCTTGGCCGGTGCTGGCGAGAATGGCTTCGGCCATTTCGCGATCGGTCACCGTACCGAAAATTGCATCGCCTTCGCCGAGGGGTTTCGCAATCTTGAAGCGACCCACGGATTCGAGCGCTTTTTTGCGATCTTCGGCCTCTTGTTTGATTTTGGCCAAACGCTCGGCTTCTTTTGCCTTCCGACGTTCGACCTGCTTGAGGATTCCCGGCGTGGTGTTGACGCCGAGGCTTTGGGGGATCAGGAAGTTACGAGCATAGCCCGGAGCAACTTCGACGACCTCGCCTTTACGACCGAGTTTACTAACGTCTTGGTTTAGTAACAGTTGAATACGCTTTGCCATTGTGATTTTAGTTCTTTGCTAGGGGGTTCACAGCTTCGACCGCATTGTGACCGGGGTGCGATCGCTGTGACTCACGCGTGTAGTCCCCAAGTCTGCTTTAAAGTCCGATCTTCTAGGTTAAACTACGCTGCTAATTCTTACCAGGTTTAATTGGCTGGAGAATCGAGCAGAATGATCGCGGCGTCTAAAATTATCTGGGTGGATCGGGCGAAAAAGTCGGGGTTGATCGTCTCGACGGTGTCGCTGCTGCGGTGGTAGTGGGGATTGCGAAAGTTGGCGGTGTCGGTGACCATGAGTGCGCCGATGCCCTGCGCCCAAAAGGGAACATGATCGCTACGGAGCAGATTGGGAGCGATCGCCATTAGCGTCGGAACCGCTAACGTGATGACGGGAGGATGTCCGGCGCGATCGCGATCGGTATCGCTGGCTTGGCTGACCGCATTAAACGGAGCCAGCAATTCCGGCGTTTCGGCGCTACCGACGACGCCGAGAAAATCACCGCGATCGGGCAGCGTGATCGCCAGTCCCGACGGAACCTGCTGACAGCCGGGATCATCGCAGGCGTAACCGATCATTTCTAAAATAATCGCGCCGTACAGCTCCCGATCGAGCTGCGCCACATGATAAAAACTCCCCAGCAAACCGAACTCTTCGAGATCAAACCAGACCAAACGCAGCGTGCGCGGGAATGTAGTTGGCGTTTCTGACTGGGGATCGCGGGATGTATCGGCCAACAGGTCGGCGATTTCCAGTAGCCCGATCGTACCGCTGGCGTTATCGTCCGCGCCGGGAGAGCGATCGCTGACGGTGTCGTAATGTGCGCCGATGAGCAACGCTGGCAGCGTCGGATCGGTTCCCGGTTTTTCCGCGATTAGGTTGACGCCGTTGAGTTCCTGCCCATCATCGAGGGGAATGGTAAACGGTTCGCGGCGCACCTGCCAACCGCGATCGCGCAAGATTTGCTCTAAATATTGGCGTGCAGTTTCGCGATCGGTCTCGCTAAAACGCGGCTGGCTGAACTCCGTTAAACGCTGCATCAGCCGATCGCGATCGACGCGCAAGGGCGATTGGGCGTTGGTGTTGCTGGAATTCGTCGGCATGGATGGAGTGGTTTTTAGGGGCTGGGACGACCGGTTGGGCTGACGGGAAATTGAGTCGAATCGTGGAGACTGTGGATCGGTGCTGGCGGTGGGGGCGATCGCGCAGGCGGATAGGGTCAGCAGGGTGATGATACTGCCACAGTGAGAAAGAGACCGTGTAAGCCGATCGGCGAAGTCCGTCGTATTCATTACGCTAAATTCAGGTTAAGCCAGAGGCAAAGGTCGGATATTGTAGCCAGTCTAAAATGTTGCGCGTGACGTACTTTAGACTTCCGGTGTCACGACATTAGACCGAGTTAACCTAACGCTTTCATCGCTTTTTATCACTGTCATCATCCCTATGGTTCACGCTCCCAGTTCACCCGTTGCGTCCAACTCACTCGCCTCACCTACCTCTGACACTTGCATCCCGTTCGATCGTCAACTCTCCGCCCCGCTGACGAAACAACCGATCACCACCCTGCAAATTAACCTCGGCAAAAAGTGCAATCTCGCCTGTACGCACTGCCACGTGGAGGCTAGCCCAAAGCGTACGGAAGAGCTGACGCCGGAAATTTGCGAGCAGTTGATTGAGTTAATCGATCGCTTTCCCCAGATCGAGACGGTGGATTTGACCGGGGGCGCTCCGGAGATGAATTACGGGTTTCGGCCACTGGTGGCGGCGGCGCGATCGCGTGGTAAAACGGTGATTGTGCGATCGAATCTGACGATTTTCGCGATCGACGGTTACGGCGATTTGCCGGACTATTTCGCCCAGCAGCGTGTCCGGGTGGTGGCGTCGCTGCCCTGTTATCTGGCCGATAATGTCGATAAAATGCGCGGCTCGGGCGTATTTGATGGCTCGATTCGCGGTTTGCAGCAGCTCAACGCCCTCGGTTACGGCTCCGATCCGGCGTTAATTCTCGACTTGGTTTACAATCCGCCGCTACCGATCGCGCCGGAAAAATTCGCCCTGCCGCCTGCTCAGGCCAATCTCGAAGCGGCCTATCACGATTACCTCGATCGCGAATTCGGCGTGCGGTTTAACCATTTGCTGACGATCGCCAATTTGCCGATCGGTCGCACGAAGCACTTTTTGCAGCGTCACGGCCTCGATCGTGCCTACACGCAATTTCTCGCCGATAATTTCAACCCCGCCACTGTGGATGGTCTGATGTGCCGTAACCAGTTGTCGATCGACTATCTCGGCAACGTGTTCGACTGCGATTTTAATCAGATGGAAGATCTACCGGCTCGCGATCGGGCGGGTCAGGTGTTGACGGTGGCGCGGCTGTTGGAGTTGGGGACATTAGAGGCGATCGGCTGTGTGGGTACGGCGAATTTTTGCTATGGCTGTACGGCAGGGGCGGGGTCGAGTTGTGGCGGGGCGTTGGTGTGATTGCGATCGGGCGGGCGGGGTGCGGATTTGATACCAAATCCGGATCAGTGAGAAGCACAATTGCATTGATCGTTTTTAGTGCAAACCCGCACTTCGACTCCGCTCAGTGCTCATCGGCAACCGCTACTTTGTCAGCCGGATTTGGTATGAGAACGCTATGACAGATATCGAAATCCGCGTTCGCCGTCTAATTTTGCATCAAAGCTAACTATTTCTGTACAGCCTGCGTGCTGAGATGTTGCCCCAATCAAGTAATCAGAGAAGTCGGCTTTACCTCGTTTATATCGCTGTAGTGCCTGATCAATGTTCGAGCGGTTTTCAAATTCAAAAGCTGGGCTGTGCAGCATGGCTTCTAATACTTTGATGATTGCGTCTTTATGAAAGCCATATTTTGACCCTTTCAGCACCCAAACAAGTTCACATAGGACAATATTAGTTACGAAGTTCGGAGAATTCTGTTTGATCGTCGCTGCCGCTTTTTGCCATTGTTGTTCGTCATCTTTGGTGAGGTATCGAACGAGAATGTTGGTATCAAGTCCAATCATTGGCTCCCTCAACGATCGCAGCGTCCATCTCTTCAAGCGAGGCAGGCTCGATGTTGGGATGATGCAAGATTCCGGACAGTGTTTCTACGGCGACATTGAGGGGAAAAATCTTGACGAAGCCGTCTTCGTCGATCACGAATTCAATGCGACTACCGGTTACGAGGTTGAGATGTTGCCGAATTTCATCGGGGAGGGTGATTTGTCCGGTGTCGGTGACTTTTGTGGTGAGCATGGGATTTTCTATTGAGGGTTTATTGGCGGGCGGGGGGTGCGGTGGGGTCGCCAGGGCAAGGCTCGGTGTCGGCAGGCTGGTGGTTGTTTTTGGGGATCGCGCAGGAGGGCGTGAACGAAGCGGTAGTCACCGCCGACGCGATTAATCAGAGGAATTTGATTCGGTCATGAACAAAAAACGGCTAATTGTCGCCCCCCATTTTAATCTGTTCTTTAATTCGTAATGCTGGCTGCTTGCCTGAACGGGTTAATATTTGAACAAGTATCAATTCAAGACTTAATCCAAGTTGTCCACCTAATCCAACCATTCCCACCATGCCAAATCCAACCACCGCCACCCCCCGCACCCTCTATCTCGATCCAACCCTCGATTTACACACACTCCTCCACCCTGATCGCCCCCAACTCATCACCGCCACCCCAACGATCGCCCGCCAGCTCAACCGACGCCACACCAGCCTCGAACAGCTCGCCACCCAGACGATCGCTGATCGCGGTTTAGCAGTGGTGTCGCCCTGGCTGGCGCGACAGTTGCTCGTGGAAGCGGTGGCGGATCTTGACCCGGAGTCTGACGCGGTGGCGGTGATGCAATGGTTAACGCCGTCGCTGCGATCACTGCTCCAGTCCGGCGCGGATCTCAGGGCAATGGCAAAGGTCAAAGGGTTAGCGCCAAAGGTATATCGCACGATCGCGATCGCGCAAAACTATCGCGGTAAGCTCGAACGCCGATCGTTCGTCGATCCGGCGGAACTATTTTGGCAGGCGATCGCGACGAATCCCGAACCGCAGTGTTTAACGGTGGTGGGCTATCTCCATCCTCGGGCGGATATGCTCGCGTTTCTCGACGCGATCGCCGGGGATGGTAGTCGGGTGGCGCTGCCCTGTGGTGATGAGGATTGGTTTTGCGATACACGCGAGGCCGTCGATCGCTTACAGGGTCAGGGCTGGAAGGTTATTCACACCGGTACAACACCAGAGTTAGATACGGTTAAACACCCGATAATTACGATTACCGGAACTAGAAAAGAGACAACCGGAACGAGTGATTTCGAGGCTTATTACACCGCCTATGCTGATAGTGACAGCGAAATTCGTAGCGTCCTAACCCAGGTTAAGCAGCTCGTGAACGCCGGTACATCCACCGACACGATCGCGATCGTCGCTCGCGCCAACACCGACTACGCCCGCCAATTGAGCGATATCGCCTGGGAATTTGGCCTTCCCGTACGCATCACGCGATCGCCCAGTCTCGCCGAAACGCGCCTCGGTTCTTGGATGCGCGGCCTGCTGGAAGTTTGGCAGCGCAGTTTTCGTTTTGAAGCCACCGCCAGCTTTTTGCAACACCCGCTCACACCGTCAGAACTCGCGCCGCGTTGGTCAGACGCGCGGAAACGTCGCCCGGATCATCGCCAAGCTTGGGAGGCGATCGGGGCAGATTTTTCCGCGATTCAACCCTGGCGTCAGGCCAAGCGAGCCAAGTGGGTCGATCGGTTTAACGACGTGCTAACGGCATGGAAAATCGAAGCGCGGTGCGGTCTTTGGGTAGAGGAAACGATCGCCTACGGACGTTTGCAAGATGCCTTTGATGAACTGGCAAATTTTGACGAGACACCGCGATCGGGCGAGCAGTTTGCACGGGAACTCGATACGCTGCTGATGAGCCAGCCGGTGGCGATCGCGACGCGGGGCGGGGTCGCGATTCACTCGCCGGAGTCGATCGCCGGGTCACGTTACGCCCATGTGTTTGGGTTGGGTGCGATCGAGGGAGCCTACCCCGAGCCGGTACGCAACGACACCGCCATCGACTTTTTTACACGTAAACAGTTTGCAGAGCAGGGCATCGATCTCGGTTCGGCCATGCGATCGGCACGGCAAGAAACCCGCCTGTTTGATGCCTTGTTGCGCGTGGCCTCCGATCGGCTGATCCTGTCCTATCCTCGCGCGATCGGTAAAAATCTCACCCTACCCAGCGCCTACCTTGAACAGTTCGCGATTCCGCCAAACACCACCGACACCACGCCAAACACCACGATCAACACCACCCCGATCGCCAGCCTCGAAACTGCCCGCCGCCTGGTGTGGCTCCGATCGTCGCTCGATCGCCTCCCCGATCTGGCCCGCCGCGATCGCGTCCTACCCCACGCCCGCCGCTGCCAGCGCGTCGAACTCGATCGCGAAATCGCCCCCACCTACAGCGCCTACGACGGCCTCACCGACCTCCCCACCAACATCGCCCAACATATCTTCAGTGCCTCGCAGCTCAGTATGTTAGGGCAATGCGGCTTTAAATGGTTTTCGCGCTACGGTCTGCGCGTGAATACCCCCCAGGAAAAAGAAACCGAGCTGTCGGGACGCCTCAAAGGTCAGCTCTACCACCAGACCCTCGAAGGCGCAATGCGTGACGCGATCGGCCAGGAGGAACCCCGCGATCGCGTCCTCGCCGCCCTCGAAGCCGCCTTTGAAACCGCCGAAACCGATCTATATCTTGACCATCTCCCCGCCTGGTGGGCGCAACGCCGCGAACACCTCGCCCTACTGCGTCGCACGATCGAACACGAGTCCTTCTTTACCCCCGGCGCGGTGGTTAGAGAACTCGAATCCAAGTTTGAGGGCGAATGGAACGGCTTTAAAGTGACCGGCAAAATCGATCGCGCCGACGAAACGCCCTACGGGATTACATTAATTGAATACAAAACGCGATCGAGTCGTCCCACCCAAGCTCAAAACAGCCAGGGCGAGGCTAAATTTGACCTGCAATTACAGCTCTACGTCGAAGCCGCCGGAGCCGCGCTCTTCCCCGATCGCACCATTTCCCGCGCTCACTACTACTCGCTGACTAAGGCCAAAAGTCTCGCAAAAGTGGACCTGGTGGACGACACCGAAGCGACCGCCTTTGCCGATCGCCTGCGGGGCTACCTCAGCACCGGAGCCTATGCCGTCCAACCCGATCGCGGCGAAAAAGTCTGCGCCTATTGCGACTGCGAATTAATGTGTCGCAAAGGATCGCGACTCAAACGCAAACATTGGGATCAAGGCAAATTCATCCTGCTTGAACACGGATACACAGCCATAACCCAGAGGATGCGGATCGATGCATAAGTCCTGTTTTTGCAACCTCAAATCATCCTCAATTATCGTGAAATAGTTCGGTTTTTCTCACCCCCCGACTTTTCCGATCGCGATACGACAGACTTAATCCTTCGATCGCACGACATCCGTTTCCGCCATCTCAAGTATCACGGACGATCGAGGGGATCATTCCCCGACCTCATGCCTTCACTTCAAAACCGTAACAGGATCGATCGCGTTACAGAGCTTGTTCATGTTTGTCAAGACGGTTAACGCTGGTGGCACGCATAATTTCCCAGCGATAAGGTAGAAACACGACACGGCGGCAAGTTACCTTGCAAGCCAAGTCCGGAGCCGCGAATTCAATAGCGACGGTAAAGCCACCAGGGTTAATCACTTCGCTTTCGAGTAACACCCGAAACGAAATATGTCGTTCTCGTTTCGCCGCTCTTGTAGAACTCTATGGATTTATATGAGCGACTTAATCGCTATTGCATACAACGATAAAAATCAGGCCGAAGAAGTTCGCCTGACTCTTGTAAAACTCCAAAAAGAACACCTGATTGAACTCGAAGATGCG
Source organism: Geitlerinema sp. S16 (assembly GCA_011390275.1). Taxonomy (GTDB): domain Bacteria; phylum Cyanobacteriota; class Cyanobacteriia; order Cyanobacteriales; family Geitlerinemataceae; genus RDYZ01. The sequence continues at coordinate 11,332 of JAABST010000032.1, forward strand.
GCGGTTGTCGTGAAAAAAGCCGACGGCACGATCAAGCTAAAACAGGCGATTGACCTGACCGCATCGGGCGCTGTGAGCGGTGGATTTTGGGGCTTACTGATTGGTTGCCTGTTTTTTGCACCGCTGTTTGGCGCTGTTGTCGGGGCGACCAGTGGCGCAATTGGCGGCGCACTCAGTGACATCGGAGTTAACGACGATTTTATGCGCGAACTCGGCGAAAGTCTGACACCGGACTCCTCCGCCTTGTTCATCTTGGTTCGTAAAATGACACCGGACAAGGTCATCGATGAGCTAGCTCCCTTCGGTGGCAAAGTTCTGCGGACATCATTAACAAAAGATAAGGAAGCCAGCCTGAAAGAGGTTTTAACCACTCGCGGTTTGCTAGAGACAAAAGAAGAAGCCTTAGCTGTTGCCGGTTAAGGGAAACCGATCGCATCAAGTTGACACCCTAATCCCCTCAATTTATCAGCGTTAATTGACCAAATCATCCACCTCAATTCGTGTTCTCGATTCACCCTTGGAATGAGTAAATGAATCGTCGGTGATGATGCGCTGCCATTAGAGTGATCAGCCTGTGTATGAAGCGATTAAGCGATCGAAACAACGATCGCTATCGCTATTGACCAACGGATCTCAGATCAACCGTTAACACCGTTAAGGAGAAAACCCCCATGGCTACGACCACAACATTTGCCCCCAAAATGCAACAGTCAAACTTTCTAGAAAAAGTCCAGGCACGAGCCGGATTTCCCGATATTTACGATGCACGCGACTTTAGCGTTGTCGTCTTCCGCACCTTGCGCGACCTAATGACGACCGAAATGTCGGACACGATCGCCCGTGATTTAGAATTCACCCCCATCTCGATCCAGTCGGATAAGTCCTTGACCGGTAACGTCGCCGAGCTGTGGAACGACACCAATCCCCTGGTCTCTTGGCTGAGTCGCCTGCGCGGCCCCCTGAATGTCACCACCGATCGCTTCCTACGTCGCGCGATCGAAGAAGGCGGCGGCCTCCCCAACGGCATTACGCCAGAAGATGCGATTCAGGCGGTCTTTCACGTCACGAAGGAGGATCTATCTCCGACATCTGAACAAAAAATCCGCGACGTACTGCCCCCTGGAATTTCTCAACTTTGGCAAACAGCCTAATTCGGACAGGACTGACGCAAAAGACTGACGCAAAATAGCGAATTTCGTCGAGGCGTCATCGCCATACGCGCATTACGTCCACGGATCTCGCGTGCCTTAAGCCGACCCATTGCGTACATCCTGGCCGACCATCTGAATATTACACTTTGTTAAGCACCATGAGGGGCATCACCCCCGAGGGGTTATATTAATTCCAGTAGATGCACCCTGATGGCAGCGCTCAGATCAATGTTTTTGATCCGGGCGTTTTTTTTGCTTCGATGATTTGCGTTAGTCCTCTCTAAGTTTGTTGTCACCTCCAATCCCATCGAGGCTCTGGTCTCATATACCCTGGGAGTTGCTCTACGACTGGCCATGATCGATATCCAATGATCGATATCCATATTTGCGTCCGCTCTCCTGTGCGGGGTAACTCTCCCGCGTTTACCCTCGATGTTGCGTTACGCAGCGAGGCGCGATCGATCGTCCTCTGGGGGCCGTCCGGCTGCGGCAAGACTTCGCTATTACAGACGATCGCGGGATTGCGTCGTCCCCAGTCGGGCTGGATTCGCTGCAATGGCCGATCGCTGTTCGACCGTCAGCACGAGATTGATATTCCCGCACACCAGCGACGGATCGGTTACGTCTTCCAACAAACGGCGCTGTTTCCCCATCTCAGCGTCACCGCCAATATTGGCTTTGGTTTGCCGCGCAGGGCTGGCGATCGCGATCGCCACATTCTTGATCTGGCGCGTCGTTGCCGAATCGACGACCTGCTAGAGCGGCGAATCACGCATCTGTCCGGCGGACAGGCGCAGCGCGTCGCGATCGCCCGCGCTCTCGCCATCCGCCCCGATTTGCTCCTGCTTGATGAACCCTTTAACGCCCTCGATCCGGATCTGCGAGCCGCGTTACGCCACGTCGTGCAAGACTTTTGTCGCGAAACACAGACGCCGCTCATTCTGGTGACCCACGATCGCGCCGAGGCTGAATGCGTGGGCGAGGCGATCGTTTCGATGTCGGCGGGGCAAGTCCTCGAAATCCAGAGCAGCCTGAGACGTGCGTGATAGAATACCGAGATGCTTGTAATCGCGTAGAACCTAGATATATCAAGAGTTTCGACGGTATAAAGCAAGCATTAACTATCGATCGCGGCTGCATTTCGCCCAGATTTCGCCCAGATTTTGCCAAACGAAAGCAGACCCCCGCGACCTCACTTTACGTTCACATAGGAGAAGCCGATCGTGGTTCAAGTCCCCGTCAAACTTCAGGCTGACCGCACCGCCACCGTCCCCCCATCGAGCGACCTCAAATCCCTCGAACTCTGGCTCACTGATCTGAGCGATCGCGTCATTGCCGGGGAAAACCTCGATCGCGATACCGCCCTCACCCTCACCGAAATCGACGGCGAAGCGGCCATTCTGCTGCTCTGTGCCGCTGCCGATCGCGTGCGCCATGCCCGCTGTGGCGATACCGTCGATCTGTGCAGCATCGTTAACGTCAAATCCGGCGGCTGCTCCGAAAACTGCGGCTTTTGCTCCCAATCGGCTCACCATCCCGGCATCGATTCCCCGGTCTATAACCTCAAAACCCCCGACGAAATCCTCGCCCAAGCCCGCGCCGCCGAATCCGCCGGAGCCAAACGCTTCTGTCTCGTGTCCCAAGGTCGCGGCCCCAAATATGGCGGCCAACCCGCCCAAGAATTCAGCCAAATTCTCGAAACTGTCCAGCGCATCATCGACGAAACCAACATCAAACCCTGTTGCGCCCTCGGTGAAGTCACCCCCGAACAAGCGCAACAGCTCGCCGCTGCCGGTGTCACCCGCTATAACCACAACCTCGAAGCCTCGGAAAACTTCTTCCCGGAAATCGTCACCACCCACAGTTGGCAAGACCGCGTCGCCACCGTGAAAAACTTAAAAGCAGCGGGCATTCAAGCCTGTACCGGCGGTATTTTTGGCATGGGTGAAAGCTGGAGCGATCGTGTGGATTTAGCCCTCGCGTTGCGTGAACTCGAAGTGGAATCGATCCCGCTTAACCTGCTCAATCCCCGTGAAGGCACACCCCTCGGCGATCGCGATCGACTCTCGCCCTATGAAGCCTTAAAGGCGATCGCCATTTTCCGCATGATGCTACCGGATCGAATTTTGCGCTACGCTGGTGGCCGCGAAATCGTCATGGGTGAACTGCAAAACCTCGGCTTCCAAGCGGGCATGAATGCCATGTTGATTGGTCACTACCTGACGACGATGGGACAGCCCCCCGAGCGCGACCACGCCATGCTCGAAAGCATGGGTCTAAAAGGTGGCGAAGCGCCGATTCCCGAGTTTCATTAATTGTGTCTAGAGCTTGTGTCTAGAACTTTTGTCTAGAGTGAGTTCAGCCAAGCTGAGGACAAGATAAATTCCTAGCCGGATCAGGCGAGATGCCTGCGCCACGGTTGTCCAGCTTTTGAAATTTCTGGCGATCGATCAACCTTAGAAACCGAGTTTCTCCGAGACATTCTCAGAGAAGCCCGGTTTCTATTTTTGTTTTTTCTGACTTGTTTTTTCTGACTTGTTTTTTCTGATACGAAATCCGGTTCTGTATTAGAAAAATAAAGAACGCCTATGAGCACTGAGCGGAGTCGAAGTGCGGTGTTCGCTCAGAGCGGCGATCTAAGTCTGTACACAGCCGGATTTCGTATGATTTGTTTTTTCTGACTTTTCCATCGTCTTGTAACCATGACCGTATCGACTTCATCCACCTCCCCAACCTCACCTCGCCCCACCCTTCGCCTTGCCGCGATCGGCGACATTCACGACTGCTGGACTGCCACCGACAACGCCCTAATCGAACAGCTCGACGTGGATCTCGTCCTCTTTGTCGGCGACTTCGGTAACGAATCCCTCCCCACCATCCGCCAAGTCGCCCGCGTCCCCCGACCCGCCGCCGCCATCTACGGTAACCACGACGCCTGGTACACCGCCTCACCCTGGGGACAGGGCAAACGCCCCTACGACATTCACACCGACAACTGGTTCGAGCAGCAACTCGAACTCCTCAAGGATCTCGAAATTGGCTACCGCTATCGCGATTTTCCTGACTTTAATTTGTCGGCGATCGGCGGGCGTCCCTTTAGCTGGGGCGGGTCAGAGTGGAAATACAAAAAGTTTTATCGCGATCGCTACGGCGTCAAAAACTTTGCCGACTCGATCGCCAAACAGGTCGAAGCGATCGAACACGCCGCCCACGACACCCTAATTTTTCTCGGTCACACCGGCCCCACCGGCATGGGCGACCAACCCGAAGATCCCTGCGGCAAAGATTGGAACCCCATCGGCGGCGACTACGGCGATCCGGATTTTGCCGCCGCCATCGACCAGGCGATCGCCCTCGGTAAACACGTCCCCCTCGTCGTCTTCGGCCACATGCACCACAACCTACGCCATCGATCCGATCGCCTCCGCCGATGCATCCACCACAACGACAGCGGCACACTCTTTTTTAACGCCGCTCGCGTGCCACGCACCATCAAAATAGACGACCAAACCCTCCATCAATTCCCCCTCATAGAAATCACAGATGGAAGCGTTACCGCCATTAATCTAGTCTGGCTTAACGCGGATGGAATCACCATGAAGACAGAAGCAGTTTACCGTCATAGTTGATAATCTAAACGAATATCATGAAGTTTTGTAAAATGAAAAAACAAGCTGTGATATCCTCGAACGATAAACCTTCAATTCAGGTTTGCGTCCGATATCCACATAACTCATAATTTGAGAATTGATCAGCATGACTTTTGTTCAGAATTCGAGTAGATCAACAGATCAAAACTCATATAATCATCGGAGAGAGAGCAAGAAAGCTCGGTATCGATATGCTGTAAATGTTGTCGCCAAAACCCTTTTGACGCTAGGTTTGACAGTGTTCTCACAAACTTCGGCATACGCTCATCGTCCCCATGACGTTGTCACACAAATCGAGACCTCCCAGAATTACGATACAAATCAAACCGTATTAATTTTGGTGCGAGGTAATCTATTTCGATCCTCTGACGGTGGAATTTCTTGGCAAAGAATAACCTCCGGCTTAGATATTCAATTAGCCTCTAATCTGGCCAATTTAGCCTTTTCACCAACTAGTAATTCAGGCCAAGAAGAGATTTTCCTCGTCTCGAATCACGAGGGTATCTTTAGATCACAAGATCTAGGTAGCACATGGGCAAAGTTCGACACAGGTCTCAAAAGTCTCGAAATTCAGCACATTGAAGCGGCTAAAGGAGAAAATCGTTTAGTCTTGGCCTCGGATGTAAACGGGCGAGTCTATCAACTAGCCGCCAATGGTGAGCGCTGGGAGACAGCCTTAGAGGTTGAAAACGGCGATATCGCTTCGATCGATATCTCATTGCCGACAGGAGTTCTGAAAGCTGTTAGCACAAAAGATGGACGTCTTTGGCTTGCCAAAGGAGATGCAAAAAACTGGGAGCAGCGGTCAGTTGCAGACGAGCTAAATCCAGACGAAATGCTCGCCACGATTGAGCTTTATGCCGATGAGACACCCACCATAACGCTGCTTGTAGGAACAACCGCTGGGCGAGTGTTGAAAAGCACCGATGAAGGTAACTCCTGGACAGCGATCGGCGATGTACTCAACGGATCGATCGTTGATATCGAAACTGCAACGCAGGCAGACTCAAAAAAAGCACCATCTATTCTCGTCTCCACTGATGAAAACGGGTTATTTTCACTCACCGCAGATGGTCGTTGGCAAGCACAACAAAACGGATTGAAGACCGACCCACAAGCCGACGAAATGAGTGAGCCAAACTTCGGCGACCTCGAAATTTCTCCCGACGGCAAGATGCTATTCATAGCTGGATTTGATGGGTTCTTTCGCTCTACAGATCAAGGCCAGAACTGGGAATCAGTTGAAACCTTAGCAAGAGACACGATCGTCTCCCTCGCCGTTTCCCCCAACTACGCCAACGACTCAACCCTAGCCGTCGCATCCTATGTCGGTCATCTCTATCTCAGCCGCGATGGAGGGGAAACGTGGGAAATCACTAACAAAGGCTTAGAAATGCCTCGATTCACCCGAAAATTTGATGCCGTCGAGCCAAATTATGATCCCCGACGCTTTTTTGATATTCAATTTTCGCCGACGTACAGCATAGATCAAACAATCCTGGCATCTACACTCTGGACAAAACTAGCCGTAACAAACGACACAGGCAAAAGCTGGGATTTGCGTACGATGCCAAAAACAATGCGTGGTTTAACGATTGCGTTATCTCCAGATTACGAACAAGATCAAATGCTTTTTGTCTCCAGTCAAGATAAAAATATTTATATATCGACAAACAATGCAAAAGATTTCGCTGTAGCGGGAGAGCGTCCCTCCTTTAATGGGAATTATGGTTCATCTCTTGTTGTTTCTCCCAACTTCAAAACCGATCAAACTCTATTCACGTCCGGTGAACTCGGCATCTATAAAAGCGAAGACTCTGGGAAAAACTGGGAGGCTATAACCCGCGATATGCAGACGGAAGTACTGGGTGATCTACAAATTGCCGTATCACCTAACTATGCCGTCGATCGTACGCTGTTTCTCGGCACAAAATCTGGTCTTTTTCAGTCCACCGACGCCGGTGAAACCTGGTCGGAACTCACGATCTCTCCGAATGACGACACTGTCTATATCGAAGCGGTCGCGATCTCTCCTAATTACGCCGAAGATCAAACCGCTATCGTTAGCGTGCGTGGATATGGCCTATTCAAAACGATAGATTCTGGCACTTCGTTTCAATCAATCGGTGACACACAAATCGTGATGTCACGCATATGGAATATTCCCTCCTCCGGGCGAGCGATCGTGTTCTCGCCAGACTATGCAACAGACAACACAATATATGGTTTTGGCTCCGCGAAGCACCAGGTGTATCGCTCACAGGATGGCGGTGAAACCTGGAGTATCATTGATATTCCACAACTAGAAGAACCGAAGCCAGTCTTGCTAGAATCGATCGGAATTGCATCTTTCGTCTACGCTAGCTTTCTCAAGAAAGCAGCAGTCGTAATTTTCGTAATAGCACTTGGAAGTATGATTTATCTATTTCCCAAATTCAAATAGTCTAGACACACTAGAAATCCCAACTTAAACATTCATTAATTAATCCAGCGCATCAACCTTCAAGCAACTTAGATATTTTATTCTCTCAACATCTCATTTTGTATGGCTGTATAGATCTAATTGATTAAATTTAGGCTGAAAACAACTTAAGCAATGCCGACAAAAAGTCTTAAATGACTTAAGTTAACCATAAAAAAGAGGAGCATCTCACTTTTGTAACCTGACATCGCAAAATAATACTTGTAGATTAATTAAATCTTGGAACTCATTTAAAATATGGCCTTTGAGAGCTTTCAATGAGCCTGAGATTATTGAAATTTGCATAAGTGAGATATAGCAAAAAACGATTTGCTTAGGACGTATCAAAAAAAGCTGAGAGCACTGAGCGGAGTCGAAGTGCGGTTTTCAACTTAGACGAGAGTGTCCTAATTTAATCGGCTTCTGCTATAATCTTCAAAAAAGTCCATATGTTTTTTTACGTCACGATCCGATAAATAAACAGTTTGAACATTAAAAAAACATGCTAAACAAACTTAGAAGCTTCAAAAGTACTCTATTTTCTCGTTACTATAAATGGCGAATTAACTTAGCAAAAAATCCATACAGCGTTGGCTTTCGCAAGCATCCATACCAGCTCTTATTCCTAATGAGCCACATGCGATCAGGCTCATCATTATTAACTCATATTTTATGCTCAAACCCTGAGATTATTGGATATGGTGAGACACAGATAAAATATAACTCTGGTCACGATATCCAGACCTTAATTCACAAAGTTTACAACCGAAATGCTCAAGAACTAACACGTTTCAAGACGCTGCAAGCCTTTGGAATGTCCCACACATATATCTTCGATAAGGTACTGCACGGAAATCTGAAAGACCTGACGATTCTAAAAAATACTCCAAATAAGTCGATCGTACTAATTCGTGAACCCGAACGAACATTACAAAGTATTCTAGATATTCGTAATCATTGGACAGAAGAACAAGCTTTGAGTTACTACAGAAATCAGTTGCAACATTTAATTGATTGCACAACATTTATTGCTGATTCAAGTCGATTTTTGCTCGTAACATATCAACAGGTTATTGAAGATACTCCCCGTGTACTTCAAGTTCTTCAATCATTTTTTGGAACAGAGCAAACATTTTCAGAACAGTACAAAGTCAGAAAAACAACAGGTCAAGCAGGAATTGGAGATCCTGTTGGTCATATCAAGGCTGGGACGATTGTTCGAGAGCGGCGTCAGCTCAACACAACAGTTAGCACCATGATCATCCAGAAAGCACACCGAGTCTTTGAAAAAGCGCATCATGAACTTTCTCATAGTTGTCTAACTCTTGATAGTTTTAATTAATTTTAAGTAGCCCAAGGTCATTAATGAACACTACGTGTAACACAAGCCTCTAGCTTGTCTACAACCAAGATGGTTGAGTTCCATGGTTTAAATTACTTTGACTTTCTTTGGCTATTTATCTAAAAAAGATAAATGATTGGGAGCTTATAGTCAGTAATTTAAATTCTCTAATGATGGATATATCCTCTAAAATTTTTGATTTCATTTTTATTATTTCTCGCTTAATAAATACTCCAAAAAACTAATGCTTATACTACTTCCTGCGCTGTTTTTTCTCTTGGTTTTTTTTCTTATCTACGATCGGCAGAAAGATATCCGAAAAACTGTTTTGTTTTCGGTGCTGATCTGGGGTACTTTACTCACCGTAATCACAGAAATATTAAGCGCATTTCATTCATTTAATATGCTTGGCATTGCCCTTGCATGGCTAGCTCTAGACTTGATAGCTATTGCTCTTTGCATACAGAACCGTTTGACCTCAAATTTGAACCGGTTTAATTTTATTTCTCTTAAGAAGCTTGGGACAAAACCAAGGCTTCTTCTAATACAGTTAATGGGAATTCTCCTAACTGTTGTTGGTATCGGTGTGGTCGCACTAGTGGCAGCACCTAACCACTCGGATTCGATGGAATACCACCTCAGTCGCGTGGTTCACTGGCTACAAAATTCTAGTGTGTATCATTATCCTACGCACGATATTTTTCAGCTTTATCAAAATCCCTGGTCTGAGTTTGCGATCGCTCATTTTCAAGCACTCAGTAGAAGTGATATCTTTTCTGCTTCTGTACAGTATTTTAGTATGCTGGGGTGTTTAATTGGAGCGTCTTTAATCGCAAAAGAGTTAGGAGCAAAGATTCCGGGACAAATTGCAGCATCTGTGTTTTGTGTCACCCTTCCTATGGGGATATTACAAGCTTCAAGCACAAATAATGATTATGTTGTCTCTCTCTGGCTAACGATCTTTAGCTATCTTGCCCTGCTCACGGTGCAGCATGGTATAAACCGCTTTTATTTACTCGGCTTGGGCACAAGCTTAGGACTTGCAATCCTAACAAAAGGTACAGCTTATATCTATGCATTTCCCTTTTGCTTATGGCTAATTGTTTGGGGAATCAAAAAATATAAGTGGGGAGTATGGCAGCCTGTATCTACTATTGGAATAGTGACAGTTGCAATTAATTCGGGTCATTATTTACGTAACTTTTCAGTCTTTGGATCTCCATTGGGAAGTCCAGGAAAAGAAATGATTCAATCTTTAAAGCCAACCTTCTTTATTTCAAATATTCTAAAGCAACTTTCTTTGCATTCTGATATTATTCGGTATTTAAAAATTGATGCCATTGTGCCTCCACTTATCGGGAAGGTAAATAGAGCGATCGAGATAGTCCATGGACTCATTGGCGTCGATCTCAATGAGCCAATCTTAATGAGTCCAAAATTCAAAAATTTCTACGTTCCGTCTATTTCACTAAATGAAGATAGTGCCGGAAATCCTCTTCATCTTCTGTTGATCGTTATCGCAATATTACTTGTTATCTTTAATCAGAAGATAACAAAACGATCATTGAATTTCACTTACGCTTTAACGTTGCTAGGCGGATTTCTTTTATTTTGTGTTCTTTTGACTTGGTCGCCCGCTCGATGCCGATTGCACTTGCCGCTATTTATTCTATACTCTGGCTTTTTTGGGTCAATCTTGGCAGCATCATTTAACCGAAAAATTGTTGCATTTATCTCGGTTTTATTGCTGGCATTGTCATCACCCTGGGTTATAAATAATGCCACGAGGCCGATGATTGGTGGAGCTAATATCTTTAACACACCACGTTCTGAACAGTATTTTAAAACCCAACCACAGTTGCTTAGTCTATATCGTGAATCAGCGGAAGAAGTCGCATCTCTTGATTGTCAAAATCTTGGCTTAAATTTCACAAATACATCGTTTGAATATCCTTTTTGGATGTTGATCTCTGACCAGGATAAGAATATCAAAATTCAGCATGTGAATGTCGAGAACGTGTCGGCAAATCAAACGGCAGATCGGGCAGAAAATATGCGATCACCGTGTGCTGTAATTTATTTTTCGGTAGACCATACCCAAGAGCCGCTCTCAGATACATTTCGGCTAGAGAACCGTGATCTATACCGTCAAGCATGGCGTAAAATTGACGACTCCAACGATAAACAATCAGCAGTGCAAGTATTTGTTCCTCGCTAACTTTTGATTTTTAGTGTCGATTCAATCCTAAATAGTATGGTGTTCGAGGTATTGTTTAAAGCTGGGGATGCCACGATCGTGGATGCCATGTTCGATATTGCGGAGCAGTTGGTGAATATCGCTATCTTCGGTTGTGGCGATCCAATTTTTGTAGCGCCGATCGCGTTCAAGGGCAAACTTAAGCGCAGCGTGGCAGGCTTCGTGTAAATCGGCGGGAAGTTGGCTCGAAATACCATCGCGATCGCCCTCGATGCTAAAGCCATAATTTTGGAGAAGCAGATCGAGTTTATGGACGTGACGTTCGGCGAGTTCAGCGCAGAGGGCAAATGGTGTGTCGGGAGAAAATTGGCGTGATCCGTCAGCATAAAAGCTCCGTGCCATGGTTAACTCCTGATGCAGATCCGTGAGTAAGGCCTGGGTTTTGGCTGAGATGTTTGAGTCTTTTTGGGTCATGCTCATGTCTGTTCTCAAGGAATGGAGGCAACGAGTGGAGGCAATGAGTTGGGTTGCGATCGAGGAATTGGATGAAGGAGTTACTTCACCCAATACCATCAAGCGATCGAGAATTTATGGCATACAACCTATGGCATACAAAGGGAGATCAAACCGCCTTCGGGTAAGCGATCTTTAAACTGTTCGTCTTCGGCCAAAATCGCCGTGAGATTGAGCGTCCAGTCTGGCTCCATGGGTAAATCACTCCAGGGAATCGCGATTTCTAGACACTTATCAAGCCCAACCTGAATTTGACACGATCGCACATGCCACTGATCCTCACCCCAGGATTCACAAAACGTCACGGACTGACTCCGCAGATCGATCGCGAGGTGGTGGGCGAAGCGGTAGTTTAAGGGTTCGACATTGGGTAAACCCGCAAGAGGAATCAGACTGGTGTGCATCGACTTACCGGGGTAGTACCACAGCAAGTGCAGCTCCGGTGGGCAGTCCTTATGCGGATCAACACCCGCCCCAAAGTCGAGACGGAGATAAAAACTCAGGTGATCGAACCCGTAGAAAATCCGCTGAATCGGACTGCTGCGGTGCATCGTGCCGCGAGAACCGCCGACCTCAATCCGTCCCGCGTGTGCCCAATCTTGCTCGTCGCCGATCCCGTCGATGATGGGGTGAATGAAGCTTTGAGGCGTATGATCGCCGATATTGTCATGGATCTCAAGGGGATGTAACACCGCATCGGGAATCGATTCGCCCAACGCCATGTACACCGCTGCTAAGTGTTCTCGGAACAGTGCATCAAAAATGGCATCCTGCGACGACGAATGCCCTGCGCCAAACCACCAAAACCAATCCGATCCTTCCGCCGCATACATCGCTTCCCAGGCATCGGGGTTCGCTTCCTCCGTTGCCTCGGGATGATTTTCCAGGGTTTGACGGGCATCAAACAGCAAATCCCAAGCGCGATTTTTGGCCGGGTCACCGATCCAGGTGGTGAAATTGCCATCAACCCAAGAGCCGCTGTGGAGCGATTCCGCCGGGAGTGTTTCGGTCGCGGGATGCTGATCGAGAAATTCCGACACGGTGACGAGCTTGATATCGTCGCGATCGTTCAGACGGCTATAGAGCGCATCAAGGAACGGTACTCCATCTCGTTCATAAAATTCCCAGCAGTTTTCACCATCGAGGGCGATCGTCACAAGCCACGGCTTTTCCAGATCGGTCGCCGCTTCCGCTTGATTATGTTTGAGCGATCGGCTGATGGCCTCCAAGTGACCCACCAGATTCGCTGCCGCTTGATTGGGCTTCATCGAGCTATAGGTAAAACCGATCAGGTCAGATAGCCGGTGATCGCGGAAAACAATACTCAGATCACCCTTCGACGTTTCGAGTCGATAGGGGCGATACATCATCTCCGGATCGAAGACATTCCCCACTCCATCGCGATGAAAAAAGTGCTTCAGCGTCCAGCCCAACACCGCCTCATCGGAGACAATCCACTTAAAACCCGCCTCCGCAATGTAGGGCAACACCGCCGGACTCACCGACTGCTCCGACGGCCACAGTCCCCGCACCGGACGATCGAACCGTTCTTCGTAGATCTTCCGCGCTTTATTGAGATGACGCGGGATATCCTCCGGCCACTGAAAACGTTTTTTCGGTAGCTTCATCTCAGGAACGGCCACCCGTCCCGAGTTGGTATCGGCCAAAAGCGGCAAAATCGGGTGAGTATAGGGCGTTGTCGTCACTTCGAGCTGGCCGCTATCCTGCATCGCTTTATGTTTGGCGATAATTCGGCAGAGAATTTCTTGCTGTTTGGCGTAGATTTGCTGACGTTCTTCGAGACCGAAATTATGCTCCTGAGCAAACCATCCAGCGATCGCCGGATCATCCCAAAACAGCGGATCAAACCAGCCGAGATTGTACCAGGCAATCACATCGACAAAGTCCTGGGTAGACCAGTTGTCCATGCACCAGGTAATACCATTTTCCTGGCGCTGCTCGTAGAGTTTACGGTAGTGGGGATGGGGATCAACTAAGGTGTGGTGATTGCCATCAAAGCCACGATCGATCGCGTATTGCTTATCTTGAATGCCATACTCTTCGATCGGTTTTAGGAGCAATTCAAGACCAGGATCGATCGCTTTCCCCGCCACATAATCCTCAATTTGCAAGATTAATGACGGCACAAGATTAACGGTTTGATGCAAATTCGGATAGCAATCGAGCATCAAAATCAAATCGAGATAATCTTTAATTCCATGTAGTCGCACCCACGGTAAACGATACTCTTCGCGTGTTGGTGTACTCGCTGCACGACTTTTATAGAGTGGTTGATGTTGATGCCAAATAAAGGCGACGTAAAGTGGATGAGACACAAAGCTTCTCCTATTCCCAATATCCAGCGCTGCAAAATGCGATCGCAATCACGACGCGCGGCTCATAACTAACATGGTTGACAGTCCCTTAGGTATAGCAAGAGAAACGTGATAGAGGCTGGTTTGCTCCGAATGTCTTCGGAGCGATACGAAAGCATCGCACGATCACAATATCCATATAAACCAGCGATCTTGATTAACGATCGGTACTTTATGCTAGCGCGGTCAAAACCTAAACCGTCCTTCTCGTTACACGATGTGCCGATTGGTAACATAACGTGAGTTCGGGATCAGCAATGGCAAGCAACTACGACGTATGGCAGATCCAGCTTAGAGCGAGAGGAAAGGCTTCTTGAGCTGGTAGCAGTATGCAATTAAGCCACAGTAAAAATATCGTGACGGGCAAACTGGAAAAATGACCGTAGCGCAGGCATCCTCGCCTGCTTCAGATCAAAGAGTTCGAGCGAAAAAGTAGAGTCTACGTTTGCCCTGAAAAAAATCGGTCTCAAGCGCAATACAACGCGAAAGACCGATTCTTTTCATCATTTCAGGTGTGTGATTTAAGTGTGTCTATGAAATGCACTCGACCGTTCGTTTATCCATACTTCGAGCGGTTTTTGTACATGTTCTTACCGGTTGGTTAATGGACTGGCTGGGGGGCGGCGCTATCAACCGCGATCGAAGTCGCCATCTCGATGCTCGCCTCAGCCTTCTCTGCCATCATGACCATCAGATCCAGCGCCCGCATCGAATAGCCCCACTCGTTGTCATACCAAGCAACCACCTTGAAAAAGTGTTCATTCAGCTCGATGCCTGCGCCCGCATCGAAGATACTCGAATGGGGATCGCCGGTAAAGTCGGATGAGACCACGGGATCTTCGGTATAGCCGAGGATACCGGCCATCTCGCCTTCAGCGGCAGACTTCATCGCGGCGCAAATTTCGGCGTAGCTGGTCGCTTTTGTGGTGCGGAAGGTTAAATCGACCACCGATACATCCGGGGTCGGGACGCGAAAGGCCATGCCGGTGAGTTTGCCTTGAAGTTGCGGCAAAACCAAGGTGACGGCTTTGGCTGCTCCGGTGGAGGCGGGGATGATGTTTTGTCCGGCGCTGCGGCCACCGCGCAGGTCTTTTTTGCTTGGGCCGTCTACGGTGGGCTGGGTGGCGGTGGTGGCGTGAACGGTGGTCATCAAGCCTTCGCTGAGGCCGAAGTTGTCGTCGATGACTTTGGCGATCGGGGCGAGACAGTTGGTGGTGCAGCTCGCGTTAGAGACGATCGGCCAGCGGGCGTCGTAGTCAGCATCGTTAACGCCCATGACGATCGTTGGGATGCGCTCAGGATCTTTCGTCGGCGCAGAAATCACGACGTGTTTTGCTCCGGCGGTCAGATGTTTCGAGGCTCCGGCATAGTCGGTGAAAAAGCCGGTACATTCGACAACGCAGTCAACACCGAGATCACCCCAGGGAAGTTCTTCGGGGTTACGAATGGCGGTGCAGGGGATAAATGTACCGTTAACCGTAATTCCGTCATCCTGGGCTTCAACCGTGCCGTTAAATTTGCCGTGGGTTGAGTCATATTTCAACATGTAGGCCAGATTCTTTGGCGGAAATAGATCGTTAATTCCACAGATTTCAATACTGCCATCGGTTTCCGCACGGGCGATCGCAGCTCGGAAGACAAGGCGTCCAATGCGTCCGAAACCGTTGATGCTAATTTTCATGGTTAATGTCTGAAGAGAGAGTCTAGGTTTGGGGCTGAAAGAGATTGGTAAGCTGTCTGAAACAAAGCCGGTTAAACCATGGGTCAAACGCTGAGACGTGATGCGCAGAGGGTATCTGAAGCGATTATGAAGCTGACTTCACGTAACATGATTCAGTAGGCCAATAAAATAAAAGTGACTGAAACCGCGCAAATCAACCGTCCTGGTTGCAGACAAACTAAAAGCTTGTGCTATGCATAGCGTCCATTTATTCACTTGGGCTACTTCGTGGTCTGTTCTGACGGTAGATCGATCCCCGCGATCGAGGCCACTTCTTTAGAATTGATTCCAAGTTCAGAAGCTCGTTTGCAACTATCTATAACGAGAGGTGAATCAGAGTTAAGTCTGTGTTACAAAGCCTTATGTTTTGTCTCATTGTTTGATCATCGAATCTGCATTATTTTTGATGTGTTCATGACAATTATTAAGCAGAAGATCTAACCGGATCTACTTTTTATCTCATTTATACAAAGCTATGAAAAAAAAGATGCTGCTCACACCACTTTATTTAACGAGTAAAAGTGTTACGTAGGCTAATCAGGACTTACGCAGAAGTCCGACTTCTAGAAGAGACGTCGCCGTTCTAGCTCTCTAAACAAGAATAAGAAGTCGGACTTCTTGCCCATCATGCGTAAGTTTTGCCAATAAAATCAATAGACTTCGTTAATTCTCCGGCTCATTCAAAACATTGATTTACACCACGATCGATCCGCGCAACCACCCTAACCCAAAGGCATTAGAGCTGTTAACCTGACTAAACGAATGTGATGATGGGAAGCATCGCGACCCAGGCACGGCTTGAAAATCTTTCTTTAAATTTCTACCCTATAATCCATGACTCGCACCTATAACGTCCGTATTCACAACCGCCAAACGGACACTTACCACACCATCCGAGCCCAGGACGATCGCTACATCCTCCACACCGCCGAAAACCAAGGCGCAGATCTTCCCTTCCTGTGTCGTAATGGAGCCTGCACCAGTTGCGCCGTCCGGGTTTTGTCGGGCGAACTCGAACAGGATCAAGCGATGGGACTCTCGCCGCAACTACGCGAAAAAGGCTATGCGCTGCTCTGCGTCAGCCATGCGAAATCCGACCTTGTGGTTGAAACCCAAGACGAGGACGAGGTGTACGAACAACAGTTTGGTAAATACTTCGGCAAAGGTCGCGTGTTCTTCGGCCTACCGCTTGACGAAGATTAGGTCACGACTAGACGGCGATCTTACCAAGTCGGATCGATATACAGATTCACCACGATCGCCGATCGCCCCGGCGGAACCGCCGAAATACAGGCGCAAATCGACTCATCGTCGTCGAGATCCACCTCGCAGGCATGACACGACCCCATCAAACAGCCCGTCGGGATCGTCACGCCCGCACGATCGGCGACCGTCAGCCACGGTTCACCAACCTCGGCGGCGATCGTCACATCATCGGGCTGAAAGGTTACTTGTACAGTCATAAGTCCAGAGAAAAGAGAGACAGTTGCCGTCGGCGATCGGCGATGCCGTGGTGCATGGAATTGGCCGTAACGCTATCGCTGAACGTGATAGATCATCTGGGTTCCCAGCTCACCGAACACCGACGAGGGTAATGCACCGGGTTCAAGTCCCTGACGGCTTAACCGGCCTTTGAGGTGGGTCATGGGGTCAAATCCCGGCGAGATTAAAAACTCCAGTTTCGTGATCTGCTTCCAGTCCGCCAGCGCATCCAAAATTGACGCAACGGCTTGCATGTAGGGATGATCCTCCTGCGTGAACCAATCCTGCGCGGCGAGATCGGACTGATCGAAGCCGAGGTGTACCGTCAAAATCGGCGTGCCGAAGAGTGCTACCGCGATCGGGCGGGTTTCCTCTTGGACGAGCAAATGCTCCTCTTGGGCGATCTGGCGTAGTTTTTCCAGACAACCGTAGCGCTGTTCGAGAGAGACCTCAGCATCGTCATCCCAGTGCAGCGCGATCGTCACCAGATAGGTTTGGAGCAGCAGGTGGCCGAGCTTCTTCGCTTTGGTCGCGAGATAGACCGAGTTATAGTCATTGGCTTCGATTAGCAACGGCACGCGATCGACCACCTCAATTCCGTATCCCTTCAGTCCAGCGATCTTACGCGGATTGTTCGTGAGCAGACGAATCTTCGTCACGCCCAAATCGTTCAACATCTGCGCCCCGACGCCATAATTTCGCAGATCCGCCGGGAATCCCAGCCGCTCGTTCGCCTCCACCGTATCGAGTCCCATATCTTGCAGGGAATAAGCCTTGAGCTTATTGATTAAACCAATGCCGCGCCCCTCTTGGCGGAGATAGACGATCACGCCTGCGCCGTGCTGCTCCAGCATTTTTAATCCCGCTTGGAGCTGCATCCGACAGTCGCAGCGCAATGATCCGAGAGCGTCGCCAGTTAAGCATTCCGAGTGGACGCGCACCAGCACTGGCGTATTGATAAAGTCCTGCGGGTCGCCCTTGACGATCGCCACGTGCTCCTTATTATCAAGGGAATTGCGATAGGCGTAGATTTTGAAATTCCCGAACTGTGTGGGCAAATCCGCGACGGTTTCGCGCGTGACGAACCGTTCATTTTGTAAGCGATAGGAAATCAGATCGGCGATGCTGATCAGCTTTAAGCCGTGAACCTTGGCATAGTCTATCAGCTCCGGCAAGCGTGCCATCGAGCCGTCCGGGTTTTGGATTTCGCAAATCACGCCCGCCGGTTCGAGTCCGGCCATGCGGCAGAGATCGACCGCTGCTTCGGTGTGACCGGCACGCTTGAGGACGCCGCCTTCACGGGCGCGGAGCGGGAAAATGTGGCCGGGGCGGCGGAGGTCGGTCGGTTGTGTGGTGGGGTTGCTGGCGGCGCGGATCGTCGTGGCGCGATCGTCGGCAGAAATGCCGGTGGTCACGCCAAGATGGAAGGCTGCGTCGATGCTAATCGTAAAGGCGGTTTGGTCGGTGGCTTTATTGGGATCGACCATCAGCGGCAGATCCAGCGCATCGAGCCGATCGCCCGTCATCGCCAAACAGATCAACCCTCGCGCTTCGACGGCCATGAAGTTGACCAGTTCTGGCGTTGTAAACTGTGCCGCGCAGATGATATCCCCTTCGTTTTCGCGATTTTCGTCATCCACCACCACGATCGCACGACCCGCACGGAGTTCAGCAAGGGCGTCTTCGATACGGTCAAATTTGAAGGAAACAGAAATCGCTTGAGATGTGGTCACAGGAATTGATGAGGGAATACGAACAATGTAAACTTTTCTTAAAGCTTTCCTTAAATTGTAGATCGATTTATCGGAGGCGCTACGTTTAAATGCCTTAGATCGGCACAGCGACTGAATTTCTACCAAGTTTTTTTGAGTCAAACTCGATCAAAAAAGACGCCGAATGCGACGTCTTAGGCTGAGTTTAATGAGTGATGGGTGTGGCTTAACTGAGAATGGCGGCGATCGTGTGCTGATTCCCTGACAGATCGGCCAACAGACTGGCAGCCCGACACACGATCGTCATCCCTAGGGCGTGTCATTAATTAGCACTAGACCCCTTACGGGGTAAGCTGTTGAACACCCGACCCAACAAAAAACAAAAGGGGCTGAAACCCTTACTGAATAAAGGCTACAAATTTAATTGATGACAGCCCCTAGCTCGGATACCAAAACATCCCCTTAATCCCCTCAGGGTCGGGCATAAACCCAAGATTGCGATAAAAATCAACCACGTGCGGATCGGCAAACAGCGTAATGTTGCTGATGTCTTCGCGACGCAGCTTACGGATCAGGTACTGCATCAGCGCCTTACCCAGGCCGGATTTCTGAAAATCGGGATGCACCACCACATCCCACACCGTCGCATTAAAGGCATGGTCGGAGGTGGCTCGCGAGAAACCAATCAGCCGACGGTTTACCCCGCGCACTTCCCACATCGTGACGACCAAAAAACTGTATTCCAGCGCCTTTTTGACCTTGCGCAGGGGGCGACGCGACCAGCCGACCGAATCACACAGCTCTTCGAGTTCGTAGAGGTCGATATTGCGCTCGGTGCTAAAGCAAATTTGCCCCGTTGTGGTGCCAGCCAGACTGGTATTACCCCGCGCATCGATAAACTCTTCGAGTGCCATCTCCGTCGGACTCGAACTCGTTTCGGAGCCGCTGAAAAAACTTTTCCAAAAACCCATGCAAATTCAGCGCTTGGTAAACATTAAGGAATGTGGAGTATTGCTCCAGAAGTCATTATATCTGTGTGTCGCTCGATCGCTCGGTGCGATCCGAACGCTCATCACAGCACGCCAAGATCTTCAGCCTCGATATCCAACTTTGATATTAAACACGTCTAACAGCATTCTGGGCTAGACGTTGCCCAGAACTTACGAGACAATCACTCCGCGAAACCGGCTTAAGCCCGCTTAAACCGACTTAAACCTGGATGTAGACGACTCGCCGATCCAGACCCGACGCCCTCGCCTCAGCGACTGCGATCGGTCAACTGGCAACAAACCGGAGTGAGCCGACGAATGCTAACGTTAAAGGACGAAATTGCCTATGGGTCGGGAGCGATCGCCGCTCATAGGCGAAAAATCCTCGGACTCATTCACGTCGTGAGTCAATCCATACGCTAGCTTTTGTTGCCTCATGTTGACGCTGCCTTCTCGCGCTCGTTGTGCCTCTTCTACCCCGCACCTTGGCCTCTAAGCGGACTACCCTGCTATGACTTCGGGCTCGAAATCCTCTACCCTCGATCTGCTCAAGCGCTTTAACCGAGCCTTTCCGCAATTTTACGA
This sequence comes from Geitlerinema sp. S16, assembly GCA_011390275.1. GTDB lineage: Bacteria > Cyanobacteriota > Cyanobacteriia > Cyanobacteriales > Geitlerinemataceae > RDYZ01. The sequence goes on from JAABST010000032.1 coordinate 31,509, forward strand.
GCAGTTCGTCAGTAGCGAAATTCAGCTTCAAAACCTCAAGCTGGCCTATCATCTATATAAAAAACGGCAGGCGGTCATCGAGCTGCGACCGGAAGGCGACAAAAGCGCCCTGCATTTTGCCTATCGCAATCAGTCCTTTTTGCTGAGTGATATTTTTGGCGTTTTGGCGGCCTATGGGTTAACGATCCATAGCCTCAGTTTGTACGGACAAATTGCGCCGCCGATGCTGGTTTTTACCAAGCTGGTCGTCTCGCGAGGCGGCAAAGCGCTCACGGAGAAAACGGCGGAAAATGTCGCGCGAGCCATTCGAGAAGCGCTCGCGGGACATTTTGAAGTGGAAGAAATGCTGGCGGTTGAGTTTAATCTCAATGCGGGTCTAGAGGACGTGGAAACGGAGTTTTATGTTGATCCGGTGTTCCATTTGCCCGCGTTGCTGATCGAAGCGGATAATCAGCCGGGATTGTTTTACAAGGTGATGTACGCGATCTGGCAGGAAGATTTACTGGTGGTGAATGCGAATCTGCTGGTGTGGCGGGGGCGGACGCGATTAATTTTGTATTTATTGGGGCCGAATGAAAGCGCGATCCCGGATTATTTGGGTAATCAGATCGCCGAGAGTGTTCGCTCGCGTTTAATGGGCGAATAGGCTACAAATCGGCGTGGATTTCGTCGATCGATAACGTCTTGCATTCCCGGTAAATCTCACCCGGATCGGGCAAGGCGATCGTCATAAACTCGCGGGAAATCTCGTCAAATAAGGTATTAACCCGATCGGCAAACTGATCAAGGTTAAAACGCTGACCCCGATCGCGGACTCTCTGGGTCATCGCGTGACGCTGGATCGGATTGCGAATCAGCTTGAGCGTGCGATCAATCAATGCCTCGATCGTCGCGACCCGATAACCCGAAACGCTATCCTCTACGATTTCGCGCTGACCGCCGCCGTCAAACACGATCGGAATACAGCCCTGTTGCATCGCCTCCACCGTCGCCATCCCAAAATGCTCGACCCGCTCGGGCAAAAACTCATCCAAGCCGCATAAATGCCAAAACAGGCTCGCGCGGCCATAAAACCCGTTCACCTGATCTAACGGCAAATTAACGTGAAGCTCGATAGCCCGATCGAGCTGAGCCTCGACGCATAGTTTTTCCAGATACTCGCTCTCGCCCGTGCTGCCGCCCACCAACACCAGCCGCCAACCTTGGAGCCGAGCCGGATCGCGATCGCGCAACTGGCGAAACGCTTGCACCATCTCCCATTGCTTCTTGTTACCACCGGAGTCAAAACGAGCGACGGACAGGATGATCGGCTCGCGATGTGGGGTGGTGGCGGGTGTCATGGCGGGAGTTACCACCGGGGGATAGAGCTGGAGGCTGGGTTCGAGGTTCCAGAGTTTGCGAATCCAGCGCTCGGTGTAGTGACTATTGGCGATGAGGAGGGTGTAGCGATCGGCGGCGAAGTGGGCATCGCGCCAGGAGTCGGGAAAGTGGCAGAAAAAGAGCGAAACCGGCGATCGCGGCTCGACACGGGTAAGCTGATTGGCATTAATGAAAATATCAAAATCAGCGCTACGATCGGCGATCAGTGTAAAGGGATTTTCGGGCGTTTCCGCCGTGACCCAGGTTCCGTCAACTTCGGCATTTTGACGATCGAAAAACGGGATCGGCAAGATTTCGATCTGACAGCGATCGAGCGTCAGGCCGTACCAGGCTTCGATCTGAGCGATTTCGACGGGTTTATTGGCAATAAAGGTAATCTCAAACCGATCTTGTAGCACTGAGGCGAGGGTGGCGATGTAGCGCTGTCCACCGCCGATCGCGTGTAGAGCGTGGTCATAGATCGCGATCGTCAACGGGCGATCGCCATGAATCGCGCTTAACTTCGCCAGCGCCAAATTAACACCGTCGCCACCGCATAACTTCGCCACGCGATCGACCAAGCTCGGCAGCAGTCGATCCACCGTCGCCGCATCGTGATGCAACATCAGCTTATGCCACGCCATCGTCATCGCCTCCAGCAGCCAATCCCAGCGTTGGCGGATCATAAATCCGGAGCTATCGATCGCACCGAGCAACTGATCCGGTTCGTGTTTGGCTAAAAATAAAAACCGGTTGCGATTGCAAAAATAATCCGTCAAATTGCTGCCCTGACTCGATGCGCCGCCCTCATGCAGCGCGATCGCCTCGGGGACATAGTGCAACTCCCAGCCCGCGCGGCGACAGCGTTCGGCGTAGTCCACATCCTCGAAATACATCACAAACTGGCGATCGATTTCCCCCACCTCGTCTAAACAGTCCCGCCGAAACAGCGCCGCCGCCCAGCACAGCCCCTCCACCGCTTCGATCCGATCGTACTGCCCCCGATCGCGCTCCCCGATGCCGCGATCGCTCCAATAATGATCCGCCAACCGCACATGGCCGACGCTATCAATTCGCCCGTCCGGAAAGCAAATTTTCCCCGCCACCCCGCCAACTTCCCGTTTTGCCCGCAGATAGTCCGCCAGCACCCGCAGCCACTGCCGATCAAGTTGCGTATCGTTATTCACCAGAGCGACGAACTCGCCGGAGCTGCGATCGATGCCCAACTGTACGGCGCTCGCGAAATTATTGCTCGTGTTTTCGTACACGGTGACGCTCGGGAAATGCTCGCGCAGATAGGCCACCGAGCCATCACGGGAGCCGTTATCGATCGCCAGAATTTCGATCGCGGGATAGTCGAGATCAAGCAGTGCGCCGATACAGCGATCGAGATAGTCGCGTCCGTTGTAGGTGACAACGATCGCGGAACAGGTGGGAAGGGCGGTCATAGCAAAGTTACCGTTCAAGCCGGGTTAACACGATCTATCACACTGCTTCCTCAAACCCCAGGGCAATGCGTAAGACATCGCGGTGCATTAAGGCGCGATCGGCTAGGGAATAGCGCTGATCCTCCGATAGCACCATGCCCGTTTCCAGCGCTGTGCGCCACGCTTGGGCGATCGCCTTGGGATCGGCGGGGATTTCATCCAACTCCCAGCCCGCTAGATTCAGCTCGGACATTAACGCCGTAATTTTTGGATCGTAGCCGATCGCCCAGCAGCGACAGCCCTCCGCCGCCGCCATGATCAGCCCGTGTAAGCGCATCGAAATCGTCAGATCCAAATCGCGAAACAGCCCTTTCAGCTCGCGCGGATCGTCCAAGCAAAGGATTTCGCAGGGTTGAGAATTCGGCGGGGAATTGAGCCGCAGTTGCAGGCGTTCGGCGAGAGCGAGATCGGCGATCGGCTGAAACGGCAGCAGAATAATCTGGGCGTTGGTCTGATCTTGGAGGATCTGAAGCCCGCGCGTGAGCCGATCGAGTCGTCGGTCGGTGAGTTCGGCATGGGTGCGTAAAACGACGCCGATGCGGGGATGATTTAGGGATTTGAGCCGATCGCTGGTGCGTCCCTCTAGCGCCCACACCGGATCAGGAGCTTGAATGTAGGGAAAATGCCACTCGTGGAGAAATTTCGCCGACTTGCCGTCACGAATGCTAATGCCTGTACAGCCGCCAAAGCTGCGTTGAGCCAGCTCGCGAGTCAGCGATCGATTCAACGGGCCGATGCCCTGCGCCCAGGCGATCGTCTTCAGCCCCAAACCACGAGATAAGCCCATCAAACCACCGTAATACAGCGGATTAAGCGCACTGGTCGCATCCTGCATCAGGCTACCGCCCCCCCAAATAAACGCATCGGCAGAGCGGATCGTCTTCAGCACACGCACCGATTTTCGCGCGACGGCCTCGACGCCGTAGCGCTCATGGGTACGATCCGGATCGCCACTGAGAACGATCGGCTTCACTGCCTGGGGCAACATTTGCAGCAGCGACGCGAGGAGTGCCTCGTCGCCTGCATTGCCCATGCCATAATAGCCACACAAAACGGCTCGCACGCAAATCTCCTGGGTGTTTTGAACAGGGAAAGATCAGATCTACGATCCCATAGAATCACGGTTTGATCGGTCTATTAACTTTTGTGATGGCAGTTAGCTGTTAGATTGGCCATCAGCAAACCGCCGCGCGATCCCGCGATCTCGACCCGTTGTGATTGCTGCGATCGCGGCTTGCATCGCTATTATCCTCGCTTCGTTTTATGTCCCAATCCTCCCAATCCTCCCGATCGCCCTTTGTTCGTTTACTCCGCTACGGTCGCCCCTACCGAGGTTTGGCGCTGCAAGCGTCGGCCTATTCTGTGCTGAATAAACTCTTTGATCTGGCTCCTCCGGCCTTGATCGGGATCGCGGTGGAAGTGGTCGTCAAGCAGGATCAGTCGTTTTTGGCGGATTGGGGTTTGGTATCGGTGCGATCGCAGCTAATCGCGATCGCGATCGTTAGCGGCATCATTTGGGGACTCGAATCGATCTTCGAGTATGCCTATCAGTGGGTGTGGCGCAATCTGGCACAGTCGATCCAGCATGATCTACGGCTCGATACCTATCACCACGTGCAGTCGCTCGAAATGGGCTATTTCGAGGAGCGCAGTGCTGGGGAATTGATGTCGATTTTGAACGACGATATTAACCAGCTTGAGCGGTTTCTCGATCGGGGCGCAAACGAAGTTTTGCAGGTTTTAACCACCGTCGTGATTGTCGCGACCTCGTTTTTCCTGCTGTCGCCCTCCGTGGCATGGCTGGCGATGTTGCCGATACCGGTGATTTTGTTTGGCTCAATCACCTTTCAACAGCGTCTCGCGCCGCTCTACTCCGATGTGCGCGATCGCGTCGGTTGGCTCAACTCTCAGCTCTCGAACAACCTGGGCGGGATCGCGACGATTAAAAGTTTCGTCGCCGAAAAATTTGAACTCGATCGCATCGCCCGCCTCAGCGACGGCTACCGCACCAGTAATCGCCGCGCGATCGCCCTCAGTGCCGCGTTTGTGCCGCTGATTCGGATTGCGATTTTTGCCGGGTTTACGACGACGCTAATCGTCGGCGGTCTGGAAGTGGGAGCCGGTACGCTGGCGGTGGGGTCGTACAGCACGATGGTGTTTCTAACCCAGCGCTTGCTCTGGCCGTTAACCCGCCTGGGTGAAACCTTGGATTTGTACCAACGATCGGCGTCGTCTACCCGACGGATTTTCCGCCTACTCGACACCCCCGAAATCACCCCCACGGGCGATCGCATTCTCGATCCCCTAGCCGGATCGATCGCCTTCAATCAGATCGATTTTGCCTACCGTGATCGCACGCCCCTGTTAACCAACTTTTCGCTCCAAGTCCCCGCAGGTCAGACGATCGCCGTCGTCGGCCCCACCGGATCGGGCAAAAGCACCCTGGTTAAACTGCTCTTGCGGCTCTACGACACCAATTCCGGCCAAATCACGATCGACGGCGTTGATATTCGCGATCTCGATTTGCAACATCTGCGTCAGGCGATCGGCTGGGTTAGTCAAGATGTGTTCCTCTTTCACGGAACCGTGGCCGACAATATTTGCTACGGCAGTTTTGACGCCAGCGAGGCGCGAATTCAGGAGGCGGCAGTCCTTGCCGAGGCCGACGACTTTATCCGTGAACTTCCCCAGGGCTACGACACCGTTATCGGTGAACGCGGCCAGAAACTGTCTGGCGGCCAACGTCAGCGCCTCGCGATCGCCCGCGCCATCCTTAAAGATCCGCCGATCTTGATCCTCGATGAAGCCACGAGCGCCGTGGATAACGAAACCGAAGCCGCGATTCAGCGATCGCTCGACGTGATCACCGCACACCGCACGACGATCGTCATCGCCCACCGCCTGTCCACCGTACGCAATGCCGACTGCATTTACGTCATGCAAAACGGCGCGATCGTCGAGCGCGGAACCCATGATGAATTGGTCATAAATTCGAGCATTTACGCCGATCTCTGGCGCGTCCAAACCGGCGATCGGCATCGTGATCCGCGTCAGGTTTCCTACTCCTAAATCCGGACTGACTACAGGTCTATTTCGGTCGTGCGATCCCCAAAAAATAGCGTGATCTTATGTTTAGTATTAATGCCGTATTAATTTGAGTGTTAATACTGCTTGATTAGGAGAGAAGCCTTTGTCAGACAAGCGCTTCACGTATTCTTCATACAAGAAGCTTACAAATTAAAGACTGTGTAAAGTCGCGAAAAAATAGGAGACCGGAGCAGATAGGAAAGCATAGATTGAAGGTAACCATTTCCCTCGATTGTCCTGTCCATCTTTTTGAGTTCTGCCATGAAACGTTTTACGACTTTGCTCCCCGCAACCCTCATCGTCCTAGGACTTGCCGCGACGGCGGGAACTGCAAACGCTTTTGAAGTGAAAGGCGCGATCAACGGTGAGCAAGCGTTTATCGATCTCGGCGCGTCGATTGACTTCGCAGCGGAAGGTCGCTGGGGCGATCGAGGCGGAGCCGCCGAACATGAATTCAATTTTCACTACGACAAGGTTGGTGGCGGTCAAGCTGTCCCGGTGGAATATCGAGCCTACAACTGGGGCAACGGCCAGGGCACGGACTGGACGATTTCGCTGGCCAACGGCATCATGACCTACCTCATTGGCGGCCAAACTCTAACCTACGATGCGTCTAGCTACGACTTTAACGATGCCTTTATTCGCACAACAGCGCGGGATGCAGGAAACTCGATCGTGGTTGATAATCTAATGTATAACGGCACGGCGATCGGCGACACCTCTAGCTTTGCTTGCACCACCAGCGGCGGCTGTGATTATTGGAACAGCTCGCAATATCTTTGGTTAGCGGATCTCGGCGATGAGTTCACCCTCTCGGGTACAACGACGATGAGCTGGGCTACAACCTCGACCTTACGATCGAAACTGGCGTTCCAGGTGAAGTTTGGTGATGGCCCCGAAGAGTCTGAGAGCGTTCCTGAACCGGCGCTGTCCCTGTTGTCCTTGGGCGCGATCGGTCTATCGCTGAAAAAACTGCGTCGTCGTTCGGCGTAATCGTCCTGAAGAGAGGACGATCGCACCGCGCTGACCTCTAAAAGTGCAGACAATCTTGGAACTGGCAAAGCCCCCGAAACCTGTGTTTTGGGGGCTTTTTTTGGGGACTTGTTGGGGGGATGTGATTCATTCGATCAGACCAATTCCGCCCGTTTTGCCATGCCTCACCCCCAGACCGCGATCGCAGAGGCTAAAATCGTAACGCTTTGTTATGCCTGATGCGCTCTTACGCCGGATTGCGTAACGATGCGTTCTCCGCCGATTCCAGCCGCCCCCGCCGCCAATGCCCCCCCGCGCAGCTTCCCCCGCCCGTCAAACCGACTATCTTCCGCTGTCCTCGCCCCCTGCGGAAACTCCGACCAATCTCAGCACCGGTCTCGGTCGCGACACGATCCGCATACGCGGCGCACGTCAGCACAATTTACGCAACGTGGATTTGGATTTGCCGCGCGATCGGCTGATCGTGTTTACCGGCGTGTCTGGCTCCGGTAAATCGTCTCTGGCCTTCGATACGATTTTCGCCGAGGGACAACGCCGCTACATCGAATCCCTCAGCGCCTACGCCCGTCAGTTTCTCGGCCAGCTCGATAAACCGGATGTGGAGTCGATCGAGGGGCTGAGTCCGGCGATCTCGATCGATCAAAAATCCACGTCGCACAACCCACGATCGACCGTCGGTACGGTGACGGAGATTTACGACTATTTGCGCTTGCTGTTTGGTCGCGCTGGGGAGCCGCACTGTCCGAAATGCGATCGTCCGATTCGCCCGCAGACGATCGATCAGATGTGCGATCGGGTGATGGATCTACCGGAACGCACGAAATTTCAGATTCTCGCGCCAGTGGTGCGTGACAAAAAAGGAACCCATCAAAAAGTATTGTCGAGCCTGAGCGCCCAAGGGTTTGTCCGTGTGCGGGTGAATGGTGAAATCCGCGAGCTGTCGGACAATATCGACCTGAATAAAGCCAAACGTCACACGATCGAAATTGTGGTCGATCGACTGATCGCCAAACCAGGAATCGAAGAACGTCTGGTGGATTCTCTTGCCACGGCACTGAAACAGGCCGACGGCATCGCCGTGATTTTTGCCGATCGACCCGATCGCGATCGCCCCGAAGAAATCGTCTTTTCCGAAAATTTCGCCTGTCCCGAACACGGCGCGGTAATGGACGAACTGTCACCGCGCCTGTTTTCCTTTAACTCACCCTACGGCGCATGTCCCACCTGCCACGGCCTCGGCAGTTCGCGCACGTTTTCCGAAGAACTCACCGTCCCCGACCTCGACGCCCCGGTTTACAGCGCGATCGCCCCCTGGTCGGACAAAGATAATAGCTACTATTTATCACTACTATTCAGCGTCGGTGAAGCCTACGGATTTGAACTCAGCACACCGTGGCACAAACTCCAGCCCGAGCAGCAGCACGCCATCCTCTACGGCAGCGAAGAACCGATCTGGATCGAAACCGACTCGCGCTATCGCGAAACCAAGGGCTACTATCGCCACTACGCCGGAGCGCTGAACCTATTGCAGCGCCAGTACGAGGAAAGCAGTTCCGAGCAGCAAAAGGAAAAGCTCGAACCCTATTTAGTCGATAAACAGTGCGACACCTGCCAGGGGCAGCGGCTCAAACCCGAGGTGCTGGCGGTCAAAATTGGACAATTTAATATTGCTGACTTGACGGCGGTGTCGATCGAGGCTTGCCTGACGCGGCTCAACACGCTGGAACTGACTGATCGGCAAGCTCAAATCGGCGCACTGGTGTTAAAGGAAATTCGCGCCCGTCTGCAATTTTTGCTCGATGTCGGTCTCGACTATCTCACCCTCGAACGTCCGGCGATGACCCTCTCCGGCGGTGAAGCCCAGCGCATCCGCCTCGCCACCCAAATCGGCGCGGGCTTAACCGGTGTCCTCTACGTCCTCGATGAACCGAGCATCGGCCTGCACCAGCGCGACAACGGGCGACTGATCGAAACCCTGATGAAGCTACGCAATCTCGGCAATACGCTAATTGTGGTGGAGCATGACGAGGAAACCATTCGCGCGGCGGATCACGTGGTGGACATCGGCCCCGGTGCGGGCATCCACGGCGGCGAGATTGTCGCCCAGGGGAGTGTGGCCGAGATTGAACAGGCGGAACGATCGATCATCGGCGCGTATCTATCGGGACGCCAAGGCATCACTACGCCCGCCGAGCGTCGCCCCGGCAATGGCCGATCGCTCATCCTCAAACAGGCTCACGCAAATAACCTACAAAATATTACGGTCGAGATTCCCCTCGGCTGTTTGGTTAGCGTCACCGGCGTCTCCGGCTCCGGCAAATCCACCCTCGTTAACGAGCTGCTTCATCCCGCGCTGCAACACCACCTCACGAAGCGTGTCCCGATGCCGAAACAGCTCGGCGCATTACGGGTGAAGTCGGGGCAGCGAGAGAAGGAGTTGAAGGAGACGATCGATAAGGTGATTGTGATTGACCAGTCGCCGATCGGTCGAACCCCACGATCAAACCCCGCCACCTACACCGGCATTTTTGACAGCATTCGTCAGGTATTCGCTGAAGCGGTGGAGGCGAAAACACGCGGCTACAAACCCGGTCGTTTTTCGTTCAACGTCAAGGGCGGACGCTGCGAAGCCTGTAGCGGTCAGGGTGTGAACGTGATTTCGATGAATTTCCTGCCGGATGTCTATGTGCAGTGCGACGTTTGCAAAGGGGCGCGATATAACCGCGAAACGTTGCAGGTGAAGTATAAGGGTCACTCGATCGCCGATGTGCTGGCGATGAATATCGAAGATGCGCTCACGGTGTTTGAAAATATTCCCCGTGCCGCCAGCCGTCTGCAAACCTTGCTCGATGTGGGGTTGGGTTACATCACCCTGGGGCAGCCCGCGCCGACCCTGTCCGGCGGTGAAGCCCAGCGCGTAAAACTCGCCACGGAGTTATCGCGTCGCGCCACGGGCAAAACCCTGTACCTGATCGATGAACCCACCACCGGCCTCTCGTTTTACGATGTGCATCGCTTGCTCGATGTGATTCAACGGTTGGTGGATAAGGGCAATTCCATTCTGGTGATCGAGCATAATTTGGATGTGATTCGCTGTGCCGATTGGCTCATTGATATGGGACCTGAGGGGGGCGATCGGGGCGGTACGGTGGTGGTCGCGGGGACACCGGAAATGGTGGCCATGTGCGAGGGGTCGCATACGGGGCGCTATTTACGGGAGGTGTTGCGGCAATATCCACCCATCAGCGCAGAGTGATTGTTCAATTCTCGCTGGACGATCGAGCCAGACCTTAGAATCAAGCTGTGCTGTCATTACGTACCATCAGACGGGTGTCATCCCCAATCCGTATTTTCAGCTCGTTCTGCTCTTTTTGTCTGACGCTATCGCCGGAGGCTTGAGGCCATCCATGCCCGTTCCCCTAAAAATTCTGCAAGTTGTGCCATCGATCGCCCGTGTCTACGGTGGCCCGAGCCAGATGATACGCGGCTTTTCCGCTGCCCTAGCTCGCACTGGAGCCGAAGTCACCGTCCTGACGACCAACTCCAACGGCGATAACGGCCAACCGCCACTCGATGTACCGCTCGATCGCCCCGTCGCACAAGACGGCTACCACGTGCGCTACTTTCCCTGTAGCCTCTTTCGTCGCTACAAATTTTCTCCTGCGCTGCTGTCGTGGCTTTGGCAAAACGCCTACCGCTTCGAGATCGCCCACATTCACGCTCTGTTTTCTCCGGTTAGCTCGCTGTCGGCGTGGGTCTGCCGCACCCGAAATTTGCCCTACATCCTGCGTCCCCTCGGAACCCTTGATCCTGCGGATCTGCGTAAAAAACGCTGGCTCAAACAGCTCTACGTCGCAGCCCTCGAAGGCCCCAATCTAAAACACGCCGCCGCGATTCACTTTACCGCCGCTGACGAAGCGAAAATCTCCAATCGTTTTGGAGCCACAACTCCCGATTTAGTCTTGCCCCTTGGGGTCGATCCACCGCCGCCGATCGCCGATCGCAGTTGCCTCGACGATTTCGCCATTCATCCCGATCGCCCGCTGCTGCTCTACATGTCGCGCATCGAACCCAAAAAAGGGCTTGATCTGCTGATTCCGGCCTTGGAGCAGGTCGCTGCACGTGGCCTCGATTTTCAATTTGTCCTCGCGGGCGCGAATCCCCAAGATCCAGACTACGAGCGCCGCATCTTCCAGCAAATCCAAAACTCGACGATCGCCAGCCGCACGATCGCCACCGGATTTATTACCGGCGATGTCAAAGCCGCACTGCTCGATCGCGCCGACGTGTTTGTTTTACCGTCCTACTACGAAAACTTCGGCATCGCGGTTGCAGAGGCGATGGTGGCGGGCGTGCCGGTAATGATTTCCGATCGCGTCCAAATCTGGGATGCGATCCGCGACACCGAATCGGGCTGGGTTGTCCCCTGCGAGATCGCGGCGATCGCGACCGCCCTCGGCGAAGCGATCGAACATCCCGAAATCCGGCAACAGCGCGGCAAAAATGCCCGTGCCTGCGCCCTCGATCGCTACAGTTGGGACGCGATCGCCGAACGGACGATCGCGGCCTACCAACAACTCGGACGCTTTCAGGCGTAACCCTTAACACTCACCAGGCATCACTGTTGTCGGGTGTATCGGATTTGTCTGGTATAGCAAAAAACGATTTGCTTAGGACGTATCAAAAAAAGCTGAAGAGCACTGAGCGGAGTCGAAGTGCGGTGTCCACCTAGAGCGACAATCTAAGATTATGCACAAACGGATTTCGTATAATTTACTCGGTTTTTGCTATATCTCCGATAACGATCTAAAACGGCCAGAACAACGGCACAAGAACAACCACCATCGCACCCAGCACAATATTCATCGGTACACCAATGCGCAGAAAATCGGCAAATTTATAACCACCCGGGCCATAGACCATCATGTTGGTTTGATAGCCGATCGGGGTCATAAAGCAGGCCGACGCTGACATGATCGACACCATTAAAAATGGGCGCGAATCCACCTGGAAGAGCTGCGCGGTTTCTAGGCAAATCGGAAACATCAAAATCGCCGCCGCATTATTGGTAATCAACGACGTTAACAGCGACCCAATGATATAGATCGATGTCAAGGCCGCCATCAGCCCCAAGGGAGCCGTTGCACTGACTACCAGCTCCGATAGCGACGTCGCCGCGCCCGAGTTTTGCATCGCAGTTCCGACCCCAAAGGCCGCCGCGATCGTCACCAGCACTTCCCATTCGACGCTACGACGCGCCTCAGACACCGAAATACAGCCAAATCCGACGCTCGCCACTGCGATCAATAAGCCCGCCACCGCCGTAGACATCGCGCCCGTCGTCATCAGCACAAGCAAAATCGTAAATAACGCGATCGACACCCAAGCCCGATCGCGACGTAACGGACGCCATTCATCCACGCGGCTAATCAAGAAAAAGGCCGGATCGTCGCGATGTTTTTTCAAAAAACTCGGATTTGTCTGAAGCAGCAGCGTATCGCCCGGTTGTAGCGCAATATCACCAATTTTTTTCTTGATGCGGCTACCGCTCCGATGCACCGCTACAACTGCCGCGCCGTAGGTACTGCGAAAATTCGCCGATCGAATGGTTTTGCCATTGAGGGGCGATATGCCCGAAATGACGGCTTCGTATAGGCTGCGGTTCCGTTTTTGTTTGGGTGAAACCTCGTAGGACGGATCGGCGAGGGGAATCAGGCCAGGGATTTGCTCTAGCTCGATAATGCTGCTGACAATACCAGTAAACACAAGCCGATCGTTGGCGCGAATCACATCATTTGGTCCCACCGGAGCAACAATTTGATCGCCGCGATCGATTTCGATCAAAAACAAACCGGGCAGATGGCGCAGCCCTCCCGCTTCAACGGTTTGACCCACCAGACGACAATCATTGAGCACCTGCATTTCGAGCAGATATTCCCGACGAGAATCGCTCAATTGCGAGATCAAATCCTTACGTTCTGGCAGCAGTCGATCGCTAAAAAAGATTAAATACAGCGCTCCGACTATTGCACAGGGTATCCCCACTCGTCCCAGCTCAAACAGTGACATCCCCGGCAAGCCATTTTCGATCATCAATCCATTCACCACCAGGTTCGTGGATGTGCCGATGAGCGTACAAGTTCCGCCCAAAATGGCCAAATACGACAGTGGAATCAACAGTTGTGACGGCGAAATCCGGTGACGACGACACCAATCAAGCACGATCGGCATGAACATCGCCACGATCGGCGTGTTATTCAAAAAAGCCGACGAGGACACCACAATGATCGATAACCGACCCAGCACACCGGTCTTGGTACTGGTTTTGCGCAGCAGGTAATACCCCACCGTGTCCAGGACACCCGTGTCGCGCAAACTCGCGGCCACAACAAACAACACCGCAACCGTCAGAACCCCTTCATTGGCAAATCCGGCAAACGCTTCTTTCGGGGAAATCACGCCAAAAGCGGCGAGCACAGATGTCGCCCCCAGAAACACCAGGTCAGGCGGTGCAATATTGCGGACAAGGGCAACTAGCACGACGGCAATAATGCCCAAGGTCAACAGAGCATCAGAACTCATAGTCAGTGGAGGAGTGCGATCGCCGCACACGTGAAACAAACGGGAATGGGTGGGGATTGACTAAATTTGGAATTTAGAACCCGCTGCCATCGGTTGACATCAGTTGAACTTTGCTTTAGCTCGGGCATAAACATCAGGAGTGATCTCTGATTCGTTATGCTCACGCGCAAACTTTTCGATTTTCTTGCGTGCAGCAGGGCGAACAAAGAACGGGATCTCTTTGAGGAGTGCTTCCGCTTCCGGTGTCCAAGTGGGTGTATCGCTCACGTCTCAGTATCCGTATTTATACAAAGGGTTTGGCTGTTTATTCTACGTCCCTTCTCAAGCCGACTCAGTTCGATCGCCGTCATCCTCTACCAAATCTTCACAGATTTTCTGACGAGCAATCTTATGCACGATCAAGCATGTTCAATGCATACGCCGCCGCTACGAGCCGTCTGACCCCCGGAGTCAGCCATGCAACATCTCAAACAGATCTCTCAAACAGATCTAAATAAATCGCACGATCGCGCTTCAAATACCCGCAAAATCCGTAGCGTCATAATCGCCGCCCGACAACAAATACGTTTTCCACTGCGGCGGATTCACCGTGTCATCAAACCTGGCCAAGCGCCACGTTGTTCCCTCGCTCTGGGGCTGAAGGAAAATCTCAAAGGGTTGGCGCTGTCGGGTCAGCGTACGCCGAGGAAATTCGATTTCGAGATCGTAGACCCCACAAACGGCGTAACTTGGAAAATCTTGGATCAGGAGATCGCGCCGAGATTGGACGCGAATGTGACGAACATGCAAAATCGGCGCTTGATTAAAGCGCAATTGACCGATGAGCTGCTCTTGCCCAAATTGAGCCTGACGCAGGAGCGCCATTTCCAGCGGAAGATCAGCATTCGGATTAAGCCGATCGCACGACACCACCGCGATCATCAGCAACACCGTCAGACAACCGGCCAACAGCCGTCTCAGCATACCTTCCTCATTAACTTACAAAGCCTTTGACTCACGCTATCACGAATCTCGAACCGCACTCTAGAACAAAGATCGACAAAATATTTGACATTACCCAGAAACTAAGGCATATTAGATCCTGCATTCGGAAAGGGCGCAATTGCACCCCACCAAACGCAACCAAGGGACTGTAGTTCAATTGGTTAGAGCACCGCCCTGTCACGGCGGAAGTTGCGGGTTCGAGCCCCGTCAGTCCCGTTCTAACAAGCATTAACAACGCAAATGCGAGCATCGCATGAGCTTAGAAGACGCTCAACGTTTTCGCCTAGTCGTCTAGCGAGTAACTCAGCGCAACCGGCTCACGCATGGTCGATGTTTGACACCAAACTTGATCCTTTTTTTCGCGCTCATACCGGCCACAGGAAACCGCCTGCGCCAGAGCATTCACATTGCCCCGAAACTGACCCGGATCAACATTGACCTTGCGACGAAATTCAGGCCAGGTCACATCAACGATCGCATTATCACAAACCATCTCCACCTCCGCCCGTTCAATATCGACATCTCCCACATCAACTTCCACCTCCGCTTCCTCGATCTCCACAAACTTACACGCCTCCAACTCACCGCGCCCACACCCCGCCAGCAAGACGAGATTAAATCCAAATGCGATCGCTAAGGTCAAATTCGATCGGTCAAACCCTTGTTTTTGCACCCGTTGTTGTGTCACTGTCCGCAAATCCTCGTAGATAAAAACAATCTGCTTCCACCATACGTTATGGGCTTTTCCTGATAGAAACTCCTCTCTGGAATCCATTCGTGACGCGAATGAGTGACGCGACCCTTGTAATACGTTACGATGCGAATAGTTAAAAAACGTAAAGCTAGTTGCAATTAAAGTTCAACATTGTAAGTCGTAGCTTGAACTCAAGCATCAGCTAAAGCCACCTAGTTGAAGTTCGTAGGACATGAGATCTTGTCCGACAAGCCCGTTAATTGCAATTGCCTCCACCTCGCTTGGATAATGGCACAGATTCAATCATCGCCAGCAAGCCAACCCTTCACCAATCTTTCACTACTACAATTATGAGCGCATTTAGATCTATGTCTGAGTATGAATCCATTCCGGTCGGTTCCGTCTCCGCCGACTTTTGGCAACAATGCATCAATCCTCAAAGTGCCACTCAGCGAAAAGAAGTTAACGAGTTTCTGAAAACTCATGGTTACATCTGGACTCGTAGCGGCTCCGATTGGATGCTGACCAAAAAATGGCAGCCCTCTGAATTCCTCGACATTACGCGCGTCGTGTCTGAGTTGAAAAGCAAACAGCTTCGGCAGCAACGCGCAGCCTAACGCCTACATGCCTTAACACGCAGTTTCCGACGGGTCTATTTCGTTGGCTCAAAAACATCAGACTAAAGCAACCCAAGCGGCATGAGATTCACTCCACGAATTTCATGCCGCTTTTTTATTTCTTTCGATCGATGCCAACGATACGGATGACTTTGCAAAAAGTTTGCACTAAAATCAGTAGTATCACGGTGAACAATCTAGTTGAAAACACGAGCATGGCCTCAGTGTTGCCGTAGGGAAAATCGAAAAAGCTTGACGATGCTTGACGATGCTTGAGCCTGAATGCATCCTGTATCACTGCCAAATCCATGTCATTCAGGGGGTTCGCGGGTCTGTTGCGGTTGCTTTATCGCACGCCATTTTGTTACTGATTCTGGTTCCTGGCTGCTTCTCATAACCCGAGTGGTTTCTCAGGCACGTACTATGATTCGAGCTTCAGTTTTACCGTCACATCTTAATTGCTTAACTCTCGATGAATGTATTGCTCAGATTTGGCAGTCAAAGCAAATCACGCCGGAGCAATGCTCTTTGCTTAGATCTTGGTTACTTCAGACGGATGTGGAGGTCGTCCCTTCGCGCGATCGGCAGGTTGTCGATCGTTTGCTGCACGCGGTGCGTCGCGGCTGGATTGTGTTGCGCTAGGGACTGTCATTACATGTTTGGTCTTGTCATCTAGATAAAATGGTAAGACCAACGCAACCGTTTTGTAATTGAGACGATGACTCGCTTACGACACGCTGCAACTTGATACGTGTTCCCTATTCATTAACTATGCTCCGCAAACGTCAACCGACCTGGATTCAGCGCAATTCTCGCTTTGCGATCGCCGCGATCGCGACGCTTGGCATTGTCAATACGAGTTATCTAACGGCAGCCCGTTTACTCAAAGGAAGCGTTGTCTGTCCGGTCGAAGGCTGCGACAAGGTGCTCGAAAGTCCCTACGCAACGGTATTTGGATCGATTCCCTTGTCGGCTTTGGGTCTGTTGGCCTATTTGGCGATGTTGGCGATGGCGATCGCGCCGTGGCTTTTAAAGGCAGATGCGCCAAAAACGCAGCGTAGCCTGATCAATGATCAAACCTGGCTGGGTTTGTCGATCGGCGGGACGGCGATGGCGGTCTTTAGCGGCTATCTGATGTCGATCATGGTCTTTGAGATTCAGGCGTTTTGTCTGTACTGCGTTGGCTCCGCGATTTCTGCCCTGTGTTTATTTGGCTTGGCGATCGTGGGTCACGATTGGGAGGATATCGGCGCCGTTGGTTTTCGGAGCGTAATTGTCGCTTCGATCACGTTGATTGGCGCGTTTGCTTTGTATGCGCCGCTCAACGTTGATCCGAATGATCAGACCAATGGATATGCGATTACAACGACATCTAAACCCGCCAATATCGAACTAGCTGAATATCTCAGTACGTCGGATATTCAAATGTTTGGCGCGTTTTGGTGTGGTCATTGCCACGACCAAAAACAGTTGTTTGGTAAGGCGGCATCCAGCAAACTTGATTATGTCGAATGCGATCCAAATGGCGAAAATCCTGAGCCCGATCGCTGCCAAGCCGAGCAAATTGAGAGCTATCCCACCTGGAAAATTGATGGTGAACTTCATCTTGGCGTGCAGTCTCTTCAAGAGCTAGCACAGCTCTCGGGTTATACCGGCTCAACGGATTTTGGAGTTGAGTAGTTCCTTCGACATTGGCTAAAACACGCTCATCAATTCCCATTTGTGGTTTTGAGCATGAGTCTTCATCCAAACTCACGTTTATAGTTGTTCGACTTAAAAGTGAACAACGTTAAAAAAGAGGGCGGACAGCTTCATTACCGATGCTGTCCGCCCTTTTTTATACGATCGTGGACGATGCGAGCCGATTTACCAAGCGGCGGGGAACGTCGTCGGGGTTTCCGTACAGTAGCTCAGGTTGGCGAGGCGTGTACCGCTCATGTAGGCAGGCATGTAGCCCATATTGCCAACGGAGTCTTCGATATAAAACCAGACCGTACCATCATCAGCCGTGACGGTTTCCATCAGGTTGACCATCTCGTCTTCGAGCATGTTGGCGATTTGGGTTGAAGTGCTGTCCGATTCAACGTAGAGCGTGCTGCTTTCGACGACCATACGGCAGGTATCGCCAGGGCGCTCACCGACGCGCTGGGCAATTTCGACTGTGCCACGATCGCGGGTTTCGATCTCGGCAGCTTTGACAGGAGCGGCGATCGAGATCAGCGAGGCGATCGTTAAGAGAGTCGCCGGTAGTCCAAATTGATTCAGTTTCATACGTTTTATCTCTTCAATATCGAAAAATGTTCCTTATTTTCAAGTATAACAATCGTGTTTTTGTCTCTCGGTAATTTCCGTCGTGTTTCTTACACGATCGCGACGACCGGACTGCGCTGCATCAACGATTGACGGCTCGATTACGATGCAATGCGGCTCAATATGGCTCAATGTTGAAGCTGCCACAGGACTAACGGCTCTGCTTTTCCCTTCACCACTTCCGGCGATCGCTCTACAAATTGATAACCCTTCGGAGCCTCGCCGTTAATCGCTTGATAGACGGCATCCGACACCACAATCATATTTGCTGCGGCCTTGCCCTCAATCCGTTTGGCGGTATTAACGGTATCGCCGATCGTGGTATAGGTTCGGGTTCGATCACCACCGAATAAGCCTTCGATCGTTTTTCCCCAATGAATGCCGCAGCCCGCCCCTAGATCGTGATTGGCTAGGACGGATTGTGCTGCGATCTGCATCGCGCAGGCGGCTTCGATGGCTTGCTGCGGTGAAGCGTAGATCGCCATCACTTCATCGCCGGTAAATGAAACTTTGAGCGGGCGCATGGTGCTAGCCGCTGCCTCAACGTTTTGATAGTAGCGATCGAGAAGCGTCGCAATACGATCGGGAGATGTGACTTCACACCACCGGGTAAAACTACGCACATCCATGAAGATAATGGCGCGATCGCGGCGCTGCAAATCGAGCGCACGGGGATCGCGCATCGCTGTTGTGACGGCATAGTCCCCCATGCCCCAAGCGGCCAGATCACGCAAAATATTCGTGGTTTGGCGAATTTGCTGGCGCTGGGTTTGGATTTGTACTGCTTGCATACCGAGCAGCAGGCCGATGGTGATGCTGCTCCAAACGAGAAATTCGTGGCGGTTTTCCCAAAAAAAGCGCCACAGACCCCCGGATGTGATTTCCAATTCTCCATCCGCGCGACTGACCACGACATAAAACGCAAGCACCAGCATCGATCGCGTCATATTTTCAGCCACCAGTCCAAGCCGTGCGACGGTGACACTGCCATGCCGCTGCAACCAGTGCAGACAGGCGACGATGGTTGCAAATAGCCAAAAGACTTGGTGATTGGGATCAGCCCAAAACCCCTCTCCATCTAGCGGCCAATCAATCAGCGTATAAATTCCCACACCAATGAAATTGCCCCACACAGCGTTCACCTTGCGCTGAGATAGACACGCCGCCTGAATACAGATACCGATCGTAAAGATCCAGTCTCCCAGGTCGAGAAAAACCGAGAGTAAGCCTGTGCTGACGGCGTCGGCCAGAAGTTTGAGGATGAGAATATGACCGCTTTGGGTCAGAAGCTCACGCCAAAAAGCCTGGATGCGTGTACCTTCGAGGCGATCGTTGAGTAGGCGATCGAGTTCGTGGCGTGGATCAGACATCGGCATCGGTAATCAGTAAGACTGAAATCGTCTTGTTTGAGGGATGAGTACATGTCAATCACGGGGTAAGAAATGGCAAGCACCCGCCATCAAGCTTGATTGGCGATCGTCAGTCTTGACTCTGCCCCCTGTCGGCATTAGGGAGCAGCCATCGCAACTATCACCCTACGAGGCTTTGGAACGACTCAAAAATAGGCCACTCATGATGACTCCTGTAACAATCATACCGATCGCGCCCAAGGCATTCAGCAAAACATAGAACGGTCGCAATTGGGGGCCGAGCCACGTGCCTTGATGGATCAACATCATCGCGTCGCCAAATTCTTCGCTGAGACCGAACCAGGATCTGCCAATGCGGTAACTGACGCCGGTGAGCGCGGTCAGGAGAAGCGGCAAGAAAATAAACGGAGCAATTTTGCGGTGGAGCTTACGGATATTTTTAATGTCCATGATGGATTGAGTCGCGAGGACTTCAGGGGGAAAAGGAATATTGGAGGGCTGATAGAGACGTGAGAAGAGACACGAGAAGAGATGTGAGAAGTCGGACTTTTTGGATTGGAAAAGTCCGACTTCTGGAGCGAGTAACTAACGTGAGTTCAGGTCGGTGTTAGAGCGACCATTAGACCTCTTGCACGAATCAGAAGGAGAGAGAAAAGTCAAAGTTGAGGATGCCAGCGAGCAAGTGTAGGCGAAGCCC
>JAABST010000033.1 GCA_011390275.1 Geitlerinema sp. S16
GCTCTACGTCGCACCGGAACGGTTGCTCAGCGATGGGTTTCTCGAACTGCTCGATCGCGTCCGCGATGAAGTCGGGATTGGCGGCTTTGCGATCGATGAAGCCCACTGCGTTTCCGCCTGGGGTCACGACTTTCGCCCCGAATATCGCCAGCTTCGTCTGATTCGCCAACGCTATCCCCAAGTTCCCGTCACCGCGCTGACCGCCACCGCTACCGATCGCGTCCGCCTCGATATTGTCGATCAGCTCGCCCTGCGATCGCCCTTCGTCCATATCGCCAGCTTCCGCCGTCATAACCTGTTCTACGAAGTCCGCCCGAAAGAAAAACGCGCCACCTACCGCGAAATTTTGACCCGAATTCGTCAAGGTGGCTCAGGCATCATCTACTGCATGAGCCGTCGTCAGGTGGAAGAACTGGCCGCAAAACTGACCGCTGATAACGTCGCCGCATTGCCTTACCATGCGGGTCTTGCGGGAGATGTACGGACGGAAAATCAAACCCGCTTCATTCGCGATGACGTGCAAATCATGGTCGCCACCGTCGCCTTTGGTATGGGCATCGATAAGCCCGATGTGCGGTTCGTAATCCACTACGATTTGCCAAGAAACATCGAGAGCTACTACCAGGAATCAGGGCGTGCCGGTCGCGATGGCGAAGACTCTGACTGCGTGCTGTACTACAGTGCCGGAGATGTGGGCAAGGTTGAATGGTTAATTCAGCAAAAATCGAGCGAAGACGAGCAGCGGGTCGCGCGGCAGCAGTTGCGGCAAATTAGCGACTATGCCGAGAGTACCGAATGTCGCAATACGATCCAGTTGCGCTATTTTGGCGAGCATTTCGACGGCAACTGCGGCAAGTGTGATAACTGTTGCGATCCGAAACCGATCGAGGATTGGACGATCGAGGCGATGAAGTTTTTATCCTGCGTTGCTCGAACGAAGGAACGGTTTGGGACGAATCATTTAATCAGCGTGCTGCGTGGGTCAAAGTCGCAAAACATTTTGAAATGGGGTCACGATAAACTTTCGACCTATGGCATTGGAAAAGATCACACGGCAGACGACTGGAAAATGTTGGTGCGATCGCTGCTGCATCAGGGCTTGGTCTCGGAAACCACCGACGGTTTCCCCATCCTGAAGCTCAATGCGCTGAGTTGGGAAGTGATGAAAAAACAGCGATCGGTGGAAATTGCGATCGCGCCGAAGCCCAAGCTCGACGAGATCGACGATCGAACCGGTTCCACAATGGCCGGTCAAGCCCTGTTTCAGGAGCTGCGGACGCTGCGAAAAAAACTGGCGACGGCGCGATCGGTGCCGCCCTACGTTATTTTTGCCGATTCGACCCTACGCTTAATGGCACAGAAAAAGCCCACAACTCTGGATGATTTGGGTCGGATCGCTGGGGTGGGCGCGTTTAAATTGGATGAATATGGCGAAACGTTTGTAGCCGCAATTCGCGCCCACAGCGAGGACAATGCGGCGGATTTGAGCGGTACGCATCTGACCACATTAGAGCTATTAAAACAGGGGTTGGATCTCGATCAGATTGCTCGCGATCGCGGCCTTCAGGTGACGACAATCCACGGCCATTTAGCGAAATTAGTTGAAGCGGGTCAAATTGTGGAGATTGATCCGTACATTGATGCAGAGACGCGATCGCGAATTGAAGCGGCGATCGATCAGGTGGGGATGGATCGCCTAACGCCCATTTTTGAAACCTTGAGCGGTACGGTCAGCTATGGCGAAATTCGTTTGGTTTGTGCGGCGCGATCGGTGTCGGGGAACGAAGCCGCAGACCCCACCGGTTCGTCACGGTAGGGGTTTTAGCTTACAGCGATGGACGATCGCCCGACTGCATCGACACCGACTCCGGTAGCTGCAAGTTGCGATCGCTCGGCAACAGCGTCGGGCTTTCCTCGTCCTGCGTTGAGATATAGCCCAAATAGTACGCACCCTCATCGATCTGAAGCGAATGCGCTATCACATCGCCTTCTAGACGCGCCGTATGGCTCAGGGTTAACTTGCCGCTGGCAATCACCCGAGCTTTCACCCGACCGTAAACCAAAATATTATGGCCGCGTAGCTCAGATCCTTCGATTGATCCTTCTACCGAAATCTCAATATCGCCATTGGCTTCAACATTGCCCCGCACCGTGCCATCAACCCGAAGATCACCCGCCGTTTTCAGGTTCCCATCAAATTCACTACCCGAACCGAGATAGGTCATGGTCGATTTAGGTGCGGACGATTTACGGTTAAAAAACATAGTCGAAAAACGCCAGGATGACGTGAGAGACGGAGTATAGCGGATGTCGAGCGTTGACGAATGGTTGGCTGACGATGGGCTGACTTCTGGCTGACTAGTATATGGCCGTAAGCGATCCGGCGATCGCGATCGCGTCCTTAATCTGACGTGTTGCGAGTGTCTGCGATCGGAGTCGTTCCCGGTTCGAGAAAGTTCTGAGGGTTGATGGGTTTGCCGTTAAGGCGCACTTCGTAATGGAGGTGTGGCCCTGTCGATCGTCCGGTATTGCCCAAGGCGCCAATGATGTCACCCCGTCCGATCGGATCACCCAACTCAACTCGGATCTCAGACAGATGAGCGTAGAGCGTCTGATAGCCGTATTCATGCTGGATAGCGATCTGGTTGCCATAGCCGCCGTTATAACCCGCTTCGACGACTTTTCCGGGAGCCGTCGCGATCACCGGAGCGCCGTATTCATCGACAAAGTCGAGACCGTTATGAAATTCGCGACTGCCAAACCCGAAAGGATTCGATCGTTTACCAAAGGTTGAGGTCATCTCACTCGAATCACCGATCGGTTTACGGCTCGGGATCGCGGCTTCGTAGGCGAGGGTCGCTTCGAGCGCAGGGCGGACATCTGTGGACAGTTGGCGCTTGAGATAGAGCGCAAGCTGTTGAGCATTGCCCAGTTTGTCGCGCGTGTCGGCCTCAAGCGCCGGGATATCCGTCGCGATCGCGCCGCCACGACCGCTCTCCTTCAAGACATCCTCCGAGGACATCGTTTCATCCTCGGTTGTTCCCGATCGACGGCGCAGATCCTCAAGATCGCGTTCGAGCGCTTCGATTTGCTCGATGACATTTTCGGCTTGACGATTGAGTTCGGCCTGACGCGCTTGGAGGTTGGCTCGCTGGTAGGCCAAGACGCCGATCATAGTTGCCCCGATCGAGGCGATCGAGATCGCCGCTCGGGTTAGCCAGATCGGTTTGAACTGGAGAACCCAAGGATCTTGACCTGTACGGCCTAGCCATAGCGTGTAGTATTCGGGGATGCGGCGCTTCATGGATAGGATGCCCTGGCGAGAAATAAGCGACAACAGGCGACAATGCATGACGCGAGTCTTCTGTATGACGCGAACTCAACAAAATTCAGACCTAAAGTAACACTAATTTGTGGAAATATTAAATTTTCACTAGGGTTTTACGTATTTTCGGGGATCATAAATCTTTCCGATTATTGGGATTTGAGCCACTCGGGATTGGTGACCGGCGATGTGTTAATCTCGTTCGATCGCAGATTAATTTGGGTTTGGGGGAGAGCGATCGTGATGCCCACGCGCTCAAACGCAAATTTGAGGCGACGGCGATATTCTCGTTCTACATCCCACTGGGATAGCGGTATGGTTTGAATCCACTGCAAGATTTCAACGCCGCGATCGTCGAGCTTCTCGACACCAATGAGTACGACGGGATCAAGGACTCGATCGCGCCAATCCGGGTCTGCCTGCATCGCTGCACTGACCTCGCGCATGAGCTGCATCGCCTTCGCTGGATCGTGTTCCCGGTCAATCCGCACCCGAAAATCAACGCGAGACCAATCCTTGGTCAGGTTGTGAACGTAAGCGATTTGGTTATTGGGAATAACGCTGAGACGGCCTCCATCGCCGCGAATTTTCGTCACGCGCAACCCAACTTCCTCCACAAACCCAAACGTAATTCCCACATCAATCACATCGCCAACCGCAAATTGGTCTTCCCATAAAATGAGGACGCCAGTGGTGAAATCCTTAATCAAATTTTGAAAGACCACGGCAAGGGCAGCCCCAAACACCCCTGCTCCAGCCAAAACTGACCCTGGGGAAAACGGCTGCAAGCTCAAAAAGACGACCAGTCCGATAATCGCCGTCAGGAGACGCACCAAGCCGGATAGTGCCGTCGATAGGGTCGGAATTCGTTGTGATGCTCGTTTGGACGCGTTGTCGGTCAATGCCTGCCGATCGGCCCAGACCTCTAGACTGCGGCTGATAAACATATCGGCGATCCGATTCATCAAGCGGACACCCAAGATAATCAGCGCAAGCTGTAACGGAAATCCGAGCAACCAGCCAGCGATTTGGCGGGTGGCTGCAAACTGTGACAAGATCGTGACGGCTCCACCGAGCCACACTACGGCTTCGGCGATGGTCACAAGATTGCTCAACAGTCGGTACAGTTGTCGTCGCTGCTTGGGCGAAGCGTGTAATGTGGCTTCCTCCATCTGGCCGGGTAGCGGACAGGCCGGGGCTTTTTTCAGGCGGTCTTCATAATGATCAAAGACTTTTGAGAGGTTGTATAGGCCAATGCCGATCGCAATGGTGATCAGACCCGCCCCGATCGCAATCCAACGACGACGATTCTGTGCCTCGGGCTTACGTGCTTCGTAGGCGGTCGTGAACGAGGTTTGGAGATCTTTTTGCCAGTCTTGCGCGAGCTGATCGGCGGGTTGGCGGGCAAGGCGAGCATCCGTATCGGTCACCGTTAGCACCACGCGAGGCGAGAGTTCCACGTCGTCGGCGGCGATTAAAACGGGCTGATTGGCAATCTGGTCGATCGTGATCGTAAAACTGTCGGGATCAAACCCCAGATCCAAAATGGTCTCAATATCCGCTTCGATGCTGCGGGCGCGTCGTTCAACGGGTCGCAGATCGAGGGATTCCGCTTCGGTCGGTGTGCGAATGGCGGTGATGAGGATTGAAGTAGATTGACCATCGATCGCGATCGGTAAATATTCGAGGTCGTCGCTTTCTCTTACGGGAGAACCGATCGGAGTCTTTAAGACCTGTAAGTTAAACGAAATGTCAAATGCACTCAGGGGCGAGGCGGTCGCGGGACTCCATAGCGCGGTGATTCCGACCAACACGAGAGAGAGAACGCCGAGCAGAAGCGATCGAGACCGCGATCGGGTCTCACCTCCCCATTGTTTCCCAAACTGGAACCGTTGGATCGCGAGCCGGTTCTGGATTGCACGCTGTGTCTGAATCCAAAGACGGCTTGACGCCTGAAACATAATGGCAAAGCCCTTGTGTTTGATTTTGTGGTCAATAATTCTAAGCTAACGTACTTTTTCTGTGCGAATAGTGCCAAATAAACAAGCCCCCGATCTTTTAAAGATCGAGAGGCTTGTCATTAATATGACCGCAATATGATCGTGATGTAACGGTGTGACTACGATGTAAATACGCTGTGGTTAGGGTGTGGCTGCGATCTGGATCTGGATTTGGATCTGTATTCCGAAGCCAATGTTCGGACGTGATTCGTGCAAGAGGTCTAATGTCTCCGGGGTCGAAGCACTGATCTGAAGAGTTAAATCTTCGCGACCTCTTTTTGAGTCGCAGCCGTGGGCGCAGTTAGCGCCCCGTACAGGCGATTGATCGCATTCACGTAGGCTTGAGCCGAGGCCACAATGACATCCGTATTCGCGGCATGACCGGAAAAAATCCGCCCTTCATAGCGTAAACGCACCGTCACTTCGCCCAGAGCATCGATTCCCGCCGTCACGGATTGCACCGTGTATTCGATGAGTTCGTAGGGCAAATCGACAATCTGATCGATCGCGCGATAGGTCGCATCGACGGGGCCAGTACCGATCGCAGCGTCCGTAACCTCCTCACCATTCGGTGTCCGAATCGTGATGGTGGCGGTCGATTTGGCATGGTTACCGCAGGAGACCTGCACATGCTCCACGCGGTAGAGTTCCGGCGGCTGCTGGATTTGATCGTTGACGATCGATTCGAGATCCCAATCAGTGATTTCTTTCTTCTGGTCGGCAAACTTCTTGAAGTTCAAAAAAGCATTGTTTAGCTCGGTGTCTGACAGCTCAAAGCCCAGCTCTTTCAAGCGACTTTGGAAGGCATGGCGACCGGAGAGCTTCCCAAGGACGATTTGGTTTTCCTGGAGGCCGATCGACTCGGCGTCCATAATCTCGTAGGTTTGCTTGTTTTTGAGCACGCCGTCTTGGTGGATGCCCGACTCGTGGGCGAAGGCATTGGCGCCAACGATCGCCTTGTTGGGTTGGACAAACATCCCCGTGAGGCTGGAAACCAGACGCGAGGTTTTGTAAATTTGGCGCGTATCAATGTTGGTGAGCGGTTCTTCGGAGTCCACCGGGCGACCCAGCGCCGGATTGTAGAAAGCACGGCGGACGTGTAGCGCCATGACCAGCTCTTCGAGTGCCGCATTGCCTGCCCGTTCGCCAATGCCGTTAATCGTGCATTCGAGCTGACGCGCTCCATTTTCGATCGCGGACAGGAAGTTGGCGACGGCTAGCCCGAGATCATTGTGGCCGTGGACGGAAATAACGGCGCGATCAATATTCGGCACATATTGCTTGATGCCGCGAATCAGGCCGCCAAATTCGGACGGGGTGGTATAGCCGACGGTATCGGGGATGTTAACGGTGGTCGCGCCCGCTGCGATCGCCGCTTCGAGGACTTCGTAGAGAAATTCGGGATCGGATCGTCCGGCATCTTCCGGCGAAAATTCCACATCGTCGGTAAAACTTTTGGCGTAGGCCACCATTTCCGGCACGATCGCCAGGACATCCTTACGGCTCTTGCGGAGTTTGTATTCCAGGTGAATATCCGAGGTGGCGATAAACGTGTGAATGCGTCCCTTCGCCGCTGGTGCGAGAGCCTTGCCTGCCGCCTCGATATCTTTTTTCGAGGCACGCGCCAAACCGCAAATGGTCGGCCCGGTTTCTGTACCAACCTGGTCGGCGATGCGTTGAACTGCTTCAAAGTCACCGGGGCTGGCGAACGGAAACCCCGCTTCAATCACGTCCACTCCCAGTCGAGCAAGCTGACGGGCGATCGTTAGCTTTTCATCTTGATTTAACGTTGCGCCGGGAGATTGTTCTCCGTCTCGCAGGGTTGTATCAAAGATAATGATGCGCTCGGTTGGACTGGTCATGGTGTTGCGTTACCTCCGGTCGGTTTGGGGGGAGTTGGCATTGGGATACCTCCCAGTTGAATACTGGGAAAGCCAAGGAATATTACAAGTTTGACATCCTCCCCGCTCTAAAGAGACGGGGATTCCTCGCCAAGCGACACCAAAAAAGGAGCCGACTTTGAATGGGGTTTACGCTTCACAGGCTGCCGCTGGCTGGGCTTCTGCAATCCTCCACGTACGTTTTAAGTCTCCGAGTGTCCCCCGGCGACTGATTCAATATTCTGCTCTTGACTGTTTTGCTTCCAGGTTGGACTTTAGACCATTGCCCTTACAGCTTTCTCTACGTCTGCTCTCACCGTAGCTGTTTCAACGTGTCTTGAGCCTAGAGGGGGTTTATGTATTCGCCAATAACATTATACAAAAAAGCCGTCCTAGATTTGGACTGAGCTTGTCGAAGTCAGGACGGGGCTTTAGACCCAGTTTTTTTGGTAAAACAGTCTTGATTCAGACGGCGTCGCCCGGTTTTATCCAGCGATCGAAACGATACAAAAACGCATGAATTCGGATTGACTTGTTCTTGCCCCTAGGCGATCGCTAGCGTGATTCCCAGAGCTTATTTTCGAGATCGCGGACTTGCCGTTCTAGTCGATCAATCCGACCCCGTAGCTCATCCATTTCGGCCTGACGTGGAACCCCAAGATCTTGCAGGGTATTACGAATCTGCCGTTCAAATTGCTGTTCCCAGTTGCCTTGCTCGGCTTTGAGATTTTCGATCGCGTCGTTGACAAACGCTTTTGCCCCCTCCGCGTCCAATTCACCCGTTTCGACCAGCCGATCGCTCGCTTCTCGTAGGCGATCGGCGACCAGTGATGTCGTCCCAAGACCAAGAATCAAGAGCTGTTGAATAATGTTTTGATTTTCCATGGAGTCCACAGGGTAGGCGAAGAATACCGCACACGTACGGCTAAAAACGTGAGGACGCAGACCGAACGATCAATCACATCTCGTTCCGGCGGTGATCCGTCATGTTGATCGATTATCAATATAGAAGTGCGTTACTTTCGATCGTAACCTCCGATCGCCGTGTTCGTGAATCAGAACATGGACGCGAAAACCGTCTACTAGCACGACTATTAGAATTTCGCTCGCCTCCAACACTCAGCGCCAATTTTCGAGAGTGTTGAGATGGGTTGTCGAGATTGAGGCGAAGATTGAGATCGAGATCCCATGAAGCGACGGAGCATTATTCCGATCTCGGCGGCGTAACGATCGGCTCACTGGAAAGACGAGCAATCGCCCGCAGATTTTGACAGCGCATAATTTCGGTAAATTCGAGCGACGAACGACCTTCTAGCTCCGCCGCATGTTCGATCGCTTGGATCAGCGACAAAGCAGCCGTTTCTGCGCCATATCCTCGGCGTTGGGCGATACTCACCGCCGCTTCATCGGCACTAATATCCTGATCTGAGCTTTGATTGCGCCGCCACACCTGACGCGCCGCAAATGCCGTCAAACTCCCGGCAGCAACGATCCCCAGCGGGTCGCCCTGCATCGTTTCTGCGATCGTCGCGATCGTCCCCGCGATCGCCGCCCCCCGATATAAATCCCACTTAAACCAGCGAATCCCCGTCACCCACATCACCGTCCGCAACATCAGCAAATCACGTTCAGCACGGGAAAGCTGTCTCCAGTGACGGAGATTGAAATACACCTTGCGCGATCGCTGCCAAGGATAGGGAAAGGGTGCTTCGATCGTCATCGGGCGATCGGCCTTCGCAATTAACTTCACCAGCATCCGCCCAGAGACAGGCATCAGGTCGCGCAGGTATTCAATTTCTTTAGCGACGTTCATAGGTGACGTACCCAGAAAGCAAGACAGAAAGCAAGACAGAACGTACGATCGTGGGCGCAAGGCTCGGTCAGTCTGCCCGAGGGATACACCACAGCGGCAGCAATGGGATTAATGATAGACCGGAGCGCCAGCGGGCGGGCGCAAATTCCTACACACTTTTGCACACTTGGCATAGTTTATTTCGAGACTCTGCCGGACTCTGCCGGAGGAAGCCGCCGGTGAATGCTGGGAAAATATCGGGTCAGCGGCACGGAATCGTAGTCAAGGCGTCAGGAAGAATCAGGCTATAACAAGAGTGCATACGGTGTGGCGATTATTTAGCGTTTTATAGCTAGCGATAGCGACATAGCTGCATAGTAGTTCTACGGGAGTTCTACGGGATCACCCACTGTTTTAGAAACGTTTTAGAGGCCGTGTCATGGATGCATTCTCACCCACTCCACCCGATTGGACTCAGGCCGCCACCCACGTCTTTAATTTCGCCTGTCCGCACTGTGGTGCTAGCAGTCGCGAGGCGAGCCAAGTTTGGCTCAATCGCCGATCGCCCGTGTATGGCTCTGATCTTCAGCGTAAATGGCAAGAGTTTTATCAATGTTCGTGTAACTGCGCCTGGTGGGCCTGGAGTACGGATCGTCCACCTAGCAATGCATCCAACGGTATTCCGCCGGAAACCTATCCCGATTTACCCGATTCAGATCTGTAAATCGCGATTAGCACGAAATGACACTTAACCCTATGACACGCATCTCGTCTATTCCATTGATCGCATCGGTTAACCTCGGGATTCGGCGTCAATGGACGGCTGTTCAGGACACACCTTTGGCGTCTTTGGCGTGCTTGACGCAACGTTTGTTATCCTCAGTGGCCGGTTTTGGGTCGAGCTTTATACCAAACCTGAGCCTGTTGCTTGTCGCTGCGGCTGGCTTGGTAAGCCTGGAACTGGCTCCGGCGATCGCCGCGTCTCAATCCCGTTTGACGTGCCAAACGAGTACCGCCGAGATCAACGCCAAATCAGCGCTACTGCAAGCGATTCTCGACGGTGATACCGACGCTGCGACGGAATATCGCAATCTCGTTCGCCGTCACGCCCGCGAACAGGCGGAATGTCGTCAAGGTTCCTGGCCACGCGATCGGGCGATTTGGCTGAATCTCTATCCTTGCGATACGGGTTTTGGGCAGATCGATCAACTGTTCGATCGCATCGCCAACGACGGCTATAACCAAATTTATCTCGCGACTCTGGCCAACGGTCAGGTTCTGCTACCTGGGAACGACAACCCCACCCCCTGGCCGTCGGTCGCACGCACACCCGCCACCGCGTCGATCGATCTGCTAGCCAATGCCGTCACCGCCGGTCGCGCACGGGGCATCGAGGTTCACGCCTGGATGTTTGCGCTTAACTATGGCTATGCCTACGGTCAACGCGACGATCGACAGGCCGCCCTCGCCCAAAATGGACGCGGCCAAACCACTCTTGATCGCTCCATGTCTGATACCAACAGCGCCGACGGTGTCTTTGTCGATCCCTACAGCCCGATCGCCCGCCAGGATTACCAGCGCTTACTGGACGCCGTCCTGGCTCGCGATCCCGCCGGGGTCGTCCTCGACTACGTGCGCTATCCCAAGCTCAGTGGAACTGACTCCGTCGCCGACGAGGTTCGTGATCTTTGGGTCTATGGCTCCGCCTCCCGCGCAGCTCTGCTCGATCGCGCCCAAACTGCTGCCGCGCGATCGCAGCTCGAAACCTACCTCGACACAGGCCGCGCTCCAGCGATTCCCACGCCCACGCCAGCCCCGACCAGCTCAACCTCAGGCAACACATCCCCCCCCCGCCAGCAAACCGACACCCCTGCTGTTTCCCTCCAAACCGAACTGTGGAACCTGAGCATTGCCCATGCGGCTCAAGGCGTCCTCGATTTTGTCAATCTCGCCGCGATCCCCGTCCAAAATCAACGTCGTCCCGTCGGTGCCGCCTTTTTCCCCAAAGGTAACCTTGCGATCGGTAATGGTTTCGATTCACGCCTACAGCCCTGGGATAAATTTCCCGCCTCGATCGTCTGGCATCCCATGCTGTACGGCGGCTGTAACGGCACGAGCTGCATTCTCGAAGACCTCGATCGCGTCCGACAGTTTGCCCCTCCCGGCGTGACGATCGTGCCCGCCTTGGCCGGAACCTGGGGAGCCACCAGCCAAAACCGTCATCCCCCGCTCGAAGATCAAATGCGAGCGATCGCCCAAGTGGCCGCCGATCCACGCGGCAATATTAACGCCGTGAGTCATTTTTCCTTTGGCTGGCAATATCCCGATCTCGATCGGGAGCGTAAGTTTTGTCAGCCCTAGAGTGTCGCCCATCTCATTAGCACTAACATCAACAGTTTGATCCGCCCATGAGTAGCTTTCCCAAAGTCACCGTCATCGCCATTGGTAAGGTCAAAAAAGGCTGGGTACGAGAGGGTTTAGAGGTTTATTGTCAGCGTGTCCCGGAGCTAACGGTGATTGAACTCAAAGACAGCAATCCCGAAAAAGAAGGCGAACAAATTTTAAGCAGGCTCAAGCCCAATGATCGATTAATCACCCTAACCGAAGATGGGGCAACCTTCGACTCGATCACCTTTGCCCGGTGGATCGCTCAGGCTGAATCGAATCGGTTGGTCTTTGCGATCGGTAGCGCTGAAGGCATCAGTCCCGCCGTCAAGCGAGCTGCCGATCGTTGTCTAAGCCTTTCCCCGATGACTTTTCCCCATGAAATCGCTCGCCTTCTGCTCTTCGAGCAGTTCTACCGGGCTAAAAATATTCTGCAAGGCGGCAGCTACCACAAATAAAGCCAAACGAAAGCTACCGTGCTGCACAGCACGGTAGCCCGAGTTTTGACGCTAGTCTCGCTCTCAAAACTCGCTCAGCGACGAAGCAAACATATCGCGCCGAGCCTACGCCCTAGGTTTGCCCACTCAGAACGATTGGCTGATTAGGGTTTACCGAATCCGATGCCTCATCGAAAACCGTCAGATTATCCGGTTGCTTGCATCGTAGGATTGCGACCGCAATATTCTGTGCGCCCTCTTGTTTCAAATCTTCAACATAGCCCGTTTGTGCTGTCGTTGCTTCGGCTTCGGAACCAAAGGGGCCGAAGTAATAAACACATGCTGGGGTTTTGGTCGAAACCTTAACCCACCAAGCACGGCCGAGAGCTTGTTTGATGTTGATAAACAACTCTTTCATGGTTGTCGCAAGCTTTCTAAAAATGTTTTGTCGGAATTAATCCAGTGCAGGTCGCACTGGCGATCAGGATAGACACACGATCGGCCAGTATGCAAACGAGACAATTTGGATCTACAAGCCACTTTAATTATGAAGTAGCTTATGCGTACATGCTACTACAAGTTCTCAGAGGTGATATGTAACTTATCGAACCGCATTTGACGACAAACCTCATAAACGACCATTCCCGTAGCAACAGATACATTCAAGCTGGGGGTTCGGCCATTTAGCGGGACGGAAATCAACATATCGCAATTTTTCTGAGTGAGGAGGTTGAGTCCGTTTCCTTCTGAACCCAGAACTAGCACTGTGGGCGTGTCAAATTTGACTTCGTTGACCTGATGATCGGCCTTTTCTGATAGGCCGTAAATCCAGAAGCCCGCTTCTTTAAGTGTTTCGAGACTGCGCGACAGATTGACAACCCGTGCTACCGAAAGATTATCGAGTGCTCCTGCGGCGACTTTCATCACGGTTGAGGTGACACCCACGGCGCGGCGTTGGGGAATGACCAGACCCTGGGCTCCCATCGCTTCAGCGGTACGGGCGATCGCGCCGAGATTATGCGGATCAGTGATGCCGTCTGCGACCAGAATAATCGGGCGCTCGCTGGCTTCTTTGGCCTTAATGATCAGCTTGTCGAGTTCTTCGTAGTCGTAGGGAGCGACTTGGGCGGCGACGCCTTGGTGCGTTGCGCCGTCGGTCATGCGATCGAGCCAGGTATATGAGACTTCGTCGATCGTTGCGCCGTTTGCCTTGGCTTCGTTGAGCTTTTCGTGAAATTTATCGGTGTGGCGCAGTTGCGAGACAACCCACACTTTATTGAGTGAACGTTCACTTTCGATCGCGCTCAAAACAGTATGACGACCGTAGATTAAATCGAGATCGCCGGATGTGTCGTTTCCTTCTGAGCCTTGTTCGCTATGAATCGGGCGCACATCCACTTCGTTGGGTTCAAAGCGATCGCCAAACTGGCTACCATCTTGCTGACCGTAGGGCTTGCGATCGCGGTTGTCGAAACGCTCGGGCTTGCCGTAGGGCTTGCGATCACGGTTACCGCCCTGTTTCGCATAGGGTTTGCGATCCCGGTCACCATAGCGATCTGGCTTGCCGTAGGGTTTACGGTCGCGATCGCCACCTTGGCCGCCCTGTTTCGCATAGGGTTTACGATCGCGATCGCCATAGCGATCCGGCTTGCCATAGGGCTTACGATCGCGATCATCGCCTTGCTGACCGTAGGGTTTGCGATCGCGATCATCGTAGCGATCCTGCTGACCGTAGGGCTTGCGATCGCGGTCGCCACCTTGTCCGCCTTGCTGACCGTAGGGTTTACGATCTCGGTCGCCGTAGCGATCCGGCTTGCCGTAGGGCTTGCGATCACGATCGCCACCTTGCTGACCGTAGGGTTTACGATCACGATCGCCACCTTGCTGACCGTAGGGTTTGCGATCACGATCGCCACCTTGCTGACCGTAGGGTTTGCGATCGCGATCGCCACCTTGCTGACCGTAGGGTTTGCGATCACGATCGCCACCTTGCTGACCGTAGGGTTTGCGATCGCGATCGCCACCTTGCTGACCGTAGGGTTTGCGATCACGATCGCCACCTTGCTGACCGTAGGGTTTGCGATCGCGATCGCCACCTTGCTGACCGTAGGGTTTGCGATCACGATCGCCACCTTGCTGACCGTAGGGTTTGCGATCGCGATCGCCACCTTGCTGACCGTAGGGTTTGCGATCACGATCGCCACCTTGCTGACCGTAGGGTTTGCGATCGCGATCGCCACCTTGCTGACCGTAGGGTTTGCGATCACGATCGCCGCCTTGCTGACCGTAGGGCTTGCGATCACGATCGCCGCCTTGCTGACCGTAGGGCTTGCGATCACGATCGCCGCCTTGCTGACCGTAGGGTTTGCGATCTCGGTCGCCGCCTTGTCCACCCTGCTGACCGTAGGGCTTGCGATCTCGGTCACCGTAGCGATCCGGCTTGCCGTAGGGCTTACGATCTCCACCTTGCTGGCCGTAAGGTTTGCCTCCATTGCCACCGCGATCGCCATAGGATTGACGATCGTCTCGATCTCGTGGACGATCGCGATCGCTAGAGGAGTTGGAATCGTTAAAAGAGTTGTCAGAAGGGGGAGTCATGAATGGCCTCGAAAAGGGTGAATGCTGAGGGGCAGTTAGGACGTCGCGAAGTAACGAAGCGTCGATATAGATCGACTCATCGATCTAGACGTAACTGACCAATGGAACATCGAAAAACGAGTCTCGGAAGCCCTAGATTGCGCTGACGACTCGAATGATGATGGATTGAAGCGTGGCGATGGATCGTGGCCATCTGCGATCGTGCCTCTGAGGGCAAGTCCCGAATCTAGGATCGGTTACGAAACTCTAATGTGTCCTGCCGAAGCGGCCTACTCTAATGACGACGAATGAATCTCGACTGAAACGCCGTGGATATTTGTCGCGGATATCTAAAGGAAAAATCCAACTACACTTGCCGATCGATTGCGGTTAAATCAAGCCAGCCCATCACTTCGCTGAGGCGATTCGCATCACACAAATATAAGTAGCCGACAAGAGCTTCAAGACTCGTTGCCCGTTGATAGGTTGTGCGATTGGTGCGTCGAGGTACGCGTCCTGTTGCGTTACGTCCCCGCCGAACAATATCTAACTCCGTTTCAGATAGGGCAGACTCGATCGCGTCAAGATGTTGGGCTTGGCGCTCTGCCCGCACTTGACCCACGACACACCGATGATGATCATTGAGTCGGCGCGGCGGCGATAAAAAGGCTTGTCGGACGTACAGCTCGTAGACAGCATCGCCAATATAGGCCAGAACTCCTGGTGCAACTAGGCGAGCTTCACGATCGCTGAGCGAAGCGGATAGCGGAAAAGCATTCAAGGGTAGATAGTGTCAGAGATAGCAAATAAATTATCGTTTACAGGACGCTATAGCAAACCAAACTTCCCGAATCACAAGATTAATAATGCAGGCGACATCCGTAAACGTATTGCGTACGGATTAAACCAGGGTATATAACAATAACCGATCATCCGAAAAGTGGATCATCCAATTTTTGTGGATCACCCAATTTCTGAATTTGTGTCGCAAAACACGATGCGAAAGGCGGCGATGTTGCTTCGCCAATCAAGGACTTAAGCTATCAAGTCAGAATGACCTAAATTTTAGCCAGAATAAGTTTTAGCGGAAACGCAAGTGCGTGGGAGTCCTGATTTGCAAAACGGTGACACGATACACATCACAGCCTGAATCAGAATCTTAAGCATTACGATTCCGCTAAAACAAACGGTGTTTTAGCTAGATAGGTTCGTGACCGCTGCGTCAACGGATTCTTGGAGCGATAGAAATTTTTCTAAGCGCACAAGTTTTACCGTTTGCGTTACGCGGGGATTGGTCACCACCTGTAAAACACCACCTGCGGTTTGAGCTTTTTTCACTAACTGCACCAGAGCGCCTAAACCAGAGCTATCGACAAAGTCAATTTTCGATAGATCGAGAATGATGTTGCTCGGCCCTTGCTCGACAAACTTATCCAAAGCCTTACGAAAGTTAGGTTCGGAAAAGGCATCTAGAAGGCCAGTTAAGCGAAAAAGCTGATAGTTACTTTTGACTTCTCGCGTGCCTCGAAGGCTTACGGTCAAATTGAGCTGCTCAGGAATGACTATCTCCTCCTCATAAGCGCACTAAGTTCAGACTCTTGGACACTCCTACGACTTCGGATCGCAGGATTCCTGATTTCGTTATCTACGACACATGAGCCAGGAAGGCTGCTGCCCGATAATAGCAAGGGGAAGCGATGGGTCGCGATTAAATTCAATCAGGCATGATTTTAGCCTGCTTCCAAGTGTCTCTCGGTACAGGTTTTCACTTTTGAACCTTGACGATTATAAAGTGAATATGGGTCGCATTCCGTTGGGGTGCTGGGTTTTTTACGAGGAAAATCCCTGCCCTCGAAGCATTACTGCTTTCTAGCCCGTCGCTTGGGGTCGCCCCAGAGTTTCTATTGTCGCGTGCTAGCGGTTTTTCAGCCTGTGCTTAGGAAGCTCAGTCTAGCAAATGTTGGGCGAGCCTCAACACTAGAACCTGGCGAAGTTATCCGGTCAG
The DNA here is from genome assembly GCA_011390275.1 of Geitlerinema sp. S16. Taxonomy (GTDB): domain Bacteria; phylum Cyanobacteriota; class Cyanobacteriia; order Cyanobacteriales; family Geitlerinemataceae; genus RDYZ01. Next base: position 16,402 of record JAABST010000033.1, read on the forward strand.
GTTTGGCTTCCGCATACATAATACAGCGCTCGATTCACACCCTCTCGATCCAGACTCGTTGCGTGCCAGTTCTGGCCTGCTTGCGCGGGGATCGTTAAACTTGCGCAATCGACGTTATGAGCTGTCGTAGGCTTCAAAGGCTTCAGGGTCTCCTGTTTTGAGTGTTTTCTCCGATCGGGATGGGAATGTCGAGCCTAGGTTTTAGCCTTTGTTGATTCGTTGTAAAGATGTGTAAAGATTTAAGGAGAATCAAGAACTATGCTGATCGAGGTCTGTTAAGCGTCACGTTGGATCGCAAGACGCCGCAAGCTTGCTGAACTCGGCTTTTTCCTCGTTTTTATAATGTCATGACAGTAGATCTTTCCGCTCAGAGAACCCGCGATGCAGCTCCCTCGTCTTTAGAGGCGCGATCGTCATCGCTCAGGCTTGATTGTGATGTGGCGATCGTGGGTGGCGGTGTGGTGGGGATGACGCTGGCCTGTGCGCTCGGTCAGTCTGGGTTGCGGGTAATGACGATCGATGCGCAGACGATGCAGGAGGCGGCAAACCGGCAAAATGTGTATGCGATTTCGCTGCTATCGGGTCGATTTTTTGCTGGGCTGGGTGTTTGGGATCGCATTTCCCCCCGGATTTCGACGTTTACCAAGATTGTTTTATCGGATGGCGATCGCGCGAAACGTGTGGCCTTTCAGCCGATGGATCTCGGGGCTGATCTCGGGATCAATCATTTGGGCTACGTGGCTGAGCATCAGCCAATTTTGGAAGCACTGCACGCTCGGTTTGGCGATCGCGAGACGCTGACCTCGATCGCGCCCGCTCAGGTGCGTGACCTAACCCACTATGATGATCGCGCCGAGCTGACCCTTGAGGTTGAGGGTCGGACTCGGATTGTCACGGCGCAGCTTGTGGTGGCTGCGGATGGGGCGCGATCGCAGCTTCGTCAAGCTGCGGGCATCACGCAAATCGGCTGGAAATATTGGCAGTCCTGCGTCACGTTCAAAGTTAAGCCGAGCCGCTCGCATGGCAATATTGCCTACGAGAAGTTTCGGACTCAGGGGCCGTTTGCGATTTTGCCGCTGACGGGCGATCGGTGCAATGTGGTTTGGACGCTGCCCCACGCCGAAGCTCAGGCTGTGATGGCTCTCGATGATGCGGCCTTTAACGCGGCGATGCGCGAGCATTTTGGCGATCACATGGGTGACTTAGATATCATCAGCCCGCGTCGGCTGTTCCCGGTGCAGCTTATGCAGAGTCAGCAGTATGTTCGCCCTCGGTTGGCGCTGGCTGGGGATGCGGCTCATTGCTGTCATCCGGTGGGCGGACAGGGGGTCAATTTGGGGATTCGTGATGCGGCAGCGCTGGCGGAGGTTTTGAGCGATGCCTATCGCGCGGGAGAGGATTTGGGATCGATCGCGGTCTTGAAGCGTTATGAGCGCTGGCGCAAGCTGGAAAATTGGGTTGTGCTGGGGTTTACGGATGTGCTCGATCGGCTGTTCTCGAACGAGATCTGGCCGCTGGTGATGGCGCGACAGGCTGGGTTCTGGGGGTTAACGGCGATCGCGCCGATCCGTCGCTTTGCGTTGCAATTCATGACGGGTGGACTCGGACGCCAGCCCAAGATTTCGATTCAGGCCGATCGGCATTCTGGATAAAGCCGGTTTCAGCCCCCAAGGCCAGTGGGTCAGGGCGAATCATCTATCGCAAACCCCTTATGGGGTGAATGATTGATGATTTGCCCTTCGTTAGCCCTTCGTTAGCCCTCGGTGTCGCAACTAACTGTTGAGGGTTTCATCCGCGTCGAGACCGCCGGGTGTTCCAGAGAAGACCAAGCCACGTGTCACATCGACCGTAATAATCGCACCATCGGCAATCAAACGAGTGGCGTTTTTCAGACCGACGATCGCCGGTTTGCCCAACTGAGCGCAGATGGTCGCCGTATGACCATTGAGGTTTTCATCCTCCACAATCACGACCGCTGCTTTCTTGATCGTTTCGATATACTCCGCATTTGTTGTTAGCGTCACGAGGATATCGCCATCGTTAAAGTGAGCCAACGCGCGGATATCTTCAACAATTCGCGCCGAAGCGCCGATCGTGCCGCGTATCTCACCCAAGCCCGTTCCCTGGCCGAGGAGCGCCGTCACAACCTCAACCTTGACGAGATCGGTCGATCCCGAGACACCGCGCAGCGTTCCGGCGGTCATCACCACCAAATCCCCTTCGGAAACGAGATCGCCTTCGAGCGCCACGTTAATGGCGGCTTGGAAAGTCTGCGAGGTGGAGGGTAAATCCAGCACCAGCAGAGTCCGAACGCCCCACACGAGCTGAAGCTGTCGCGCCACGTTGATGTGGGGCGTGATAGCCAAAATCGGAGTCTGTGGACGGAATTTGGAGACGTTGCGAGCGGTTGCACCGCTTTTGGTGAGCGTCATGATCGCCGAAGCGTTGAGCAGGTGCGAAATTTGGCCGACGGATTGGCTGATCGCGTTAGGAATGGATCGACCGGACTCTTCAGCGGAAGTTACATTGCGGGTAATCGTGTCGTCCTCGATGCGACGGGCGATCGTCGCCATCGTCTCAACGGCTTTGACGGGAAACTGACCCACGGCAGTTTCGTTGGACAGCATCACCGCATCCGTACCGTCAAGAATGGCGTTCGCCACGTCCGAAATTTCCGCACGGGTTGCACGCGGATTCGACACCATGCTGTCGAGCATCTGGGTGGCGGTGATGACTGGAATACCGAAGCGGTTCGCTGTCCGAATCAACCGCTTTTGCAGCAAGGGGACATCTTCGGCGGGGAGTTCGACGCCAAGGTCGCCCCGCGCCACCATCACACCATCGCTGAGCGACAGAATTTCTTCCATCTGCTCGATCGCTTCGTGTTTTTCGATCTTGACAATTACCGGGACATTTTTGCCCGCACTGGAGATCAGCTCTTTAATTTCCAGAACATCCTGGGGATTGCGAACGAAGCTCAAAGCCACCCAATCGACACCTTGATCGAGGCCAAACATGAGGTCTTCGCGGTCTTTTTCGGTCATCGCTTTGACCGACAGATAAACCCCTGGAAAATTGACGCCCTTGTTATTGGAGAGCGTACCGCCGACCGTGGTGCGACAAAAAAGCTCACCCGATTCTGGATCGGTTTTTTCCACGCGCATCTCGACTCGTCCATCGTCGAGCAGGATGATCGATCCCTCGGGAACCTCTCGTGCGAGCGGCTCGTAGGTAATCGACGAGATCTCTTGAGTACCAAGGACTTGATTACTCGTGAGAATGAAGGGATCACCATCACGCAGGACGATCGAACCATGCTCAAACTTTCCGAGGCGAATTTTTGGCCCTTGGAGATCTTGCAGAATGCCAACGGGCTGATTCAACTCAAAGGAGAGTTGACGAATCGTCCGAATATTGCGCTGATGATCTTCGTGGGTTCCGTGGGAAAAGTTGAGCCGAAGGGTAGTAGCCCCTGCCAAGATCAACTCGCGAAGGACATCGGGATCGCTAGTGGCGGGTCCGATCGTCGCCACGATTTTCGCCCGGCGCAGGGGGGATTTCAATACCATTGAACTCTAGTGACTCTAAAAAAATCTAAAGAAGACGGGGTCTGCTTGCTGCTAGTGTCTCACGAAGGATTACCAAAAAAATAAGGGTCTAAAGCCCCGTCCTTCTAGGACGGATTGTGTAACATCGAAAGCGAGGGTCAGCACAGCCAATGAAAGCACGACACCGACACCGCATCTATCCCAACATAGCCCAGCGCCGAATGCTGGCGCGGACGTTCGGCTGCGTACGAGTCGTGTTTAACGACGCGCTGCACCTACGACAGGAGGAATATCAAGCCAACGGTCAAACTATCAGCAGCACCGAACTGCAAAAACGGCTGATAACCCAAGCCAAACACACAGCCGAACGATGGTGGCTCGCAGACGTCACCAGCATCGCCCTGCAACAATCGGTTCAAGATGCTTGCCTTGCCTTCAAGAACTTCTTTCAAAGCTTGAAAGGTCAACGAACAGGAAGGAAAGTGGGATTCCCGCGATTCAAACGCAAGAGCAACGCTCAAGCCTTCCGACTCACCCGTGGCGGATTCAAGCTCCGCGACAACGGCAAGTTGTATCTGGCGAAAATTGGCGATGTAAAAGTGCAATGGTCGCGTGAACTGCCATCAGAGCCGTCATCGGTGACCGTCATCCAAGATGTAGCCGGACGCTACTTCGTCAGCTTCGTGTGTGAAGTCGAACCCGTTCGACAGCCCGCACCGACCGACGGTATAGGAATCGACCTTGGTATCACAACCTTTGCAACCCTGAGCACCGGCGAGAAGATTGCCAATCCGCGCATCCTGCAACGCCAGCTTAAAAAGTTACGCCGGTTGCAACAATCCTTGAGTCGAAAGGTGAAAGGCAGCAAGCACTACCAGCTCGCCCGTAAAAAAGTGGCTCGACTGCACGCCCGCGTCAAAGACACCCGCACCGACTTCCTACATAAACTATCAACCAGACTCGTGCGCGAGAACCAAGCGCTCGTGTTGGAAGACCTGAACGTGTCGGGAATGGTGAAGAACCGCAAGCTGGCGCGGGCAATCTCAGATGCAGGCTGGCGGCAGTTTCGGGCTTTACTGGAATCGAAGTCGATTCGCTACGGTCGAGACTTGCAGGTCATCAGCCGCTGGGAGCCGACTAGCCAGCGGTGTTCGTGCTGCGGGCAGATTGGGGGGAAGAAGCCGCTAAAGGTTCGCGCCTGGACTTGTCTGTACTGCGGTGCAGAACACGATCGCGATGTGAATGCAGCGGTCAATATCAAAGCCTGCATTGAGCGTAGCCGAAATGCCGCCGGGGGACACCCGGAGGCTCTAAACGCGCGTGGAGGATTGCAGAAGACTGGCAAGCCAGCAGCAGCCGATGAAGCGCGAACCCGTCTAGAAGTTGAGCAACTGAGCTTGTTTGCTTGCTAGGGAATCCCCGTGCCTTTAGGCCGGGGAGGATGTCAAGTTTGCTGAGACAACCTTGAGGCGACTATCTCTGCGATCGAAGACATCACAAACCCGTGAACCAGTTTGCTTACGGGGGGATCACGGTGGATCGGGTTTCGGTCGCAAATGGTTTCAATCTCGGGCTAGAGGGCGGCGATGCAGTCGATTTCGACGAGCACGTCTTTCGGGAGGCGCGACACTTCGACGCAGGCACGCGCGGGGGCCGTGGCGTCGTCAAAGTAGCGAGCATAGACCTCGTTCACCGCTGCGAAGTCATTCATGTCGGCCAGAAAAACGGTGGTTTTGACCACGTGATCGAAACTGGCTCCAGAGGCTTTGAGCACGGCGGCTAGATTGGTCATGACCTGTTCGGTTTGGCCTGCCACATTGCCGGTGTGGACGATTTGGGAGGTCGCGGGATCGATCGCGATTTGACCGGCAGCAAAAATAAAGCGTCCGCTTGCGGCGATCGCCTGGTTATAAGGGCCGACGGGCGCAGGGGCGTCGTCGGTACGAATGACGTCTCGGGTACTCATACGGGAAATAGCGGCGAAGGGTGACGGATAAAAACGGATGGAAACGGCCTGAAATGGCCTGACACGATCGTCAACAATAGCAAGCCGTAGGAATGAACATCATCGCTCGTCTGAATTTACGAGTATGAGTTTTTTGCCATCCCCACGGCTCTGCGCCTTGTCAGCAAATCGCTATCTTACCGGATACGGTAGCCAATGTCGCGGCGATAGTAGCAGCCCTCGAAGTGGACGGATTCAACGGCGGCATAGGTTTTGGCGATCGCCGCTTCAAAGTTATCCGCGACGGAGGTAACCCCCAAGACGCGCCCGCCGGACGTTCGCAGTTCGCCCCGTTTAATTTCCGTTCCCGCATGGAAGACCACAGCGTCCTGAGCTTCCGCCATGTCGATCCCGGAGATGGGCTGCCCTTTTTCGTAATCATCCGGGTAGCCACCCGAGGCCAACACCACGCAAACTGAGACGCCGTCGCTCCAGACGAGCGGATCGAGCTGGGCGAGACGTTTTTGGACGCAGGCGAGTAAGACGCGATCGAGCGGCGTTTCGAGTAGAGGTAAGACGGCCTGGGTTTCGGGATCACCGAAGCGGCAGTTAAATTCCAGCACCTTGGGCGTACCATCCTCGGCCACCATCAAACCGGCATACAGCACGCCGCAAAAGTCGATCCCCCGCGCTTTGAAGGCGTTAACCGTCGGTTGCAAAATCTCGCGCTGGACGCGATCGAGCTGCTCGCTCGACAGCAGCGGCGTGGGGGCATACACTCCCATTCCACCCGTGTTTGCGCCGGTATCTCCTTCGCCGATTTGCTTGTGATCCTGAGCCGGGAGTAGCGGGATGACCGTTTCGCCATCGGTCAAGGCCAAAACCGAAACCTCTTGACCGGTCAAAAATTCTTCGATGACGATCGTCTCGCCCGCTGCGCCGAACTTGCCGCTAAAAATGGTCTCGATCGCCGCGATCGCTTCATTCTCGCTGGCCGCCACGACCACACCTTTACCCGCCGCTAGACCGTCCGCCTTAACGACGATCGGCGATCCCATTTGGCGCACATAGGCGATCGCATCGTCTTTGCGATCCGCCGTGAAACTCTGCGACGCCGCCGTCGGAACGCCAGCCTCCGCCATTAGCGCCTTCGCCCAGGCTTTGCTCGACTCGATTTGCGCCCCGTCCTGGGTTGGGCCAAACACGGGGATTCCTTCCGACTTGAGGCGATCGGCCAAACCGGCGGCGAGTGGGGCTTCGGGGCCGATAATCACCAAACCTGCGCCCTGCACCAGGGCAAATCGCGCGATCCCATCAAAATCGGAAACGGACATGGCCACATTTTGGCAATTCGCTAGCGTTGCCGTGCCGCCATTTCCCGGAATGCAAAACACACCATTAATATTTGGCGATCGCAGCAACGACCACGCCAATGCGTGCTCGCGTCCTCCATTTCCGATCACAATCGCTTTCACAGCAAACTCCTACACATAAGTCAGATCGATCGCGGTCATTTTCCGAATTAACAAAGCCAGATTCGCAATGCATACTCGAACGCGATTGGTTAGGTGAAACTTGGTTGAACAGACAAGCCCGAGACATCATCGCATGGGAAGAAACCCTATTGCAATTGAGACACAAGGGTTTCAAATTAAGAACAGGAAAGACTTCAACGGTCTATGTAAAAGTACGTGGAACTTAGTCATTACGAGCCATCTTGATTTTTTAAGGGCTTTTAGGACAAGACGGCTTAATCTAGAAGCGGTTTGTACCGTCCCGATCTGCGCTCCCGAACTGTCGTTCTCTCTATCTTCCCTATGTCCTCGATCGACTCTCACGCTCCGAATCTGATCGCCGGAGTGCGATCGATCCTCTGGCCGAGTGGCCGCATTTCCATCTCACGACGACTGATGCAGATTGGCGCGTTGATCACGCTAACGTTTGTGGCGATCGCCCTGTTCACGCCGCTTCTAGTCCAGACGGGCATGATCCAAAACCCGAACGAACTCCTGAGCAACCCAATTCACGAACCGCCATCCAGCACCCACTGGTTTGGCACGACACGCCAGGGCTATGACGTATTTTCGCGGACGCTGTTCGGCGCTCAGGCCGCACTGAAGGTGGTGATTTTGGCGACGGCGTTGAGCGTGTTGATCGGTGTGCCGCTGGGTTTGCTGGGAGGGTATCTCGGCGGCTGGGTCGATCGCGTCTTGCTGTTCGTGATGGACGCGATCTATACCCTGCCGGGATTGCTGCTGTCGATCACGCTGGCCTTTGTCGTGGGGCGCGGCCTGTTTAACGCGGCGATCGCCCTCAGCATTGCCTATGTGCCGCAGTATTACCGCGTGGTTCGCAACCAAACCGTCAGCGTTAAAACCGAACTGTTTGTCGAAGCGGCGCAGGCAATGGGCGCATCAACCTGGCGAATTTTACGTAAGTATTTATTCGGCAATGTAATCCAAAGTGTGCCAGTCTTGTTTGCGCTCAACGCTGCCGACGCGATTTTGATTTTGGGCGGGCTGGGCTTTCTGGGTCTGGGTTTGCCGGAAAATGTACCGGAGTGGGGCAGCGATTTGCGCCAGGCGCTCGAAGCGTTACCGACGGGGATTTGGTGGACGGCGTTTTTCCCTGGGGCGACGATGACGCTGATGGTGGTGGGATTGTCGCTGTTTGGTGAGGGGATCGCCGAGTCGATCGAGCCGGATCGCGATCGTTAAGGTTGCAAGGAGATCGCTATGAGATTGCCATAAGGCATCGCACGCCATTCGAGCTAATCGGGCAAATTAGGGCGAGTTTAGGTCAATTTAGGGCGAATCGACCGATCTATTATCTGATCGTTAGCGCTGGACTTTGGCTCGTTCCTTCGTCGATTTCGCCTCACGTTAGGAGCGATCGGCTCAAGCTTGCCGCATGGGTTGATCCCAGAGTTTCGCGAAACGAGACGACACAATCTGGGCATATCCAATAATTCTCTGATCCCCAATGCGAGAGAGGGAGCGCGTTAGCGTAAGATAAACTCCAGTTTTGTTCAATACGATCGCAACTCAAACGTAATTAAACGCAAGTTAAAGCCAACACGCGAGACGCGATCTCATGACGCAGCGGCAACATTAGGAGATAGACAGTGACACAGCAGGCAGTGGGCTCGCTCGAAACAAAAGGGTTTCCCGGCATGATGGCGGCCGCAGATGCCATGGTCAAAGCCGGACGCATTACCGTTGTCGGCTTTATTCGCGCCGGTAGCGCCCGCTTTACGGTCAATATTCGCGGCGGTGTCTCAGAAGTCAAAGCCGCAATGGCCGCAGGCATTGAAGCCGCTGAGAACACTTATGGTTCGGCGCTTGAAACCTGGGTGATTATTCCGCGTCCGCACGAAAACGTGGTTGCAGTCTTGCCGATCGACTATTCGCCAGAGGTCGAAGCGTTCCGGGATGCTGCCGAAGGTCGCAATCGCCCAACGCTCCCGAGCGCGTAACTGCAAGCGCGTTGCTTGAATTCAACTTGATTCATACATTGTTGATTCAATAATTTGTGAGTCTGAATTCAATAGTTCGTGAGAACGTTCCGAGTCATTCAATGATTGCCCGGAGCGTTTTTACGTTTAGCCCGTTTGTGGGTTAGAGGCTGTCATCAATTAAATTTCTAGCGCTTACCCAGTCAGGATTCCAGCCCTTAGCTTTTTTATTGGGTTAGGCGTTCAACAGCTTATCCAAGAAGAGTTCTACGATTAATTGAGAACACGCCCGAAAAGTCCTGCCAGTTTCGCTTGCTGTTTTCGTTCACATTGTTTCTTTTATTGTTTCGCCATGAGTCAAATCCAACAGATCGCCGGTTGCGGTATTCCCGTAAAAGGTAACGATATCGACACCGATCGCATCATTCCCGCCCGCTTCCTGCGCTGTGTCACCTTCGACGGTCTCGGCGAGCAGGTCTTCGCCGACGATCGCCAGCAAACCAACGGCGAACACCCGTTCGATCAGGATCGCTATCAAGGTGCGAACGTTCTGGTCGTGAATGCGAATTTTGGCTGTGGGTCGAGCCGTGAGCACGCACCGCAGGCGATCGCTCGCTGGGGAATTCAGACGATTATCGGCGAAAGTTTCGCGGAAATCTTTTTCGGGAATTGTGTGGCGATCGGCGTGCCGTGTGTGACGGTGTCGCCGGAGGATGCGACAAAGCTTCAGACGGCGATCGAGGCCGATCCGAGTGCGATGGTTAGCGTCAGTTTGGAATCGATGCAGGCCACCTGCGGCGATCTGACGGTCACGATCGCGATGCCGGAAGGAGCGCGTCAGAGTTTCATCGAAGGCTTGTGGGATAGCTGCGGTCAGTTGGTGGATCAGGCGGAATCCGTACGTGAAACTGCGGTTAAGCTGCCTTATCTAAGCTGGGCTTAAGCTGGGATTCTGAGATTCGGGGATCAATCTAAGGTTAGGCGTCCTGTGATGTTGATCGCTGAACGCCCGATCGCGCCAACCATGCGACCCCATAGGCCGCCTCTGATTGCGCCGCCCTCTCCACCGCAACCCCCAAACGACGCGATCGCAACCGTGCCCAGGCGTCATTTTTCGATCCACCTCCCGTGGTCAACACGCGAGACAGCGGCTCTGCGCCTAATTCGTTGAGTAGAGCATATCCCTGCGCCTCAATGCGGGCGATCGCGTCGAGCAAACCATGCAGAAACTCGGCGCGATCGCTCGGGCGTGGTTCCAGGCGTGGCAAAAGCTCGGGATCGTTCACAGGGAAGCGTTCACCGGGCGTGAGCAAGGGATGGTAATCGAGCGGGCTGGATGTATCGGGTAGGTTTTGGCTCAGATCGGCGAGTTCGCGATCGCTGAAAAAGTGACGCAACACCGCGCCGCCAGTATTCGACGCGCCACCAGCCAGCCAGAGATCGCCGAGGCGATGGCTATAAATGCCGTAGCGGGCATCATCGACCCGCGATCGGCTCAGAAGTTTAACGGCCAGGGTTGACCCGAGGCTCGTCACGGCTTCGCCCGGTTGGGATGTGCCGCTGGCGAGGAAGGCGGCGATGCTGTCGGTGGTTCCGGCGATGACGGCGCAGGTTTTGGATAGGGCGAAGCGACAGGCGATCGTTGGGGTAATGGTCGCGATCGGGGTTCCCGGTGCGACGACGTGGGGCAGGATGATTGGCATGGGTGAGTTTGGCTCGATCGCTTGGCTGACGGGAGAGGATAGCGGGGATCGATAGTGAATCGCATAGCGAGGTGCGATCGCCCGTAGCCCGGATCGCAGCCAGTCCGGATATTGCTCGATCGCCGGATCGTAGCCAAATTTCAAGGCGTTGTTATAGTCGCTGATCCCCAAAATTCCGTGAAGCTGGAACGCGAGCCAGTCGGCTTGATGGCAAAAAGTGTAGGGCGATCGGGATTGTGAATTAGGCTGATTTTCCTCATCGGGGATCGCTCCCCGTTCCAATAGCCAAATCAACTTGGCTAGGCTCGATGTGGCGCTGCGTGTCGGGTGATTTTTCGGTGCGATCGCCGCCACGCGATCCAGCACGCATCGCGATCGATCATCGTTATACATCAACGGCTCGCCCCAGGGTTGCCCGTCGCGATCGCAGAGAAACACCGTCGCGGACGTGCCATCGATCGCGATCGTCCTGAGATTTTGCCGCACTTCGCGATCAAGCTGCGTGAGTAGATCTTCTAGCGCCGCTGTCCAGATCCCAAACCAATCGCACCGATCGTCAGGCGCGTCAAATTCGACCGCGATCGACGCCTGGATCTCGCCCCGATCATCGATCGCGATCGCCCGAGCGCCCGACGTGCCGAAGTCTAGCCCGAGATAATAATTTGCAACCGTCGCGCTCATCCTTTAATCCTATTCAAAACCAATAAAGCCACAAAAAAGCCCGACGCGATCGACGACAATTCGTACGATGGTCGGGCATTTTTACGCTCAAGCGTGAGCAATCAGACTAGGGTTAGCTCGTTGCCGTCATCTAGTTATCGCGACCCACCGTCTGGAAGATTTCCTCCAAAATTTCCGTCGCGCCCTGTGCCCGTAGCTTCGTCGCCAGCTCGATCCCCAGCGCCTCACAATCCGTCGCCGCGCCCGACACTTCATCCTTGATCATCACCGAACCATCGAGCTTCGCGACCATGCCCTTCAACGTTAGCGTATCGCCTTCGATCGCCGTATTCACACCGATCGGCACTTGGCAGCCACCCTCAAGGCTCCGCAAAAACGACCGCTCCGCCAAACAACGATAGGTCGTCGGCAAATGCTCGATCGCTTTCAGCACGGCCTGCGTATCGGGATCGTCACTGCGGCATTCGATCCCCAGCGCACCCTGACCCACCGCATGGAGCGACACCTCCGCCGGGATCACCTGATGGACACGTTCCGGCATCCCGAGCCGTTCCAGACCTGCCACCGCCAAAATAATCGCGTCGTACTGTCCCTCATCGAGCTTCGCAAGGCGCGTGTTGAGGTTGCCGCGCACATCTTTGAATTCGAGGTGAGGATAGTGGTGGCGAAGCTGTGCCAGACGACGCAGCGACGACGTCCCGATCACCGCACCGGCGGGTAGGGTTTCGAGCAACTTATCTTTGTGTTTTTCGTGAACCACGAGCGCATCAGCCGGATTTTCGCGCTCAGTGATGCAGGACAACATCAAACCTTCGGGGAGCTTTGTCGGCAGATCTTTGAGCGAGTGAACGGCGAAATCCGTTTGATTGGCCAACATGCCAACCTCTAGCTCTTTGGTAAACAGACCCTTATCGCCGATTTTGGCGAGCGCCACATCCAGAATGTTGTCACCCTGGGTGCTCATGGTTTCGATCTCGAACGCAATCTCGGGATAGGCCGCTTGAAGCGTGTCGCGTACCCAGTGGGTTTGCACGAGAGCAAGCTGACTTTTACGCGAGGCGATGCGGATGGTACGCGTAGCGGCGGAGGCTGTCATGGAAGGTTTTAAACGGATTTAAAAAAGCTCGATCTAGGATACCCCAAGCGGTTACAACGTTTTTTTAACTTCTGTTGCTGTGATCGGACTTAATGGATAATTCCAGATGCGCGGATGCTAATAAGGTGAATGTATTAGACGTGTGAGACGTATTGGTCTGTACTTATACGATTAAGTTCTTCCGCTAGTGATAAAAATTGTAAGAACTCGTAATATTTAACCTCCTACTCCATTATTCGTGATGTTATCTCGTGGCTCATCGCTTTTATCGCATCAGGCAGAACACTCACCGCTACTTGCCGTTGTTATTGGTTGCGTTACTAGCTGGACTGGGCTATCTCGGTAACTGTATTAGTCTGCCGCTATTTTTTGGCGTTCCGTTTTCCTTTGGCACGATCGTCGTTACGATCGCCGCTGTTGTCTTGGGTTGGCGTTACGGCGCGATCGTGGCCGCCCTCGCCAGCCTCAATACGTTTCTGCTAGCTGGACATCCATACCTAGAGATCGTTTCCATTATTGAAGCCGCTGGGCTGGGTTGGAACTGGCAGTATGAACGCCGTAACCTGATCGCCTGTGACCTCTGGTTTTGGCTGATCGCTGGAATTCCCTTTCTTGGTGTGATTCATCACTACAGTTTGAATCTGCCGTGGAGCGCCAGTGTATTAATCTCTTTGCAGAACAGCATTGAGCATTTACTCTGCGTAACTATTGCGAGTTTTTTACTGTTTCATTCACCCTTTATGAATCAGCTCTGGATGAGCTTATATGGCAGTCCACTTTCGCGATCTGTTCGGCAAGTTGCCTTTACTTTTTTAGTTGCCATTGTTTTTATTCCTATCTTGGCAATCACGAGTCTTGATAGTCACATCGCTCGCATTGAAATGGATGTCATGGAGCATCATCAATTAAGCACGGTGACTCATAATCTCATCGAGTTAATTAAGCAGTGGCAAACCTGGGGGGAACAAAATACGGCACAACTTAAAACCAATCTGAAGCACCAAAATTTTGGGTTGCCGCTATACATTTCGCTAATTTCCGAAGATGGACGAATTGCGGTTGACAACGGTTCACATTTTCCGGGCTGGTATCAACTAGAACCTATCTATAATCGCCATCTTTCGGATCTTAATCGTGACTTCATAGAGCGCAAATCAACCACCGATCGCGCTATCAACACGAAGGGTGAAACCAATGGGGAAACTGACGAAACTCACCTGAATGATTACGCTGGATTTTCGCCCATCCAACACTATGTTCCAAAACAAGCTGCAATCTATGAGCTGGATAATTGGCGGCGTTCTTTCTATCGGATTACGCGAGATCCCACGATTGAAATACCTTGGCGAATTGAGGTTGCATTGTCGATCGCGCCGAAAATAGAGCGTTTGGAATGGCTTTATATTCGACACCTGGCGATGATTTTTGTCGTTATGGTAATCGCCATTCTGCTGGCAGATATGTTAGGGAACCGTTTTGCGTCGCCCTTGCGTCAACTGGGTGAGCAAACGACAAATTTGCCTCAGAAATTAACGAGAGAAGACACCATTATTTGGCCTACGTTTGGACTCGAAGAAATCGAACAACTTTCGTCTAATTTCAAGGTTGTTTCGCGAGTCCTTCAGGCGAAGTTTCAGGAAGCTTATCGTGCGAATGAAGAGCTGGAAATCCGGGTTCGCGATCGGACTCGGGCGCTCGAAACAGAAATCGAAGAGCGTAAACGAATCACTCGCATCATTCAGAAGTCGCAGCAGCGGCTCTCGTTGCTGGTCGAGCAATCGCCTTTAGCGCTGGTGGAATGGAATCTGAACGGGCAAATCGTGGCTTGGAATCCAGCCGCTGAGATTATCTTTGGATACACATCAGAGGAAGCGATCGGCAAACAGCTTGTGAGTTTGGTGATTCCGGCTCAAGCTAAATTAGCGTTAAAGGATCTCCTGGCGTTACGAGAAAGTGAGCAACGTGGCGGACATAGCTGCGTGGAAAATATCACGCGCGAGGGTCGATATTTGTTGTGTGATTGGCACAATGCTCCTTTGATTGACACAGACGGTCAAACCCTTGGTATTGTCTCTCTGATTCAAGATGTCACTGCACAAAACGAAGCTAGCCGTCAGCTTGCTCAACGCACGACGGATCTAGAGGCAACATTAATCCAACTTCAGCAAGCTCAGGTGCAGCTTGTACACAGTGAAAAAATGTCAAGTTTGGGTCAGCTTGTGGCCGGTGTTGCTCATGAAATCAATAACCCCGTGAGTTTTATTCATGGCAATCTCAGCTTTGCGCGGGAACATGCCGAGTCGTTATTGTCAGCGATCGAGTATTACCGGGAAACGTATCCCGAGAGTCACGACGCGCCCGATGTGGCTGATTTAGATTTGCCGTTTATTCAATCGGATTTTCCCGCACTGCTTCAGTCTATGAAAATGGGAACCGAACGCATTCGCGAGATTGTGAATTCGCTGCGCAATTTTTCGCGCCTGGATGAGAGCGATCGCAAGCGAGTGGATCTCGCCGAAGGGATTGATAATACGCTACTCATTTTGCAGCATCGATTTAACGCAACCGATACGCGATCGGAGATTCAGGTCAAGCGAAACTACTACGATCTTCCGGCCATCACCTGTTATCCCGGCCAGCTTAACCAGGTGTTTATGAATCTCATTACGAATGCGATCGATGCGATCGAGGATGCTGCGCCGCCTCATGTGATCACGATCGACGGGTGGATTGCCGATGCGCAAGGCATCCTCTGTAACGATCAACCGAAGATGAAGTCGCTCCGGGCGGGCGACTGGATTTATGTATCCATTCATGACACCGGCTGCGGCATTCCGAAAGCAGTGCAAAAGCAAATTTTTGACCCGTTTTTTACCACGAAGCCGATCGGCTCAGGGACTGGAATGGGTCTCTCGATTTGTCATCAAATTATTGTCGAGAAGCACAACGGAACCTTAACGGTGTCCTCCAATCGAGCGGGTACGACCTTCACGCTTGGCTTACAGGAATAGGCCAATCTAATCCCATCCCATCCCATTCAATCTAATCCAATTCAATCCCATCCCATCCCATCCCATCCCATCAGAAATCAGCTTGATTGGCCTGCTCCTCATCGACGGCAATGTCTGCCGCGCTGCGGTCTGGGTTATTCCAGCTCACGGGACTCGCTGTTGGTAAATTGAGCTGACCGAGTAAGCGATCGATCGTTGCCCGTTCTGTCGCGCTGATCGTGTCGCTGTTTTCGGCGACCCACTGATCGGCGCGATCGCGATCGTAGCGAGCGGCCATGATGATCGCAGCCCAAATCCGCGCGGACTGCTCTTCTGGCAAAAAGCGTAACGATGCTTCCACACGTCGCCAGAGTCGTACCGGATTGCCGGTAATTGCCGGAAAGATATCATCCGGCCAACTGTTGACCGCTTCCACCTGTCGCAGGGCTTGCGACCAGCGTCCATCGAGCAGCGCCACGATCGTCGCTTGGCCGGGACTCGCCCAACTGGTGTCCGCCTGGACTTTCATCAGGCGTGCGTGTAGGGCGATCGTATCGAGCTGCGCTTGGGCTTCATCCGGCCAGGACTGTCCGCCCTGTTTTCGCTGCTGGGCTAGGGGTTCAAGACGCGCGTAGGCCGCAGACCATAATCCACTACGAGCCAACAGCAAGGCTTCTCGATAGGTTGCCAGTTCAAGAGCAGGTTCGACCAGAGAAAGCGGTTCGAGGTGGGTCGGATCGAGTAGGAAATGACGGGAGGTAATGCGATAAATCTCGTAGTTGGGTTCGAGACCCACGGTGCGATCGACCACGAGTTCGGGATCGCCACCGCCGGTAAACGGCTGCCATTCCGGGAGCTTACCGTTGGGGCTGCTCCACTGTTCCGACAATCCGAGATAGAGACGGGCTGGATTGAAGTGCAACACCTGACCGTAGCGCACCGTGGCATCCCCAAAGGTGTATTCACCCACGAGATTGAACCACAGTCCCGATCGCGGCGTGAGGCCACTAAAACGCTGAAGTGATGTCAGGGGAAGCGGGCGATTGGAGGCAGCGAGGCTTGGGTTACCTTCGACGAGGGGCGCGATCACGAGCGATTCGGGAGGGCCTTCGAGGGTCAGTTCTCGCTGGAGGTGATAGACCACATCGCCAATGCGATCGGCGGAGGCGTCGGGCTGATAGAGCCGCAGCATCGCGATCGCGTCGCAGGACTCACCCGAACAGTTGGGCTGACGCTTCAGGACGGGCAATAGAAATGCCGGGGGGTTGGTCACATCGACGGGTTCGTCTTGATTGACCAGTTCGATCGTCTCACCAGCGGTGTACCCTTCGGCTTCGAGATTGCGGCGGATTTGATCCAGCGTTAAAGGGACGTAGCTCTCTGCCGCGAGTTTGAGGTCAAGTTCGGGTAAATGGGGCTGTAACCAGGGGACAGCCTTTGGGTTTAAGGTTAGCTTCGCACCGACCCACAAGCTACCGAAAGTGAGTGCAAACGCACCAGCTAGCGTCGAGATGACACCCAACTGAACGAAAAACACTTTCCACGACCCTTTGAAGAGGATGAACATTGAAGGTGCAAAGCTGAAGGTTCAGTCAGGAAAAGGGTACAACAAGGGACGCAGGGAATGGGGAGCCGTCGGTATGGTTTGAGCGTATGGCTTTGTCAGAACCGGAGGCTCAGGATCTGACACTCACGGGTGTTTGGCATAGGTTCGTCCTTTCCAGGCTCCGCCACGACCTCGCCAATGTCGCCATGCAGAATCGATCGTTGCGAATAGGTAGATGCTGGCGATCGCGGGCAGTAACACCCCAACAATCGTCGGCTGTTCGTACGATCGTAGCGTAGGACGATAGGCGACGACCATTCCCCCCCAGGTTAACCCGCCGATGATGGCCAGTTGGGGCATATTCCAGGCAATCCCGCCGATCGCGCTGAGCGGCGGCACGAGATACACGAGAATCATGCCAAGGATCGTGCCACCGAGCAGGATCGGCGAATAGTTGAGTTGGGTATAGGCCGTGCGTGCCACCATTTCCCAAAGGCTCGCCAAGGAGTCGTAGGGGCGTAGGCTGCGGGTGCTGTGGCTCAGTCCGAGCCAGATTCGTCGGTAGGATGGGCGATCGGCTGGCGGTTGGGTGGACGGTTTGGTCTGTGAATCGGCTGGCGGTTTGGCCTGCAAGTCGGCTAGCGGATCGACACTGGCCGTCGCTGCTGAAACTGAGTCCGGTTCGAGATGCTTCACCGCCCACGCCAAGGCACAGTCGTCGATTAATGCCTCCCGAACACAGCCAATGCCGCCAATCCGATCGAGGGCTGTGGTTTGGAGCAAAATACAGCCGCCCGCTGCGGCGGCCATCGCGTTATTGGGGTCATTGACCCAGGGAAATGGATAGAGTTTTTGGAAGAAAAAGATAAAGGCTGGAACCATCAGACGTTCCCACAGGCTCTGACAGCGTAAACGCACCATCAGCGAGACCAATTCCCGCCGATCGTCACGGGCATGATTCACCAGCCGCTGCAAGTTGTCCGGCGGGTGATCAATATCGGCGTCGGTCAACCAAATATAGTCCGGGTCGCCCCAGTGGGATCGCGCTGCTGCAATACCGCGATCGAGCGCCCACAGCTTGCCTGTCCAGCCCTGCGGCAGCGGCGGCGGCGAAATGACGGCAAATTCTAGGGAGTTTTCGGGTGAGGCCGTAGGTTGATGGCGATCGCCCGTTTCACGATCGTCGATCGCCATCAACGTTACATCCGGCAATAACCCCGCCAGCTCACGCGCCAAATCCCCCGTACCGTCCGTACTGCCATCGTCCACCAGCAACACCCGCAACCGTCCGCCATAGCGTTGAGATAAAAGCGATCGCAGCGTCTCCGGGAGAACCTCCGCCTCGTTACGAGCGGGGACAACGGCAATCACGCTCGGGTCAGTTCGTGTCGAAGAAACCGGACTCTCTGAAACCGCCCTCCGATCGCGATCAGCGCCAACAGACAGCATGGGCGTAGGCAGCCGCTCCGTTCCACACCAAAATCGCCCCCAAAAGAGCAGCAACATCACCCAAATAAGCAGCGACAGGAGCGCGATCGCGCTCAACGGATCAACCACAATACCCCAAAGCGCACCCAAAATAAGTCCAACCCCATACACCACGATCGGTTCATCCTCACAACAGCGATATCGAGTGCGGTGTCGCCACTCCGCCCACAGTCTGCCACAGAGCGGATTGGGGTGGCATTAATGAGGGAATGACTGGAGATGGTTTGATTTGATCGCTCGATCGCCTAACCCAGGAGCCCGATCGAAATAATCCAGATAATTCCAGAGAACCCAGGCCGATCGCAGACACACAAAAAATGCCAAACGGAATCACCGGTTGGCAAAATCAAGCGCAGCGCTGGACTAGAAAAAACTGCCCGCAGAACGCTGGTAAGCTAGATCGCGAATGAGCGGCGTCTTTTGGCGGATGTAGGAGTCGATCGCTGAAGCTTCGTTACGGTCAATAGCAATATTGTGTTCAATCAACTCATGGGTTAGCCACTTCGCGAGGCTCGTATCGTCCATGCCGAGGATTTGGCTGGTTTGAGTATCTTCGATAAGTTGCCAGAATTGGCGTAGTAGAAGAGGTTTCATGTCAATCTCCTGATTGAGATCTTAAAATGGAGCGTGGGTGCGAGACGATCGGAAAACTGTAGTGGCGCGAGGGCTTGAGTGATTGAGACGGTTAGAGAGAATAACGAATAATCGGTTTTGAACTGGAATCACCAGAGACGCCGAACCACCAGACGTATTATCAATGCTTATTGTGACTCAATTAGTGTCCTTTTTAACAATCTCTTTATATTGTTCAGGATAGCGAGATTGTTTGAGGTCGTAATCGAGGTGATACAACACGCAATAAAACTTTGATTTCGATTACTAATGTCGTAACTTCCTTTAAGCAGGGATAACGCTTTGTGTCAGATCCGCAAACTAAATTTGGGATCAATGCTGATCGGTTCTTCGTTTATTGTTTTTACAACAGCCCAATTGTTTTAGCGCGACATCTAGATGCAAGTTCATCTATTTTTCGTTATCCTCAGCTTGCCATCAGGTTTTGACGCTACTTTGATTCTGGCCGAAAGCCATCATCAATTTTGGTTGTGATATTTACATTTTCAACGTCTAAGGCCGTGCTTGAATGCCTGAATTATGGCTAATTATGCACGACTCAATTTTAAGCGATCGTCCGTCTGTTAATTCTTGAAGTTAAAGCATCTTCGTAAATCAAAAAATGTCGTGACAGAGTAAATCGATCGCTATCAGAAAAAAATGCAGGTTAAGCGCTGACTTGATGGTTTTTCTCTCTGATCCAAAGAACGATAGTTGGCTGAGCCAAAACTCCACAACTCTCTCTTTGCTGAGATTTGAGAGTCTGAAGCTTTCCGGGTTTATCGCGAGTCCTGCTGAAGGGTGTGACAGGATCGAAGTGCTAGGCTCGATGCTGTTTTCACAACCATATTGACTTCAATTGTGGGATTGCTTGCATGTCCCGAATGCCCATGTCCTCCAGTCCTGAGTACGATAAATCGTCCCCGCAAGGTTCTCCTTCCCCGTCTCCGTCGGATCTAACGTCATCCTCTGCCGTGGATGAGGATTGTCTATCCGCGATACCACTCCCATCATCGACTTTGCATAACTTCGATCTTCAAGATACAGAAACGTTATTTCAGGCATATCTCGAAACAGCCAGCGATATGGTCTACACCGTGGATCTAGAGGGGCGGCTGACCTTTATCAATCGCTATGGCCAAAATTTGCTGCGATGCTATCAGGGAGAGTGGCATCGGAGACCGTATATGTCGTTTGTGGCATCGGAGTCGCGGGAGGCGACCGCCGCAGCGTTTGCCAGTCTGCTCCAAACTGGCGAGCTGAAGGAGTATGAGTTTATGATTCAGCCGCTGGAGGGAAACCCGGTGTGTATGGAGGTCAATGGTCGGGTGTTGTTTCGCAAGGGGCAGCCGATCGGGGGCTTAGGGATCGCGCGAGATATTACGGAGCGGAAGCGATCGGAGCAGCGGCTTCAGATGTTTCTCCAGGCGATCGAATCGTCCTATGACAGCGCGATGATCGTGGATCTCGATGGCACGATTGTCTACGCGAACTCCGCCACAGCGCGGACGTTTGGCTACGATGTGGAAGCTATTTTAGGGCAGCACGCCTCGATTTTTTATCCGCCGCAAGCTGAACTGTCGATCGAGGATTTGATTGGGCGAGCGCTGGACGATAATCATTACGATGCCCTTGGGGAGGTGGCGGGCTGGAGTGGCGAAACCATTTGCCAGCGCCAGACCCAGGATCAGCTATTTCCGGCGATCGTCTCAGTGAGTCCTATTCCGAGCGATCGTGGCCGTCCGACCATGGTGTCAATTACCTGCCGCGATATCACCACCCAAAAAGCGATTCAGGCGGAGCTGGCCAGCAAAAATCTTGAACTCGAACAGGCTAGTCGTCATAAGTCTTCTTTTCTCGCCAGCATGTCCCACGAATTAAGAACTCCGCTGACCTCTATTCTCGGATTTTCGTCGCTGCTGATCCAAGGGCTGTTTGGTGAACTCAACGAGAAACAGCAAAGTTATGTTCAGGGCATTGAGGATAGCGGCTTACATTTACTAGAGCTGATCAAAGATATTCTCGACCTGTCAAAAATTGAGGCGGGCAAAATTGAATTGGATTTTTCGCCCTGTTCTTTGGTCGGAATTTGTCGCGAGACGATCGGCTTGGTGAGCAGTCAGGCACGCAAAAAACAGATCGAAATTCTGCTCGAAATTATGCCGAATCTCGACACGATCGAGGCTGACGAACTGCGACTGCGCCAGATGCTGCTTAACTTGCTTTCTAATGCTCTGAAATTTTCCGATCCCGGTAGTCAAGTCGGCATCGAAGCGAGTGTGTGCGATGGCGAAATCAAACTCAGCGTCTGGGATCACGGCATCGGCATCGCGGAGGAGGATCAAGAGCTATTGTTTCAGCCGTTTCAGCAGATCGATAACTCCCTCAGTCGTAGCCACGAAGGCACTGGCCTCGGGCTTGCACTCACGAACCAATTTGCTCAACTGCATGGCGGTCATGTGACCTGTGAATCGCGTCTGGAAGAGGGTAGCCGCTTTACGATCGTTCTGCCTGACCTGCGACCGTCACCCACGTTTGCACTTGACCGCTCACCGCTGCCAGCGCCGCCGATGCCTTCTAGCTCTGATGTTGGCGATCGCGCCGATGCGCTGATCCTGATTGTGGAAGATGATCCTTCAAATGCAACCTTTCTCCAAGATGCGATCCGACACTGGGGCTATCGGATTTACCATACCGGCGGAGGTCTAGAGGCACTGGAATGGCTGACAAGCCATTCACCCGATTTGATTTTGATGGATGTGAACTTGCCGGATCTCGACGGGCTGGCGGTGACACGACAGCTCAAGCTGAATCCGTACCGAATGCATATTCCGATCGTGGCGATGACGGCATTGGTGATGGTCGGCGATCGCGAACGCTGCTTGGCGGCGGGGATGCAGGACTACATCAGTAAGCCGATCAATGGCGATCGGCTCGCCGCGATTCTCGAACGTTACTTACGGGTTTCGATCACCTAGCGCTCGATCGCCGCTGCGGCTCAGAGGCAGGAGGCACACTATACTGATGAGCGTCTCAAGTGCTGATTCACTCCAGATTCCCCCATGCTCGTCGATCTCCTGTTGGCCGATTTCGCTTCTCCCGGTCCAATTTTGCTCGATCTTGGCGCGATCGCAATCCGTTGGTACGGTCTACTGATCGCGATCGCCGTACTCGTCGGTATCAATCTTTCACAGTTTCTTGCTCGCTATCGCAACCTCAACCCGGACGATGTGGGTGATTTTGCGATTTGGGCGGTGATCGGCGCGATCGTCGGAGCGCGGATCTACTACGTCGCGTTTGAATGGGAATCCTACGCCGATGATTGGGTCAAAGCGCTACAAATCTGGCGCGGCGGCATTGCCATTCACGGCGCGATCCTGGGCGGCACGATCGCCGCGATTCTCTTTTCCCGCAAGCACCGGCTTTCCGTCTGGGCACTGCTCGACGTGGTTGCGCCCTCGCTTGTCTTTGGTCAGGCGATCGGTCGTTGGGGCAACTTTTTCAATTCGGAAGCCTTTGGCGCTCCCACCAACTTACCCTGGAAGCTTTATATTCCCCTCGCATCACGCCCCCCGGGCTACACCAGCTACGAGTATTTTCACCCGACCTTTCTCTACGAATCGCTCTGGAATTTAGGCGTATTGGCTCTGATTGGCTGGTTATTTTGGCGCGGTGTGAGAGGCGCGATCGCCCTCAAACCGGGTACGATCTCTCTGGTTTATTTCGCCGCCTATAGCCTCGGGCGCGTCTGGATTGAAGGGTTGCGGATGGATAGCCTCATGCTCGGGCCGTTGCGGATGGCTCAGGTTGTGAGTCTGGGCGGATTGTCGATCGCGCTGCTGAGTTTAATTTGGCTGTATGGCCTGAAGCGCTCTCTCCCGGATACGATCCCCACGAGTAGCGCCACAGCCACCACCACTCGCAAACCCTAAATCGCGATCGCGCCAGAATCCTAGCCCTCGCGGACGTCGCTTTTTGCCTCATCCAATGAGCATCCATAATCTCCATACATCCAATCGAATAAAACTCAGTCGTGGCCTTGCTCCAGCCTTGAATTTAGGGTGATAAACTAGGGTCGCTTAATTCCAAAACCTGAGTCGAGCGTATCGTGTTGATCTTGTATTTAATGTCGATATTTAATGTTGATCGACATTAATCAAGATTAAGCTTTTGTGCCTTGCCTTTTTCTAGATCGTCCTTGTAGTCAGAGCGGTGTGTTAGCCATGAGTGAATTTTGGAATGCGTTTATCTCCTATGGTCGAGCCGATAGTAAAGCCTTCGCCGCCAAGCTCCATCAACGCCTCCGTGAAACTGGTCTCAGTATTTGGTTTGACCAAAACGATATTCCCCTCGGCGTAGACTTCCAAAATCAGATTGATGACGGCATCGACAAGTCTGATAATTTCCTGTTTATCATCGCGCCGCATTCGATCAACTCACCCTACTGCCTCAAGGAAATTGTTCTCGCTCTGAAGCGGCAAAAGCGCATCATCCCGCTGCTTCATGTGGAGGAAATTTCGCGGGAGACCTGGCAATCCCGTAACCCCAACGGGACTGACGAGCAATGGGAAAGCTATAAGGCTGCCGGGAAGCATTCCAGTTTTCCCAATATGACCCCGGAAATCGGCAAGATTAACTGGGTCTATTTCCGTGAAGGCATCGATGATTTTGAGGCGTCGTTTGCGGGTCTTGTGGATTTGATCGATCGCCACAAAGGCTATGTGAAACAACATACGACGCTGTTGGAGCGAGCCTTAAACTGGGATCGCAAGCAGCGTCAGTCGCGTTACTTACTGGCGGGTGACGATCGCACCGAGGCGCTCACTTGGCTAAAAACGAGCTTTACCGGTAAAGAACAAGCCCCGTGTGAGCCGACGTTTTTACACTGTGACTACATCTGCGAGAGCATCAAAAACGCCAATAACCTACTGAGCGACGTTTTTGTTTGTGCCTCAACGAAAAATGCTGAGATCTCCGAGCGGCTCCGATCGGCACTGATGCGCGATGGCATTACCCTCTGGAGTCCGGCGAATGCCAAATCTGGATCTGATTTATCGAAAGCCATTTCCCAGGGCATCGAACAGGCGACAAACTTTGTTTACCTGATCTCACCGGAGTCGGTGTCGTCCGAAAACTGCGCCCAGCAGCTCGACTACGCGATCGCCCTCAACAAACGCATTATCCCGATTAAGGTCGCGCCAACCCCCACCGCCGATCTACCGGACAGCATTAAAACGCGCCAATTCATCAAGCTCGACACCTGCAAAACCCAGGACGAGTACAACGTGACGATCGGCTCCGTGATTAAGCAAGTTAAGGAAGATGCTGCTTACCTTGAACAGCACAAAACGTTGTTAGTGCGAGCGCTGAAGTGGGAAGCGCAAAATTATAACGCCGGTTTGCTTCTGCGTGGCTACAACCTCGAAAATGCTGAGTCATGGCTGAAGGCCGGTCGAGATCATCCCGACACGTCGCCGCTACCGATCCATGAAAAGCTGATCGATGAGAGCAAAAACCAGCCGCCCGATCCATCCTCCGATGTGTTTCTGTCCTATGCGCGTACCGATGGTGATTTTGCACGTCAATTAAACGATGCCCTGCAAACCCAAGGAAAAGTCACCTGGTTTGACCAAGAATCGATCTCAGCCACGGGCGACGCCGATGCGGAAATGCGCGACGGCATCGCCCAAGCGGATAACTTCATCTACGTTATTTCCCCTACTTCGGTCAATACTGAGGACTGCCAAGCGGAGTTGGAGTATGCCAAATCGTTAACGAAGCGGATTATTCCCGTGCTGTTGCGCGATACCGATCCCGGCGATATTGATGCCGATATTCGCGCTCTGCCGACGATCAACTTTGCTGACGACGACGACTTTTTCGTGGACTTTAACGAACTGGTGCGGACGATCGATATTGATCGCGAGCACGTGCAAAGTCATACGAAATGGTTGCAACGGGCGATCGAATGGGATGGCAAACAGCGCCCCGGCGATTTATTGCTGCGCGGTTCGGAATTCGCGATCGCCGAAGCCTGGAAAGACGAAGCGATCGAATACTCGAAAAATCCCCCCGTTACCGACTTACAGCACGCCTTTCTCCAGGCGAGTAAGGACGCGATCGAAGCTGCTGAACAGGCCGAACGCGAGCGTCAGGAACGAGTGCTACGTCTAGAGCAAGACAAAGTTAAAGCCGCTGAAGAACTGGCTCGTAAGCAAAAAGCATTTTTGGCGGTCGTCAGCGGTGCGCTGGTTGTGTCCGTCGGTTTAGGGATTGCGGCTCTGGTTCAGCGCCAAATTGCGGTACAGAAAGAGCAAGAAGCCCTTCGCAGCGGGATCAATGCCCTGGGTAAATCCTCGCGGGCGGTCTTTGCGTTGAATCAGCGACTCGATGCGCTGGTGGTCGCGATTCAAGCGCAACGGGCGATCGGCGGTTTAGCTGTACCCGATCCGCAACTTGCGGAAAGTTCCGAGCAAGTGTTGCGTCAAGCCGTTTACGGTGTCCGCGAACAAAACCGTCTGGAAGGCCATGAAACCCGGATCAACGATGTGTCATTTGCCCCGGATGGTCAACTGCTAGCCTCCGCGAGTGGCGATCGCACCGTCAAGCTCTGGAAGCCTGATGGTACAGAGGTGGGAACCCTCGAAGGTCACACCGCTCGGGTTTGGAGTGTCACGTTTAGTCCCGACGGCAAGACCCTGGCGTCCGCGAGTATCGATCGCACCGTGCGGTTGTGGGACGTGGCAACGATGAAGGAAATTCGCGTCCTAGAAGGCCACGCCGGTCGAGTCTGGAGTTTGTCGTTTACCCCCGATGGTCAAACCCTAGCCTCGGGCAGTGCCGATAAAACAATCAAACTGTGGAATGTTGCCGATGGTACAGAGATTGCAACCCTGACCGGGCATACCTCCGAAGTCCAAGATTTGGCCTTTGCCGATGACCAAACCCTTGTCTCCGGTAGTGACGACGGGACAGTACGGATCTGGGATATCGAGGCCAAAGCTGAAACGACTCAGGTTAAAGCCCACGATGGCGGCGTTTGGGGGATACACATCAATCCGGCTCGCGATACGATCGTCTCCGCTAGCAGCAAAGGCGAGATTGCAACCTGGAATTTACAGGGCGAAGAACAAGGTCGCTGGAAAGCTCATGATTCTGGCGTGACGGGTCTTGCCTTTTCGACGGATGGTAAAACGATCGCCTCGGGAGGTCTCGATGGTGTGGTTAAAATTTGGACGGCGAACGGAAAACTCCTCAGCTCCTGGGTCGGCCATGAAGGTGAAGTCACCGGTATTTCCTTCCAGAAAGGCGGCGGAACCTTAGTCGCGTCATCCAGCCGCGATAAAACCGTGCGTCTCTGGCAGCGCGATACAACCCTGCTCACCGTCCTCAACGAACACGAAGATCGCGTGCGTGGCGTGGCCTACAGTCCAGATGGCAAGCAGTTTGCCAGTGGTAGCTGGGACAATACCGTACGCCTGTGGTCACCGGAGGGTCTGCTGGATAAAACCTTAGAAGGACATACCGGCGCTGTGTACGGCCTTACCTTTCGTCCGGATAGCTCGATGATCGCCTCCGCTTCCGCCGATAAGACCATTCGCCTGTGGTCTGCCGAGGGTGAAATGCTCAAGGTTCTGGAAGGGCACGAGGACAAGGTCAACGGCGTCGCTTTTAGCGGTGATGGTAAGTACCTGGTCTCGGCCAGTGATGACGAGACGGTCGGTATTTGGAATGTGGAGACGGGCGAGAATATCCAGTTCCTCAAAGGCCATAAGGATGAAGTTCCGGCGATCGCCTTCGATCCGACCGGCGATCGCTTCGTTTCGGCCAGTGATGATACAACGGTGATCGTCTGGAATCTCAAGGGTGAACAACTGATGACCTTAGAGGGTCACAAGGCCGAACTGCTGAGCGTGGCCTTTAGCCCCGATGGCAACTACATCGCCACCGCCAGCGCGGATAATACCGTCAAGCTCTGGGATGCAGAGGGCAACGAAGTGGCGACGATGAAAGGCCATGAGGGGCTAGTTAATGCGGTGGCCTTTAGTGCCGATGGCGATCGCCTTGCCTCGGGCAGTACCGACCAAAAAGTCAACCTTTGGGATTTGGAAGGTAATCTAATGACAACTCTGACCGGTCATAGCGACTCGGTGATGGCGGTCGCCTTCAGTCCCGATGGTAGCCAGGTGATTTCCGGTAGTAATGACGCGAGTGTGATCATCACGCCGATCGATGAAATCATGGGCGCAAGTCAACTGCTTTACTATGGCTGTGCTTGGGCGGCGGACTATCTGCGCACCAATGCGAATCTCAATGACACCGAACGCGCGATCTGTGATGGGGTTGAAAAGCCAACTCCGTCGGAAGCGGCGAAGGACACGCCTCAGGTTAACGTCCCGCGTGGGTCGCTGTTTGCCCTGACCTACACTCGCCGTCAGCGTTAGTTTCGCCCCATTAACGGCTGAGAAATCGGAGTTTTCTAAAAACTCCGATTTCTGATTTTTGGTGGTAATGATGCCTTTGGGGTTGGACGATCGACGGGCAACTTAAAATCAAAGCTTAAAACAAATTCAAAGCTTAAAACTTAAACGAGATCCTGCATTCGTTCGATTTGTTGGATCAGGTTAGACACCGCGATCGCACGCCAAAGGTCTTCCCTGTCAATCAACTGTTCAACAGCGACCGTCAGCACCTGAACCGCCTCGCGATCGCGCCCGAGTTGCCACAGGGCTTGCCCCCGTCCGAGCTGCGCATCGGTATAGCTCGCCTCAATATTCACCGCTTGCTCGTAAACCTTGAGCGCTTCCTCCCAGCGACTTTGGCTGGAGTAGAGTTCGCCGAGACCGCTGAGGGCGAGCACGTAACGATCTTCGAGTTCGATCGCGCGACGATAGGCAGCTTCAGCATCGGCATCTTGGTATTGAGCCGCGAGGACGACACCGAGTTTGTAATACAAGCCTGCATCACGGGGATCGCGATCGATCAGTTTACGAAAGAGGATCTCTGCATCGCTATAGTTTTCCTCGCGAATGTAGCGATTCGCCTCGCGCATAAGCGTGGCGCGATCAAACTGATCAGGTAGCAACAGGGGGGTGATCTGCGCGATCGCGGGTGATGTTGCTTGCTCTAAGCTCGCCAGTACCGGCGCGGCGTTCACCGATTCCAGGCCACCCAGTCCAGTGAGGAGCATCACCCCCAGCGAGATCCCACGCCGCCAGGATGCGCCGCGATCGGGCGATCGTGTTGGGGCTGGGGACGGCATGAACGTAAAAAGAGGGGACATAACAAAGGCGAAAAACAGATCGCGCCAGCAGGGATAGACTCGATGAATGATTCATTGAATGATTCATTACATGAACAATTCAATGAATGGTTTATTGAACGGTTTATTAAAACTTGAACATTGGGTCAACCTTTAGAATCCTTAAAGTCTAGCGAAGTGCGGCAAACGGTAGGAGGACTCAGAGGGATAAACCAGAGGGAGAAATCAGGGGAATAAATCAGAGTTTGCTTATGCTACCAACAGAACTGCTCAAACATCGAAAACGTGGCGAAGAACTGATCCCCGAGCGTCTGCCCCTCGATGCGGCTCGCTTGGAGTTAGCGGCGACGGCGATCGGCCTGTTTCAAGCGGCGATCGGCGAAACCCAAGGCGATCTCGATCGGCGTTTAGCAGAATTTGAGGGAGACTTACCCGACTATCGCGTGCGGCGGGGTTTGGCGCATCTGCTCAAAAGTAAATACTCAACGATCGAAATCGTCAGCCCGCTGCCCCCCGAAGATCTCCGCCGCCGCGTCTTTTCCCACGCCGCCCAAACGATCCCCCACCCCGATCGCACCGCAGCCACCCTCGAACGCATCGCCCTGGAACTATCACGGGATCTCGCTCGCGAAATCCACCCCGACCTCGTACGCGACGGCCTCTACGCCGACCTCCAAGAAAACCGCCGCCTGAATCAATTCGACGCCCCCGATCCCGAAACCCTGCTCCACCTCTACAACCTCTCGCAAGTTCAGGGCATTTTCTACCGCGCCAGCGATATCGTAATTAACGCCTATCGCAACGTGCCGGGACAGTACAAACTCCTGTTTCGCTACCTGAAATTGTTTGGCTTGATGTGCTACATCGAAGGCGACGCCGACCACGGATTTACCGTGACGATCGATGGCCCCACCAGCCTCTTCAAGCCCAGCACCCGCTACGGCCTCGCGATCGCCAAACTCATCCCCGCCCTGCTCCACGTCAGCCGCTGGAACCTCGCCGCCACGCTCCACAACCGCGATCGCGACAGCGGCAACTGGACACAAGGACGCTACAGCCTCGATTCCGACTGCGGCCTTGTGTCACACTACCCACCGGGTAAAGAGTACGACAGCCTGCTCGAAGAATCCTTCGCTAACCGCTGGGCAAAACTCGACACGCCCTGGCAGCTCGAACGCGAAGTCGATCTCGTCCCGATTCCCGGCAGCGTCGCGATCCCCGACTTTCGCCTCGTCCACCCCGATGGCCGCACGATCTTGGTCGAAATCGTCGGCTATTGGCGACCGGAATATTTACGTAAAAAGTTTGCCCAAGCTCGCAAGATCGAGGCGGGCGGCTTGACTTGCGGGTTTATGCTGGCCGTTTCGGAGCGGTTAAATCTCGAAAAAGCCGGTGTCCGGGTGAGTGATTTTCCTGTGCCGATCGTCTGGTTTAAGGGCAAACTTCAGCCGAAAGCCATTCTCGAAATGGTTGAACGTATGGCAAAACGGGAAGATTGATCACCGAGCGCTGTTTTAGAATTTGGTATCCATCCTTCATCTCTAGATTGCGGAAAATGACGACCGTACAAGTCTCAGCGTCACGTGCGTTATAGTCTTAACAACCAGGATTTACAGCACGTCAAAGGCTATGAGCGATCGCAGTCCTTACGAACGGCTTGGCGTCACAGAAGATGCGTCGTTCGAGGAAATTCAACAGGCACGAAAACGCCAAATCGAGCGCAGTACCTCTGAGGGTACGCCGGTCGAGCAGGTTGAGATGGCTTACGATGCCGTCTTGATGGATCGGCTGCGGATGCGTCAGCAGGGAAAAATCAAGGTTCCCGAGGGAATTCGCTTCCCGGAGCGTACGGTTCCCGAACCGAAACCGGCTCCGGCGGCGTCGCTGGAAGAACGCGCTCCGGGATGGATTCGCGATTCGATCGACCATCCCGAGCGTAACGATGTGTTGATCCCCGCAGGTGTGTTTACCGGCCTCGGGGTCGTGAGTGCCTTTGGTGTGGAATATGCGCCGATCGCCTTAGCCTTGGGTGCGGGTGCAAGTCTGTATTTTCTCAACCGCAAGGATCAGCGCTTTGGTCGGGCGGTTTTACTAACCTTAATCAGCACGATCGCCGGGATTGCGATCGGTTCGTTTATTGCGCCGCTCCTCGGTGCGCCCGTCGCTGCCGAAATCATCGCCGCATGGCTGACGTTCTTCGTGCTGTGGCTCACGTCGAGCTTTTTGCGCTAGGTCGTTCAACGTCATAAATCCCGGTCAGTCGTTTGTCACTCTTAATGATGCAAGGATACAAGGGTTGCTCTCCATAGCAGCCCTTGTTTTGCGTTGGACGCTATTTTCACTGCATTCAGGCTGTGCTGTTTAACTCGATCGA
Source organism: Geitlerinema sp. S16 (assembly GCA_011390275.1). Classification (GTDB taxonomy): domain Bacteria; phylum Cyanobacteriota; class Cyanobacteriia; order Cyanobacteriales; family Geitlerinemataceae; genus RDYZ01. The sequence continues at coordinate 47,101 of JAABST010000033.1, forward strand.
ATTTCTCTTCGTTTTTTTACCCCTAACGGTCGTGGGTTATCGCCTGCTGCGTCAGCTTGGCTACGATCAACTGGCGACGATTTGGCTCACCCTGCTCTCTCTTGGGTTTTACGGTTGGTGGAACCCGCCCTACGTCCTGTTATTACTAGGCTCGATCGCGGTGAACTACGCTTTCGGGCGTGCCATTAACCAAGCGCCGCCGGTATCGCGATCGCGCCGCAGCGTGACCCTCCTCGGGATCGGCCTCAATTTAGCGCTGATCGGCTATTACAAATACGCCAACTTTTTTCTAGGCATGGTCGATCATGTTTTGGGAGTCGATGTCCAAATCGCGCCGATCGTCCTACCCCTCGCGATCTCCTTTTTCACCTTTCAACAAATCGCCTATCTCATCGACGTCGATCGCGGCCACGCTCCACCCTACACCCCGATCCACTACACCCTCTTCGTCGCCTTCTTCCCCCAGCTCATCGCCGGACCGATCGTCCATCACCAAGAAATGATGCCGCAGTTCGATCGCACGGCAACCTCTCCTTCATCATCTCCCTCATCATTAGCAACCTCGCAACATTTACCGAAATTATTACCGAAATTATCGATCCGCGATGCCGTCGAGAAAACTGCCGACACACCCGACACACCCAACAACCCGCGATCGCACCATCTCGCCGTCGGTTTAACCATCTTCACCATCGGCCTGATCAAAAAAATCTGGATCGCCGACCCGATCGCCACGATTTCATCCCCCCTGTTCGACGCCGCCAGCACCGGCCAGATTCTCACCGTCATCGAAGCCTGGAGCGCCGCCCTGTTCTACACCTTTCAGCTTTACTTCGATTTCTCCGGCTACTCCGACATGGCGATCGGTGCTGCCCGCCTCTTCGGCATCGTCCTGCCGTTTAACTTCGACTCGCCCTACAAAGCCATCAGCATCAGCGACTTTTGGCGACGTTGGCACATCACCCTCTCCAATTTTCTGCGGGATTATCTCTACATCCCCCTCGGTGGCAACCGCTCGGGAAATCCCTTCCTCAACCTGTTCATCACCATGCTACTCGGCGGGTTATGGCATGGCGCGGGCTGGACGTTTGTTGTTTGGGGCGGACTCCACGGTATTTATCTGGGCATCGATCGAGCGTGGCGTATGCTCTGGCGGGGTTGGCGCGATCGGTCTAACTTTACCGCACCGATCGTGCAACAGATAGGCTCCGGGCTCGCCCGGTGTATCACATTTTTAGCCGTGACAGCCAGTTGGGTGATTTTTCGTGCCGATCGCCTCGCCACGGCGGGATCAATCTTGCGATCGATGTTTCCTTTCCAGGCTCATTCCTTCGGTGAACTGATCCCACGTCACGGCGCGATCGCGGCAGCACTCTTCATCATCGTCGGCCTCGCCCCCAACCTCCTCGAAATCATGCACCGCTACGAACCGGCCTTAGGATTTCACACATTTCACACACAAAATCGCACCACACCACCGCATTGGCTGACCTGGAACCCAAAACCCTGGCTCGGCATACCTCTCGGCGTTTTGATTTTTTTCGCTTTACAAACATTATTACTCGCGCCTGAAAGTGAATTTTTATATTTCAAGTTTTAGCAAGGCTTGAAAACTTGAAAACTTGAAAAATCTAATATAAAAATTCAAACGAAGAGAAAAAGCGCTCAGAATCATCCAAGAACGAGGCTTCCCGATCGGCAGCGGCGGCGACGACTTGAAAAATATAACGATCGACCACATAAATTTGGTGCTGATAGAGCAACCCATCGCGGCCTTCATAGCGCATCTCATAGCCAGGATAGCCATTCACCTCAATTTCCTGATCGCGCCCCATACGCTGTCTGACGTTGGCAAGCACGCCCTCGATCGCACTTTCGATCGTCATTTGAGCTGGCATGACGGCCATGTAATTGGGAAACGCCGTATACGTGACCGTATAAGCCCGCGAACCACTATCGACGCTAAACGTGCGGACGCGAAGATCGCCTAGGTGCGTCTCAAAGGTTTGGCGATCTTCACGCAGATCACCGGGTGGAAATTCAATATCAAATCCGAGATCTTCACTGCTGAATTTTTGCCACGGTCCCGTGATGATATTCGCTTCGACGGGATTGTCCGACTCGCGATCGGCCACCATCATTTGCACCGAAAGACCCGCCGTTGCTGCGATCGCATTTTGGATTCCCGGTGACGATTGCGTCCAAAGAAACTTGCCGATCGACTTGCCGCCAAAGACAACAACAAACGTAGTTAGAGCTGAAATAGCAAAGTTACGAGTGTGTCGCTGTAGTTTAGAAGAGTTCATGATCCCTAACACATTTCGTTTTGTGGCGGACGATGTCGCGACTCATTTCGTCAATTTTTGGCACATACGCAGATTATCGTAAATATTTCTGGGTGCATAGAGGTGAGGTAGTCATTAAATAAAAATACATAGACATAAATACATAGGAATACGTGGGTAAGACTGACGCAAAAGATTGAAACGAGTAGAGGCGTTATGACCATGCGATCTCAGTTTTTTCAGGGCAAACAACAGAAAACAACCCTGACTGTTGTGACAGTGCAGGGCTGTGATCATCTTCAAACTCAACGGATCGTTCTAGCGATCGGGCTTAAACCCGAACCGCCGATTTACTCGATGTTTTCAGGAATTCAGTATTAACGCCAGATTCACGGGTTAGGGCAATTTTGCCGGTGCGTGCGACTTCGCGTAAGCCGAATTTCTGGAGCATTTGCATCAGCGCGACCATTTTGCCGGGATCGCCGACCACTTCAAGGATGACGGAATCGTCGGCC
>JAABST010000034.1 GCA_011390275.1 Geitlerinema sp. S16
AGCTCGCTCTGGCAGTGTTTGCACTTCGTCGGCTTGTGTTCGACTACTTCGCTGCACTCGCTCACCTCGTACAACTTGCGTCCGAATCCTTTGTGTCCTTTCTGGCCGCCTCGTTTTCCACTTCCGCTTTTCTTCTCTTTCTTGCCTTGCACTGTTTGTTTTGACGGCGGAATTGAGCTGTTCTCTGAGTTCAGCCCCAGCCGCTCTTCGATTTCGGCCAGTCGCTCGCTCAAACTTTGCACTATGGCTTTTACGCTCCCTGGGGTCTGTTCCCAGTCCGAGCGCGGAATCTCTACTCCACCTATCGTTACCTTCTCCTCCATTTCCACACTCTAGCTCCTGCACCCCCTGAATAGTTACAACCTTCTGAGTTGATCGCTCATCAGAGTTTGTAGCCAGTTTCGTTTTTCTTGATCTGACTATATTGCCAGGAAGGCTGTTGATTATTTAGTGATATGGAAAGATTTCATCAACTTATTCCTTAAAGCAAATAATCGCTTTGAAATTTCATAAAACTCAAAAGTAGACTCATTTTGTTTGGGTCTTAGAATGATATCGGTTATATTTTTTTGATCTAAGCAAACAGCTCAGAATGGACTTGGACTGTATCCTTATAGAGATTAAGTGGTGCTATCTTTGTTGGCGGCAGGCTTGGCAAGCAACTGAAAAATGGCTAGTTATCGACTAAAAAACGAAGCGCATCGCCGGTTAATCGTCCTGTTTTTTCCCAGCTAAATGCTTTAACTCGCTTCAGCCCAGCGGCCTGCAACTGCGATCGCGCGGCGCTATCGTTCCACAGTAAGCGCATCGCGGCGGCGATCATACCGACGTTGTAGGGATCGACAAGCAATGCGGCCTCTCCGGCGACTTCTGGCATGGAGCCAAAATTTGAGGTGATGACCGGTGTACCACAGGCCATCGCTTCCAAAATGGGCAGGCCAAATCCTTCCCAAAGTGACGGAAAAACCAGTCCGATCGCCCGCCCGATCGCCTCTGGTAACTCAGCCTCGGGGATATAACCACAAAATTTAATGCGATGGCTCAGTTTCAGGAGCTTCGCTCGATGTTTGAGGGCTGGGGCGTAGCGAGAATCGACTTTGCCGAGAATATGTAGCTCGATTTCGTCGGGGATCTGTGCCATCGCCTGAATGATTCGATCCAGATTTTTATAGGGTTCTTGCCGACCGACATAGACGAAATAATTCGAGCGTTGTAGCTGGCGATCGTAGTATTGGTCGCGATCGTAGGCGAGGGGAATGACCTCGATTTTTTGGGGATCAATCTGGAGAAACGATCGCAGATCGCGAGCGGTGGCCGTGCTGATCGCCAAGATGCGATCGGCGCGACGCAGCACCTCTGGCACGTAAAATTTGTGATAGGCCAACAGCGGCGTTGCTTTTTGGGGAAACCGCAGCGGAATTAGGTCATAGGCGGTAACGGCGTAGCGAAATTGGGGATTGATCGAGCCGATCGGTGCTTCGGGGATCGGCGAAAAGAGAACGTTTGACTGGAGCTGCCGACAGATACGGGGCAAGGAAAATTGCGTCCACAGTAGACGCTGGGCATGTCCCCGAACCCCTTGCTCCGGCGTAAGATGGCTGGGTACTGGAGAGCGCTGATACGCTGCAAAGTCGCAATGCCGATCGGCGACCAGAAACACCGGATTGAGATCGTCGCGATCGCCGAGGGCGTGGGTAACATGACGGGCATAGGTGCTGATACCCGTCGGTTTATCCATGAGAAACGAGAGGTTTATCGGGAGAACCATCGGACGGGCTAAGGGATTGAGGAGAGGGTCAGCGGTGGCGAGTGGTGGCGAGTGGTGGCTAGCTGCGGGTGACGGTTTGCGCGGGGGCGATCACGATGTGCGGCACGATCGACAGGTCAACAATTTCGCTCGCAAAGGAATCCGTGCGGGGCAATACACGAAACATGGCGATATCAATCCCGCGTGCGAGGTAGGTAAACTGGCCGTCTACCGTACCGGAGACCCCTGCATTCAGAAAATATACGCCGGGATTGAGGCAACAGGAAAAACGAAAGCGTACGGTGACACATTGGTCTTGATCAACACCGGTCACGTCTCGTACGATCGCGGGAAACGACGCCCCACCCAGCTCCAGCCCGCTAACCGTTTTGATCAGCATCCCAAAGCGGAGATCGGTGGCCGCGCGATGAAATTCCACTTCGTAAGTGTAGACATAATCATGACGCCCTGCGACATTGTTGACCTGTCGGCCATCGAGGGTAAGCAGCTTGGGATTGCGAATGTCAGCGCCCCGTGGTTCGTAGGCCAGGGTGTGAGTGGGGACAAGCGCCGGATCAAAAAAGTCACGCTCGATCGTCATTCCCAAAGCGCGATCAGCGTTGATACTGTGATCGCGATTGGTTTTGCCGTTACGCCCGTCCTTCGGCTCCATGCTGACAGCCACGCCGTTAGAACGCCCGTCGCTGGTCTCGTCGGCGCGATGGCTCGATCGCGGCGAGTCCGGCCACAGTGGCGCATCGGGAATCGCTTTTAATTCCTCGCGTAATTTTTGGTAGCGATCGCCGGGCGCATAAATCAGTTTGTGGTACTGATCGATCACAAATTTTGGGTGATGGGTGATGATCGCCTCGCCGTGATCGAGCAGCAGGGCGCGATCGCAAAGTTCCACCACTTTGGACGCCGCGTGGGACACAAACAACGTCGTGCAGCCTCGCGCCTGCAACGACTCAATCCGGGAAAAACACTTGCGCTGAAACGCTTCATCACCCACCGCCAGCGCTTCATCCACAACCAAAATATCCGGGTCAACACTCGTCGCCACGGCAAAGGCAAGCCGCACAAACATACCGCTAGAGTACGTCTTGGCCGGTTGATCGAGGAAATCGCCAATATCGGCAAACGCAGCAATTTCATCGAATCGTGACTCGATCTGGGCGCGACTCAGCCCAAGAATTTGACCGTTAAAAAAGACGTTTTGCCGTCCGGTAAATTCGGGGTTAAAGCCGCTGCCGAGTTCTAGCAGGGCAGAAATGCGGCCACGAATGTGAGTTTGACCGGAGCTGGGCTGAAGTGTGCCGACAATGATTTGTAGCAGCGTGCTTTTACCGGAGCCGTTGCGTCCCACAATGCCGAGGGTTTGACCACGCGGAATCTCAATACTGACGCCGCGCAGGGCTTGAAATTCGCGATACTGCTGACGGCTGGGAATAAGGAGTTCTTTGAGCCGATCGCTCGGTCGATCATAACGACGAAACGACTTGGCAATATTACGAACCGAAATAGCAATATCTTCCATAAAGTCAGCACTTGGCAGAGGAAAACGTTCGTGAATCAACTCAATCTCGCCTCATCGGTCGAGGGTTGATCAACAACGTTTTCTGACTACCGTCTTTTCGAGTTGAGCCAAAAACTAAAACCAAATTTCACGCTTCGCCCTTCTGCGGGTGACGTTGCGTTCCACAGTGAGAATACCATTCTCACGGAGTCCTCCCAAGGATGGCGGACATCAAGCCCGATCGCTCAGGCACGATCGATCCATGATTTCCCGAACCCTGAATAACACCAACCCAATACGGCACAATTGGCAAAGAGGACTACTTTAGTCCTAATCTAGCCCAGTACTGTTGCTGATATTGCCATGAACTCGAACACCCTGCGCCCGATCGTCCGTCGCTTTGCCCGCCACCTGCCCTCAAGCTTTGTTCTCGGCGGTTTCTTTGCCGTGATGGCGACGCCAATCCCGGCACAAGCGGGGCGATGGCAATTACCGATGGAGCGATCGCAGCCGAACTATGAGCAGTGCGCCAGTCAACTGCTGAATCATGATCTCGATGAAGATACGATCGCCCTGGCCTGTGCCACCGCCTTCGAGCCGACCGAGCTGTCCGCCTGTGTGAGCGAGATCGACAACGCCACCGCGATTTCCGCTGCCGACGCCCTCGATGCCTGCCGCGAAGTTCGCCGCCCTCGGGAACTCTCAAACTGTACCGTTCGCATTGATGCTGACTTCACACCGGATCAGCCTCTTAAAGTGCTAGACAGTTGCCGACGCAGCCTGCTACCCGTCGAGTTTGCCAACTGCGCGATCGGTCTCGATAATCACATCCTGATGGACGTGGATACGGCGATGGCGACCTGTCTGGATGCGAACGATCGGGTTCGTGATGTCTTCCCGACGTTTATTCCGACCGATCGGTAATCGAATCCGCACCGATTCTTTAGAGGAGGTTCGCGCGTTAACTGGGTTTAGAGGCGGGCGATGCCATTACTGCAATGATTTTGGTAAAAATGATTTTGGTAAAGTCGCCTGAGCTGAATGGATGTGATGTATTGACACGTTGCTCGCTGATAAACCCAGGGCAAACACATACTCGTTGGCAACGACGTAATCTTGCGTGCAAGATGCCCGCGCTACGTGCAAACGGGAAAAATGACCGCAATGTTTGCAGGGTTTTGGAGTGACCAAACGCGATGACCTCAAAACTGTTAATTAATATTTCAGCGTGTAAAATTTCGAGGTTAATTCGTCTTCATGGCTCAGTTCGATCGCTCTCCAGGTCATGCCAGTTATCGAACCACTCAAGCCGCGAAAATATAAGTTGACATCAAAAAAGCCAAGCCCACACTGGGACTTGGCCTGACTGACTGAAGTTCAGCACACTAAATTGGAATGTAATGTGTACTTCAGTCGCGAACCCGAAAGAAGTCAGCCAAAAATTACTTTACGGACGTAGAGCAAATCTATAAAAACCGATATCTGAACGAAATTCGAGAATTGTCCGTTTAGGTTAACGAACGTTTAGCGAACGCTTAGTAGCCGCGATTGGAGAAGCTACCTGTAGTGCGTTGCTCACGGGGCTTTGCCTTGTTGACACGAAGTTGGCGACCCATCCACTCAGCACCGTCTAGTGCTTCGATGGCTGCCGATTCTTCATCATTGCTATCCATGTCTACGAATCCAAATCCGCGTGAACGACCGGTTTCGCGGTCGGTAGGGATTTGAGCACGCTTGACTCCACCGTATTCAGCAAATATTGCGGTGAGATCTTCTGCGGTAGCGTCGTAAGACAGGTTACCTACGTAAATGGCCATTAAAAACTCCGAAAAACCGAAAAGAAAAGAACGCTTTTCCCAGTCTTGAAATCAGTTTTTAAAACTGCTGTCAATATCTGCAAAAATGTCTGACCCTACAGTAGCACAGCCCTATGGGCTGCGTATCGTCTAATTGCTAATTATGTCATAGGTTTCATTTATCAATGGGGGGCTAAATTCCGCTCGCTACAATGCTTAGGGAGCGGAATCGCAGATTTGTGGGCGCAAAGGTAGACGGCTGGCGGCTGCTGGCGGTTTGATTTAGCCGCCGACGATCGCGGGACTGAAGATGCTGAACTAGAATTAAAGCCGCACATCATCACTAAATCCTGACTCTGTAGCTTCTGACTCTGTGATTCTGGCGACGTTAAGATGCGCTTCCGTGAAGCTGGCGCTGTGGTTCATGCCTTATATCTTGCACGTCTGCGTTTTTGTTCTCTGCCCTGTTGACTCTTAATTTGTGTCATGCCCAGCCCGTCTCTATTTGTTTCGTCGGTTGATGATCGTTCACCGTCTCGCGGTGCTTCCGTTATGGTTCGATCGCGTCATTGGCGTCAACGTATCGGTTTGTTGCTGCTCGGGGTGGGTGCGGGAGCGATGGCTCTAGGGGCTGCGGCTTACGCAATCACGCGACCCTGTGTGGTCGGGGGCTGCGCTCAGATCGATCGGGCAACGGCACTGGAAGGGGAAGCTCTGCAACGTTTACGCAATGAACCCAGTACGGCGAACCTGGAGCGCAGTTGGGAGCAGATCGCGATCGCCCGTAATCTGGTGGCTCCGATTCCGGCTTGGTCGCGTCATGGGTCACAGGCAGCGGCTCAGCAAAAAGAGTTAACGGCGGTTCAAGATGACCTGCGCGAGATTATTGCGGCGTTGTCGATCGGCTGGGAGGCGGCGCAGTTGAGCCAAGATCCGCCCCACCCGCTCGAACGCTGGCAGCAGCTTGAGGAGTTATGGGCGCAGGCGATCGATCGATTGGATCAGATTCCGGAGAGTCATGTGGCGTATCCGGTGGCGCTGGTGAAGTTAAATGAGTATCGCGATCATCTAGATGCGATTCGTCGCCGGACGGTGCTGGAGCAGCGGGCGGAGGAAAATGTGGCGGCGGCACGGTTAGCGGCGCAGGTGGCGGGCGATCGTCAGACCAGCGCGACGAGTTTGGATGAGTGGCAGCAGGCGCACGCGAGCTGGCAGTTGGCGATCGAGTCGTTGATGCGTGTACCGGGCGGAACCACGGGAGAGGATGCGGCGCAAACGCTGCTGGAGGATTACACACCGCAGCGGGATTCGGCGCAACGGCAGCAGGATCGCGAACAAACGGCGGCGTTGCGCTACCAGTTGTCTACCGAAGCGGCGGATCGAGCGCGGGTGGCGGTGAATGAAAAGCGTTGGGAACAGGCGATCGGCTTTTGGCAGCAGGCGATCGCCAATTTGCGCGCAGTGCCGACCCAGAGTACCTATGCGGAAAATGCGCGTGCGGCACTCGAATCCCATACGCGATCGCTAGCGCAGACGGTTGCGAAGCAGGAAATGGCGCAAATGCTGGATCAGACGTCCAAAAATCTAGCGGAATTTTGCACGAGTACGACCCAAATTTGCAGCTACACCGTGTCTGAGTCGCGCCTGGTTGTGCGTCTGCGGGCGGATTATCTGGCGACGGTGCGGCAGCTCGATCAGCAGGCGGCGGTGAATAAGTCGGTGGAAACGCGGGTGCAGTTGGAGCAGCATTTGCAAAGTACGATCAATGCGCTGAAGGCGATTAGCGAGAGTTCGGGGATTGCGATCGATGTGCTCGATCCGGCGGGTAAGCGGCTGGCGCAATACACGCCGGGGGGTTAAGGCGCTGTTGAGAAGTTGGATGTTTGAAAAACTCTGACTTCTGGAGCAACTCTTAATTTAAGTGCCACGCATATAAATGCTACGGAAGCAGGGCAAGCATTCAGTATGACCACAGCCGAAGCGAGGAACGAGACCACGATCGCGGCGAAACTAACGGCGATCCGCGCGGGACTACGATCGGGACAGCAGGAGATCGCCGACTGGACGGGGGGCGAGCTGGCGGTGTCGGCGGTTCCCGGTGCGGGGAAGTCTACGGGGATGGCGGCGGGGGTGGCGTCGGCGATCGCACGGTTTGGGCTGTGGGGGACGCGGCGGCTGGCGGTGGTGACGTTTACGCGATCGGCAGCGGCGAGCTTAAAAGGTAAGGTGCGCGGCTATCTTCAGGCGCATCAGTTGCCGGTGGGTGGGTTCTTTGTTTCGACGTTGCACAGTTTGGCCTTAAACATTGCCACCCGTCACCCGGAGCTGTCAGGGATTAATCTCGACACGCTGAACCTGGTGCAGCTCGAACGCGATCGCCGATCGCTGCTCGCCTGTATTGAGCGCTGGGCGACGAATCATTCCAAGTTGTATCAACAATTGCTCATCGGGACGGGGTTTGACGGGGAAGAGACGGAACGCTTGCGGCGGCGATCGGTGTTGACCTCGGAACTCTTGCCCAATCTGATTCAAACCGTGGTGCGTGAGGCCAAATCTTCGGGGATGACACCGGTGGATTTACGGGATTTGGGGCGAATTCTTCAGCTCGATCGCCACGAAGACGGAAACGCGATCGATTATCCCGTCTTAGAAATTGCCGCCGGATTGTACGAGCAATACGAGATCATGCTGCGTGATCGGCAGGCGATCGACTATGACGATACGATTCTGGCGGCTTTGCGCGTGTTGGACAATCCCGACGCGCGGCGACGGTGGCAAACCCAGATTTTTGGTGTATTTGAAGACGAAGCTCAGGATTCCTCGCCGTTACAAACTCGCTTGCTTCAGCAGTTGGCCTTTGATCCGGAACCCATCGAGCCTCATTCTGATGATCCTCTCCGTCGCTGTAACCTCGTGCGCGTCGGCGATCCCAACCAGGCGATTAACGCTACGTTTACCTCGGCTGATCCGATTTTCTTTCGACAGTTTTGTCAGCATTGCGATCGCCAGGGTCAGCTCGCAACCATCGATCGCGCCGGTCGTAGCACGCCGATCATCTTGGATACGGCGAATTTCGCCCTGGACTGGATTAACGATCGCTGGCAGATCGATCGCCTGGGGGGTGAGCTGCCGTTTCGCCGTCAATATATCCAACCCGTCGGCGCGGACGATCCGCAGCCCAACGCCAATCCCGCGCCGATCGATGCCGGTGTCGAGCTACACCGCCCCAAAACGATCGAGGACACCGTTGATCGGATTGCCGCACGGATTCAGCAAATTTTCGACGATGACCCAAAAACCAGTATCGCGATCCTGGTGCGGACTCACGATCGCGGTAAATTCATCGTCGATCGGCTTTCGTTGTTTTTCGACAGCGCGAAGATTTGCGACGTGGCTCAGGGCGCACGCGCCAGTCAAATCCCCAGCGAAATGTTGCAGGTGTTCCGTTTTCTCGATCGGCCTCATTCACCCGACAATCTCAAGGCGGTGTTACAGTTGCTCGCCGCGCGTCAACTTTGCCCAAAACAGGATCTCGATCGGCTCGCCATTCGCCCGGAGCGGTTCATGTATCCGACGCCCCTCGATCCCGCACTGGACGACGACACCCAGAAAGCCGCACACTTTTGCCGATCGCTTCTCCACGCCCGCCTCGATCTGCCCAAATCTCACCTAATCGGCTTCATCGCCCTCGCCCTCCAGTACGACGCCACCGAACTCGCCACCGCTGAAAAACTCGCCGATCGCGTCCTGCGCCCCACCGGTCAGGGTTCCTCGCTCCACGAGACGATCGAGGCATTGACGACGATCGTTGAAAGTGAGCGGTTTGAGCCGATCGAGATCGAAAATAGCGAGTCGCAATACATGCAGGGCGGTGTCATCACGGTGTTAACGATGCACAAGGCGAAGGGATTGGATTGGGATGTGGTGTTTGTGCCGTTTCTCCATGCGGATTCGATTCCCGGTTCGCTTTATGTGCCGAAGCCTTGCTTATTTTTAGGAGATGTGGCGTTGCCCGATGTGGCAAAGGCGCGGTTACGGCGATCGCTACACGCACAAATGTTAGCCGATGAGTCCCCCAATTCAACGACACCACCACCCCAATACTTCACCCTCGCCGACGACTGGAAATTGGCCGAACAGGTCAAACGTGCGGAAGAATATCGCCTGTTATACGTCGCCATGACGCGGGCGAAACGGTTGCTGTGGCTTTCGGCAGCGCAGCAAGCCCCATTTTTCTGGAGCAAACCCGAGTCAATTCAGCCCCAGGAGGCTTGTCCGGCGTTTCTGGCGCTGTGCGAACAGTTTCCTCAGTTGGTTAGCACGGCGACGCAGAGCGTCTAAGGATGTGCCACCACCCAGAGCGCGGGAACAAGGAAAAGTATGCGCTGCAATACCTTGATTATTTTTTACATGATGGTATAGCAAGATCACAAGTTCTTCAATATTATTAATTCTTCGCTAAAAAGACAGAATTGACGGAATTTTTCAAATCATCAAGTCCTCGCTAAAGATGCAGCTTGATATTGCTAATCTTCCTGGTGTGACCAATACGATGATCCCCAACTCACCATGAAAAAACTACACCTTGCGATCGCCACTCATGACATCGCCGCAAGCATCCAAGACTATAGCCAACGACTGGGATGCGAACCTTGCTCCTTTGTCCCCAACGAATACGCGCTCTGGCGAACCGACGCGCTCAACCTTTCCCTCCGTCACGATCCCGACTGCTCCCCGGGCGAACTGCGACACCTTGGCTGGGAAGACGACACCGCCGTAAGCTTTAGCACTGAAACCGATATCAATGGCATCCTCTGGGAATGCTTTACCGCTCAACAACAAGCCGACGAAATCAACGCGATTTGGCCGGAAGCAAACTATCGTTTAGTGACTGATTGTTCGGACTAACCGGTCTATTTTATTACGATCAAATATAGCGAGAACCAATGATATTAGGACGCTCTCGTCTAAGCTAAAAAACCGCACTATTTACTTCGCAAAAGCTACGCCAACGACTCCGCTTGGTGACTGAGCCTGTCGAAGTCCAGTGCTCTCCGCCTTTTTTGATGCGTCCTAACCTAATCGTTGTTGGTTTTACCCAAGCCGCGATCGCGGTCATCGATGCTTTACCTTGAACTGATCCAATGAGAATGAGTTGAAATGAATAGCCAAACGAATGTGCAACAGCCTGTGATCGGCTCACATCGCGATGATGTTGAGATTGCGGTGATCGGAGCCGGGATCGCGGGGTTAATCTGTGCCGAGCAGTTGCGGCAGGCGGGTTATCGCGTGGTGGTGGTAGAAAAGTCGCGTGGGTTTGGCGGGCGGGCGGCGACGAAACGCGTGCCGAATTTTCGCGCCGATCATGGGATTCGTTATTTGGAACGATCGGGGCGGCTTTTGCCGGTGTTAATCGATGCGTTGCGCGATCGCGGTGTCCTCGAACCGTGGGATGTGCGGTTTTGTCGGGTAACACCGGAGGGGATGATCGAGCCTGAGACGTTGCGATCGAGCGACGTTGACCCTGCTCAAATCACGCGCTACATCGCCCCAGCGGGGGCGAATGCGATCGGGAAATTTCTGGCGCAGGATCTGACGGTATGGCGATCGCGGCGGGCGATCTCGCTTACGCAGGCGGGCGATCGGTGGCGGGTGCAGCTCGAAGCGGTGGCCGACGGGGTCGATGCGCCGCTGAGTTTGACGGCGCGGGCGGTGGTGGTGGCAGTTCCGGCTCCCCAAGCGTCGGAGCTAATCGCAACCACGGAGACGATCGCGCCGGAGATCAAAGACGCGATCGCTGCGGTGTCGTACCACCCCTGTATTAGCGTGATGGCGGGCTATTCGGCGGAGTTGGCCGAGGCTGATCGCGGTTGGGATGCGCTGCAATTTGAGGGCGATCGCGATCTGTTTTGGGCGGGCGTAGAATCGACGAAGCGCGACGCTGATCGGTGTTGTCTCACCGTCCACGCCGCGCCCGAGTTTGCCCGCGACCAGTTCGACGCGCCCGACCTCAACGCCGTCGGTCAAGCTCTCCTCGATCGCCTCGCCCAATATTTCCCGGCTCTGAACGATCGTCGCCCCGAGTTTCTCGCTGTCCACCGCTGGCGTTACGCCTTCACGGATCAACCGTTCGATCGGGATTGTCTCAGCACGCGATCGTCGTTGCCGGTGGTGTTGGGTGGGGATTGGTGCGGTACGGAACAGGTGGAGACGGCGTTGCGATCGGGGTTGGCGATGGCGGCGGCGGTGGCGCAGGCGGTGGAGGGGCGATCGTTGCCGACGTTGAGCGAGGTGTTGGACAGTTTGGGGTCAGAGGGTCGATAGATTCAGGTTATATTCAGCAAGATCGCAGGTGCATGGCGATGCGCCCCCACTGTTCTAAAACATACAGCGCATGACTTGGGATAACACACGGAAAAAACAGTTTCGCGAGGCGTTGCAGGATGTGTATCGCTCCTATGGCGATTTGCAGATTTTTGTTAGGGATGCGATCGATCGCAATTTGGCGGAAATTGTCGGGCAATCGGGGCTAACGGGCGCGGCGTTTGAGCTGCTGGAATGGGCGCAGGCGAAGGGCGAGATTGATCGGCTGTATGCGGCGTTTTGTCGCGAAAATGATCATCATCCGTTCGCGATCGGGAACGGATCTCAAAACCCATCCCCAGACACGCCCAATCAGTCAGCTTCACCCGGTTCCAATACGACGATTAACACGCAGGGCGGCGATTATCGCGAAACGCACAATCGCGATCGCGCTCAGTATGCGGAAGGCAATATCGACAATCGAGCCGATCAGAGTCGCGAGCAAAAGGGCGTGAATGCTAACGATAATGCGGTGGTGAATATTGGTACGGTCATTAATCATTACGGTGGATCGTCGTCAGATCGTCCGCCGTCAGCGAGTGCCGATCCCTCTAGCGATCCCCCTAGCGACATCGAGATGACCGAAAAACCCTATGTTTCTCACCGCGCGATCGAGGGCGTGTGTCAAGCGGCACTGACCCAACCCGGTTCGCTTGTACGCATCAAAGCGCCGCACCGCTTTGGTAAAACGGAGCTGATTTCACAGTTACAGGCGTTTGCCGAGGGTGAGGGTTACAAGGTCGTGGTGCTGGATCTCAATCGTGTGGAAGCGCCCAGTCTGGAATCGCTCGATCGCTTTTTACGCTGGTTTTGTAAGCGCATTGCACGGAAGCTGCGAATTCGTGAGCCGATCGACGAGTATTGGGATGAGGGGCTGGGCTGTAATGCGAGCTGCTCGGATTATATCGGCGAGGCGATCTTGGAAAATCTCGATGAGCCGCTGGTGTTGGCGTTGGATAATGTCGATGCATTATTTGAGCATCGAGCGATCGTCTTGGACTTTTTTAAGCTGGTACGATCGTGGTACGAAGAGGCGCGACGTGAACCGGAGTGGCGGAAGTTGCGGCAAGTTGTGGCTTACTCGACGGAACCGTATGAGTTTTTAGAGATTCCCCACGAGCATTCACCGCTAAATATAGGTGAACCGATCGAGCTTCCGGCGTTTGATCAAACCCAGGTACGCGAGCTGGTGGCGCAGTTTGGGTTAACGTCGCGAGTGGATCTTGATCGGCTTTATACGATGCTCGATGGTCATCCGGAGTTATTACAAATTGGGCTGAAGTTTTTGCGGCTGGACGCACGACGATCGCTGGACGATCTCTGGGCTGAATCGAACAAAATGGCGGGGGTGTTTAGCTCACATCTGGACGGTTTGGAGAAACTGCTACGCAAAAGCGGCCATTTGGCGGTGATGCGACGGGTGGCGAAGTCTGCCGAGCCGTTTGCAGTGGCGCGGGAGAAAGCTGATCGCGATGCGGCGGTGGCCTTGGTGCGGTTTGGGTTGGTGCGGGAGGTGGGCGATCGGTGCATCGAGCCGCGCTGTGAACTGTATCGGGAACATTTCCGAGATTTGGCTTAGATTAACAGTAGAAACTTGACCGCATCACGTTCGGTGTTTGTGTATGCTTGCGACTGATCCCCTGTATCTCCATCCTGATGATTACCTAGCGGGTGAGCTTGCCAGCCCGGTCAAGCATGAATATCGCCAGGGCGAGGCGTTTGCCATGTCTGGAGGGACTCGCGCTCACAGCATCATTACGGGCAATCTTTTTGGCAATCTCTGGACGCATTTACGGGGGTCGGGCTGTCGGGCGTTTGCGGAAAATATGAAAGTGCGGGTGCAGGCAGCGAATGCGTTTTACTATCCTGATGTGGCGGTGACGTGCAGCGATCGCGATCGTGATCAGCAGCTTCAGCGGCATTTTATTGACGATCCACGTTTGATTGTGGAGGTGTTGTCTCCGTCTACGGCGGCGTTTGATCGGGGTGAAAAGTTTGCGGATTATCGGACGTTGGAGAGCCTATCGGAGTATGTGTTGGTCAGTAGTGATCGGGTTGCCATTGAGGTGTTTCGGCGGGATGATGCAGGAAACTGGACGCGGGCGATGTATGACGAAAGGGATGACTCGATCTTGTTAATGTCAATGGATTTGACGATCGGGCTACGGGACATTTACGAAGATACGTCGCTGTTTGGTGGGGCTAAGGATTAACGGGGGATGATTGAAGCATGACGGAATTGTAATTGCTTCTTTTTTGTCGTGTGGGCATTTTGCCTGGTGTGAGATTTGCGTCAGTGGGAAGTTCCTGATTTATTGGATGGGAAAGCTGCCGTGTTTTTCGATGGTTTGATCGATGTTGTTCATGAGTTCTTGGGTGCGTTTTAGAATTACGACAATTTGGCTGTAGTGTTCAAAGTCATCGTCGGTGAATTCGCGTCCTTTGCGGTCTTTTAGCCATTTATTACAGACTTGATAGCCACCAATTTGAAAGTGATAAATGTCTGGGGGGACGTTATCGATGTATTGGGTTTTGTTGATGTAGACTCTGCCGTCTTGATTTTGGCTGGGTTCGGTGTAGGTGATTTTTTCGATGCGGTTATCGCCTTTAATCGGGAAGCCGGTGATGGTTTTAAGTTGGCGATTCATTAGGTGGATTTGGACGAGTTCATCGCCTAGGGTCACGAGTTGCCAGAAGAGTTTTTTATTGCTGGTGAGGGGGACGCGGGGAAAGTCGATTTTGAGGAATTCGGCGTAACGGGTGCGATAGGTGGGGGAGTGAAAAACAGCGTAAATGTAGTTAAAGATGTCTTCGGGGGCGAAGGTTTTCTTTTGGTCGCCTTTACCGTCGGGTATAAAGTTTAGGTTGAGTTTTTCTGCAAATTCTTGAATGAATTTCTCATCTAGGTTTGGGCGACGACCACCGGGGGCAGTTGTTGGCTCTGACTCAAAAATTGTTGCTTTTTCTGTAGGGTAAAGATACAGAGGAAAAACACTTGAACCATCTTTGACTTCTAAAAATAAAGCAGAAGATGGCACATTAGAAACTAGGCAATGTTGCCAACTATCTAGTTTTGTTTGACGTACTGTGTTCAAGCAAAGATTATCTTTTTCAAAGACGTGAGCTAACAATTCTCGTCTTGGATAATCCATTGCTACATGATCAAAATAGCAATATCGAGTATCGAACGCTCGATAAGAGCATTTTGTGATTTTCTCTTCCCACTCTCCATCATTGCGGATAGCTTTTCTTGCAGATTCTAAATTCCAATCTCGATTATCAAAAACTTGATACTTATCAGCATATTCAGAATCATTTAGCTTCTTGTCTCTTAATTCTTGAAAACGTTTTTTAAGTTCTTGTTTGTCAAAGTCAATGGCAAAGTGTTCTCTATGGCTTTGAAAGCCTACTACTTTCTTGTCTTCCGCAAAAATTATCTCAGTTAAAGCAGGATAAGCAAAATATTCTTTTTGCATCTCAATTGCAAAGGGTTTAAAAAAATAAAATGGCTTCAGTGTCTCAACAGAATTCCAGAATGTAGATTTCATATAATTTTCATTCAGCCAGTGATATTTCCCTCCTGTTAACTGTTTATTGGAAAAAATTTCTCTTTTGCCCCAGATCTCAGCATGATGAATTTTTGCTTTTTCAGCAGATTGATTTTGATATTTAATAAAGAAGCAGATAGAAGTTCCCTGTTTGATATCAAAAACATTTTGATCTGGAGAACCATCAGGACAAACTTCTTGTTTATTGCTATTCCCATGTAAATCTAAGATGTAAATTTCATCAAAAGTATTCATCAAGCTTGATCGAACACCCCGAAATGTAACATTATCAAGATATCCATTGTCTGTAATTAAAGCAACGACTCCATATCCGGTTTTTTCAATACGCCATTGAGCAAAACGGATGAATTTTACATAGTCATTATTGATCCACTTTGGATTTCTCTCACTAAGCTTTTCTCCATCAATTTCAAAATAATTTTCTCTGGAAATATTAAAAAGTGTATCTTTTCCATGTAATAAATCTATAATCCAAGTTCCTTTATTAAACGACTTTCCAGAATAAGGAGGATTACCTAGAATAGCCATTACAGGATTGTCTTGTTTAATATCTTTTGCTTCTTCTGCTTCTGCTTTGATACGAGAACCAAAACTAATCATTTGTTGTTCAAGTTGAAATGCTTCTTGTAAGGTATTTGTAAGATAAATTTTTAACCGTTCATCCGAATCAAATCTATAACCTAATTCCTGTAACTGTAAACCCAATTTCATGTGAGCTACCGTATAGGGAGCCATCAACAACTCAAACCCAAACAAACGTGGTAAAAGATGTTGCTCTACATAACTCGACCACATCCCCTTTCTATTCTTATAATTCTCATAAATATGATCAATCACCCCATGCAAAAACGTCCCCGTCCCCACCGCCGGATCAAGAATTAAAACCTGATGCGATTCGATCATCTTTTGCGGATCTTTCGGGTCGGGAATCGTTACCGTTTGCTTACTCGCCAAACCATCCTTAATCCCAAACTTTTCCTTTAAAATATAATCCACACTCCGCACAATATACGAAACCACAGGCTCCGGCGTATAGTAGACCCCCCGTGATTGCCGCATCTTCGGATCATATTCCGCCAGAAACGTCTCATAAAAATGCACCACCGGATCTTCTCGGCGCGTCCGTTTCCCAAAGTCTTGTAAAATCGCCGCCATATCCGTCAGCTTCAGAATATTCGCCAGAATATCCACCGCCCACGCAATACTTCCATCCAGATCAATCCCGGCAATCTTATCAAAAATATCCCGCAAAAAAGGATTCGTTTTCGGTAACTCAAACGCCGCCGTCTTCCGCGAAAAATCGTGAGGCGTTTTCGTATTACACCGCGCCGCAAACAACCCATAACAGATCGTCTGAGCGTACATATCCGCAAAATCAGCCCGCGTTAAACCCGAAATTAAAACCTTTTGGAATGACTCATATTGATCAAACAAAACCCCATCCGTTGCATCCTTTAACTTGATAGCGATCGCATCCCGAATTAACTGCGCCAAACTGGCCATCTTTTGCGCCAAATCCTTCGGCGTTCTTGCCTGGGAAACCTGCGCCTCTAGAAATCCTTTTAGTAAACCTTTAACCTGTTGTTGACCCTCTGGATCTACCTTAAACTGACCCTTTTTATCAAAACTCCCTAAACTCGCCGCCGAACGAAACACGCCCCCCACATACCACCGAAATTCCACATAATCCGTTAAGATCAAATTCCCCAAAGCCGCCAAATATCGCTTCATTTGATCGGACTTTTCCACTTTTTTTAACGCAATCCCCACATCCTTCGCTTCAACATAACCAATCTCCTGCAACTGCCGAGTAATCACAAAATCCGGCGCACCACACTTGATCCGTTTCGGCTCATTTGTGACCGTTAACCCAGACTCTAAAGACTCTAACAAGCGTTGCAAAGCGGGACGGTGCGTATGTTCCGTCGCATTGCCTTTGCCGACCGCTGCCACCAATTCCTTCAGATATAGATCAAACACCACTACAATCTCAGTTTCACGGGTAGATTGATCATACATCACCCCCTGGCTACAAAACCCCAACAGCGATACCACCGACGCCGATCGCGCCCTCTGCAACCTACCACCCCGTAACCCGTAAGCCTCCCCCAACGACTTTAAATCATGGAAAAAATCAGACTACAACAAACCGTCGGACAAGACGGAATCCTGCACCTACACATCCCCACCGGAATCGCCGATCACGAACTCGAAATCACGATCATTTATCAACCCATCCCGCAAGCCAACCCCATCTCCCTCGCCCAGCTCTACGGCATCTGCGCCGATGACCCGATCGCGATCGATAACCTCGGCATCTCAGACATCCTCGATGACGACCTAAACCGAAACCAACCATGACCATCAAAGAACAACTCCTCCTCGCGATCGACACCCTCCCCGCCGATCAACTCCCGGCACTTCTCAGCATCGTTGAGTCCTTTGCTAACGCAGCACAAACCGTCGAACAACCCGCTCCCAAACTCACACACACAGGATCAAACCTCTCCACTTATTTCCAGAACCCCGAAAACCGCTGGTCTGGCGACGATCTAGAAGAATGCCTTGAAATTGTGATCAACTCCCGCAGTCCGCTTATGTTCAACAACCGCATTAATCCTTTCGAGACGGCTGAACTAGAAGAGAATGAGCAAGACTAATCATGCTTTTACTCGATACCAATCACTGTAGTGCCATCCTGAACGGCGTTCCGACAGTGCTGAATCGCCTAGCGGAGCATCCTGAAGACTCCATCACAATCTGTTCAATCATCATGGGAGAACTGATTCATATGGCGGCGCAATCCGAACGCCAACGTACAAACTTCCAGTGCGTTCAAGCCTTGATAGACCGTACGATCGTTCACCCCATCGACGAAGACACCGCCGAAATTTACGGCCAACTCAAAGCCGCCGTCTTCGATCGCTACGCCCCCAAAGACCGCAAACAGCGCCGCAGGACAACCATCGAGAACCTCGGCATCGGCGACAACGACCTCTGGATCGCCGCCACCGCCATCCAACACCACCTCACCCTCGTAACCGCCGATCGCGACTTCGCCCGACTCCAACCCCCCAGCGACCTCGCGATCGCCACCTGGCTTTAACCTCCTGACGGTAACAGTACAGCCCGATCGCCCGACAGTGATACAGTTTTCGTCAAGCGATCGGCATCGGTTCGAGCGCTGTCCCCGTCACGAAAATCATGGCTCAGATCCCCGCTCAACCCCTGATCCTCACCGGAATGCACCGCTCCGGCACATCGCTGATGACCTCGATCCTGCAAGCGATCGGCGTTCACCTCGGCGAGCGGCTGCTAGCAGGCGATCGAACCAACGCACCGGGATACTTTGAAGACGAAGACTTCCTCACCTTTCAACGACGTGTGTTAACCGAATGCTGCAACCCCGATGATGGCGGCTGGCCGGATTGGGGCTGGACAGAAAGCGAATCGCTCGATCGCACCAAATTTGACGACTATCGCGACGCCGCCCGCCAACTGCTCGCCCACCAAGCCCGATCGCGCCCCAACGACGTGATCAACTGGGGCTGGAAAGATCCGCGCACAGCCCTAATGCTGGACTTTTGGGATGCGCTCATCCCGGACGCGCGTTACGTTTTGGTGTATCGCGAACCGTGGGACGTGGTCGATTCCTGCGTCCGGCTCAAAAGTGGCGTCTTCGATCGTCAGCCCCACATGGTGCTACAAATTTGGGCGTACTATAACCGTCATTTGCTCGACTTTTACCAACGCCACCGCGATCGCTGCCTGCTCGTCAGCACCCAAGCCTGTATTGACCATCCCGATCGCTTCACCGACCTGATCACCACCAAGCTCGGTATTAGCATCACCGCGCCACTCACCATCGATCGCGTCGCCACCCTCTATAAACCCGAGCTGTTCCATAGCCTCAGCGACACCCATCCCCTAATCGAAAGCATCCACCACCGCACGCCGCAACACCTGCGCTGGCTCGACGATCTCGAACGCGCCGCCGACCTACCCAGCGATCGCGCCGATCAGTGGGCGAACTGGATCGACCATCCGCCGTCAAGCTCGATCGACCTCGTGTCCGCCTGCCAATTCCCCGACGTGTTCGGCTCCCATCCCGTCGCAATTCCCACACATCCCACCACCTCGATCAATCTCCCCGACCGTTCTGCCACCACCGTGCTTGACCCTACACCCGCCCCCTCAACCATTCCCGCAAGCACGCCAGCCCAGGCCAACCCACCCGCCGTTTCCGTCGTCATTCCCTGCTACAACCAGGGCGAATTTATCCTGGAGGCGATCGCCAGTGTGCAGCGCTGCCCTGAGTTTGGCGAGGACGAGACGACACCGCTATACGAGATGGTGATCGTTAACGATGTGTCCACCGATCCGCTAACGCTGAAGGTGTTGGATTATCTGCGATCGAAGGGTTTGAATGTGATCGATCGCGCGGTCAATGGTGGTCTATCGGCGGCGCGAAACACCGGCATTGAACGATCGCGCGGGCGCTATATTTTGCCCCTCGATGCCGATAACCGCATCGAGCCGGAGTACATCACCCGCGCGATCGCGGTGTTCGACGCCAACCCGGCGATCGGTGTCGTTTATAGCGACGTGCGCTACATTGGCGATAAAATCGGCACGCTCGAAGTTCCCGAGTTTGACATCAATCGGCTCTGTGTCGGCAACTATATCGACGCCTGCGCGGTGATTCGGCGCGAGCTGTGGCAGGACTGCGGCGGTTACGATACGAAAATTCCCGATCGGTTGGGCTACGAAGATTGGGATTTGTGGTTGACCGCAGCGGCGAAGGGCTGGAAATTCCACCACGAACCGGCGGTGTTGTTTGACTATCGGGTGCGCGATAACTCGATGGTGGCGGGCTGCAATCTGCCCGAAAATCGCCAGCGGTTAATGCACTATTTTTGTGCGAAACATATCGATCTTTACGCCACCAATTTCGCCGATATTTTTGCACTCAAGGATTCCGAGCTGCTGGCCGAGCGCAATCATAACGCCCAGCTCGATCGCCAAAATACCGCATTACAGGCCGAAATCATCCGCCAAAAAGCCGAACTCGACAGCATCGCCAGCGACCTCCACCGCACCAACCTTCAGCTCCAAACTGCCCAAAGCAAACTCCTACCGCTCGAAGCGCAACACAATGCCGATCGCGCCGAAATCGACGACCTTCGCGCTGAGTTAAAACTCACCCACGCCCAACTCCACGCCGTTTCGGTCGAAAGTGAACGCCACCACCAGGAGCGGGATGCGTTGCAAGACGAAATCAACCATCTCACCGGAGAACTAACCCGCCTTGATGCTGAAAATAGCCTGGTTCGTCAACTGGCTCGCGACACGATCGGCGCGATGCGTACCAGTAAATTTTGGAAGCTACGCGATCGCTGGCTGACCCTTCGTAACCCGATCGCCAATAAACTGGGACGCCCGAGCGAAGCCGACGCGGTGGCGATCGCCCTCGAACGTCTCGGTGTTTCCCCCGACTACATCCCCCTCGCCGCCCAGCCCCCCGCCGATATTTACGCCATCTGGCGACGCCAAAACGACCCCACCGCTGCGGATTTTGCCCGCATGAAACGCGACTGGCAACAGTTTCGCTATCAGCCGATCGTCAGTATCGTCGTGCCGGTGTATAACCCCGATCGCGCCTTTCTCGAAGCGGCGATCGAATCTGTACTCGCTCAAATTTATCCCCACTGGGAGCTGTGTTTGGCTGACGACCAGTCCAGCAAACCCCACGTGCGCGAAGTTTTAGAACACTACCAAGCGCAGGATTCACGCATTAAAGTGGTGTTCCGTGAGGAAAACGGCCATATTTCCCGCGCCTCGAATTCCGCGCTGGAACTCGCCACCGGTGATTTTGTGGCGTTGCTCGATCATGACGACGCGATCGCACCCCATGCGCTCTACGAAGTGGTGTCATATCTGAACGCAAATCCCGCCACCGATATGATCTACACCGACGAGGACAAAATCGACGAGGGCGATCGCCGCTTCGATCCGTTCTTCAAACCCGATTGGTGTCCCGACTCGTTCCTGTCGCGGATGTACACCTGTCACTTTGGTGTGTACCGACGGGCGATCGTCGAGCAAATCGGCGGCTTCCGTGTGGGCTTCGAGGGCGCACAGGACTATGATTTCGTCCTGCGTTTCACCGAACAAATCGAACACACCGACCGCATCGTCCATATTCCAAAAATCCTCTACCACTGGCGATCGCACGCCCAATCCACAGCCCAAAATCTCGACAGCAAAAACTACGCCGCCGATGCTGCCCGCAAAGCCATTACAGAAGCCCTCGATCGACGCAACGAACCTGGCCAAGTCTTGCCCAGCGGTTCTGGCCACTGGATTATCCGCTACGAGATCGTCAAGCCCGATCGCGTCACGATCATTATTCCGACGCGCGATCTAGCCGATATGCTCGATGTGTGTTTGCGATCGATCTTCACGCTGACGACCTACGAAAATTATGAGGTGCTGATTGTCGATAATGGCAGCGTCGAAGCGAAAACCCGCGAGCTGTTCGATCGCTGGCAAACCAAGGAACCCGATCGCTTCCGCGTCATCGCCTACGACGCCCCGTTTAACTATTCCAAAATCAACAATTTCGCCGTCGAACACAGCAACAGTCCCTATCTTTTGTTCCTGAACAACGACACTGAAGTTATCGACGGCGACTGGATCACGGCCATGCTCGAACAAGCGCAGCGCGAATCGATCGGCGCGGTCGGTGTGACGCTGCTCTATCCCGACGACACCATCCAGCACGCCGGTGTTGTCCTCGGCATCGGCGGTGTCGCCGGACACAGCCACAAAACCTTTCCCCACGGCTCCGGCGGCTACGTTGCCCAGCTCAAAACGATCAATAACTATTCAGCGGTGACGGCGGCTTGTTTGATGTGTCGGCGTGAGGCATTCGAGGCGATCGGCGGGTTTGAGCCGGGATTGCAAATCGCGTTTAATGACGTGGATTTTTGCCTCAAGCTCACCGAAAAAGGTTACCGTAACGTGCATTTGCCTCACGTGGTGTTGTATCACTATGAGTCAAAAAGTCGCGGTTTAGAGGACACGATCGAGAAACAAATGCGGTTTAAAGGCGAGGTCGATTACATGCGCGATCGGTGGGGTGAAATTTTGGATCATGACCCCTGTTACAGCCAGAATCTAACGCGGGTAACTGAAGACTGGGCGATTCGGATTGATTAATGCCGAGTGCGACGTAGGACAATCCAACCCATTCCCTCAATCTACGGCTCACGCACCGGCTCCACTCCGATCGCCAACTCCACCCCTTCCACCTGCCGCAACCGATCCAACACCGCCACCACCTGGCCATGCGGCACACGCTCATCCGCCCGCAAAATCACCCGACGCCGATCGCGCTGCGCCACCGCCGCCACTAGCCCATCGAGATCGATCGCCACCCCATCAAGCTGAAGCTCGCCCGTCGCGGCGATCGTCACCGTCATGTCCGGCAACGTCTGCGGATCAGCACTGCTCGCACGGGGTAATGCCACCGGTAAACCCTCCGTCCGCGATAGCGTCGCACTCGCCACGATCGTCAACGCCAAAATCGCAAAAATCACATCGATCGCAGGCAAAATATCAATGCGTAAATTTTGCTCATCATCATCAGGAAGACGCATAGGGCATTCGTTGGATTCGGTGGAATAGGATTGATCGATGCGTCGAATATATAGCAAGGTCAGCCAGGATTCGGACGACAGGCGCAGGTATCTCAACGGCTCCGGCGGGCATCGCGCCCGATCACCCGCCCGATCCACCCAGCCTAGAGACCCTTGACGATCGCCATCGCTTCCGACACGTGCTTATCAAACTCCAGCATCGAATCGAAAACGTGACGCACCGTCCCCGCTTTATCGATCACATAGGTCACACGTCCCGGCAACACCCACATCACCGCCGGAACCCCGTAAAGCTTCCGCACCGTATCACCCGCATCACTGAGCAGCGTGAACGGTAGGCGGTGCTTCGTCGCGAACGTTTGGTGCGACCCCACTGAATCGCCGCTGACACCGATCACCTCCGCGCCCGCCTCTTGGAAGACCTGATAGGAATCGCGAAACGCGCAGGATTCTGCCGTACAACCCGGCGTGTCATCCTTCGGGTAAAAGTAAAGCACGATCGACGTTTGACCGAGAAAATTGCTCAGGCTCACCGATTCGCCCGCTTGGGATTGGAGCGTAAAATCTGGAGCCTTGTCACCGACTTTGATTGCCATGTTGATTTTTTTGTAACGTAATATTTCGTCATAATATACGACCGTACCCAGCGCGATCGATCCCCCTCCGCGAATCACGTCCTCAAATCACGTCCCTCACACCTGTTGCCATGCCTGACTATTACAACTCCCCCCAGTGGCAAAACTGCCTGCTCCATCTCGGCTGGTGGCGTGGATCGTTTACGAATGTGTCGATCGAGGGCGCGATCGTCGGCGATACCCCGACCCTGGTAACCCTCGACGGTGAAAACGACAACCGCAAAATCAAGCAAACCGTCCAGCGTTTCCCGATCGATGGCTCACCACCGCACACGCTCAATCTGGAATACACCACCCTCAGTCGCGGCCTGATTTTTTTCGAGAATGGCGCGTTTTCCCTTGGGTCGATGCAGTATGCGCCGTTTTCCACGTTTGGCGGCGAGTTCGGATTTATTGAGGGCGATCGGCGGTTGCGGCTGGTGGAGTTGTTCGACGAGAGCGGCCAGTTTTCCAGCGTGAGTTTGATTCGCGAGCGGCGCGACGGGACGGAATCCGCCGATCGTCCGCCCCTCAGCGTCGATGACCTGATCGGCACGTGGGACGGCGAAGCGGTGACGCAACACCTGGACTATCGCGAGCCAACTACTCAGCCCTCCCGCCTGACGATCGCCCGCGATGGCGATCGCCTACGTCAAACCCTGAGCGCAGGATCATTCCACCTCGAAACCAGCGCCACGATCGCAGGCAACACGCTCAATTTCGCCGGTCAAGACGGCGCACCCGATCGCCGAATTCTGCTGCTCCCCGACGGCGGATCGTGCAATGTGCCGCTCTCGATTCCGCGAGATCGACCCTTTTTCCTCGAAGCGGGCTGGCTGATTTCGCCGACTCTGCGTATCCGCACGATGCGAAATTACGACCAGCTTGGCGGTTGCACGACCCTAACCTGCGTCACCGAGCGCAAGGTCGCCTGACACTCAACAATTGGCGAATCGACGCTATCGTATGGCATCGAGCGTTACGCGAGTGCGTCGCAAATCGTTTCGGTTGACCACGGGCGATCGTTAAATTTCGCCAAAGGCTTGACGAATCCGTTTCCAGCACCTACATTGGTAAACCGTGGCGGAGAAAAGCGCCACACAGTGCCATGCAACCCGAAAGCTTGCCCAGCATTGACAATCAGCGGAACTGGCGGAATTGGTAGACGCGCTAGATTCAGGTTCTAGTGGGAGTTATCCTGTCCGGGTTCAAGTCCCGGGTTCCGCATACCAATCAAAATTGCGTGAGAGCGACGCACGTTGCTCAAGCCCGTAATTTTATCAGCAGAGAGTTGTAATTTCTCTCTGCTGTTTTGCGTTAAGGCATCGTGCTGAAATAGCCCTGTACCAAGCGTTTTACGGGTTCTGGACTCTGGGCTTAAAGCCGCGATCGTCCAATTCATAACGCTTCAGTGTTAGTCTTGAGGCGAAATGTAACGAAAGCTTGGCATTGTCAACAAAATTAACCGTTTTGCGATGCCAAATGCTTCTGAAAACGCGGTCAGTGTGCTGTGCTTTGAATGGAGCGACCTGACCCTACGAACCCTACGAGTCACTAATCATGGACGGATGTTTGCGCGTCGGCCAATCTGCCCCTACTTTTACAACAACAGCGGTGGTCGATCAAGAATTCAAAACGATCAAACTCTCTGACTATTTAGGGAAGTACGTCGTGATGTTTTTCTATCCGCTCGACTTCACCTTTGTTTGTCCGACGGAAGTGACGGCGTTCAGCGATCGCCACGACGAGTTTAGCCGTTTGGATGCCGAGGTGCTGGGCGTGTCGGTTGATAGTGAATTTTCGCATCTGGCCTGGATTCAGACCGATCGCAAATCCGGCGGCGTGGGCGACCTCAATTATCCGCTGGTCTCCGATCTCAAGAAGGAAATTAGCGCTGCCTATAACGTGCTGGAGCCGGAAGCCGGTATCGCGCTGCGGGGTCTGTTCATCATCGATCGCGAAGGCGTCATCCAGCATATGACGGTGAATAACTTGGCCTTTGGTCGTAACGTGGATGAAACTCTGCGGACATTACAGGCGATTCAGTACGTCCAAGATAATCCGAATGAAGTGTGTCCCGCAGGTTGGACGCCGGGAGCGAAGACGATGAAGCCCGATCCGGTTGGCTCGAAAGAATATTTCTCGGCGATCTAGATCTCCACTGGTGCATCACGAGATCTCGATCGCGGTTCCATTTAGCTCGATCCCCTCACTCGATCGCCCGCGTCTGTTATGGCTCTTTCGTTTAATTCGTTTAAACTGACCTCTACCGATTTTCGCGGTGTCGTCAATCGCCGCTTCTGGGCAAATTTTTTACCGTTTCCGGCGACCAATCAGTTTTATTTTGACGTTGGTACGCCTAATTTTAAGTTGCCCGATGTTACCCACGATCGCGATATAGAACTGCGGGACTATCGCGAAAAAACGCCGGTCATTCTCGCCTTCACACGAATTTTCACCGAAAAACAATACTGTCCGTTTTGCTTTCCCCACCTCCTCGAACTGGGCGATCGTTACGACGAATTTCGCGCTCTTGGGTTCGAGGTGTTGCTGATCACGAGTACCGATCGCGCCCAAAGCCAGCAGGTTGCCCAGGATTTGGGGTTAAAAATGCCGCTGTTGAGCGATCCGAGCTGCCAGATCTTTCGCGCCTACGGGGTCGGTCAAGCCCTGGGCGCACCGCTCCCGGCGCAGTTTTTGCTCGATCGTGATGGCAAATTGCGCTACCGTCATCTCTTTTCGTTTATCGAGCCGAATGCACCGATCGATCGATTGCTCGAACTGGCGCAGCCCTGGAGCCTGACTCCAGCGCCAGCGGCTAGCAGTAATACCGACGATGTAAGCGATACAAGCGATGAGACTCGTACGGTCAGCGCGGAATCAGCGAATAAAACGAGCGACACGAGTGAGACTGAGACGAAAATTCAGCGCGATGATGTGACGATCGACGCCAACGCTGTAGCCGAGACGATCGTATTGCCGGACTCAGCCGAAACGCCGACCTCGCCCCACGAGACAAACCCGACGGCAGTACCGACGATCGACGATAGCGACATCGTTGAACCCGAAATTGAACCGATGCCGGACATGTCCCAGGCGATCGCCTTCGCCGCACGATCCACGCGCCCGCTGGACGAAAGCCAGCTCGAAACCATCGAACCCGAGCTAGAGCCGCTCCCAGACTTGGCCGCGATCGTTCCCATCAAACGCCGTCAACCTTGGCTGGATGACGATGCTGATGCGATCGCGATCGACGGCGAAATCGTCCCGGAACGGCGCGAACAGCGTCGTTTGCCCCCGCGCGATCGCCGCTAGATTTTGACGTGGGCTGAATTTATCGGGCGCTGTCGCTAGTGGCGAGCGCTTCGATCGAGAAGCGTGCCGCTTGGGACACTTGATGATGGGCGTCTTTGGCGAGATAGTTCAGCGCCGATCGGCTTTTTGGCGTGTCGAGTTTGCCGAGGGCTTCGGCCAGACGTTGACGCACCAGCCAATCTTCGGCTTGGGCAAACGTCAAAATTTTATCCACCGAGTCGATCGCCCCAATTTCACCCAACGCCGCGATCGCCGCCTGCTGTAGCACCACTTCCGGCGCATCGAGCGCTTTCATCAACACATTAAACGCCTCCGGGTTACCCAAATTTCCGAGGGATACCGCCGCGCTAAATCGTACCAGCCAGTCTGTTTCTTCATGGAACGATCGCACTAACGGCTCGAAGGCACGCGGATCGTTGAGATAGCCCAGCGCCCCCGCCGCATCAGCTCGAATGCCGTAATCCGGCTCATTTTGCAGAATATCGAGCAAAATGTCGTAGCATTCCTCGGTTTGCTTAATCCCGAGGGAAAAAACCGCCATCGATCGCAGCGGTACATGCTCATCCTTCAGCACTTTTTTAATCAGCGGTACGGCATCCTGAGCTGGGACATCGCGCAGCGACACCAAAGCGAGCAGCCGATCTTTGGCATCTTCGCTGTCGAGCTGGGCAGAAACGTGGGTGAGATCAACGGACATGGGCAATTCCAAACGGTATGTTACCAATTGTAAAGATTGTAACGAGTCTACGAAGACGGGCAGGGCGGAAGACCGCACCTGGCAAACGTGATTAGACCTGGAGATTTACGCCAGAGATGCCCGCGCCTGTTTCAGTCGATCGAGGCTGTCTAGCTCGATCGCGTCCTGAGCCGGATAGTGTGTTGGTTTTCCAGGGGCAGGGCCGTGATAGTCCGTGCCGCCCGTCGCCACCAAGTCATGATCCTGACAAAGCTGCGCTAAGTGCGCCACCTGCTTGCGGCCTTGGTGAGGGTGATGCACCTCTAATCCCATTAAACCGGCGTCGTGAAGTTCTGGAAAAACATCTTTGACAAAACCACCGCGAAACAGATACGGATGCGCCCAGACGGGAACACCGCCACAGTCTCGAATCAGCGCAATACCCTCGGTGGCGGAAAATTTCGGATAGTCCACATACGCAGGCCCGTCATCGCCCAAAAATCGCGCAAACGCTTCCTTACTGTCGCGCACGTAGCCAGCCGCCACCATCGCGCTGGCGATATGGGGACGGCTCGGAGCTATGCCCGCGCCAAACTCCGGGAGTGTTACCGGATAGCCCAAGGACGCCAGCCGATCAATCATCTCCTGGGCGCGTTGGTGTCGCCCGTCGCGGCGATCGCGTAGGGGCGCTTCAATCTGGTCGCGATCGGGATAAAACCCGAGAATATGCAGCGATCGTCCGTTATAAACCGTACTCAGCTCCACCGCCGGAACCAGTTCGACGCCAACCGTATCGCCCGCTGCGATCGCCTCATCCCAGCCCGCGATCGTGTCGTGATCAGAGATCGCCAGGGCGCGGATGCCCGCTTGGGCGACGGTTTCTACGAGTTGCCGGGGGGTCAGTGTGCCATCGGAGTAGGTGGTGTGGCTGTGAAGGTCTAGCATCGTTGGGAAGGGGAGAAGGGAGAGCCAGAGATCGGAGGCTGGGACAGAAGCAGAATCGAAGTCAGCCGGAGAGCCAGACAAACGCATACCCATTTTGCCTGAACGAGAGAATCAGAGTTGTGGCGATTGATTGACTTACATCGGCTCAGATTTTCTCAACAAAGTAGCCATTTTTAGCCCGTGTTGCGAAGAATCTGGAGTATGCGTTTGCCCTGAGCCAGAAGGCGGGGTTGTCTTACGTCATCCGACTTTATATGATAATGATTATCATTCTACTCAACGTCACTGCGCAAAGCTGGCTCAAGGTTATCTATGACTGTCACCACTGAACGAAAAACTGTACCTGTAACAGTCCTGACAGGCTATCTGGGTTCGGGGAAAACGACGCTCCTCAACCGCATCCTGACGGATGAACACGGTCAAAAGATCGCAGTCATCATGAATGAGTTTGGGGCTGTGGGCATCGATAACCAGCTTGTAATCGATGTGGATGAAGAAATTTTCGAGATGAATAATGGCTGTATTTGCTGCACCGTTCGAGGAGATCTGATCCGCATCATTAGCAATTTGATGAAGCGACGAGATAAATTCGATCACCTCATTATTGAAACGACTGGACTTGCCGATCCAGCACCCGTTATTCAGACATTTTTTGTCGATGATGAAGTACGAACCCAGGTTCGACTCGATGCCGTGATCACCGTGGTGGATGCTCGTCATATCTGGCAACACTGGGGAGCGGAGGAAGCGATCGAACAAATCGCGTTTGCCGATGTCATTCTGATCAATAAAATCGACTTGGTTACAGAGGTTGAGCTAGAGGCACTGGAGCGGCGCATTCGGGGGATGAATGCGATCGCTAAGATCTTCCGCACTCGTAATGCTCAAATCGAAACAGCGACGATCCTTGGGATGAATGCTTTTGATCTGAATAATGCACTCCAGATTGACCCTGATTTTTTAAATGAGACCGCCCACGAGCATGACGAAACCGTTGGTTCCCTGGCTTTGGTCGAATCTGGTGAACTCGATGGAGACAAGCTCAATGCATGGATTGGTCAACTCTTGCGCGATCACGGGCCAGATATTTTCCGAATGAAAGGCATCCTCAACCTGGCGGGAGAGGACTGTCGCTTTGTGTTCCAAGGAGTTCATATGCTCTTTGATGGATGTCAGGATCGTCCCTGGAAGCCGGACGAATCACGCACAAATGAACTGGTTTTTATTGGTCGAAATCTAGAGCAAATGAACCTAGCCGACAGTTTTCGAGGCTGTTTGATTGCACAAAATATTCAATCTTAACCATCCTAATGATTGTCTAATTTTGTTGTTTCACAAGTAGAGTTTCATGATATCCAGAACCAAAGATCAGGATTTACTTGACCTCCAGTGGTACACGGCGCTTTCGGATTACATCACCGCGATCGTCTGGTCACCGGATGGGAAATGGTTCGCCGTGAGTTCCGCCGCTGGGGAGGTGGTGCAGTATGCGGAAAATACAAAAACAGTAACGGTTTTACAGGCCGCACAGGGGCAGTCTATCGATGTGCTTGCTGTCTCCGGTGATGGTGTTTTTCTGGCAGCCGGTGGACAAGCTGGGGCGGTGTTGGTCTGGCGCTTAGACGGTCATGTCCCGACTCAAATCGTGGCTTTGGATCCTTCTCATATTTGGATCGATCGCCTGCAATGGAATCCACATTATCCCGAGTTAGCCTACGGGTTCGGACGTCATGTTCGGGTATGGAGTGCCACCCAGCAATCCGAGATCGCGGAGCTGAACTTCAGGTCTTCCTCAGTACTCGACTTGGCGTGGCATCCCAAGGGTGATCGCCTTTCTGTCAGTGGTAATCAGAATATCAAAACCTGGTGGCGTCACGCTTGGGATGAAGCACCGGTGGTACAGCAGCTTGGAGGCGCGAGTGAGGTGATTGCCTGGTCGCCCGATGGTCAGTATCTCGCCTCGGGTAATAACGATCGCTCTGTGATGGTCTGGCAAGATGGCAACCCTTTCCCCTGGCAAATGCGAGGGTTTCCGGGAAAAGTTCGGCAGCTCGCTTGGTCTGATCCCCGCCGATCAATCAGTACACCTCTCCTCGCCTCGATCTGTGGTGAAGGTGTGGTGGTTTGGACAAAAGATCGTGATCCCTCGATCGGCTGGAATGCCCAAGTCCTGGATTTCCATCAACGCAGTGTCCGGGCGATCGCCTTTCAGCCCCAATCATTACAGCTTGCCTCGGTCGCCGATGATGGTTGGCTCTGTCTTTGGCGCAAGGCGAGCCGCCTAACTCAGCTTTTCGAGGGCGCACCGACCGGTTTCTCCTGCCTTGCTTGGCAACCCTCCGGCAAGACTCTTGCTGCTGGAGGGGGGCAAGGTGAAGTATTGCTCTGGACTCAAACAAAAACAGGACAAGGATTTGGCTAATTTTAATGGTTTACGTTGTGCTTTACCGCAGCACCCTACCTTAGCTGTGATGGGGGCCATAGCTCTCGGTCTCAGTGGGTGCAATCCCACAACTGCTCCGCGTGAATCCGCAACCCCGGAACCGGAGGAGACATTGCGGGTTGTTACGACATTTTTACCCATGACACAGTTCACGACGGCAGTGGCGGGCGATCGGGCGATCGTCACCCAACTATTACCAACAAACGTCGGCCCCCACGACTATCAGGCTAAACCCAGTGATGCTCAAGCCATTACAGAAGCCGATGTTTTGGTGAAAAATGGTCTAGAGATGGAAGTTTTTCTGGATGACACCATTGAGAATGCAGCCAATCCTGACCTTCTCGTCATCGATTCTAGCGAAGGTGTTCCGACACTCACCACAGAAGAGCATGATGAAGAACATACCGAGTCAGATCATGACAAAGCCGAAGGTGACGACCATACCCATAATGAACACGGCCATGATCATGGTGAGTTCAACCCTCACATTTGGCTCGATCCCAAACGGGCAATCCAACAAGTGGAAAATATCCGCGATGGATTAATTGCCGCCGATCCCGCAGGAGAGCCAGAGTACACCGCGAATGCTGAGGCGTTCATTGCTGATTTAAAAACGCTGGATGCCGAGATTACAGCTCAACTCGCCCCATTTTTCGGTCAAACGTTTGTCGTATTCCATGACTTTGCTCCCTACTTTGCGGAGAGCTATGGATTAAACGTTGAAATGCTCGTAGGCATTCCCGAGGAAAATCCCTCGCCCGAGGCGGTGAAGCAGGTTATGGAAACCGTTCAAGCCGAGGGGTTAAGTACGATTATGACTGAACCCCAAGCGGGTCAAGAGTCGTTTGCGTCGATCGCCAAGGATCTCGGCATTCGTGTCAGTGTCTTCGATCCCGGTGAAACTGGAGCGCCTGACGCGGTGAACCCCGAATACTATTTACAAATCATGCGCCAGAACACCGAAAATTTGGTTGCGGGTTTCGAGGCTCCGAATCAGGCAGGATCACCAATTTGGCTACCAGATTTCGCGACGATTATGCTTGAGCTGCCTCTGCTTCCGAACGTTAGCCGATGGTAGTTAAATCTGTAGCCGTGGGGACTATCGAGAATCCGTCTCCACAGAAGACGCTCGTAAGCGTTGAAGGCTTAACGGTTCGCCGTGACACCCATTTAGCCGTACAAGATGTTTCCTTTACCTTAGAGTCAGGAACGGATACGGCGATCGTCGGGCCGAATGGAGCCGGTAAAAGCACCTTGATTCAAGCGCTGCTTGGCATTTTGCCGCGTCAAGCAGGAGACGTTTTTCTGTTGGGACAGCCCCTTTCTCCCAGTGGTCGGCTACCGATCGAGGTGCGGCAAGACATCGCCTACCTACCACAGAACTTTTTGCTTGACCGCCGTATTCCGATTTCGGCCTCTGAACTGGTGGGGCTGGGCTGGGATCGGATCAGACCACACCTACCCTGGATAGGACGACGCGCACGTGATCGCGCCATACAACACGCCTTAAGCCAGGTTGAAGCGTGGCATTTGCGCGATCGACCCGTCAGCCAGTTATCTGGAGGAGAGACCAAACGGGTGCTACTGGCTTACTGTTTGGTGCGTCCGCGCCGTTTACTCATCCTTGACGAAGCACCCACGGGTTTAGATGCCCGCAGCGAATCAGACTTTTATCGCTGGCTTTATACGCTCAAGCAAGAACAAGGCTGGACTATTTTGCAAATCTCCCATGATTTGCAGATGGTGCGTCGTAGTTGCGATCGGGTTCTTTGTCTGAATCGTACCCTGTTGTGTCAAGGCATTCCCGACCATGCACTCACGCCCGAAAACCTTACCCTCGCCTACGGGTCTGAATTTGTCCGTTATCGCCATTCCTGTTAAGTTTGCTCCATCGATGAGTTATGTTGACGCTCCAGACTGAATTCACGCGCGTCCTCGAATTGTTTCAGCTACCCTTTATGCAACGAGCCCTAATGGGTGGTGTTTTGACAGGGTTGATGGGAGGACTGTTAGGAAGCTTTGTGATTCTTCGCCAGCTTTCGTTCTTTAGTGATGCCCTCGGACATTCTGCCCTGTTGGGGATTAGCCTTGGTTTTTTATTAGGCTTCGATCCCACCTGGGGCTTACTTCCCTTTGCTGTTCTCTTTGCGCTCTGTGTGACCTATTTCTTGGAACACACACATCTGTGGACAGACGCTTTGCTAAACGTTATCTACTCATCTTCCCTCGCCATTGGTGTGATCTTGCTCAGTTTTCGGGAAGGCTATCGAGGTGGCATTACCAATTTGTTATTTGGCGATATTCTTGCCGTGCAACGTACGGACTTGATTTTCAGTGCCTTGCTCTTGATGGTTTGCGTCGCCTTTATTGGTTTAACGCTCCGATCGCAAATTCTGCTGACACTTAATGAACCGATGGCAATCGCTCGCGGCGTTTCTGCTTCGGTTCAACGTACTGCTTTTATCGTGCTATTGTCCCTGGTTGTTGGGATTTCGATTAAGGCGATCGGAGTCTTGCTGATCAGCGCCTTTGTTGTCATTCCAGCCTGTGCTGCCCGCCTACTCAGTCGCAGATTCACCCATTATATTTGGATATCCGCCGGACTCGGTGCTTTCAGTGCCGTCGTTGGAATGTTAGTCTCCGCACTGTTCGATTTACCCTCGGGGCCAAGTATCGTCACCGTTCAGCTTGCCTTTTTTCTGGGCGCTATTTTCATTACGAGGGTTCGGGCGTTTTGATGGCGAGCTGACCGAAAAAATGGTTTTATAGTGAGTTCACTAAAAAACGAAACATTCTGACTCTGTTCTGCCTTTCCGAAAACTGCGTTTCGACTCCGCTCAACGCTCTCAAGATGTTCTGGAAATGATTGAATTGACGATAAAGCTATTGGTTGGATGGATCGTTTTTGCGTGGCCTTTGGTGGTGTGGCTGTGAAGGTCTAGCATAGGTCGGGTTGAGGCGATCGCGATCGAGTCCATTGATCTTAGAGTGCTGCACGGAAATAAATGTCCTAAAGTTTTCAGAATTCGAGCACTGAGCGTAGTCGAAGTGCGGCACACCCAGGCTTCGACTACGCTCAGCCTTCATTAGCAAATTTTGGACAAATATATTTTTGGTGCACTCTTAGTGATCCTAGCGAATGCAACTCGCATCGGTGCGCCGGTTGCTTGAGGTTGCGCCGATCGCGTTTATGTTCAAACGAAGCGAGCGACGATCACGATCGTCGCGGTCAATCCTTTAGAATCAGCCCTAACCCTGTTCCGCTTTACATCACCGAGCCTGTGAGCATCTCGTCTACTTCGACCCCGTTATCATCGCCAGCCATTATCTCCCCCGAGGTGGCGATGCTCCCCAACCCCAACGCTGCCCCGGCCAAAATTGGCGTTCTCGCTTCTGGGAATGGCTCCAATTTCGAGGCGTTGATCCAGGCGATCGCCGACGGGCTGATTCGCGCCGAAATCCCGATCGTCATCTATAACAATCCGGACGCTGCCGTGGCTGCCCGCGCCCAACGCTGGGGCATTCCCGCCGTTTTGCTCGATCATCGCCAGTACCAAAGCCGCGAAGCCTTTGATTTTGACGTGGTGCAAACCCTGGCGCAGTATGGCGTGGAGTGGATTGTGATGGCGGGCTGGATGCGTCGGGTGACGAAGGTATTGATCGATCGCTTTCCCCATAAAGCGATTAACATTCACCCGAGTTTGCTGCCAAGTTTTCCCGGTATCCGCGCGATCGAGCAGGCGATCGCGGCTGGCGTCAAAATCGCGGGCTGCACAGTGCATCTCGTCACGCTTGAAGTCGATGCGGGGCCGATCCTGATGCAAGCCGCCGTACCGATTTTGCCCGACGACACTTCGGAAACGCTACATGCCCGCGTTCAGTTACAGGAACACGCGATTTTGCCCCGCGCGGTGAAGCTGGCAATCGGTCAGTAACACACCCCATCACCCCACCTCAAGCCTCACTTTTCCTTACTCCCAAACCGCACAATGCAACAGCGCTTAGTTTGCGTGACGGGCTTACCCCGCGCCGGTTCAACCCTCCTCTGTCAGCTTCTCGCCGAGCATCCCGAAATTTATAGCGACGGCATGAGTTCGGCACTGTTCGGCGCAATCCAGATGTTGCGGGCGCGGCTGAGTGACAGCGATTTTTTGCTCGCCCAGCTCGATAATGAATTCGATCGCGCCTATGCCCGATTGCAGCGATCGTGCCGCGCCTTCGCTAAAGCCTGGTGGGATGAAACCGACTGTTCGATCGTGGTGGATAAAAATCGCGGTTGGCTGAATCAAATCGAGCTAGCCGAAGAGGTCGATCCAGAAGTGCGGATGGTGGTTTGCATTCGTGAATTGGGTCAGATTTTTGGCTCGATCGAAGCACAACATCAAAAAACCGTCTGGCTCGATTTTCCCGACGATCTCGCCGGTCACTCTGCCTATAGCCGCGCCGAAGCTCTATTCGCACCGAAAGGCGTCGTCGGCGGCCCGCTTACCTCGCTATGCGCCGTACAAGATCGCCCGCCGATACAGCAAGAGCGCTTATTTTTTGTCATTTTTGAGCATCTGATGGCGGAACCCCAAAAGGTTATGGCCGATGTTTATCAATGGCTCGGTGTTGCGCCCCATGCGCTTGACTTGCAAAATTTGACCGTACGCCCCCACGAGTCCGACAGCTACTACCGATTTAAATATCGCCACGCCACGCGATCGACCCTAAATGCACCGCGCCACCACGCAATCCCAGGACGGATCGATCACGACCTCAAGCTAAAACACCGTTGGTTCTACGAAATGTTTTATCCCGGAGCGACACTACCCAAATTAGGCGAAAGCAAATAACACCGAATCAAGGCTGACCAGTCGGAAGAAATCAGGTCTCCGAGTCAGAATAGGCGAAGGCATTATCCCAAATCCAATCAATCATTTGCTTCGATCGATCCAGCGACATCACGCGACATCGCTGCTGTGGCGTGATCGACAACAGCGGCGCAATCACAGGCTCGCCATTCTCATCAATATATTGACCCTTCAGATTCGCCAGATTATTTAATGGCCCCTGAATATCAAAGTCGATGATTGTGCCAAATTGCTGCTCCATCCAGACTTCGATCGTGTCGTCGAGTTCGTCCGGTGTCATCGGACGATTTTTGACCAACAAATGATAATAAACCAGCAAAATTTCCTTGCATTCTTCCTCTTCTGCCGCATCAATTAACGAGCTAAAAACACTGGCATTACTGGCAATATTCCGGAAAAATAGCGTATCAGAAACATTCTTTTGAAATTTAAGCTGCTTGTTTTGATAGGTGCTGTACTGCTTAAAGGCAAAACCACCGAGGACAACGAGAGTTGAAACGATCGTTAATAATAATCGTGTTAAATTTTCGGCATCTTCTTCACTAGCCTGAAACAGACCCGATTGAGGCGGATCAACATTGGGTATCCATAGTAGTAAGACCCCAATAATTAATAAAAGCTGCGGCAGTACCTTGAGCAAAATTGGAATGGCTGCCCCGATCGCCGGAACAAGAAACATCACCCGATCTTTCAAGGTCATACTGATTTTGACATTCGGAAAGAGAAATTCTAAATCCGACTTCGGCACATTTTTATACAGCGCAACGTAAAACTTACCGGGCGTAAATTTCAGCTTGTCCAGCTTCATGCCCTTAGCTTCAAAATAGTCTGCCTCCTTATATTTCATCAGCAAGGCGACTCGCTCAAACGAATCGATCGTCACTTGCTTTTTCTTAAAGAACTTCTTAACCTCGATCGTCTCGAAAATATCGCCCCGACAAAAGCAGGAAAAATACTCAAAATCATCGAATTCAACGTCGGTTTTTAGTTCGATCAGTGCTTCTTCGTTGAATGCCCGTTGTAAGCTCTCCTGAGAAATGGGCTTGTAGTTGGCACGATCTAGCACATTCTCGAACGATTTAACCAAACGCTGCTCACGATCGCGATATTCCTCTGGCGTTAAATCCCGAATCAATTTTGTAGCGCTATCGGGGTTAAACGGCGCAAAGGATTCTTTGATGGCTTCAAGATCCTGATGAAACTCAAAGTGATAGTAGGCTGCGAGGATCTCCGAAAATTCGCGAAATTTCTGAGATTGCTGCGCATCGAGTTTGCCTTCGGCGAGACAGAGTTCGACTAGGTCACTGCGACGGTAGGGAATAAAAGCGTTTCGATCGGCGTACACGGCCATAGTTGAATGGGAGGAGAGTCGATGCGGTAGAGGCTGAACTTATGAAAAAAATGACAAGTCTGTAGCGGGTATTTTCCCAGATTTCACACCGATTGTACGTTGTGGGCGACGGTAAATTTACGATGGTGTTCAAACGATCGCGTCGCAAAAATAGTGGTGACGGTTGTGCCGCGATCGCACTGGCTGTCAATCATGACTTGGGCGGTGTGCCGATCGGCGATCGCTTTGACGATCGATAACCCGAGTCCTGATCCATGCTCGCTGCCGAGCTGCCGGTGACGCGACGTATCGACACGATAAAACCGCTCAAAAATGCGCGTCAGCTCCTCGGGGGCGATACCGATGCCGGTGTCACGGATTTCGATGATCGTCTGGCGATCCGCCCCGTCTTGACGATCGCGCAAAATTACCTGAATCTCTCCCCGTTCTGGGGTGTAGCGAATGGCGTTGCTCAGGAGATTGGTCAACAGACGAGCGATCTGGTTCCAGTTGCCGTAGATGTTGTAGGGTTCGGCCTCTGGGCGATCGGCGGGATCGTCTGTCGCGTCGGGACTCTGGGCGGTGTCTAGCGGCTGAAGGAGGGAATCGCGAATGTCGAGATGGAGCAAAAGCTGTTTTTCGGCGGCGATCGCCTGCTGTTCTTCGACGGTTTCGAGCAACAGGGCATCGAGGGGGATTAACTCAAATTCAGCGTCGCCCATCGGGCTATCGTGACGCGCGAGGAAGAGGAGATCGTCTACGAGCTGGCTCAGGCGGCGGGTGGTGCGCTCGACCACACTGAGCCGATCGCGAATACAGCTCTCGTCTGGCTCGCGTAGGGCGACCTGGATATTGGTTTGAATGCTGGAGATCGGGCTACGGAGTTCGTGGGAGGCGTCGGCGGTGAATTGGCGCAGACGTTCGTAGGAGTCCAGCACGGGACGCATGGCGATGCCGGAAAGCCACCAGCCGATCGCGCTAATCGCGACGACCATGCAGACAATGCCAAAGCCTAAATCAACGATTAAATCTTGGCTGGGTTTGGTGACTTCAAACCAAGGATGACTGACGCGCAGATAGCCGAGGGGTTGGCGATCGTGCTTGATCAGTTTGGTGATTTGGCGGAGTGGCTGGGGCGTGCTGTTGATAGCGGCGAGATCGGTGGCGAGATCGGATGAAGTCAGAGATACCGTGTGGCCGCTGGGGCTGAAATCGAGGGGGATATCTAAAATGCGATCCCAAGTCGTCCATAGCAGATCGCCCGTGGGGCTAAACCATTCGAGATCGATTCGATCTTCATTAAAATTTCGCGTGGTCTCGCTCCAGCGAAAACTGGCGGTGATATCGATCGTACTTCCCAGATTGACATTCCCATCATCTTCCTCCGGTGTCTCGATCACGAGCGATCGCTCCACGACCTCGATCACGTGCTTCAGGGTGTCATCGACACGATCGACCAACGTAACCCGGACATAGAGGTAGACACTCGCAGCAAAAAACACGAGCAAAACCGCCGTAACCGTGGCATACCAGAGCGCAAGACGACGGCGCGTTGCTTGAAACATGAACGATCCCCGCCCAATACGTCACTTAAATCCCAACTAGCTTAAAACAAGCCCAGCACGTCATCGGTCAGCAGCAACATATCAATGAGCTTGCAGGACAGAGCGATCGTGGTTCCACAGCCTACAATAATGCCGCAATCGAAGATGAGTTCGAGGATGGAGGAGTGGGAGGTCTTGGGTAGCATTGCGGGGTGGAATCTTGATCTGGGGAACAGCAAGAGCAGCAGGACACGATCAAGCGGATCGGTGCCGACAGATCTGTAGAGCTGGCTAGTCTGTGATCTTCAAGCGGCCACGGCGAACGGCATAGAGCAGACGGTTGGTAATCTCGTGGCTCGATTCGTCTTGGCTCAATTCGGTAATTAAAATTTCCCAGTCTCGGCGGTGGATATAGCCCTTATCCCAGGCTTGGATAAAGATATTTTCGGAAGCGATCGCATTGAACATGTTGTAACCTCGCGCTTTTGGCGGTCGTTAAATTTCTTTTTTAGTTGTTCCTATTATCCGCTTGGGGCGACATTGTTTCAGCGATCGGCTCCCCCCTGAAGACGTGACAGTTCATGGCCTAGAGGTGTGACGCCGATCGCAATGGGGATCGCAAATATCTGAGATCGATCAATCCGGTAAGTCGAGGTCATCAGAAAAAGCGTCACAACTCGCTAAAGTAATCGCAATGGCTCGGGGCATGGTAAATCTAGCGATCGCAGGTGAACCTTTAGCCGATCTGAAGATCGATCAAACATTCACCGATCGACGCCCCCAGATCGAGACCGTCACCGATCGCTGCCGTTTTCCTTAAGATGACCATGACGATTGCCACCGCACCCTGGCCGACCTATCCTCCCTATCTGATCAACTACGATTCCGTCACTGCGATCCCCGATATCTGGCCGATCGCGATCGCCAAATTCGGCGACGCCCTCGCCCTCCACGATCCCCACAGTACGCCTGAAATCAAAGTTACCTTTCGTGAGCTGTCTGTCCAGATTCAGCAGTTCGCCGCTGGGATACAGGCGCTGGGCATCACGCCGGGATTGACGGAGGATGGAGATCCGCCTCGGGTGGCAATTTTTGCCGATAACAGCCCGCGTTGGATGGTCGCCGATCAGGGCACGATGATGGCGGGAGCGGCGAATGTGGTGCGATCGAGCAAGGCCGATCGGGACGAATTGCTCTACATGCTCGATCACAGCGGTAGCGTGGGCGCGATCGTGGAAGACCTCGCCACCCTGACGAAACTGGACGCCGACGCCGAGAGCGAATTTACCTTTGATCCCAATCTCTGGGTGGTGTTACTCTCCGATGAAACGCCACCTAGCAATCCCGATCGCCCGCGAAAAGTCCTGAATTTTAGCCAACTGATGGCGCTGGGTGACGGCCAAACACCGACCCCGCACCAGCACGATCGCAGCACCCTCGCCACGCTGATCTACACCTCAGGAACGACCGGCAAACCAAAAGGAGCGATG
This sequence comes from Geitlerinema sp. S16, assembly GCA_011390275.1. Classification (GTDB taxonomy): domain Bacteria; phylum Cyanobacteriota; class Cyanobacteriia; order Cyanobacteriales; family Geitlerinemataceae; genus RDYZ01. Next base: position 39,863 of record JAABST010000034.1, read on the forward strand.
CTGACCCACGGCAATCTGATGCAGCAGATTAGCTCCTTTGGGGCGATTATTCCGATCGCAGTGGGTGACCAAGCCCTGTGCATTTTACCCACCTGGCACGCCTACGAACGCACCTGCGAATACTACCTGCTGTCCCAGGGCTGCACGCAGATTTACACCAGCATCCGCTACTTCAAAACTGACCTCACGACCTTTAAACCCCAAGCGACGATCGGCGTGCCGCGCCTCTGGGAATCTTTATATGAAGGTGTACAAAAAAGCTTTCGTGCCAAATCAGCCAAACAGCAAACGCTGATCAATTTTTTCCTTAAACTGAGCCAAACCTATCTCGACGCTCGTAACCGGAGCCAAGGGTTGACCCTAGAGGCTACACCGCCGAATTTTGCCGATATCCTCGCCGCCAAGCTGACCGCGATCGCCCTAGCGCCCCTCCATGCCCTCGGCGACAAACTGGTTTATGGCAAAGTCCGCGAAGCCACGGGCGGCAAGATCAAATTTTTCGTGAGCGGTGGCGGTTCCTTGGCGCGGCATATTGATCATTTCTTCGCGATCGTCGGGATTAATCTGTTGGTCGGCTATGGCCTGACGGAAACCGCGCCGGTGCTAGCCGTGCGCCGTATCGAGGCCAATATTCCCGGCGCATCGGGGCCACCGATTCGCGATACCGAACTCAAAATCATCAACCCCGAAACGCGCCAAACCCTGCCACGGGGCGATCGCGGTCTCGTCCTGGCTCGCGGCCCCCAAATCATGCGCGGTTACTTCCGCAACCCCGAGGCCACCGCCAAGGCGATCGATGCCGATGGTTGGTTTGATACGGGCGATCTCGGCTGCCTGAATCACGACAATCACATCATCCTGACTGGACGCGCCAAGGATACGATCGTCCTCAGTAACGGCGAAAACATTGAGCCACAGCCGATCGAAGATGCCTGCCTGCGTAGCCCCTACATCGATCAGATTATGCTCGTCGGTCAAGATCAAAAACAACTCGGGGCGTTGATCGTGCCGAACTTCGAGGCGATCGTCACCTGGGCAAGTGAAACCGGTGTTGCGGTTAACGCCGATCAGCAGCCACCTGTCGCGCTCGATACGCCGGAACTGATCAAACTGCTGCGTCGCGAGCTAGACCGTGAAGTGCGCGATCGCCCTGGTTTTCGAGCTGACGATCGGATTGCTTCGATTCGCGTGATCGCCGAAAACTTCTCGATCGAAAACGGTCAGATGACCCAAACCCTGAAGGTCAAGCGTCCCGTCGTCACCGATCGCTATTGTGAGACGATTGAGTCCATGTTTACCTGAAGCCCGATCGCTGCGGAATCATGGGTCAAACTGGAGTTCTAAATCGGCATTTCCGTACGTGAGTTTGCCTCGGGTCACGGCTTGGGGTACAACGGATCGATATTCTTCTTTGTTTGTCGCCGGTGGGCGATCGCGATCTGAGTCCTGAAACCGTGTCCTTCGGCACGGTTTTAGCCTGTTTAGCTCGGTATCGTCATCGGCAAACACGCGAACGTTGATCGTCCCCCTCGCTTCTAGAGCGCCCCTTTTCACCACGATGGAATTTGACCCCTCCAAGCTCTTGCTGAAACGCACCATTACCGTCAAGGCGATCGTGACCGAACGCTGGAAAACCGAAGCGCAGGAACAACTGCAAAAGCAAATTGATCGGCTTGACGGACAGCTTCAGCAGCTCGAAGTCCAGGGACACCGCACGATCGGCGACATTCAGCAGCAACACCCCGACACCGCCACCTCCGACTTACCGCCCCTCGTCCGCCAGCAAATTGACAACATTCAAATCCAAGTCAATCAGAAAAAAAGCCAGTTGCTCGAACAGAAAAACCAAATTTTGCAACAGCTCCAGCAAGTACAGACCGTACAGCTTGGTCAAGAAGTCGATCAAGGACAAATTGACAGCATGTTTCAGGTGGGAATTGGCGAAAATCTAGTGCAAAAGCTTCAGGTGGAAGTTTTACTCGAAGACGGCATTGTCCGCGAAATTCGTGGGGTACTTTGACGGCAACTCTGTAGAATTTGAGCGGTATAGTCAGTTCAATCATTTTTAGAACAGACCGAGAGCGTTGAGCGGAGTCGTTGGCGTAGCCTTCGCGCAGCGAATAACTCGGTTTTTGAGCCAGCAGAACAGAGTCAATATGTCTCATTTTCTATTGAACTGACTCTAAAATATCAGTCTTAAACCAACAGCTTGGTACAGCTCTAACGCTCTATTTTTAAACCGTTAGTCTAGCGCCAACCTTTCAGGTCTAGGCTACGATCTCGTTAAGGATTCCTTTAGTCATTTGCCCGTGATCGACCCCTCTTTGCGCGATGCGCCTCCCGCTGTTCTTGGTACGGTTTATCTCGTGGGAGCAGGCCCCGGCGATCCGGGATTGCTCACGCTTAAGGGTCGTGATTTACTCCAGACTGCCGATGTTGTGGTCTACGATGCCCTCGTCAGCGAGCCGATCTTGGCCATGGCTAACCCCAGCGCCAAATTGATCGATGTCGGCAAACGCAGCGGTCGGCATACCCTGCCCCAATCTGAAACGACGCGCCTCCTGATCGATCTAGCGCAGGATACCGCCGTGATTGTGCGACTGAAGGGCGGTGATCCGTTTGTGTTTGGTCGTGGCGGCGAGGAAATGGAGGATCTGGTCGCGGCGGGGGTTCACGTTGAGGTGGTTCCCGGTGTCACGTCGGGGATTGCAGCCCCGGCCTATAGCGGCATCCCGCTCACCCACCGCGCCCATAGCTCGTCAGCGATTTTTGTCACGGGGCATGAGGAAGGGGATAAGTATCGACCGAGTGTGGACTGGCAGGCGATCGCCAAGGCTGCCGAAACCATCGTCATTTATATGGGCGTCCACACCTTGCCCCAAATTGTGCCGCAACTGCTCGCCGCCGGGAAAGATCCCGCGACACCGATCGCGCTGATCCGCTGGGGAACACGACCCAATAGCGAGACCCTGATTGCCACGCTGGAAACGGTGGTCGATCGCGTCCAGGAAACCGGTTTCTCAGCTCCGGCGATCGCCACGATCGGCACGGTGGTGAACTTGCACCGATTGCACGTCCACGGAACACCGGTGCATTTCACCTGAGATTCCACCTAAAATCATCACCCAGCCCTCTGAAACATTAGTCCTATACACCGCCAGAGGACGGATTATTCATATCGACATAACGATATAACGGTGGAATAACTGCACTTGCCTCCTGCTCTTTCCCGATGATCCATCATGCCGTCGCCATCCACCGATCCATTGAACTTCTACGCGCTTTGCACAGCCCTTGAGGTCGAAATTTCCCAAGGGGATTGGGGAGCCGTCAGCGATCGGCTGAAAGGATGGGCGGCAGAGTTTCGCGGCACGCTCGTCGAGCCGGTGGATCGACAACGATTGGTCAAGTTTGGGATGGCGTTACTCAATAGTGGCGATGTTGCAGATTGTCGAGGTCTTGCGCCGGTGTTTCGCCCCGCGTGTCCCGAGGCGATCGCGCGGCTCCACGAGATGCTGATCGACCCAGCGATCGGCTTTGAATCGCGCTGGTTTGCGGGTCAAATCTTAGCCAAGCTCAACCAGTTTGACGCGATGGCCGTGCTGGTGGCCACGATCGAATCCCCGGATGAAATGACAGCCTCGATCGCGATGGATACCCTAAGTCATTTTGGTAAAACGGAGATCGATCTGCTAACGGGTGAATTGGAGCGATCGTCGCCATCCGAAGGTCATGGACAGGGATCGCCGCGACGCTGCATCGTGCGGGCGCTGGCGCAAATTAGCGATCTGCTGGTGATCGCGCCGTTACTCTCGGTGGTGTGCGACACCGATCCGGCGATTCGTCTGCTGGCGATCGGAGCCTTGAGCGCCTTCGACGACGATCGCATCTTGCCGATTTTACTCGAAGCCCTGCGCGACACCAGCGCCCCCGTTCGTAAAGCGGCACTGACCAGCCTAGGCGCCAAAGCCCAGTATCAACAGCGATTCCAGTCATCGCCGACCCACCCGCCTCAAACCTCGATCGATTGGCTGACTTATTTCCAGCCGCTCACCCTTGATCTCAATCTAGAGGTCGCGACGCAGGCCGTGATCGCGATCGGTCGCTTGCGCTCAGAAGCCGCGACCGAGGTACTGATTGCCCTGCTCAACGCACCCTTAACTCCCACACCCCAAGCACTAGCCACCGTCCGCGCCCTGCTGCAAAATGCCAACCCGCGTACCATCGCCGCACTTCTCGATGCGTGCGCCCTCAAATCTCCATCCCAAATATCCATCACAATCGAGATCATTCGCGGTCTGGGTCGATTGCACAACAGCGCTGTGATGTTAAATGCCGCAACGTTACTCGTGAATTGGTGTGAGCAATATCTTGGAGAGCGATCGGGTCTTCCCCTCGGGGAGCGTGACCCGGCTTTACTCCAGGCGATCGCCTACAGTTTGGGCAATTTGGGTCAGCCGATTGGACGTTCCTGGCTCGATCGCTTGTCATCTGACCCGCGCGATCGGGTTCGGATCACGGCCAATGTTGCCATCCAAAAACTTGATTCTGCGCCATCGACAGATATTGATGAAGTTTGAGGTAACCCGATCATGCTGGCTTCAGCGGGGAGCAAAAAACAAGCGAGGGACATACGTTACTCACGTAGCCCTCGCCTATTTTGGTTTATTTGATTCGATTCGCCCTTAATTAATCATCAACTATTAATCATTAACGCTGGCGATCGATCGTCGTCATAGATCCAACGATCTAGCTTTTTTTCAGCCAGCTAAACATCGCGCGTAGATCCTTACCGACCACCTCGATCGGATGCTCTGCCTCACGACGACGCATCGCCGTAAAGCCCGCTTTACCCGACTGATTCTCCAGCACGAAGTTACGCGCAAACGTACCCGACTGGATTTCCGAAAGGATTTCCTTCATTGCTTGACGGCTAGGCTCGGAGATCACACGCGGGCCGCTAACATAGTCGCCGTATTCCGCCGTGTTCGAGATGCTGTCACGCATTTTCGCCAGACCGCCTTCAACCACGAGGTCAACGATCAGCTTGACTTCATGGAGACACTCAAAATAAGCCAATTCCGGCTGATAACCAGCATCCACCAGGGTTTCAAAACCCGCTTTGATCAGCTCGCTGAGGCCACCGCACAGCACCGCTTGTTCGCCGAACAGGTCGGTTTCGGTTTCTTCGCGGAAGGTGGTTTCGAGGATACCGCCGCGTGTGCCGCCGATGCCTTTGGCGTAGGCCATGGCGATGTCACGGGCTTGGCCGGTGGCATCTTGGAAGACGGCGAACAGTGCCGGGACGCCTTCGCCTTGTTCGTAGGTGCGGCGCACCAGGTGGCCGGGGCCTTTTGGTGCGGCCATGATCACGTCCACATCCGCAGGCGGGACGATTTGGCCGAAGTGGATGTTGAAGCCGTGGGCAAAGGCGAGGACGTTACCGGCGGACAGGTTGGGGGCGATTTCTTCGGTGTAGATGGTGCGTTGCACTTCGTCCGGCAGCAGAATCATGATCAGGTCTGCTTGTTTGGCGGCGTCGGCGACCGTATGCACGGTCAAACCCGCTGCTTCGGCTTTCGCTGCGGATTTACTGCCCGCATACAGGCCGACGATGACGTTAACGCCACTATCTTTTAGGTTGAGAGCGTGGGCGTGTCCTTGCGAGCCGTAGCCGATGATCGCGACGGTTTTTCCGGCGAGCAGGTCGAGATTGGCGTCCTCGTCGTAGTACATGCGGGCCATTATTGGGGTATCTCCTTCGATCCAACAAAAATTGTGTGCGTGTGCGAGGCCGGGTCGTGTTTGGCCGTCACACTGATTTGCAAGCATTAGATTCTAGCAAAATACGGGTCTGTCTGTGCGACGGTTGACTTTGAGGAGTGTGGGGGAGTTTTTATGGTTTCGGATAGCATGGGGGGCAGTATCTTGCGATCGACACGTATGGATTTTTTGCAACCGGGACAGCCACTGGCGAAAGGGCGTTACACAATCGAGTCTGCGCCGAGGGTGAGTGACGATCACACGACGGTGATGTACATGGCACGGGATAACCAGACACGGGAACGGGTGGCGATCGAAACGCCGAACCCGGATATCCGCGATCCGGAGAAATTCGCCAAGATTCAAGATCGTTTTGCACAGGAGGCGCAGAAACTGGCGCTTTGTAAGCATCCGAATATCATTCGTGTGCAAACCTATGGTCTGTTTAAGGAAAATGGGCTGTGGTGTTTGCCATTGGAATACCTGTCGGGGGGAACGTTGGCGACGCTGGATGCAGTGTGTTTAGAGCCGTCGGATGCGTTGGAGTATGTGCGGCAAATTGGTGAGGCGTTAACGGTTTTACACGAACATAATTTGGTACATGGTGATGTGCGACCGGCCAATTTGTTGGTACGAGGAGTGCGTAAGGAGGCCGTGTTGACGGAGTTTGGCTTGACGCGGGAGGTTGGCAATGGGGTTACGTCGCGGACGATGCCAACACGCTGGCGGGAGTATGCGCCTCCAGAGGCGATCGCGGGCATACCAACGCCGCGTAGTGATCTCTACATGTTGGGCGGGACGCTGTATTACCTGCTGACGGGTCGGGTT
>JAABST010000035.1 GCA_011390275.1 Geitlerinema sp. S16
GCGATTTGCCAGTTGCGGATCATCTTTACCGAGAAACGTCGTCGCCCCGATCGAAAAGGCCGCTTGTTTTGGGAAACACCACAGCAAACCGCTCTCGATTTGACCCAGACCAAACTCGACGAGGGGTCGATCATTGGGGTTTGCCTTCACATCGAGCATTGCCGCCAGTCGCAGCGTGGGACGTGCTGCACCGATCCAGTTAATCGCGGCGCTACAGGCTCCGTCCGCGACGATCGCATACCGCGCGGTTAGCGATCCGGCCTCGGTTTGCACCGTCCATAATCGCTCTCCCTCCACATGACCTAAGACCGCTCCCGTTGCCGTTTCAAGCTTGACGATCGCCCCCGCCTCGATCGCCCGATCGCGCAGCAACGCATCGAAGCGATCGCGCCGCACCATCCACATCGCCTGCGCCTCCTCCAGACGAATCGACACTGGATCATCATTTTTCCAGGTGTACTGTACGTCGCGTACGGTGTGGTCGATGACGGAGGTAAAGTCAAAATCAAGCAGGCGAGCCACGCCCGGCGAGACGCCGCCGGTACAGTCGGAAATGCGTTGCGGATTGCCTGCAAGTGCGACCACACGATAGCCCGCGCGTGCCAAACCGTAGGCCGCACTTGATCCCGCTGGCCCTGCCCCAAAAATTATGCAGTCGAAGGTGTCGATCATCAGAAGGTCAAGCCGGAAAACATAAGCAAAAATAGTAGGTAAAAAACACGAGCAGGACTGACGCAAAAATATCGACGTTCGTAGGGGCATCCTGCAATGCGCCCACGGTATTGCCTGGGTTGTAGCCGATCCCTGCATCAGTTCTAACCGATCAAAAACGTAGACATTAGGGTGATAAAAAAATCGCGTCGCCTGAGCCTACGGGTAGAAACCGCTGGAGACAAAGGCGATGCGATCGCGATATTCGGCTAGATTCAGGACTCGACCCAATCGGCAACCGTGGCCTTTTCGTTCAATTTAAACCGTCATGATGTCTTTTTCTTTTTCAGCAAAAACATCTTCGATTTTTTTGACATAGCTATCGGTCAGCTTTTGGATATCATCCTGGGTTGATCGCGATTCATCTTCGGAAATTTCGCTGGCTTTTTCCTGCTTTTTAACGCTATCAATGCCATCACGACGAATATTCCGAATTGCGACCTTGCCCTCTTCCGCATATTTGGACGCCAGTTTCACCAGCTCTTTACGGCGCTCATTGGTCAGCGGCGGGATATTTAGACGGATGATTTTGCCGTCGTTATTCGGCGTTAGGCCAATATCGGACATCGAAATTGCACGCTCGATCGCGCTGATGCTGGTTTGATCAAACGGCTGAATGGCGATCGTGCTTGAATCCGGAATCGTGACCCCCGCCAAGCTTTTGAGCGGCGTCGATGCACCGTAATATTCCACGCTAATTCGATCGAGCAAGGCCGAATTGGCACGCCCGGTACGAATGGTATTAAACGAGCGTTGGGTGGCGTCGATCGCCTTACCCATTTTGTCTTCAACTTCAGCTAACTGCACAGGAACCTCCTACTGTCGTACCGATCGTTTCACCTGCAACCGCGCGGCTGATATTGCCACGCTCGAAGAGGTTGAAAACAACGATCGGAATGTCATTTTCTTTACATAGTGCGATCGCGGTGCTGTCCATCACGCGCAGATCGTTCGCTAGAACGTGATTATACGTCAAGCTTTCAAAACGTTTCGCCTCGGGATGGGTTGCCGGATCGGCATCGTAAACGCCATCGACCTTCGTCGCTTTAAAAATGACGTCGGCGTCAATTTCAGCCGCTCGCAGGGCGGCAGTGGTATCGGTGGTGAAGAAGGGATTGCCGGAACCCGCACCGAAGACAACGATGCGACCTTTTTCAAGGTGGCGCATGGCGCGACGGCGGATATACGGTTCGGCGACCTCCTGCATGGCGATCGCGGTTTGAACGCGAGTGGGGACGCCCGCCTGTTCAAGAGCGTCTTGCAGGGTCATGGCATTCATCACCGTAGCAATCATGCCGATGTAGTCAGCGGTCGCGCGATCCATCCCAGCGGCGGATGCTTTCACACCGCGAAAGATGTTTCCGCCCCCAACGACGATCGCGATTTGTGTCCCGCCTGCAATCACTTCGGCCACTTCCTGGGCAATGTTTTGGACGATCGTAGGGTCGATACCATACCCGAGATCCCCCATGAGGGCCTCCCCGCTAAGCTTGAGCAAAATACGCCGGTAAGCCTGTCCCATGGTTCTCTCTGCTGCCCTCTTCCAGGGTGAAAATCGAGTCCAAATATACCAGGAATCGGGGTGATACCCCGCAACTGGCCACAACCGCGATCGCGGCAAAAATTAACGCGCGGCAAGCTGGGGGAAAGGGTCGAAAACCTGAGTTCCAAACACTTCGCAGGCGTTGCCGGGGCTTTCGATCAGTTTGAGTTTGTGCAGGGTTGCGCCGAGATCGGCGATCGGCGCTTCGAGTAAATCACGAATATGGAGGGCGAAATTTTCGTCGGTGGGGACGATCGCGCCATCGGCAAAGTAGGGAATGTCAGCATTTAGAAACGTATGGTCGAACGGTTCGGCGATACGGTCTTCCACAAGCTGCGTCAGCGCTCCGAGATCGACGCTCATGCCCGTGCGATCGTCCATCGTGCCGCGCACCGTCACTTCGAGATGGTAGTTATGGCCGTGGCCGTGGGGTCGGGCGCATTTGCCGTAGATGCGATCGTTTTCGTCGTCGCTCGCGCCGGGAATGGCCAGACGGTGCGCCGCGCTAAAGTGCGTCCGCAGCGATAAATAGACCTCGTTGCCGTTGCCGTAGTAGTCCGCCCACAAATCGGGATGTTCAAACAGTTGAATTTGGACGATCGGCAAATGGGGCGCGAGGCGCTGCCAGATTACTTTAGCGATATGTTCCGTCGTCGGTAGCGTCTGCTGAAACTCCGGCCATACGTCATTCAAAAACGAAAAATCCAGCGGCTCGGTGACTTCGCGCTTAATGTCGTGTTTGATGTCCGACAAATTCAGCACCATGCCATATTCATCAAGCTGACCCGCCATCGATACGAACAGCTCGTAGTTGTGTCCGTGGCCGGGAGCGTTGGCGCAGCGCCCAAAGCGATCGCGGTTTTCGGCTTCGGTGAGTTCCGGGAGCCAGTAACGATGGCTGGCGGAAAACTGGGCGCGGCGGTTGATAATACAGTCCATGGGTTTGAGGCGAACCGAGAGGGTTTGTTAAGTTCTGTGACGTATTCGTATTGTAATGGGGAGTGCGTCGCGCTGGGGTGAAGCCGAGTTCAATGGGGCGGTTCTAGGCCATGATCGCGATAGTTGTGCTGGAGAGAGTTTGCGATGAATGTTCGGTTGGTTGAATCGTTGGTTGAGGCGATCGCGTCGCTACCCGAGGATGAGTACACGTTGTTTCAGGTGGCGCTCGTCACAAAAATGGTACGCAAGACGCCGGGTGTCGCGGGTGGCCATGCCTGCATTCGGAACACGCGGATTGCGGTATGGACATTGATTTCGTTCGCGCTGCAAGGAGCGAATGATACGGAATTGGCGTTGCATTTTCCGGGGTTGACTCAGTTTGATTTTGTGGCGGCGCGATCGTACTACGAGGCGAATCGGGCTGAGATTGACGCGGCGATCGCCTCGCATGATTGCGAGTAGGTGGGAGGAATGTCCAGCGTGTTTCGGTTTTATGCCAACGAAAATTTATCGGCGCTTTTGGTCAAGGCTTTGCGCGATCGCGGCCATGATGTTTTAACTTCCTATGAGTCTGGTCGTGCCAATCAACGCATCCCTGATGATGGGGTGCTACGCGATGCCACGATCGATGGGCGGTGTGTGGTGACGTTTAATCGAGATGATTTTGTGGCGCTTCATCGTGGCGGAATGGAACATGCAGGGATTGTCATTTGCAAGGATGATCGCGATTGTGAGGGGCAAGCGCAGATATTGGAAGGTTGGTTGCGATCGCCACCGTGTTTAAACAATCGATGCTTACGGGTGCTGCGGCGTAATGAGCGAGGCAAGAGCCAGCCGGTTTGGGTGATTCAGGAGTATGGGCGATCGGGATAGTCTTGACACGACGCTTTTACAGGACTACCTGGCTATGCCAGAGTGTCCCACCTCCAAGGATTATCACCCTCAAAACTACACCTTGAGCCAAGCAAAAATATCGGTTACAGATAGTTGCCAATCATCCAAACCCGCCATCACCGCCATCGGTTCCGCCGGAGTCCGATCGAGCAAGTACACCTTCGGTAAACCAGACGCCTGAAACACCGATACAGACTTCGCTTGCGTATCAATTAACCACCCCAACTCCGTCCCTTGGTTCAAACAAAAAATAATCTTCTCCATCACGATCGTGGCCGACTGATCCGGCGATAGAATCTCGATCGTCCAGTCCGGATAACGATCAAACCGATCCGCAATTTCTCCGTCCTCATCCAGCGGCAAATTTTCCCAACGTATCACCGCAATATCTGGAACTAGCGATCGGCCTGCAAACGTGCAGCGTAACTCCGGCAGCGCATAGGCAATCTTGTTTGGCTTTGCTTGCTGATTGATCGCTCTCGCAAGCTCAAATTGAACAACACTATGTTTTCCTTTCGGCATTGACTTCTGAGTCACCATTCCATTGACATATTCGCTGGCCGGTTTTGTTTCTGGCATTGCCAAAAAGTCCCCCAAGCTGAGAATGTTCCCTTGCGTTTTTGTCGCGATCATGTTGAAGCTCGTGGTACGTGATATCTCAGTACAGGGACAAACGTGACATCTGACGTGAATTTACATTAAGTGTAAATCTGGCGATCATGGTAAACGATACTTTGTCGGAGAATTTGTCAACCATGATTGCCGTTCCCAATTACTTCAGCCCCGACGAATACCTTCAGCTCGATCGCGATAACCCCGTCCGCCACGAATATCGCCACGGCCTCGCCTACGCCATGGCCGGTGGAACCAGCGATCACTCACGTATTGCCGTTAATTTTCTGAGTCTAGTCAACCCTCACCTCGACGATACCCCCTGTCGCCTCTACAACGGCGATATGAAGGTCAGTTATCAAGACGAGTTTTTTTACTATCCCGACGCCTTTGTGTCCTGCGATCCCCGCGATCGCCAGGACTCCCGAATCAAACGCTATCCCAAACTGATTCTCGAAGTCCTCTCCAAAAGCACCGAAGCGTTCGATCGAAACCAAAAATTCGCCGACTACCAAAAACTCGATAGCCTCGAAGAATACATCTTAATTTCCCAAGACACCCGGCAGGTCGAATGTCGCCGTCGCACCCGTGATAACACCTGGGAAACAACCCTTTACCAAACCGGCGATCGCCTCACCCTCGCCAGCCTCGATCTCGAATTTGATCTCGATCGCCTCTACCGTAACCTCGACTAATCTCTCCAGCTCCGAGCTGAGTGAGTATTGAGAGCTTCAACCCGCCTTGCCTTTTTGGCTGATGCTTTACCATTAAATGTCTGTATTGCATCATTTCGGTTACCGACATCACCATGCCCCTCGAAGCCGCCGATCGCACCATTCCCCAGCCCATCGACAGCCCCCCCCGCATCTCGCTCCTGCTGATGTTTCGCCTCGGTCTATTTCAGCTCGGCCTGGGGATGATGTCCGTCCTCACCCTGGGCGTGATTAACCGAATCACGATCGACGAACTGGGCGTCTCCGCCTCGATCGCCGCCGGTGCGATCGCCATGCACCAATTTGTCGCCCCAGCTCGCGTCTGGTTCGGCCAACTCTCCGACAGCAAACCCCTATTCGGGATGCACCGCACGGGCTATATCTGGCTCGGTGGCGTGGTGTTTACGGCGGTTTCTTTCGTGGCGGTGCAGGTGGTGTGGCAGTTAGGCGCAAGCTTGGAGGCGTCGGGCTGGAGCGGAGTAACCTATGGCTGGGCAGGACTCCTTGCTGGGGTCTTCGCGGTGTATGGCCTAGCATTGAGTGCCAGCTCGACGCCGTTTGCGGCGCTGTTGGTGGATGTCTCCGACGACGACAATCGATCGAAACTCGTCAGCGTCACCTGGTCAATGTTGATGATCGGGATCGTCATCGGCGCGATCGCCAGTAGCGTCATCCTCAAACAAGTCGGTCTTGATGCGCCGATCGAGCAGCTTCAAGCTTCGGTCAATCAACTGTTTACGATCGTGCCGATTGCCGTCGTTGGCCTCACCGCGATCGCCACCGTCGGCGTCGAACCCGTCTATTCGCGCTTTGCTCAACGATCACGACTCGTCGATCGCGAACAAAACCTCAGCTTCCGCGACGCACTCAAAGTCCTGACCGCCAGCCGTCAAACCGGGATTTTCTTTACCTTTTTGCTCGTGATGAGCGTCAGCCTGTTCATGCAAGACGCCGTGATGGAACCCTACGGCGGCGAGGTTTTCGGCATGGAAGTGTCGGAAACCGCGCAGCTCAACGCCTTCTTTGGCATCGGAACCCTAATCGGCATCGCTGCGACGGGCTTTGCGATTATTCCACGCCTCGGCAAACAGCGCACGGTTCGACTCGCCTGCTTCGGCGTCGCGATCGCCCTGCTCGGTTTCATCGCCGCAGGCGTCTCCGCCGTCCCCGAATCACTCATGCTCGCCCTCGGCATCTTCGGCCTCGCCTCCGGTGTCCTGACCGCCGGAGCGATCGGGCTAATGCTCGACCTCACCGCCGCCGAAACCGCCGGAACCTTCATCGGAGCCTGGGGACTCGCCCAGGCGATCGCGCGAGGAACCTCCACCGTCCTCGGCGGCACAATTTTGGACTTAGGTAAAGTCTTGTTTGATCAGCCGCTACTGTCCTACGGTTTGGTGTTCGCGGTGCAGGCTGTGGGTATGGGCTGCGCGATCGCCCTGTTACGCCGGGTCAACATTCAAGAATTTCAAGAGAACGCTCGTGCGGCCTTGTCCGCCGTCATGGAAGGCGAGCTAGATTAACCTCAACTTAACCTTTAAGTCCGCTCAATTCCACTTCGTTCAAGTCACTCACAATTCAAACTCAGAATAAGACAAAAAAAGCGCTTATGGAGGAACTTAAGCGATTAATAGAGCTACGCAAATTTACCTAAAAAACAATTTTAAATCGCTCGAATTATATAAGAATTTTTTAACTCGAAGATGCCTTGATGAGAGATTAATAATGAAATTGAGTTTAGGTTAATTTGTCTACAGACTAAATTGAAAAATTAAAGTTCCCCCGTAACATGTTGATGATTTGGGAATTTATTCTGCTGATCGATTTGACGTACACGCGATCTTAAAAAAATGAAGCGCTTGTATCCGTATTACCAACAATTCTATCTCAATTTGCCGTATAGCCCTGAGAGACTCGTTTTGAGGTCATACTGACGCAAAAAAGAGACACTACCACTTAAAACGCCAGACCTCTTGATATAAAAGAGGTCTGGCGTTTTAAATGAACCTATTAACAGCATCTCAACATCGCTTAAATCCTAATTATTAAAATTAAATTAGTCCCATTTTTTAAGCTGTTACTAGCAATTGTTTTTTGTCTTTTGCGTGTTAATACTGATAGACATATATCCAGTATATGCGTGTATAAACAGACCTCTTTACATCCTCAATACGCATGTTAGATTGATGGCTGAAATCATTGTTTGAGTGTATCGGAATATATGTCTTCCCTACTACGTCATAGCCTAGTGTTGTTAACACTGACATTAGGCCATCACGCGATCGCAGAAGCTGGAACAATTACAGGTTCTGTAAGCCCAGATACATATAAATTTTCGCCAACCAGCACAGCGAGTGAAATTATCGCCAGCGGTGCGTTCTCTATGACCTATGGAGACACGACCATTTACGTTGGGACACACCAAGCAACGGCAAACAATCAGAACGCAATCATCGCGAGCATCACAGGAGATACTGTTAACTGGATCAAGGCAGATTATGAAAATCTAGGTCCAGATAGTGATGCGCGTGGACTGGTTTGGGATGGCCTGAATTTGTATGTGGTCTTAACGATCGACGGTGGCGCTCCTCTGGCCGATGGTGGGTTAGAGCGCTTCACTCAAGACGGTTGGCTGACAAGCTATGGCTCCGGTGGGGGAGCGCTAGCTAGCATCATTTTGAAACTCAATCCGAGCGACGGTGATGCGGAAGCGGGGACGTTTGTACATGCCAAACTATCCTCCGGCAACACGAATACAATCAGTCCAACGGGATTGTCATTAGTAGATGACAAGCTTGTTTTTAACGGTCTTTCGTTCTTCTCGCCGCTACGCTCCGATAAAACCACCATGGATTGTTCTGGGAGCAGCCCCTTTGACTATCGAGCGATCTTTGACGGTGATTTATCCACAGTGATATCGAGTGAAGCTCTGCGATGCGACGGCCTCACGGCATTTACAGAGGTCAGCGAAATTCTTGGCTCAGATTCCGGAACTGGAGGCGATTCTGGAACTGGAGGTGATTCTGGAACTGGAGGCGATTCTGGAACGGGAGGCGATTCTGGAACTGGAGGCGATTCTGGAACGGGAGGCGATTCTGGAACTGGAGGCGATTCCGGAACTGGAGGCGATTCCGGGACGGGAGGCGATTCTGGAACCGGAGGCGATTCTGGGACGGGAGGCGATTCTGGGACGGGAGGCGATTCCGGAACTGGGGATGATAGCGATACGCAAGATGTGCCTGAACCCGCCGTGGTGCTTGGATTAGCTTCGATCGCCGTATCGCTGCGCCGAATGCGCCGGGGTAAGTACGCTTAAGCGCGACACCAAGCGATCGATTGAGAGGCAATCTTTGGCATCATGAGCGGTCTCTCAATCTCCATAATTGTTTCAAACACCGAAGTCTCGATCGAGACTTCGGTGTTTTTGTTACTTTCGATACTTTTGCCGCCAATACCATCGATTCGCTGGAACGATTTGTTTCAACGATCGCACCAGGAATAACTTCGACTTTTTGGATGTTCCAACTTTGTTCAATAGCATGGACACTTGGCCAATTGTCCACGTTCTAAAGCGAAGTATGTGATGTATTTCCGCCTGTTTTTAGTCGATCTCTAAACGCCAGACCCGCCTCTCCGTAAGTTTTTTGGCCATGAATGCTTGAGATTGAGTTCGGTTAAGCAATAGCTCCGGTTTGACCCTGCCGGATCACACTTTTGCGAGTGGCAAGGAACGAAGCCGAAACTCTTTTCAAAACTTCCATGATTGTGAGCATCGAGTTGTGAATAAGGAAACACAACGACCGATGGAATGACCGACCTCACATCATGGAAAGTTCAAATATGTCTTTTGCGAATCTGAGTTCCTCTACTCCCCACGCATCGTTAGGACAATCCGTCAGAGCGATCGCTCAGGCAATGACCTTAGCGAGTTTATGTTGGGGTCTGGCTAGCGTTCCCATCAACGCTGCTCAGCCGCAGTCCGGCATCGCTCGTACAGAAGAGTCGGAGAAATGTGAGTGGCTCGGAGTGTGCGATGCATCCGCAGCGTCGAATCACGTTGCCCGCGCCGAAGAGAGTGATCAATGTACGTGGCTGGGAATCTGTGATTAAGTTAGGCGTTTGTCATTGATGGGGAGGCTTGCCCCGATCGTGGATGCAACATCATGATCTGGACGGTTGATCAATCCACAGCAAGACTGTGCCTTTTAAAATGGGGGCGCGGAGAACTGACAACAGTATGAGTCATTCATGCTCCCCTAATGACTGCCCTGCTGGTCACGATCGCCAGTTGAGTCCACCGAATGTACGTCCTATTACGTAGTTCGTTTTTATGTCTCCGAATCTCCAAGAAATTTATCAAGCGTGCAACCCTAGCCAAGTTTTAGACATTCATCGCGATCGGGATCGTCGCTACTACGTTGACTTGAATCGCGTGCGCAGTGGCGATCCGATCAGCGATATCGAGGCCGCGATTAGCTTATTTTCACCCCGTATTCCCACATGCCATCTCCTCTCCGGTCAGGTGGGTAGCGGCAAGTCTGTTGAGCTGATTCGGCTGCAAGCGCTGCTGGGCGAGCGTCAATTTCAGACGGTTTATGTCGAAGCGTCGCGATTGCTTGATATGGGCGATGTGGATGTTGTGGATGTGATCTTGGCGATCGCCAGTGAGTTGTCTCGGATGATGGCTCGTTGGCAAATCGAAGCGCGATCGCCGACGCTTGAGGCGATTCTTGAACGCGCCAAAACGATAATGCTTCCGTCCGATCGCGAGATTTCAACGTCATTGCCGATTGTGTCGCGATCGTCGCTGCACCGGCAGTTGGCCGAGTGCGTCGAGCGGATGCGCGAATATCCCCTTCAGCGGATGCAGTTACGCCAATTTTTTGATGCGCAACTGCCCGCGATCACGAATGCGATCGCCACCGACCTCGTTCGTTTTAGTACGACTCAGTTGCGTGCCGAGGGCTATGAAGGGATCGTTATTTTGGTCGATAACCTGGATCGCCTGACGAGTCATCCGAAAGCTTGGGGACGAATCCAAGCGGAATATTTATTTATCGATCGCGGCGAGTGGCTGCAAAAGTTTGGCTGTCACACGATTTATACCATCCCGATTCAGTTGCTATTTTCTAAAGAAATTGGCAGTCTGCAAGCGCGTTTTGATGCCGATCCGATGATCATTCCCCTCGTTCCGCTTTATCAGCGCAACGGCAAGATTAATCAAAACGGTCTCGATCCGCTCCGGCAAATTGTCCTGAGTCGAATCTTTCCAGATGATCCGCCAGACCAGCGCTGCGATCGACTCTCCGAATTTTGCGATGATGCAGCGCTGATCGATTTACTCTGTCTCGCCAGTGGTGGCCATCTGCGCAATCTTTTGCGTTTGCTGCATCGCTGGATCGAAAAAGAACGATGTTTGCCGCTTTCCGCCTCGGGTCTACGAGCCGCGATCGCCGAGCGACACGCCCAAATCAGCCTCAGCCTATCGCCTGCTGAGCGCCTCACCCTAGGCCAGATTCACGCGCAACCCCACACGCGCATCCAAGAAATTCCGTTCGACTTTGTCCGCAATGGATTGGTATTGGAATATCGCGATCACGACGGTTCGTGGTTCGCGATCGATCCGATCGCCTATGAACCTCGCGATCGTCTACCGATCTAGCTCAGATTTGCCCGTAACTCACCCGCTTTAACGGCATCAATACACAAAAATTATCAAAAGAAAAAGTCATTGCATATTGCGAACAAAATTTATTGAATGCATAGCGTAAATTCAGGCAAAGAAAACAGCGCAAATTCAGGTCACGCAACTATCTTGGCGGATCGCGATCGAGACACTTACACGACGCAAATTTATAGAAAATCGTAATGCTGACCATTGGTTCTTGAATTCTAAATTAACGCTTTTTATCTCAAATTTATACTGTTTAGATAAGGCTCAAACCTATTATTAGAAAGGGTTTGAGCCTTGTCAGATTTTTAATTATTGACGAATAGGTGAGGAAACTTCTACCTTAAGCCGCACAAGCAAACCAGCCTTGAGAGAGTAAGTTGGTTACATCGAGTTTGAACAAGCGCTAACTCAAACGCACGGAGTAATCACTCTTCTTCTTCCATACGTGGAGGCATTGCGGCGCTGAGGTGAATGTTCGTCACAAGGGCAAACACCAACAAGATTAAACCCGAAATTCACGATCGGCCTGAACTTTAGAGCTAACCCGGCGCAAGCCCAGCAGCATCTCCAGGTCTACACGTGAAAAGAGTCAGCCTTATGTGCGTCTTAGGTGCTGGCTTTGTCGAATTCATGAGGCTTCATGGAATTACCTATCACTCCTACATCTCACTTTCCCTATGCCGCTTCATTCCTACTGCTGGCCGGTTTCATTCTGGCCGCAACGATCGGTAGTATTGCCTGGTTCGCTTCAAATCGCCCAGTAGGCTGGAAAGGAACCGGCGCGGCAAAACCGGATGATGCAGAGGTCAAAACCGACGGCTACGATCGCTTCATAGTATCGGCTGAAACCGTCGCGCGTCAGGCTCGCGAAGGTGAATCTTTCGGCAGAACGCCCGCATCGGAAGGCGATATCGCGACGACGAACGGATTTACCGTTGACCGAGAAGGTCTCGCCAATAACTACGCCATCGAGCCGGAAATCTACGCAGAGGTTCCGGGCGATATGAAAGAGCGTAATCATGCCGTCGAGGAAGCTCGCGTTAATGAGCGCGTTGAAACTCAGAACACTGATGAGAACGGCAAGCTGACTATGGATTCAGACGATCGGGGTAAAGGAGTTGGGGCTGTCTAGCAGCTCGGTAAGCGACACCTGCCGATCATACTTTGACGCAGAAACAGTCAGACTAAATTCCTAAATTCTTCCCGCTTCATCACGTTTAGCCCGCCAATGCGTCAAGTGTGACGACCTCTGAACCGATCGCGAGCTAGAAGCTAAAAAGCTTGCGCGACACAGGTTTAGGTCTGCACGACAACGAAACTATCTATACACAACACGGAGAACTCAAATTATGAGTAGCCAAACACAGAATCCAATCAACGAATCGAAAACGGAATCGCTGGAGCAAATTAGCCAAGATACCCGTGCAACCTTAGAGAAGGAAGCAGAAGCGAACCTCGAACTCATCCAGGCGCGTCTTGAAGAGGTCAAAGCTAAGGCCAATACCGCCAAGGCGGAAGCTAAGGCGGAGTACTCGAAAACGGCTGCGGATCTCGAAGCGCAACGCGATCGAGCAATGGAATACTTCAAAGGTCTCCAAAAAGCAGGCGATGGCGCCTGGAAAGATCTGTACTCCAGTTTTGAGGCGGCTTTCGGCGAGCTTCGCTCAGGCGTTGACGACGCCATCAAGCGCTTCAAATCGTAAGACATTCAATCGGATCATAGATCCAGCAAGTTAGATTCTGGCTCCAAGTAGACGCCAATTAAATCTAATTGGATCAAGTTAGATTCGATCGAGTTTTCAACCGAATCAAACTAATCAAAACAAACTAATCAAAACAATAGGATGGCATTCAGATCATGAGTGTCCTCCTTTTTTTGCATAAATATCCCGTCTCGCCTGGATACACTTTGAGCGGATAAATAACGATCGCGACCGATCAGCATCAGATGCCTCCGTCCTGTCAGACTTATCCCTCTTTCGTTATTCTCCGAAAACTTAACGAATTTGCGTTGTTTCAGGCATTAGCTAAATGAGAATCGCAACGAAGGAGCAGGCATCCAGCGATCCTTGCTGAAGAGTGATAAAAGAGGAATAAAATATTTACGACAAACATCTCAATTTTTTTTGCTATGTGAGCCACTCAACCCATAACGAGAGAGACCCTTGACCCGTCCCGTTACCGTTCAGAATTCTACCGATCGCCCCCGAAGCTGTGTGATCATCGGCTACGGCAATCCGCTGCGGGGCGACGATCGCGCCGGGTTTAGCGTCGCCGATCGCCTGCGTGAATCGGGAACCTTGCCCGCGCACGTCACCGCGATCGCCGTCCATCAGCTCGTCCCAGAGCTAGCCGACGTGCTATCACAGGTGGAACAGGTGATTTTTGTCGATGCAGAACTCGCGACGGGATCTACGACGGGATCTACGGCGGCACAACCCGACGCGCCGCCCACTGATCGCGCGTTGACCGTACGATCGCTCACAACACGATCGCCAGCGTCTCCCGCAAACTTCGACCCTCATAGCTCTAGCCCCGAGGGGTTACTCGACCTCGCCGCTCACCTGTACGATCACGCCCCAAGTGCAGCATGGCTCCTTGGGATTCCCGCCGTTGATTTTGGGTTTGGCGATCCGCTCTCGCCGATCGCTCAGGCCGGAATCACGCAGGCGCTGGACTGGATTATGTGTCAGGTTACGACATCGATCACCCACCCCAAAACCACCCAGAACCCATGCACGAACTGAGCCTGATGGCATCCATTTTAGAAACGGCAGAGCAGCACGCCCGCGATCGCGGTGCGGATAAAATTCACCGGATCGGCGTTCGGATTGGTGAACTATCTGGAGTGGTTCCGGAAGCCCTCGAATTTGCGTTTGAGACCTGCACGATCGGCACGATCGCCGAAGGCGCTACCTTTGAGATTGAGCAAGTTCCGGCGGTGTGTCACTGTCACCACTGCGATCGTGATTTTAGGCCCACCGACTGGGTTTACATTTGTCCGAGCTGTGAGTTGCCCAGTTCTGATATTCGTCAAGGACGCGATTTAATGGTGAATGCGATCGAAATTTCCAGTACGACAGCCGCTGCGCCGTAAATTCGCGCCACATCAGGGATAACACAGCCAAGAAATCAACAAAATATGATGGAAAGCACGCCACTAAACCAGAGCTTGATGCGTCCTAAAAAAAACAGGACTTCTAACCCATCTCGCGCAAGTCCTGAAAACGCCTGCGTGGTTTAACCCTCAAAATCCGACGTTGTTGTTCTCTTTGCCCCTCCCCGACCTATGGCCATAATCACCGACACACTCAACGGCGGCACGTTTCTGATCGGAACCGACGGTGACGATACCATTTTTGGACTGATCGGAGATGACACGCTGCGCGGTCTCAGGGGTCAAGATCTGCTGTTTGGTGGAGCCGATCGCGATCGGCTCGAAGGCAATGACGATGACGACGTGATTCGCGGCAATGAGGGCGACGACACGCTCTTCGGCAACGACGGGGATGACATTCTCAGCGGTGATTCGGGGAACGACTGGCTGGAAGGGGGCGATGGTAACGATCGACTCAGCGGCGATCTCGGTCTCGACAGTCTGTTCGGCGGTCGTGGTAACGATACTTTTGTGCTGCGTCCGGCCTTTGCCGATCTGATCGCCGCCGATGCCAGTTTGTTTGCCAGTATCGACCTGATTGCCGACTTTGAAGACGGCGTCGATAAAATCGCCCTGCCCGCTGGGCTGGATTTTGCCGATCTCGAAATTGTCGCCCCGATCGATTTCATTGCGGACACCACGATCGCCGTTCGCAGCACGGGCGAATTTTTGGCCTATTTGCCCTTTGACCCCACCCGTAAACTGGATGCCAGCGATTTCGTCGCCGTGGACATCATCGAGTTTAGCGATGTTCGTTTCCAAACCCGCGAAGACGGTCTCGATCCGAACCAGGAATACCAAAATGTCACCCTCACGCGCCGCAATCCCTCAGGTCAAACCGTTAGCGTCACGCTCACGCCGAGTAACGGGACGGGCGACAATGCCGCCACCGCTGCGGACTATAACGCCGCCCCGATCGCGGTGATTTTTGGCCCCAATGAGTTTGAAAAAACGATCGCGATTCCGATCGTTGATGACAATCTGGTCGAAGGCACGGAAACGATCGCCGTGAGCCTCAGTGCGCCGATGGGCGGAGCGCGGCTGGGTGAACGAACGACCAGCGAGCTAGAGATTATTGATCAAGACATCGAGATTTCGATTGGTGAAACGATCGTCTTCGCCGATGAAAGCGACACGCCCGTGACGTTGACGTTTACCCGTCAGGGGCAGCTCGATCGCGTCGCCTCGGCGATCGTGTCCTTCCAAGAAACCACTCGCCTGTCTGCAACCTTTCCCGCCGACTTCCGCAATCTCGCCTTACCGATCCGCTTCGCCGTCGGAGAAACCACCACCACCCTCGATTTCCCCCTGGTCAATGACAATCTGCCCGAAGATCTTGAACAAATTGAATTTCTTTTAACAGCGCCCGGTGAGCTG
This sequence comes from Geitlerinema sp. S16, assembly GCA_011390275.1. Classification (GTDB taxonomy): domain Bacteria; phylum Cyanobacteriota; class Cyanobacteriia; order Cyanobacteriales; family Geitlerinemataceae; genus RDYZ01. The sequence goes on from JAABST010000035.1 coordinate 15,621, forward strand.
GTTCACTTTGGGGTGAACGATCGCGGGTTTATCGTGATCAACGATCTCGATACGGAGGTGGTGTTAAGTCAGACCCAGTATGAGGTGAATGAAGCGGCTGGGTCGGTGACGATCGAACTGATTCGGCGCGGCAATCTTGATCGAGACACCCGTGTCTTGCTCAGTACCACGGATGGAACAGCGATCGCCGGGGAAGACTTTCGCCAGGGTGCAATTACGGTAACCTTTGCGGCGGGCGAAAGTCGTCAATTCCTCGAAATTCCGATTACAGATGATGCGATTGTTGAAGATAGCGAGCAATTTAACCTGATCCTCAGCACGATCGAAGGCGCGAGCATTGGCGTCCCGCAGATTGCTCGTGTGCGCATTCAGGATGACGACCTCGGAACTCCGAATAATCCCACGACCACCACCATCAGCTTCGCCACCTCAGACTATGTCACCGAGGAAGACGGGAACACCAGCGCGACCATTACCCTCGTACGCGATGGCGCGATCGACTCCGCCGCCACCGTCCGGCTCGATCTCGCCCCAGGAACCGCCACCGCCAATCTCGACTACGACAACACCGCGATCGCCGTCACCTTCGATCCCGGCGAAACCCTGAAACAAATTGCCGTGCCGATCCTGGATGACCTGCGGCTTGAACCCTCCGAAACGGTTCAACTCAGCTTAAGCAATGCTTCATCGGGCATCACCCTAGGCGATCGCCGATCGGCCACCCTGACGATCGCCGCCAGCGATCCGATCACCCTCGACTTTGAAGAGTCTGACAACCTCACCGCCGTCTCCGATCGGTACAGCGATCGCGGGCTGTCGTTTTCCGATAATGCGCTCGTGATTTCGAGCGCCCACCGACTGATTAACGATCGAAGCGATAACGAATTCGGCGGCAATTTTGAAACGTCGGCGAGCGGTGTGAACGCCCTGGCCTATGGTATCGGCGATGAAATCACGGTCAATATTGCGGAAGGTTTTGAATCCGAGCTGAGTTTCGACTATGCATCCCCATTCTTTGAGCATGAGGTCGTTATTTTCGATGGCTTCGATGCTTCCGGCGCGGTTTTGGCGAAAGCGACGCTAACGCAAACCACCCTACTCGATTTTCCATCGGCCTATTCTCTGTTTGAAAGCACGACGATCGCGTTTGACGGGGTGGCGCGATCGATTAGCTTCGGTAGCCGTACGAATAAAATCGCTTTCGATAATATTCAATTTGGCTAAGTTGAGAGCACTGAGCGGGGTCGTAAAAAGCGAGACCTTTGAGGTTTTAGAAACTTCAAAGGTCTGAAATGGCTGTTTATTATCCTGGCCTACATCATCAATCCAGAAAAGTCCGATTCGCCCAAGATTTCGATCTGGGTGTCATCGACCAAGCGACGGCGACCACCGCCACGGTGGGGATTAATATCATTGGCCTGCTCCGTTTGAGCGGAGAGCATCGCCGTGCTGAGGAGATCCGGTGCGGTGGCTTGGTCAAGATTGGCGACGATCGAGCTGGTGCTAGCAGCACCGAAGAGCAATAGCAGGAGAGAGAAAGTACGCATGGCATCTGTAGGTTGGTGTTATTCCTTCGTACAGACCCCAGGGACTTAGATCGGGAGGATTTCGCTAACCAATAGCCCCGATCGTTATCAAACTAAACCTCAATTCCCACCAATCGAATCCAACCACCCGCGCGATTCGGGTAGCCACGCCCGATAAATTTGCTTTTGGAACGATCGCGTAACTGATGGTGAATCGCTGTCGAGAGGGTGACCAGTCGCCAGCGTGTCCCCTGCACATCGGTCAGCGTGTAATCATTGTCGCCCTGGCGGGTGAATGTGCCGTGAATGGCGATCGCGTCGGGGTTGTTTTGCTTCGCTGAGTTTGTCGGGTTCGTTAGGGAAGGCGGATCGATCGGGCTGCGATCGCCGTCCGCGTAACCATTGATCGGGTAGGTTCCCGGTTGATCGGCGTAACGAAGCTGGATTTCGACCCAGTCTGCCGATCGCGGATCGCGATCGAACAGCGGCACAACGGCACTCGGCGCGATCGGGTCGGAGACTAACGCCTGTTGCAGCGATCGCACATCGAGATCACGCGGCTGACAGCCCCGCTCGACGCATAACGCCGCCGCCATTCCCGCCGCTTGCCCCAAACCCAACACCACCGGCTGTAAGCGCGTCGCACCGTTGGCCACGTGGGACACCGCCGCATTTTTATCGCAGGCGAGCAGCCCATCGATCGCCGCCGGGATCAGCGCCCGATAGGGCATCGCGAAGGGTGTCCCGGTGGTGCGACCGCCCCAGTGCAGGGATTTGGGCTGGACGGGGAGGGTGAAGTGGGCGTAGTGGTGATCATTGGGGTAGTTGCCGATCGCGATCGATTCGGCGCGATCGTTCCAGATGGGTAAAGGAGCGACGTTGCCACCGGCGATCGGTAAAATATCGGGTTCGCACACCGTCCGTAAACCCACCAAGCGGCGACTTTCGCGAAAATAGGGATACAGCGCCAACCCGGCGGGGAGACCGTCAATCGGTGGAAAAATATCCGCCGCGAGGCCGTAGCGCGGATCGAGTCGCGTTTGAATGTCGCGCACACAGTTCAGCGTGTGGCGACGGGCTTCGGCTAGGCAGGCCGCCCGATCCGCATCCGTTCCCACCAGACGATCGAGATCAGTGGCGTAATCATTCCCCGCGATCGGCCAGTTGAGCATGAAGCGATCGTCGGGCAGGCGGCCATAGTCGAGAAATTTCGCCGCGCCGTGGTTTGCCCAGGCTTGTTTAAATAAACTGGGGTCAAACGTCGCCTCGTCGGTCACAACTTGGGGGGCGCGATTACCTTTGCCGTAGTCTTGCAAAATCGCCACCCAGGTGAGGGATTGCACCACTTCGCGATCATGCTCGGGCGTTAACACTGACGGGGCGCTCGGCTCGTTAAATTCATCCTGCAATTCCCAGCCCCAACGGTGGGGAATGTCGCCAAGGGCGTACAGATCGCCGAGTTCGGTCGCATCGATCACGATCGCCGCCTCAATGCGATGACGCTCAAATTCCACGCCCACCACCCGATCGCCTTGCCGCACAACCTGACGCGGGCGATCACCAACAATCCACTGCAAATTCTCCAGTTCCGCCGCCCAATCGCGAAAAATCTCCGCCCCAACCCGTGGGTTATACGTAAAAAAACTGACCCAAGCATGATCCAAACCGCCCGATTGTCGCCGCTCCAGCTCCCGCAAAAACGCGCCCCAAAATCCCACTTGTAAACATTCCAGCTCGTTACCATCCGGCGCACAAACCCCCGCGCTGGTCAGCATCCCGCCCAACCACGGCTGTTCCGTGACGATCGCCACCGACACCCCGCGCCGCGCCGCCTGAATTGCCGCAGCCGCCCCGCCCGTCCCGTCCCCCACCACGAGCACATCCACCGTTACCATCGTTCCCGAAGAAGCCACCATGAAGTCACCTATCACCGCTACACGCTCAAAAACCAGGCTTAAGCCTAGCGCGTCATCCTGTCCCGCTTCTAGGTTGACGTTACGTTTTTCGACATCGCTTTATATTTGCTTAAGCTTTTGCGCGACGATAGACAGTACAGAATAAAAGATCGCGTTAAAGTACCCGAGAGTTGTATCGGTTCTGTTCCTGCTGGCATAAGGTGAAAACCGTGGATATTGGCGTTCCCAAAGAAATTAAAGATCGAGAATTTCGGGTGGGTCTAACCCCCGCAAGCGTTCGCGCTCTGTGCGATCGCGGGCATCGCATTTTTGTCGAAACCCAGGCGGGAGTTGGGTCGGGACTCGACGATCGCGAGTACGAAGAGGCGGGCGCGGCGATCGTCACCAGTGCCGCCGAGGTCTGGCAGCGCAATCTCATTGTCAAAGTCAAAGAACCGCTGCCCGAGGAATACCACCGGCTACGATCGGGTCAGATCGTCTTTACCTATTTTCACTTTGCTGCGAGCCGCGAACTCACCGAGGCCGTCATGCAGTCGGGAACCACCGCGATCGCCTACGAAACCGTACGCGGTCACGATGGACGCCTGCCGCTGCTCGCCCCCATGAGCGCGATCGCCGGTCGGCTTTCGGTGCAATTTGGGGCGCATTTTCTCGAAAAGACCCAGGGTGGTAGCGGCGTGCTGCTCGGTGGTGTGCCGGGGGTACGTCAAGGGCGTGTGGTGGTGTTGGGCGGTGGCGTTGTCGGGACGGAGGCGGTACGCATTGCCGTCGGTCTCGGCGCTCGGGTGCAGGTGTTTGATGTGAATGTCGATCGCCTGACACACCTCGAACGGCTGTTTGGCTCGCGGATCGAAACTCGCTATAGTTCTGCCGCTGCGATCGAGACTGCCGTCCCCGAAGCCGATTTGCTCATCGGCGCGGTGTTGGTGCTGGGTCGTCGTCCGCCGGTGCTGGTGTCGCGCGGCTTGGTGGAGCGAATGCAGCCGGGAGCCGTCATTGTCGATGTTGCCGTCGATCAAGGCGGCTGCGTCGAGACCCTGCGCCCGACCTCTCACACGGCCCCCACCTACGTCGAAGCGGGAGTCGTCCATTACGGCGTCCCCAATATGCCCGGAGCCGTTCCCTACACCGCCACCCAGGCGCTCAATAACAGCACCTTGCCCTACGTTTTACGCCTCGCCGATCAAGGTCTCGCCGCGCTCGATCACGATCGCGCCCTCGCCGAAGGTCTCAATATTCGCGCAGGCAAAATCGTTCATCCCGAAGTCCGCGCCGTCTTTCCCGATTTAGCAGAGTCCATGTAACGCCCCTAGAAATATCCCTCTCAAGGCAAACGCATACTTGTGTGCAACGACGAGATCTCGTCGCGGGCGAGATGCCTGCGCGACTCACGCTAACGACGCAGTAACCGACTAACAGTGTCGATTTGAAATTGAAAATAGGACGTGCGGCTCGAAATTTGCTGCGCCACCTCTAGGCCGCGTCGGTAGGCGTCGAGGGCTTGGGCGTAGGCGTTGAGGCGTTGGTAAAGCTGGCCGATCGTGTCGTAGGTGGTCATGAGGCCGTAGCGATCGTTGGCGATCGTGTCGATGTCGATCGCAATGCGGTAGGTGTTGAGCGCGTCCTCGTAGCGTCCCTCGCGATCGTAGAGTGCCGCAAGCTGATCGATCGACTCGCCCGCGCGATAGAACTGCTTCGCCTCCCAGGACAGCGCATAGGCCGAGACATAGCTCTGCTCCGCTGACGGGACGTCACCCGTTGCCGCAAAGTCATTGCCGACCTCGATGTAGAGCGCCGTCGTGCGTGGAATATCGGCGATCGCCTGGTAGTAGGCCACGAGGCTTTGTTTAATCCGAATTGCATCGCTGGGCTGTTGCAACTGGTCGTACATGAACGCCAGACGCTCTAGGTAAAACACGCGAGATTCTTGGTCGCCGCGTGCTTCGGCGAGATCGACGAGTTCCTCGTAGTCCGCAACCGCATCTTCGTAGTTCAGATCGCCATAATTCAGCTCGCCGATCGTCCGCAGGGTTTCCTCCTCGGCGATCGCATCCCCGCGATCGCGGGCATCATTGAGCAAATACTCGTAGGCATCAACGGCGTATTCGCGATCGCGCACCGCAGCAAAGGCGTCGGCCAATTGGCGCAGGGTGACCAGATCGGGCAGCGGTAGATCGCTGTTGTCTTCATAGGGATCGCCGATCAGGTCGTATTGGATATCGCGCAACCGGCGCGTGATCACCTGCATTTGATAAAACTCTTCTTCTTTCCAGGCGACTTGCCCAACCCGCTCCATCGCGATCAGCTCTTCGTTGATCCCGAGCAAACGTCGTAGCCGTAGCTCGCGATTCCACAGATCAAAGGCCACTTTGGGCTGATTGATCGCGAGGGCAGCAGCGGCGCTGAGGTTCAATTCGTCGAGTCGCTGGCGGAGAATGCGGCGATCGTTTTCCGTTAACGGGATGGACGGATCGGGCCACCAGGGATCGGGATCGGCATTTTCGAGCGGGCTGGGCGGATAGATGGTCTCGCGATCGCGACGGCGAGCCAGTTCGATGGTTTGCGGCGTTGAACCCGGTATTGAACCCGGTATTGAACCCGGTATTGAACCCAACATCGCTGGCGATGCCGTGAACATCATCGAACTGGCACTCGCGGCACTCACGGGCATGGGCGCGATCGTCGCACCATACAGCGCGAACATCGGCAATATACGGAAGAATAGGGGAGTAGCGGGCAGCTTCATAGTCGGGGGGGGGCGATCGCGAAATGGAGTAGCGGTAACGTTCACGCTGTGTATAGCGTATGCGAGGATGCATCCCTAACGTATGCGAAACTACTGAAACTCGAACTAAAAAACGGTGTGACCGGACGATCAAAGCTCTATCATCACGGTTAACGGACGATCGTCGCCATCCAATCCAATATTCATGACCTGCTTTTACTCTTTTCTCCTCACCTGTTGACCATGCCGGACTCTTCTAGCTCCAAATCTCCGTCCAAATCTGCCTCCAAATCCTCGTCCAAATCCCAACCGCCAAAATCGACCGCGCCCAACACCATTACAAACCAACAAACCGACAGCGAAGATTTCGACCCCACCCAGCGCATCTTTCGCGGCCTGACCGGAGCGCTGATGTCCGGCACGATCGCCTCGGCACTCTACGGCGCAACCACCCGCATCGCCATCAACTTCGCCAACAAACCAGTCACCTCGGACAACCTCACTGTCCATAACCTCTCTGCCGCTGTCCGCACCCTCGTAGTGGGCATGGTCGCGCTCGGGACGTTTATCTTTGCCTTTTCGGCGATCGGGCTGCTGCTGCTCTCGGCGCAAACGGCGTTTAATTTACTGAAACAGCGATCATCTGAGTCTTAATGTGTAGACGTTGCTCAACTGGCGCGGGGTGCGAGACCTCTGAGGTTTCTAAAACCTCAGAGGTCTTGATATCAAGACTCGCGAAACTGGATTGGGTCTGACGATCGGTTAGCGCAATTGGTCGGGATTTTCGTAAATGAAATGATAAAAAACTGAATTGGAAAGTCGTCAACGTCGAGACTGTTGGTGAAGTCGTGGATATCGGCGATCGCTGGCAGGATGTCTTGAACTCTTAATTGCCAGTTTCTAGAAGGCATGGATCGCGTCGTTGGCGGTGGGCGGCTATACGTTCTATGACAAGGTTTCGGGTTATCATTATCGATGAAGGCGATTCATTATTCCAGCCACCAAATATACTCCCCAGGCTTTTGACGGTTTTTGGCATATTTCCGCATGTAAACCATCTTCTCGCGATCGGAGAGTTGCCGGAAGTTCTCGTATGTAATGCCTAGCTCATCAAATAGGCTTTTTTGGGAATCCATCGACACTTCAAATCGTAAACGATGGGATGTTCTGACATGGACAACACAATCGCCATAGATTCCCCATCTCACCTCAGGAACACCGCCCATTTTTCCATAGACAAGATAGACTTTCTCAATACCTGAAACACGCTGACCTTCAGAAATGCTATTGGCAACGCTACGCCAGTTATCTTTCTCGGTAAACTTGACCTCTACACCAAACTGACCGATCGCAATATCAGGAAAAGCCTGCGCTTTGGAGTTTCGGTCAATGTCTAATCCTTCCTTCGCAAGCTGATCACGTACCGCTTCTTCAAACAGTTTCGAGTTTTTAAATTTGCCGTTCGTTTGAATGAACTGATTAAGCCTCTGTGTAATGGACTCTAAAATCAATTCAAATTGTATTTCATCCATAATTTTCAAGACTCATCGCGACGGCTTTGGCGACATGCCATGCTAAAACGGGTGGAACAGCATTTCCGATTTGTCGTTCCGTTTCTCTCAATTTTGACTGAAAAATAAACTCATCTGGAAATGATTGAATTCTGGCGGCTTCTCGCATGGACATTCTACGCGGATGTTTGTAATGGAAATGGATGTTTCCGTGGCACTCAGCTCGAATTGTATATCCTGCTCGATCGGCTTTGAGTCGTCGTCCACCTTGCTCTTTACTGCGGTTGGCTTTGCTCCAAATGTGGTTTATTCCTGGGGTCTCGGGTAGCTCTTCCAGGTCATGCAGTGCTGCATGGGCTGTGATATGTTCTTCCTGGCTTAAAATTGGAGTTGGATGAGTGAAATTGATACCGAGTTTTGTGCCAATAATGAAGACACGATCGCGAGTCTGGGGAACACCAAAGCTTGCGGAGTTGTACAGTTTATAACTTATTTGATAGCCTAGTTTTCTGAAATCCTCTAAGACTTTTTTAAGGGAGGAAACAGAGTGTTTCATCAGTAGTCCCTTAACGTTTTCGGCGACAAAGATTTTCGGTTGAACGGTCTCGACAACGGATACCATCGCTCGATAGAGTCCACTGCGTTCGCCTTCGATGCCGTGCCGTTTGCCGTTGATGGAAATATCTTGGCAGGGAAAACCACCGATTACGATATCGGCGGATGTGGGTAAGGTTTCGATCGCGTCCCAGATATCTTGACAGATGATGTTATGGGGAAAGTTATGGCGGTAGGTGTCGCAGGCTCGTGGGTTTTGTTCGTTTGCCCAGATGATTTCAAAGGGGAGTTTGGGATAGTGTTTTCCGAGAAAGGTGAAGTTGCCGAGAAATCCGAGATCCATGCCGCCACAGCCGGAGAAGAGGGAGATGATACGGTGGGTTTGGCTGGATTTTAGGGGGAGGTTTAGGGTTGGAATTTCACGATCGCGATCGAACAGGGAGAGCTGTTGATTTTTGGCGGTGGGTTGGCGGTCTTTGGTTGGTGGTGCTGTTTTGATTTCCGTGATCGTGGGTTGGGGCATGTCAAGGTGGTTGATGGGCGTCTACTTTAAATGAATGATTTATTTTGTTGGCTCTGTTTTGTCGCAATTCGCTTCATTATTGCGATTATTTTTCTTGCTGGTTCGCTTTTTCTTTTCGACTTTGAGCAGTGGCGCACTCAGGGTTTCATAAAGGCTAAACAGGTATTCAATGCGGTTCAGTTCGTTAACAAAAGGTTGCGGGCGATAGCAGAGGTCTACGGCTTTATCTAGGGTTTGATGGGCTTTTACTAGATCGGGGGGCATGGTGAGCGGGTCGTAGAGATCGGCGAGGCTACTATCGGGGTATTTTTCGCGGGTGTCTAATACTTTTTGTGCAGCGGTTTCGACTTTCTGTTTTTGTTTGTCGCTGATATTTTCGGGGAATGGGTAATTGTTGTAAACGATGTCTTTGGAATAACGATAGTCACTTTTTAGTCTTCCGCAAACATATTTAACCCATGTCATATGCATCTCAGACGTGAGCATCCCAAACAAATATAAATCGCCATTGGGGATAATCAGGCAACTATCACTAGCGAGACTCTGTTTACCCAAGAATCCTAGCGGAATATACTTTCGATTTTCTGAAGAAACACGAGGAACTAAAAGATAATCTGTCGTTGGCATATTTTCGACATGAAATCGAGTAGGAGTTGATGCTAACTTTCTTGTTGGAGAGCTTTTACTAGCCAGCCTAAATTGTTTAACTGCTTCGATACGTCGTAAGGCATAAGGCATTTGCTTTAATTCCTTTGGAGGACAATCACCTAGCCAAAGACACCATCTTGCTTGTTTATTGATAAACTCCCTGGCTCCTAACCATTTCCTAAACCATTTAGCAGATTTTGGCTCTAATTTGATAAATTCGTCTTTTTCTAAAGTTGTAAATAAATAACTACCTCCATCGATCGGCTTATTGCCTATACCAATTTCAGGAACGTCAGACAAAGGCTTTTGCTTTTTTTGAATGGTTATGTCTGTTCCATTAACCAGGTAAGGATTAATATTTTTAGCTTTTATCTCAAGTGGCTCACCTTTAATATCTTCATATTCAAAAAGACGTTTTTCTGAAATATCGAAATTAGCAAATCCGATAATAATGCAGTAAACAGCAGCATTCTTTCTTGCTTCATTTGACCACTTAAAAGTCCTATGAGCAAAATGAATTTTTATTTTGTATTGACCAAAAAGAACGTCCCATAAAATACCAATTTGCTCACCTTGAGAAATAGAATTGGTACTAACAAACGTTACTTTTATGCTGGAATCTCGAATGAATTCTGATGCCTTAACATACCAAGCAGAAACATAATCCATCACCCCCGATCCCTTGGCATTGGCAAATATATTAAGAAGATCATCCCTTTGGGTTGTCGTCATCATCTTAGAGCCAATGAATGGCGGATTACCCAAAATGAAATTTAGATCCTCTTTGGCAACAACCGACCCCCAATCAATCCGTAACGAATTCCCATGAACGATTTTTGCCGCCTTCTTCAACGGCAACCGCACAAAATATTGACCAAACTCATTCATCACCTTCAGATTCATCTGGTGATCGATCAACCACATCGCCACTTCCGCCACCCGCACCGCAAACTCATCACACTCAACCCCCGCAAACTGATCCACATCCACCCGAATGATCGAACTAACATTCATCACCAACTGCCCACCCTGGCGTAACTCCAACAAAATCAAAATCTCCAACTCCCGTAACTCGCGATACGTGATGATTAAGAAATTGCCACAACCACACGCCGGATCAAGAAAATGGAGCTTTGCAATTTTATTGAGCAACTCCTGAAGCTTGCCCTTGCTTCCCTTCGCCTTCTCAAACTCGCTATATAAATCATCCAGAAACAACGGACGAATCAACTTCTGAATATTCTTCTCAGACGTATAATGCGCCCCCAAATTACGGTGCTCCTGCTGATTCATCACCGCCTGAAACATCGACCCAAAAATCGCCGGGGAAATCTTACCCCAATCAAACGCACAAGCCTTTAACAAAATATCGCGCATCCCGCGATCAAATGCCGCCAGTTGTAAAACCTCCTCAAACAACTTGCCATTCACATAAGGAAATTGTGCCAAATTTTCATCTAAAATTTTTGGCCGCTTCTCTCTTGGCGTATTCAACACATGAAAAATTGAACCAATATGCATCGCCAAATCGCTACCATCTTCCTTTGTATGGCGATCGACATACTCCCAAAAGATGCCCTTCTGATCAAAAATCCCCGTATCATCCGCAAATAAACAAAATAATAGACGTACTAGATACACCTCCAAATCATGACCCATATAGCCGATCTCCTTCAGGCGATCGTGCAGCTTGCCCATCAACTCCGCTGCCGTAATATTGACCGGATCTTCATCCTTATAAATCCGCTTCTCATACCCCGCAATAAAACCAAACAACTCGACACGATCGCAAAAATCCTCTAACTCAAACTCATGAGTCTCATCCGTATCTAGATTGTAAAGCCTGAATTTGGCAAAATCCGACACCAAAATATACTTGGGTAACTCATGCTCCTTCAAATTCGGGAAATAATCCTTAGCTTGCTGCGTCGCCCGATCTAAACTCTTACCCCGCGACTTATGCTCAACTAAAATCTCCCCTTTCCACAACAGATCGATAAATCCTTGCTTGTTATCCGCCTTCTTAATCGGCTGCTCAAAACTGGCAACTCGCCGCCGCGTAATCCCAAACACGTTAAAAAAATCATTCCAAAACGTCTGCGCCTCGGATTTCTCCGAAGCTTCGTTTTCCCATTCCTTAGAAAAGGCGATCGCTCGTTCCCGAATTTCGCGCCAACTTAACGGCATAGACCTAAAACTTTTATCCTAAAGATCCGCACTCAGCCCAAGCATAACCGAAACCACGATCGCTTCCTTGAGCAAACTCATCCAATACTCATCTCAATCAGCAAGGTGCATATACAGTAGATGCATTGCCGGGAAACGATCGCATCCAGCCACCCTCAAGCCCACCCCCGTCCGTGATTGACCCATCACCATCGCCAGAGCCAGCCCAATAGCCATAAAAAAAGAACCCGACAGGATCGGGTTCAGAAGGGTTCGATCGCGATCGAACCATGTTGAAGGGCATGTGACGATCGGCGATCGGACAAGGCGCGATTTAGCGGAAACCCACCGAGGCTTGCCAAACGAAAGCCAACAGTAGAAAGAAGACCGGAATGATCGGCAAAACATCCACAAGGGGGTTAAAGACCTGATACGCTTCCGGCAGTTTTGCCAAGAGCAGAGCTGCTTCCATAATGATTGAAATCCTTTTAATTCAAGGCTTTTCTTAGATTTTAGAAATACTATCATGTATCCGTAAGCCCAATGGCCGAGATACTCATCCGGACACAGGGCATGATGCATTCTTGTCAAATTTGACAAACCAAACTGAGGGCAAACAGACCGCATGGATCGCTCTCCCCTTCGTTGTCCATAGGGGCGCATGGCCATGCGCCCCTATGGATTCACCGTTTCGTGTGTATCTGAAGCGGTGTGCTTACGCGGTGCAGTATGGGACATTCGTGCCGCCGAGACCGCAGTAGCCGCCGGGGTTTTTCGCGAGATATTGCTGGTGGTAGTCTTCGGCGTAGTAAAACTCGGGCGCATCGATAATTTCGGTGGTAATCGCGTCGTAGTTCGCTTTGCTGAGGTCGGCCTGATAGCGATCGCGAGCCGCTTCGGCCAGTTGTTTTTGCGTCTCGGAGTAGGTGTAAATCCCCGATCGATACTGAGTTCCGGTGTCATTCCCTTGGCGCATACCCTGGGTCGGGTTGTGGCTTTCCCAAAACACCCGTAGCAGCGTTTCATAGCTGACGATCGTCGGATCGTAGGCCACCAGCACCACTTCGTTATGCCCCGTCATGCCCGAACAGACTTCTTTGTAGGTCGGATTAGGCGTAAACCCCGCTGCGTAGCCCACCGCCGTGCTGAACACGCCATCAAGTTGCCAAAACTTGCGCTCGGCTCCCCAAAAGCAGCCAAGGCCAAACATCGCCAGTTCAATCCCGGCGGGAAACGGAGGCTGTAGCGGGTTGCCGTTGACGAAATGCTTGGCGGGGACGGGCATTTTTTCCGATCGACCCGGTAGGGCGTCGCTGGGTTTGGGGAGTTCGAGTTTTTTACCGAGTCCGAATAAAAACATGGTGTCGTTTGATGAAATTGAACGGGTTGGCGATCGGGCGATCGGACAATCAAATCGTTGATCGACGTATCGCTGCGTTAATTTTAGGAAGATTTCCCCAGCGAGGGGAACGATCAAACGGTGGCGATATCCGTCCTGCAAAGCAAAGTCCCGCGTTATCCTTAGTTATCGATGGGTTAAGCTCATTGCTGAAACAGGCCGGTGTTTGATCAATAATGTTTTATGTTTTCTAAACCATCTTTTGTTAAAACAAAACGTTAGTAGCCTAGCCCCCACAACGTCGATAACAGAAGCGCCGTAACCCATTCGGAAGACACATAGATGCACTATGTGGTTTGAATGTTAAGGCCGACACGTTCGTTTTGATGTCCTACATGTCCAACGAGAACGCCAGTATCGCCCCCACTCTATCCGCTTGCCCGCCGGTCAATATCCATCGCCGTGACGATGGGCTGACGCTGATTCATCAAGAAATCAGGGCTGTTCCTGTTGTTGTGACCGACATTTGGGTCGATGCAGGCGCACGCTACGAACATCCTGAACATCTCGGTATCGCTCATTTTTTGGAGCATATGGTGTTTAAGGGAACCGATCGCCAGCTACCGGGAGAATTTGACTACGCGATCGAGCGGCGAGGCGGCGCAACCAATGCCGCCACGAGCCACGATTACGCTCACTTTTACATCACGACCGCCGATCGCGACTTCGAGTCAACGCTGCCGCATCTCTGCGATCTGCTGCTGCGTGCCAAGATTCCCGACGATGAATTTGGCCTGGAGCGCGAGGTGGTTTATGAGGAAATCGCCCAGTATCACGACAACCCGGACGATCGCATTTTTGCTGCGATGATGGCGGCGCTATACCCGGAGGCCGCCTACGGGTGTCCGGTACTCGGCACGCGCGATCGGTTAGCGCTGATGACGCCGGAGCTGATGCGTCAATTTCACGGGCAGTACTATCAGCCCGAACACATGAACGTGACGATCGTTGGTAACGTCAGCTTCGAGCGGGCGAAAGCGGCGATCGATCAGCACTGTCGCGACTTTGTCCCCGCAACCGCCTACCGATCTGACCTGCCGACGCCTGCATTTGTCCCACCCACCGGCGTGACCCGCGAAATCATCGAATTGCCCAACCTCGAACTGGCTCGCCTCAATTTGGCATGGCATGGCCCCGGCGCTGACAACCTCCATGATGGCTACGGTCTCGATCTCATTTCGACGATCCTCGCCGGTGGGCGTTCCTCGCCGTTAGTGCGCGATCTCCGTGAACAGCGACAATGGGTACAGGGCATTGGCTGTTATTTTTCGCTTCAGCGGGATTCGGGATTGTTTTCGATCTCCGCTTGGCTCGAAGAGATCTATCTAAAAAACGTCGAAGAAGCGATCATCGCCCAGATCACGAAGCTCCGCCAGCGTCCCGTAGACTCGTCCGTGTTACGTCGCGCCCAGCGCCAATTGTGTAACGATTTTGTCTTCTCGACGGAGACACCGAACCAGCTCGCGGGGCTTTACGGCTACTATCACACGCTGGCTCACGCCGATCGTGCCTTTGCCTATCCAGCGGAAATCTGTACGATCACTCCCGAGGAGTTACAGGCGATCGCCCAGCGCTATCTGACCCCCGATGCCTACCTGGCGGTTGTGGGAATCAGCGAGCCGACCCAATAGCGCCCGATCAATTATCAACTTCTCCCGCCCCCAGCCACATCCCCGCCTTCATGCTCCACAACCAAATCCATCGCAAAACCCTGTCCAACGGGATCGTGGCGATCGCAATCAACAACCCCAGCACCGATATCATGGCGGCGCGGATGTTTTTTCGCTCCGGCAGCCGCTACGACACCATCCCCGGCACGGGTCACCTCATGGCCACCGTGATGACCAAAGGTACGTCGCGCCAATCGTCGATGGAGATCGCCGAACAGGTCGAATCGATCGGTGCAAGTCTTGGCACCGAATCCACCACGGACTATTTTCTCGTGAGCCTGAAGACCATTTCGGCGGACTTTGGGGAAATGCTCAAGCTGACGAGCGAGATTGTCCGCGATCCCTCGTTTCCAGAACACGAAGTTGAACTCGAAAAGCGTTTAGCGCTGCAATCGATTCGATCGCAACGCGAACAGCCCTTTTCAATCGCGTTTTCTGAGTTGCGATCGGCGATGTATGCCGATCACCCCTACGCCCAGTCCACCCTCGGAACCGAGGCCAGCGTCGAGACGCTCACCCGCAAGGATTTGCAGCATTACCACCGCACCCACCTCCGCCCCGACAATCTAATCGTCACCCTGGTCGGCTGCATTGACCCCGAACAGGCGATCGCCCAATTTGAAGCCAGCTTCGGTGACTGGCAAAACCCAAGCGAGCCGATCTCGCGCCCCTCGTTTCCCAGCCTCACCCCGCGTCCCCACCGGGTCGGGTTTGCCCAGGAAACGCAGCAGTCAATCATCATGCTGGGGTATCTCGCCCCGTCGGTGTTGGCCGCCGACGTCTCGGACTTTCCAACCGATCGAACCGATCAACAAGACGACCTGGCCGCCCGTTTAACGGCAGCGGTTAACACGGATGATGCCGCTGACTCCGTGAGTTTCAACCACGGCGTCATTCCCAGCGATTACGCGGCTCTGAAATTGCTCAACACGTATCTCGGCAATGGTCTCTCTAGCCGCCTGTTTGTTGAGCTGCGAGAAAAGCGCGGCCTTGCCTATGACGTGTCCGCGTTCTATCCCACCCGCGTCGAAACCTCGCAGTTTGTCACCTATATCGGTACGGCTCCTCAAAATACCGAAATCGCCCTGGATGGTTTGAAATTTGAGGTCGATCGCCTGACGGACTGTTTACTCGATGACGAGGAGTTGGAAACGGCCAAAAGCAAATTGTTAGGCCAGTATGCCCTCGGGAAACAAACCAATGCACAAATCGCACAAATCCTAGGCTGGTATGAGGCCATTGGCCTGGGAACGGGATTTGATGCGGCGTTCCCTGCGGCGATCGAAGCGGTAACCGCAGAGGCCGCCCGCGAAACAGCACGACGATACCTCCGCGATCCCTACGTTTCGGTGGTCGGCCCCCAGGAGGCGATCGATCCCGTGTTGCAGGTGACGGCCTCGTGCTGAAATCGGCCTAGGACGAGGGACGCCAACGCCCTATTCGCTCCTTAGCCCATTCGCTCCACATCAGCCCCTGAGCGAATCTCATACGAAATCCGGTTCTGTATTAAAAAAATAAAGAACGCCTATGAGCACTGAGCGGAGTCGTTGGCGTAGCCTTTGCGAAGCAAATAGTGCGGTGTTCGCTCAGAGCGGCGATCTAAGTCTGTACACAGCCGGATTTCGTATCAGCGTTCATCAGACTTCCGCTCAATTACACCCGATTACGCCCGATTACGCCCAACATGGCTTCTCCAGATCCAAATCCCAAAACTTCAGCCGATGGGTCATCGACGTTCGTAGATCGTCCGCTGGCTCATCAGTTTTGGTGGGTGGGAACCCTCGCCGCGATCGTTGTGCTGTCTTTTGGACTGAAGCTGCTCAGTACAGGACTGAACGAACTGGTTGGCGATCGCGTTGAACAGCTCTTTCGCTTCGCCACCAATCCGGCGCTGGGGCTACTCGTCGGCGTGACCACCACGGCCTTGGTGCAATCATCGAGTGCCGTAAGCTCGATTGTGGTCGGTCTCGTTGCGACCGGAATGCCCGTCATGACCGCGATCCCGATCATTATGGGCGCGAACATCGGCACGACGATCACGAATACGCTGCTGAGTTTGGGGCAGATCGGCGATCGCGATCGTTTCGAGCGATCGTTTGCCGCTGCCACCGTTCACGATTGCTTCAATTTGCTGTGTGTCGCGATCTTTCTGCCGCTGGAAATCTCGACTCACTTTTTAACCCGTCTCAGCGCCGTGTGCGCCGATCATGTTCAAAGCTGGGGCTTGGTGTTTGACAATCCGGTGGGTCTGGAGCTGCTGACTGCGCCACTGGTGAAAACCACCGTGATCCTCACGCAATATTTACCGCCGATCCTGCATGGATCGGTCTGGCTCGGACTGGGCATTGCCACGGTGTTACTGTCGATCGCCGCCCTCGCGAAAACCTTAACGCTGGCGATCGAACAGGTTGGGCGGGGGCGACTCTTCGGCGCGATCGGGGCGCACCCCCTGCTAGCCATGCTCACCGGCACAGGGATTACGGCCATCGTCCAATCCTCATCCACCACCACCAGCCTGATGATTCCCCTCGCCGCCAGCCGCGCTTGGGAACTCGAAACGATCTACCCCTTCACGCTGGGCGCAAATATCGGAACCTGTACGACGGCCTTCCTCGCCGCCACCGCCGTGACGGGATCGACACACTTGGCCGCGCTACAAATTGCCCTCGCCCATCTGCTGCACAACACCCTTGGTATCCTCGCGATTTACGGCATTCCCCAACTCCGATCGCTTCCCCTACGTGGTGCGCGATGGCTGGCACGATCGGCGGATAATCCCTGGGCGATCGCGGCCTACATTCTCGGCATCTTTTTCCTGATTCCGGGCTTGGCGATTACGGCCTCGCTGCTTTAGAGAGCATTGCCCGGAAATAATCGCCCATTCCAAAAGTCCGACTTTTCCAAACAGCCGAACCTTTCACCCTATTCACCCCACCCAGTCCCGATACCCGGATCTCCGAGATAGCGAGCCAAACGCGGAACCAGAGACCACATACCAGACGTGGTTCTAACTCAGGGTTAATATTGATGTCTATATTTAGACTGACCTTTAAAAGGGCGGACGACGAGACTTGAACTCGCGAATGGTGGAATCACAATCCACTGCCTTAACCACTTGGCTACGCCCGCCATGCGTTTTTGCGCTTAGGTATACTAACACAGGATTTTTGACGCGCCAACTTTTATCGGGATTTTTTTCTGTTTTGATTTTCTCCTGGGGTTAAACAAAGATTCGGTGTTGTAATGACGGCATTTGCTTGCGCACACTGGCGAGGCGATCGGGATCAATTTCCGCGATCGCAATTCCCGGCATTGTCCCCGCGTCGGCCAGGATATTTCCCCAGGGGTCGATAATGACCGCGTGACCGTGGGAGCGACGAATACCGTAGTGGCAGCCGGTTTGCGCTGGGGCGATTACGTAGCAGGTATTTTCGATCGCCCGAGCCTGAAGCAACACTTGCCAGTGATCTTTGCCTGTGAACGCCGTAAACGCGGCGGGAACAAAGAGAACGTCGGCTCCCTGCTTGGAGAGGTAGCGATAGAGTTCCGGAAAGCGGACATCGTAGCAGACCGACATCCCAAGATTTCCCAAGATTTCGGAGTGCGCCACGCTCGGCAGATCGGTTCCAGCGCGAACGGTGTTCGACTCTTTGTAGGTGTTGCCGTCGGGGAGGTTAACGTCGAAGAGGTGGACTTTTTCGTAGCGAGCTAACTCAATGCCGTTGCGATCGTAGAGCAATGCAGTATTGGCGACCCGCTGATCGTCTACGGGCACGGGAAAACCACCGCCGAGGATGGCGACTTGGTAGCGCTGCGCCATGGTTTTGAGAAACGTTTGACTTTTGCTAGCGATGTCTTTCGATCGGGCAATTTTCTCGGTCTCTTCACCCAGGAAGGAAAAATTTTCGGGTAAACAGACCAGCTCGGCTCCCTGGCGCACAGCGAAATCGATCGCATCTTCGGCCTGGACGAGATTAGCGTCGAGGTCAGGAACGCTGGTCATCTGAACGGCGGCAGCGAGGTAAGGCTTCATGGAACTGTAGGGGCTGTAGCGTGATCAAAAGCGGCCATGAGGAACAGAATGATCGCAAGGATCTCGACTCGATCAATACGTTATCGATACGTTTTGACTCGATTTAGATTAGCGTGTCAAATCCTTAAGGCTACGGTATTATACCGACTTGATTCGCGGTCGCTCCGTCGAATTTTTGGATTGGGGATGAATGCACAATGGCGCGATGAATCGATGAGTCGATCTATCACACCATCAAACGGCGAGCTTTGACCAAACTTGTCCGAGCAGAGTACGAGCGATCGGGGCGGGAACCGGCTTGGAGAACATATAGCCTTGGCCATAACAGCGATTTTGTTGTTCGAGGTAGGCCAGTTGCTCGATGTTTTCCACACCCTCGGCGATCACCTTCAAGCCGAGGCTATCGGCCAACTGAAAGATGGTGTCGAGCACCTGGCGGCGATCGGGGCGTTCGTCGATCGTGCGGACAAAGGATCGATCAATTTTTAACGTGTCGATCGGCAATTCATAGAGATAGTTGAGCGAACAGTAACCCGTCCCAAAATCGTCGAGCAAGATGGGAATTTGTCGCTCTTTAATTTGCTTTAGCACCAGCTTGGCTTGATTGAGATCGGACATGACAACGGTTTCTGTAATCTCAATCTTGAGTTCGCCCGGTTGAATATCATAGGTTCGCAGAGCATGATCAATTTGAACAATCAAGCCGGAGCTAAGTTGGCGGCTAGAAACATTGACGCTTAGGGATAATTTACCCGTTTCTAATCCTTCCTGTTTCCAGGTTTGAAGCTGCTGACATGCTTGGAATAAGACCCATTCTCCCAGTTTCACAATCATGCCGGACTCTTCGGCGATCGGGATAAACTCGATGGGAGAAATCGCCCCATAGTGGGGATGCTGCCAGCGCAGTAACACTTCAAAACCGATCGTTTGCATGGAGACAAGATCAACAATCGGCTGGTAGTGCAGCGAGAGTTCATCGTATTCGATCGCCCGTCGTAGATCGTCTTCGAGTCGTAACCGGCGCTGCGACGCGCGACCCATTTCCAGATCGAACAGCACATACCGGGACTCATCGACCGTGCCGACCTTGCCCCGCGCCTTGGCGTTATACATCGCAATATCAGCATCCTTGAGCACCATTTCCGGGGTCTCATATTGCTGAGACCCAATCACAATGCCGATGCTGGCGCAGGCAATCAGCTCGTGGGAGCCAATTTGAAAGGGCTGTCGGAGCTGATGGCAGAGGGTTTGGGCGATCGCGATCGCCTCCGATTCGTCAGAGATGCGATCGATGCAGAGCGTAAACTCATCGCCCCCCAATCGCGCCAAAGACTGCCCCTGCTGGAGCGCACCGTTCAAACGCTGGGCGAGCGCCACCAACAGCCGATCGCCCACCATATGGCCGAGGGTATCGTTAATCAGCTTGAAATTATCCAGATCGACAAATAAGACCGCAAAGGTGTAGCGATCGTAGCGTCGGGCTCGCTTCAAAATGCGTTGCAGTTGCTCCACAAACCACGCACGGTTCCACAGCCCCGTCAGATCGTCATGGGTCGCACCATAGCGGAGCTTGTCCTCCGTACGCTGTCGATCTGTGATGTTAATCATCGACCCTTCGTAGCCGATGATTTGGCCAAACTCATCGAGCATCACCCGCGCGACCGCTTCGATCCAAATCGTTGTGCCATCTCGCCGGTAGAGTTCCGCCGAAAAATTATCGATCGGGCTGCCACTACTCAGATAACGCTCAAATTTGACACATCGACTTTCGGTAACAAACTGATCATAAATATTGAGTTGAGCGCGGATGAGTGCCTCGGAAGTCTCGTATCCCAACAGGCAAGCAAGGGCAAAATTGGTATGAACATAGCAGCCGTCTGGTGATAGGCGAAATAAGCCTTCAACCATATTTTCAAAGGGGCGTTGATTAAAATCTAAATCAAATGGATTGGAATGAATATCCCTGTACTTAGACGCCAGCAGCAGGCTAATTTGCGGAGCAATTCGTTCAACCAGCGTTGCGGCATGAGCGATCTCAGCGCTGGCTCGGGTTGCGAAAAAGAAACAAACAATGCGCGTGTTGCCTGACCCAACGGGCACAATTAAACAGGTGTTAAGCCCACTGGCAAGAGCTAGATCGCGACGGCTGAAATAGTCAGACTCTAGATGGTCGAGGGCGTCGAGATAATACGGTTTACCGGCTTCGATCGCCTCAAGGATCGGTCGTGCCAAGTCAAAATCCGTTCGTCGATCGCTCAGAGGGGTGCGGCAGTATTTGGCGATCGGTTCGTCTTGCTGATGTGGAGGGCAATAGTACAGAGTTTTGGTAACCTGCAACCCTTGGTGTAGATCCCGATCGTCGTCTGTTCTAAGGGTGCTGTTATTTGTCGTGCTATTAGTATCGTCGAGCAGCCAAGCTTCAATATAATTCCATGGCAAGTGTTGCCCCAGGCATTCCAGCACAGCCGAAATCGCAGCGGCATACGTCTGTTCCGCAACGGTACGCTGCATGAGCTGGTATTGCAGGTCGATTAGGTCTCGCTCACGTTGGCGCTCTGTATTCTCAACGCCGACGTAGAGATAGACCTCCTCCGGCGACCTCGCACGATAATCAAGAGCCATATCAGCATGACTCTTGACGTTATCCCAGATCCTGTCGAAGATTTGATCGTCCGATTGGGGCGTGATCGATCGCACCTGCCAATCAAACCACCGCAGTTCGCCGCGACGATCGATTAAGTGACCGCCAAACTGTTCCCACGTATCGCGCTGTAATCGAGTCGTGACCGCACGCGCCTGTTCGCGATCGGCTTGAACCAAGCAAAGGTCAAATAAATTTGCGCCACTCACCGTCTCATCTCCCCGCTCAAAGAGCTGGCTGAGTGCGGCGTTGCCCAGCAAGATACAGCCATCTGGCAAACAGACGGCCACAACGGTCGAACCGTGATCAAATAACCAGTGCATTAAACGATCATTAAGCTTGACCGCTTCATAACTTGCCGTTGTCTCCGGCTTGTTATGGTTGTCATTACTGTCGCTGTCATTGCCGCTCTGGTGCGTTGCAGACGGAGTAAAAGCCGCAATTAAGGCCGCAGCGCTCGGCATTTTTCTCCGTTTGCGTAAAATCTGCCACCACAGACCGATGCCGAAGAGTGGGGCGCCCCCCGTGAGAACGATGAGCCAGCCCTTTTGCCTGTTACGGCTGTGTTGCGGATCACTCGCAGCACTAGCAAACAAGTAAGGTGTCACCGAAGTGAAGACGGCGGAGGTAATCATCGCCGTTTCGTCTTGTTGGCGGCGTGAATGGTCTTTATTGGCCAGGAATAGAGCCGTCAACGTAACGGTCAGGCTAACGCCTAAAGCAAGCGTCAAATATTGCAAAAACGTTGATGGGTTGGAATGGTGCTGTGACATATCGTCGAAAACCTGACATTACAAACAATAGAGTTCAAACTCTAATAGCCTATGTTTCAACTAGAACAACAGGTAATGACGTGACGCGGACGTCTTCCCCATCTTCATTTTTCTGATAGCTGAACCTAGAAAGAAAAAATAGCAGTATTTTGTTTCAGATGCAGGCACATAGATTAGGCCGAGAGTAACCTTCTCCAAATTCCACCGTAACATTTTAAGTTAATCA
Source organism: Geitlerinema sp. S16 (assembly GCA_011390275.1). GTDB lineage: Bacteria > Cyanobacteriota > Cyanobacteriia > Cyanobacteriales > Geitlerinemataceae > RDYZ01. Next base: position 37,933 of record JAABST010000035.1, read on the forward strand.
AGCAGGGACTTCTGTCGTTGGACTTTTAGCCGCTAGGGCTTGAGCGAGAAGACAAACCCTAATTCAATCCAGAAGAGAAGGTACTGCGCAATACTCGCCGTTTGGGATAATTCATCTTTCGGCTTTGATCGTGCTGAAGTCCAAAATGAGTTAGGCGCTAAAAAAATAGAAACTCGTTTGGATTTGGTCTTGTCATATCGCTGCCTAGCGTTAGACAGGTAGAGAACAGCATTACCGGATTTAAGGTCTATTCGTATTCTTCATCACAAACAGCCCTATAGCTTAAGCCCCCAAGGATTCAGTAACAGGTTCGATCTCCCACCAAACTCAATATTTTCAACCTAGCTTTCCACCTATGGGTGTAAGAGCCTCCTAGGAGACTCTGCTTGCGGCCTGAACCCGCTGTATTTTTAGTATGCGTACTGGTTAAATATCATCGTATGCCGACCTTGATTGATCGTCTAGCTTAAGTCAGCCTGCTTAAGCGTTTGGCACTCCGGCGAATAGATTACGATGAAATTAAGGAATAAATAATACAGAATCGAAACGCTTAATATGGTTTGAGATCCTGAGTCAGGGCAGTACTGCCCATCGGTATTTTAGACGTTTGCCGATACTGTGGTGCGAAAAAAACGTAGAATTGCGGAACTTTTAGATCCGAAAAAGCCGCTCATGCGGTCATTCTAAGGAGCTTAAAAAAGAAGGGGGAAAGAACGATCGCTAGCGCTTGAATCGCTCCCGCCGGAATATGGAACCACAGATCAGCGGGCTAAGCCAGCGTCCGAGATGGGCGGCGCGATCGCAGGCAACCGCGAGCCGATCGCGCTGTGTCCGAGTGCGCCATAGGTATATGACCAGCTTGAGACCATCCGAGACAAAGTAAAGGAGTCCGCGCCACAGCATTTCAGGGTGGCGATCGCAGCCGAGGCGGGCAAGGCGTAGGGCGTGGTTTGAGAGGCCAGACGTGCGGGCGATTTTGACGAGGTACGATCGGGTGCAGCGGTGGGCAGGCAGGCGATGGGAAACGTACAGCGCTGGGGCGTGCCAGATTTCCCAGGACGAATTTTGCAGGTAGAACAGTGCTTCGAGATCTTCACAGGCGCCGACAAACGTGCCGCCATATTCGTCGCGTCCGCCTAAACGCAGACGGTCAAACGGGACGGTCTCGAACCAGGCACGGCGATGGATAAAAGATCCCGGAGCAGCAGGGACGATACGATTCGGGGCGTCGCGACGGTAGGGAAAGGCGCGATCGCCGCGATCGTAGACGGCCAGCAAAATGGCGAGGCGATCAAATTCCGGTGGCGGCTCCGCTTCGAGGAGGGGGCGGATGTTGCCGCCAAAGGCACCGAGCTGGGGTCGATCGATCGTCGATTGCTGAATAAAGGCGATCGCCTGGGCGATCCAATCCGGGGGGGGAATATTGTCATCGTCGAGAATGCCGACCCAAGTACCGCGAGCCTCTTGAAAGGCGCGTTGACGGGCGTAGGTTGTGCCTTGGCGCGGCTCGAAGCAATAGCGCAGCGGGACATCCTGGCGCCAGTGTTGCGCGTAGTCTTCGACGATCGCAGCGGTGTCATCCGTGCTGTTGTTATCGACAATTAAGACCTCCCAAGCTGTCGCTTCTGTGGTGCGCTGGTTGTGTAGAGCCTCCAGTACTTCTGGTAATCGCGTTGCGCCGTTGTAGGTGCAGATCGCGATCGTCAGGCTGTGTTCGGGGTCGGGTTGAGTTGCGCTGGAGTTGATCGGTTTGGGGTGACGGGTTGGGTCGTGACGGGCGATCGACTCCTGAGACGTCATGGCAGCCGAACGATCACTTGAGGCACGATCGGGATGTTGCATACATCTTTTCCCCGGCTTGAGTGACCATTTTTTTGACGGCGTGTAGGGTTCCACACAGGCTGCCAAGGTAAAGCTGACGTTGGGCGACAGCGACAACACTCGATCGCCAGTTAAAACCGTAGTGCCAACGGTGGCGCAACAGGCGAGAAAGGTCACTGACCGTGTACAGCAGCAGCATGGGAAGCTGTTGGTAGGCCGGATACTTCATCATGCGTGTTCGATAGCGACTCAGGCCGATGCCGTACATCAGTCGAGACAGATAATCTTCCGTCAGTCGCCATTCGGGAATGTGGTGATACACCACCATTTTGGGGTTATACCAAATCTCCCAACCGGCTTGCTGAAAGTGCAAAATCGCTTCGAGATCCTCACTGGCGATCATAAATCCCCCGACACGTCCGATCAGTTCTAGGCGGGGGGGAACGAGTTTAAGCCACAGATCGCGCCGCACGACGAGACCCGCGCCGGGGGGCAAGATGCGAGCTGCCGGTTGATAGAGCAGGGGACGATCGCCGCGATCGGTCAGCGCCAAGAAGCCGCGAATCCGATCAAAATTCACAGGTGGTTCGACTTCATATTCCGGTAACACCCGACTGCCGGTCGCCGCTGCTCGGGGCGTCTCCGTCATAAATTGATAGGCTGCGATGACCCAATTCGGCTCGGGTAAATTATCGTCATCCAGAAAACCGACGATCGGACTGGATGCCGTCTCGATCGCTCGTTGTCGCGCGTAAGCCAGCCCTTGGGTTGTCTCGCGGATATATCGCAGCGGGCGATCGGGTAACCCTTTGGCTTGATAGCCAGCCACAACCTCCGGCGTTTGATCGTGACTGTTGTTGTCGATGACCAGCACCTCCCAGCGCATCCCAATGTGCCGATCGCGCATATAGAAATAGCAGTTACGCAGACGATCAAGGACGCGCGGCAAACGTTGTGCGCCGTCATAAGTGCAGATAGCAACGGTGAAATCCACGCGATCGAAATCCTTACAAGTAGCCAACGAAGTTGATTGAGTGAGAATTCGATACAGACCCTAGCTCTATCCTAAGTCGGAAATTGTCTGTCCTCAACGATTTCAGGACAAATATTTAAGGTCTGAACAACCTTGATTTTTTAGAGTCATGGGGTCAGTCGCCCTTAACTATGGGCAACATCCATCAATACGCTCACGCTCACCTTTGATCCGCATCGTGTCATAGAAATCAATACTTGAGGATCATATTGATCATCGATCGTGAACCTCGGCTCAAATTTGATCATTACTAATGATCGACAAACGCTGTGGGCGCATCGCCATAACGCCCTTACCGATCTGTTTTGCGTCAGTCCTGTCAGTTCGAGAACGTCAACGAGAACGGTTGCGAATCGCCCCAGTCGCCGACCCACACTTGATATTCGCCCGCTGGCCAGGGGCCATCGTAGCTCGGCATTAAACTGGCATTGGTGTCGTCTAGACAGGTGCGACCGTCCGGCCCTTTGATGGTAAGCGTCAGGTCTGCCCCGATCGCGTTCGAGTTCAGGCTAGCCGATAGGTCATTGGTGGTTTGCGATAGACGAAACGTATAGTTCGCGGTGTCGCCAACATAGCCGCAATCGTTCGTGTAGGAATTCCCGCCCGATCGTCCTTCGACGGTGTGGGGCAGCGGCGGCAACACGTCAGCTTCGGCACGGCTTGATATCGGTGCGAACAGCATCAACCCACCCAGCATCGGGGTGATGGTGATCAGTGTTGCGGCTTGGGTTAACTGGCGTTTGGTAAGCATGGTGTTCGACCTCTCGTATGCGATCGGAGCCGAGGTCTGGGGTGGCTTGTTCGTCTGTTGCGAGTGCGGCTCAGACTCCGGTTCTGTCTTTACTTTAGGTGGGGGTGGTTCCTCATTCATCCCGGCTCGTGACACCTTTTCAACCGTCCGCTGTGGGATGAATTTATTGAGGTTGCGTGATTTTAGCAAATGCGAATTCAGTTTAGAGAACCCGCTAAACATCAACAATTTTAAGCGCAGCCTCAATATTTTCACGTACGGCGGCGGCGGCAGACTGCAAGGCCAGACGATCGCGATCGCTCAGATCGACCTCCTGGATCTGAACAATCCCCGTCCGTCCTAACTGACAGGGCGCACCGAGAAAAACATCACTCACGCTATACTCACCGTTCAGATAGGCGGCTGCACTCACGAGGCGAGGCGAGTTTTGCAGGATTGCCGCAACCATTTTGCAGACGGAGGAGGCAGGCGCATAAAAGGCGCTGCCAATTTTCATTAGATTGACGACTTCTGCGCCACCATTGCGGGCGCGATCGAGCAGCCGTTCGATCGCAGCTTCTGGCAATAATTCGGTAATGGGGACACCGCTGACGGTGCAGTAGCGGGCGATCGGGATCATCTGCTGGCCGTGGTTGCCGAGGATCAAGGTTTGGACGTCGCGCACATCGGCGCCCAGTTCGTAGGCGATGAAGGTTTGGAGTCGCGCAGCATCGAGGACACCGGCCATTCCCATGACGCGGTGGCTCGGTAGGCCGGTAGCTTTCCAGGCCAGATAGGTCATGACATCGAGCGGATTGGTGACGACGATGACGATCGCGTCCGGCGAGTGGGCGATCGCGGCTTGGGCGGCTCCGGTGACGATCGCGGCGTTGGTTTGGATGAGGTCGGCGCGATCCATGCCGGGGAGGCGCGGTTTCCCGGCAGTGATGACAACGATGTCAGAGTCGGCGGTGTCAGCGTAGTCGTTCGTGCCGAGAATATGGCGGCTATGGTTTTCGATCGCGCGGGCTTGGGTTAGGTCAAGGGCGACGCCTTGAGGCCAGCCTTCGAGCAAGTCCAATAGGACGACATCTGCGAGGTCGTGTTCGAGAATGCGTTGGGCAAGGGTACTGCCGACGCGACCGGCTCCGATGATGGATACGCGAGGTTGGCGGTTAATCGTCACGATCGAGATCTCTTAAAATTCGGCTACAGAAAACTCTATAGCTGTCGGGTCAGTCTTGCCTACGATCGCGCTATTTTTACCCATTCCCCAGGCTCAATCCTCTAGCTCTAGTTCGATTTGGCTCTATCCGGATTAGCGCATTGATTCGGCTAGAACCCGGTGATACCGCGAGCGCATGGCCATAATAACGCCCCGACCCGTCTTGATATTTTGCGTAAATCTATTTAGCTTTGCTGCATTAGCGGTGATCGCGCATCCAAATTTCTAAGCTATCGGCGACGGTTTCCGCTAACGCCTGCTGCGCGTCCGGATCGACAATCCAGTCATACTCATCGGGATTAATCGCAAAGCCAAACTCTAACAGCACCGCGAGCGTGTTGTTCGGTCGCGTCAGGGCAAAATTCGACCAGATCGCGCCGTAGGAGTCGCGATCGAGGCGAGTGATGAGCTGATTGTGTAAAAAACGAGCCAGATCCTCGGCCTGGGGATGATACCAAAAGGTCGAGATGCCGCGAGTGGCGATCGGGTCGCCCCCATCGGGAAGGGCGTTGTAGTGCAAGCTCAGGGTGATCGTCGGTTCGACCGCATCGATGACCGCCACGCGATCGTGCGGCCACAGGTCGGCATCATCATCACGGGTCATGACCACCTCTGCGCCTCGCGCTTCGAGCCGATCGCGAATTAACCTTGCGATCGTCAGTGTCATTTCTTTCTCGGGGTAACCCGTCGGGCCGCGTGTGCCGAAATCCTCGGGGCCGCCATGCCCCGGATCGAGCAAAATCGTGAGACCGGCTAGGGGGCGATCGGCGGAAATTACAGGCGGTTTGCGTAGCGACAACACCAGTGTTGTTTCGTCATAGCGCACACGATAACCCCACTGTTGACCGGCGTGAACCTCCGGCGCAAACTCAAACCGAAATTCCACCCGATCGGGGTCGAGCTGCTGCCACTGGATACCTTGCAGCCAGGGGAGATCGAGCCAGCGAATGATGTCGGTTTCGGCGGTGGTGTTATGCAGTTGCAACCGCAACGTATCCCGCGACTGATCCACCGACACCGGAACCGCCGACTGTAAGGGAATTCGCACCTCAACCCAGTCGCCCGCCTCCACCATCGCCGCGCTGCGCATTGTGGCATGTACCGGTTGCCCTTGGGTGGAGATCGTGGCTTCTGCGGCCTTAATCCAGCCACCGTAATCGAGGCGTAACCACTCGCCGTCGCGTCCGGTGATGGTGGCGCGGGTTCCTCGGGGTAGCGGTGTTAGGCGTGAATGATTGGTGGTGGAGCCAGTGCGGGCGACGGCTTCGGGGACGTTGACGGTGGCGATCGCGACGGGGCTGGTCGGGGCGATCGTGACGCTGCCGCTCCCGGTTTGGGCGATCGCTTGACCGTCCAGCGTGGCGCGAAATTCCGGTGCGGCGAAGGTTCCGGGCTGATCAAAGCGGGTGCAGTGGCTCCACCGCTGAAACTGGGGGGCAAGGGTGGTGGAGTTCGATGGGAGAAATTCTTGACGGTTGTTGAGAACGGCGGAGTTGGGCGGCAGTTCGATCGGGGTGGCTTCGGGGTAGAGCGGTAGGGTTTGAGCACCGATCGTAACGGTGGGGTTATCGATCGCGGCGGGTGCGATCGCGCTGAAGCAGAGGGTTTCGCTGAGTTGACGTTCGATCTCCACCGAAGGCTCGATCGTCGTCACCGTAAAGTTTTCGGGGTCGTATACCGTACGCGACTCTGTGCGCGTAATCTGTAGCGCGATGGTTTGATCGCCCTGACTTACGACGATCGTATTTGTGCCGAGTTCGAGGGGGAGCGTCGGTGCAAAGTGTCCGCCACGGCTGCGCTCGATCGGTGCGCCGTCGATCAAAATCGGGGCGTCATCATCCGATGTGCCGATGATGAAAATTTGATCGGAGGTTGTCGTGTGTTCTCGGGGAGGATAGCTAACGAACAGTTCGGCCATAGCAGCGCGGGGAAAAGCCAATCCAATGGTGGCAGCCGTCGCGATCGCCACGGTGGCACGGTTCAGTCGATCGCGTGAGAATGGTTTCACAGCCGCCACCTTAGAGAATCAACAACGCTATAGTTGCATACATTACCGTAGGGTGGGCATTGCCCACCACGATCAGTCCGCGCATCAGCCCACCACGATCCGCCCGCCAATAGCTGTGATGGTGGGCAATGCCCACCCTACTATAGTTACAAATGTTCTTCTAAGAGTTCGCGCACCTCGCCGACGGTCTGTACACGATCCTTTGGAGCAAGTCGATTCATTCGCTCAACTATTGAAGTCCACGGCTCAGCAGCAACAGCAGGAATATTTGGAACAGGGTCAGCACCGGTAGCCCAAGCAATAGACCTCTTGCACGAATATCATCCCCTCACCCTAAATCCCTCTCCCAGAGAGGGCTACGGTGTATACACATCTCTGGTTTACCCGAAACCGGGTTCGACCCTCACCCTAAATCCCTCTCCCTCACGAG
>JAABST010000036.1 GCA_011390275.1 Geitlerinema sp. S16
CCACAACCCAAACACCCCCTCCACCCCCATCCCAACCAACCGCCCCCAAACCGCCCCATACTCCGCCTTCAACTCCGGAAACCGCAACAACAACATCGCCAAATCCCGCCAATCCGTCCCCGCCTTCGATTTCCCCCGCCGCCGATCAAACACCACCACCTGACTCGTCACCAAATCGATCAGAGCCATCACCCGAATCCCCTCAATTTCTCGGAAAATACGACGCAGCGATCGCAGACCTTAAAAAAGCAGAAACCCTGCTGTGCGCTCAGGGTCATCCTTGTATGCCCGCAGGCTCGCGAAAACATCAAGCTGCGACAGATTGCCCGTTAACCCCCAATCCACCCTAACCCGCTCCAGACCGATCAATCCCGTTCGCCAGATCCTGCACGATCGCGATCGGTAACCCCGTCACCCGACTCACCGTCTCCACCCCAAACTCCGTCAACATCCCCCGCGCAATCTCGATCGCCCGCGCTTCCGCTCCCTCCTCGCGTCCCTGCTCGCGCCCCTGTTCAAGCCCCTGTTCAAGCCCCTGCTCAAGCCCCTGCTCAAGCCCCTGCTCAAGCCCCTGCTTTAAGCCTTCCTTGATCGCATAGCTCAATCGTCCCTGTTCATCCAGCAAATGCATCCGCTGTTTCTCCGATAGCTCAAGCTCCGTACGCGAAAGCTGACTTTCATTCGCAATTTCAAACGCAGCATCAAAATCCGTGTCCAGGAGAATCGTGGGAATTTCGTCGAGTTTGCCCGCCTGCTGGATGAAATAGAGCCAGCGATCGCTCCGTTTCGCCAACTGTTCCGGGAGCTTACTGAGTTTGGGCAGTTCCGCAAAAATCAGCTCCAGGTGATCGCTGCATCGCCGATCGGTTCCCGGTTCGAGCAACTGGTAACGACTGATGGGGTATTCCGTCTCAGGAAACAGGATAAAATCAGTGATCGTCAGCGAGATCACCGGCTTCAGGAACATATATCCCTGGCCGCGTTGGAGCTGATTCACGTAAGCTTTCGCCGTGTTATAAATCACACGTTCGGCGAACGCTTCCACGGGTAGAATCTGCATCTCGATAATCACGATCGTCTCATCATCAAGCACCGCTTTAACATCGAGAATGCTTTGTTTTAGGTCATAAATCGCTGGATTTTGATACGGGTCAATAATTTCAAGATCGGTGATCCGTGGCTCATCGTCATAAATGATGGCATTGAGCAAGCTACGCAGAATCGGTTTGCTGCGTTCTGAGGCGAAGATGCGTTTAAAGCCAAAGTCCGTGCGCGGATCAACGAAGCCCATAATCTTTAACGGTGCAAACGAGCAATAAATGGGATTGACTTGATCTTGGCATAAAATCCTGGCCTTGAAAAAACAGCCCGTTTTTTTTCTGCTCAACACAACAAAAAACACTTCGATCGCAGGACGATCGAAGTGTTTCAACGTCTTTAAAACTTTGGAATCAAAGCGTCTCGATGGTTGTCAATCCAGACGCTTTGACGGAGCGATCGACGATCGAACTAGTTCGCCGCCACCAGATCCTGCTTCGCCGCCTCAGACGCTAAAAATTCCTCTAGCTTCGTCAACTGCTCCGCATCCACTTTCGTTTGCATCGGGCAGAACTTCGGTCCACACATCGAGCAGAACTCAGCGGTTTTGTAAATATCCGCCGGGAGCGTCTCATCGTGATATTCCCGCGCCCGCTCTGGATCGAGGGATAGCTCAAACTGTTTGTTCCAGTCAAAGTTATACCGAGCTGCCGATAGCTCATCATCGCGATCGCGAGCGCCCGGACGATGGCGAGCAATATCCGCCGCATGAGCCGCAATCTTGTAAGCGATCAGGCCATTGCGCACATCTTCCGCATTCGGCAAACCGAGGTGTTCCTTCGGCGTCACATAGCACAGCATCGCCGTACCATGCCAGCCCGCCACCGCTGCACCGATCGCGCTGGTGATGTGGTCATAACCGGGCGCAATGTCCGTCACCAGAGGGCCAAGCACATAGAACGGTGCTTCACTGCACTCTTCCATTTGCTTTTTAACGTTGAATTCAATTTGGTCGAGCGGCACATGACCCGGGCCTTCGACCATGACTTGCACGTCATGCTCCCAGGCGCGGCGCGTGAGCTGACCGAGGGTTTTGAGTTCCGCCAGTTGCGCGTCATCCGAAGCATCGTGGGTACAGCCCGGACGCAGGGAGTCGCCGAGGCTGAACGACACATCGTATTTTTTAAAGATTTCGATGATGTCGTCGAAATGCGTATACAGCGGGTTTTGCTTGTGGTGGTGTAGCATCCAGCGGGCGATGATGCCACCACCGCGCGAGACGATGCCGGTGATGCGATTTTTGACCAGCGGCAAATGCTCGATGAGAATCCCCGCGTGGATCGTCATGTAATCAACGCCCTGCTGTGCGTGCTTCTCGATGATCGTGAGGAAATCTTCGGCGGTGAGATTCTCGATATTGCCGTGAACGCTTTCGAGGGCTTGGTAGATCGGTACAGTCCCGATCGGAATCGGCGAAGCACCAATAATCGCCGTACGAATTTCGTCCAGGTTACCGCCACCGGTGGAGAGATCCATCAGCGTATCCGCACCGTACTTCACTGCGAGTTCGAGCTTGGCGACCTCTTCCGTGATGTCGGAGCTATTCGGCGACGCACCAATATTGGCGTTGACCTTACACTTCGAGGCAATCCCGATCGCCATCGGCTCCAGATTCGGGTGATTGATATTCGCGGGGATAATCATCCGACCGCGTGCCACTTCGTCGCGAATCAGCTCCACCGGGAGATTTTCACGCTTGGCTACGTACGTCATCTCTTCTGTGATGACGCCCTGACGCGCGTAGTGCATCTGCGACACGTTGGCCTGACCGCTACGCTTGGCGATCCATTCAGTACGCAACATATTCAAAATACCTCGATAAACAGCTTCCCTCCGCCGGTACTAACCGGACTCAGGTTCCAAGGGTGTTTCTCAGCTCGATTAATCGAGCACCCCTAGCTTAGTTGGCTATTGTATCGCAGATATTTCATCCTGTTTGTCTAATCTTTAAGACTGCTAAAAAAACAAAATCACCAGTGGTAGAGATAGGTGTGGCGATTATTTCTTAAATTTAGTGCTTGAGAAATTCTTTTAAACCAAAGATCAAGCTTTATATTTGCGTATATCCAAAAAGTCAAACTATAGATTTTTTAACAAAAGTTGATGATTCTCTATTTCTTAAAGTTTGATTTTTTAGTCTAAGTTTTACGAACTCCCTAAAACATACTAAAAACTTAAGGGAAGGCAGAGATCGCCGTGGATGGCGATCCAGATGCAGGGCGGATCGGTGCTGGTGGCCGTTACCCGATGACGACAGTGAGCGGGCAAAAGCAAGTAATCTCCGGCTTGGAGGTGAGCGTTGCGTCCGTCGCCGTAGGTCAATGTGGCGTGACCTTGAAGCAGTACGACCCATTCGTCTCGATCTTGGTCATACCATTCGCCTTCGGGGGTGGTGTGTCCCCAGGAGATGATGCGCTCGATCGTAGTATTTGGAGTGTGCTGGAGGGTTTGGATGTATTCGCGATCGGGGCGAGGATGAGGCAGATCAAAGATGTTTTGCACGGCCAGAATTTTGAGGTGACGGTAATGCCTGAGGGGAGGATCGTGGGTAAAACTAACGTCTAATTGAGATGGGTGCAGGTCAATCCCAATTTTTAATGTGTCGAAACATTAAGGTTTGTTTGTGCGATCGGGAACACAAGCTTGATGTGATGGAGGTTAGCATTGTCCATAGATCTACATCACGGCGCACGCGAAAATTATGTTTTAGGCTAGGCAATAGGAGCTCTGAAAATCCAGCTTAAAGTATTTTCAAGTCTTTACCGGAAGCGACAGTCTTTTAGAGTCTTGCTTCACGGATTTAGGGTGTGGCGTCCTGAAAGGACGAAATAGCACACAGAAATCGCATGTGAGACCTATCGCCTCTTATTCGACTTTCGCGTGATGCTTGCTTTCCTGTCACTGAGAACAAGGGTAACTATGCCGAGAATGAGTTCTTTCCAGCCCGGAGATCATCAAGATCTCGCCGATCGAAGTGGTGACTTTACGTCCAGTGTAAAGAGAGGTTCCACTGAGGTTGTGCTTGAGCTGGACGATGAGTTTAACATCGATAGTCCATCCCATAACGTCAGCGTTTCCGTGGAGTATGCTGATGCGCCAGATCTCGCCAGTGGCAACGGTCGCAACACAACCGATCTGGTTCGGTTATACCTGCAAGAAATCGGCAAGGTCGATCTGCTAGGGCGCGATGAAGAAGTTTTTGAAGCGCAACAGGTTCAGCGCTATATGGATCTGCTTGAACAGCGTCAGAAAGCGGCAGAGGAGGATGAACTCCTACAGCGCTGCGTTCAGCTCGTTCATGTTCGCGACAATCTCACGTCACGTCTCGGTCATCGTCCATCGCTGGAACGCTGGGCCAAGGAAGGCGGTATTGAACGATCGGACCTCAAGCCCACTCTGGCCGACGGCAAGCGTCGCTGGGCCGATCTGGTTGGCTTAGGGGTTGAGGAGCTGAATACGATTCAGACGGAGGGGCAACGGGCGAAGAAGCACATGATCGAGGCGAATCTGCGTTTGGTCGTGTCCGTCGCGAAAAAATACCAAAAGCGCGGCCTCGAATTGCTTGATTTGATCCAAGAGGGGACGATCGGCCTCGAACGCGCGGTCGAAAAGTTTGACCCCACGCGGGGCTATCGCTTCAGTACGTATGCATATTGGTGGATTCGCCAAGGGATTACCCGCGCGATCGCCACCCAAAGCCGCACAATTCGTCTACCGGTTCACATCACCGAAAAACTCAACAAAATTAAAAAAGCCCAGCGCCAGTTTGCTCAAGAAAATGGCCGGACTCCGACGGTGAACGACGTCGCGGTCATGTTGGGGATGACGGTCGATCAAATTCGAGAGGTGATGTTGCGCGTGCCGCGATCGATTTCCCTCGATGCGAAAGTCGGCAAAGAAAAAGATACGGAGTTGGGCGACCTTCTGGAAACAGAAGAGGCGTCGCCGGAAGATCTCCTCGTCCGTGAATCGCTCCAGCGAGAACTTCAGCAACTCCTCGCCGACCTCAGCAGTCGCGAGCGTGACGTGATTCGTCTGCGCTTTGGGCTGAATGATGGCGTGCCGTCGTCGCTGGCCGAAATTGGTCGTACGCTGGATCTCTCCCGTGAGCGTGTCCGGCAAATTGAAGCGAAAGCGTTGCAAAAGCTGCGTCAACCCAGCCGCCGCAACCGTGTGCGAGATTTTCTTGAAGAGCTGGAATAGGGAATAACGCCAAAACCGATTGGGTTAGGACTTATCAAAAAACGGAGGGCACTGAGCGTGTTGAAGTCCAGTGCTCATCGCTCTGTCTGAGATCTGTCTGATTAACGAATGAACGGACTATGTTCGTTCATCTTCGTTGATTGCAGTAGCGCGATCGGGCGAGTTGATCGCAAACTCATAGCGATTTTTCCCACTGTGCTTGGCGATAAACATCGCCTCGTCTGACACTTGGATCAGCATGTCCAGTGTTAACGCATGTTCAGGATAAAGCCCAATCCCCACGCTGGACGTCACGTAAATCGATTGACCCTGAATCTTAAACTCTTGAGCCAACGCATCGACCAACTTTTGTGCCACATAGCCCGCCACCTCATGATTGGGTAAACCGGGCAACACCACCGTAAATTCGTCGCCCCCAAGCCGCGCGATCGTGTCGCTTCCCCGCAAGCAGCCCTGCAAGCGTCGCGCCACCGCAATCAACAGTTCATCACCGATGCCATGCCCGAAGGTATCATTCACGGCTTTAAAGCCATCCAAGTCGAGAAACATTAACCCCACTGATTTCTGATTTTCGTCAGCCCACTGGATCGATTGCTCTAGGGTCTCCAGAAATAGTTTCCGATTGGGTAGGTTCGTTAAGGCATCGTGGTTGGCGAATTGCTGTAATTCTGCATTGGACTGTTGCAGGCGTTCTGCAACCTGGGTTAGACGGCTTTCAAGATGTTTGCGCTCAGTGATATCGCGCAAAACGCCAATCAAAAAGAGGTTGCCGGAGCCGTCGCGGTGCAGCGATCGCTTGGTGGCAATAATTCGGCATTGGCCGTGAACATCAGTGATGCAGGCTTCATGTTCGCTAGGGCTGGCGTTCTTGAGGACTCGCTCATCTTCTTGATGCCAAGCCTCAGCTTCGTCGTGGGCAAAGACATCCGCTTCAGATTTGTGCAGTAAATCATCGCGTGGATGGCCGACGAGCTGGCTATAGGCTTCGTTGAGGACGACCCATTTCAGATCGGGGGTTTTGACAAATACGGGATCTGGGATCGCGTCAATAATGCTGTTTAAAAATGCTGTGGATTTGCGTAGCTCTTCACTTTGGTAGCTGCGATAGACCACGATCGCCAGGGAGGCCATTCCAAATCCAAGCCACGGCGCAAACACGGGAATGATGATCGCCTGGGTGATCGCGCCATATCCCAGGGCAAACACGCCAAAACTTCCGGCGAAAACGAGAATAACCCCGGCCTGCGGTCGGCGAAAACGCCACGCCCCGATCGCCCCGATTAAACACAGTGATGCAATCCAGAGAATCTCAGCCGTTTCGGAAAAACTGGTCATCATCGGACGTCCATCGATCGCGGCACTGATGAGCTGACTAATAAAATCAGCTTGCAGAAACACGCCCGCAATCTGAGTCATCTCCTGTCCATTGGGCGATACGAGATAGGGAGCGAGGAAAAAGTCTTTGATGCTGGGGGTATTCGCGCCGATCAGCACAATGCGATCGCGAAATAAATTCGGCGGGATCTTGCCCTCGATGACGTCGCCAAGACTGACGGTATGGCGATGACTGGAGAATCCTCGTATGTTGGCTAGAAACTGATAGCCGAACTCGGGGGCATCGCGATAGTTGCCGTCATTGCGGGAAAATCGCGGAATGGTTGCTTTACCGAGGCGTACATCGCGTGACCCGGCGATCGGGGGACGTAAACGAATCCCTTCTGAGTTGAGGTAGTGTAGTGCGACTTTGAGGACAAAGCTTTCCGAAATCGCGTCTGCACCGTCCGGCTTTAGAAATAAGAGGCCGCGACGCACCGCACCATCGACATCATACGGATAGTTATTGGCTCCCACGAGGCCACGCTGTTGTAGCATCGGCGGGCCGCTGACTCCTTGAATATCCGTGGACGCCGCTGGATTGTTGCTGGAAGGCAACAGCTCGATGCCGATGAGATTGGGAGCGGTCTGAAAAATGGCGGCAAGGCGATCGCTGCCGGGTGGATTTTGGAGATCGCGATACAGATCCAGTCCAACAACGCGAGGATTTTGAGCATAGATGGCCTCAAGGGCGATCGCCAGGTGTTGATCTGACAGCGGCCAGTTGTAGCGCTGAATGTCCGCTTCGGTTGCAGCAACGATGACGATGCGATCGTCGACGATCTCGGGTGGACGCTGGCGTAAAAAGAAGTCGCTGACGGATCGTTCTGCCGGTTCGAGGAGACCGAGCTGACGCAGGCCGAAGGTGGCAACGAAGGCAATACCGGTGGCGGCAAGGGTTGATTTCCAGCGCTCGTTGTTCAGCATGTCACGCATCGGCTAAAACGACAGAGTGAAAACCCCTGTAAGACTGACGAAGATTAATACCAAGATGACATCCACATTCGCAGCTCGAAGGCTTCGCGCGAGAGGGGTAAACCCAGGAAAATCGGTGACCAAAAGAGAAACGCGGCAAAACAGATCAAGATGACGGTGGGCGCGATCGCTCGAAGCTGAAGTTCGGGTCGCTGCCAGACGCGATCGAGTACCCAGGCTAAGGCGAGGAAGCTAAACAGCGACGCTCCCATGTAGTGATAGATGTAGGTACAGCGCGACACCAGCATCCAGGGCAGGAAGTTTGCAGCATAGCCGATCGCGATAAAACTGCCGACACTGAGATTAATCGGGGAAACCAGATGAACCGCAGCAACGAGATGGAATTGACGCAGGCGATCGTCGCGCCCGATGCGCCAGAGCCACAGTGCGACGATGATGAGAGTCCCAAAGATGGCCAACGTTGAAAACCACCAGAGGATCGGTGTGCCAAAGGCATGGACATCCAGAACCGTCGTTTTAGCACCCTCTTGCCAACTTTGAAAGTAGTAGCCGACTGGACGGATCATCCACGGCCAGGAATACCAGGGCGAGCAGTACGGATGCGTCTCACCGATGTTACCGCCCACCTGGGAGTGATACCCCAAAATTTGCTTTTGCATTTCCCAAAAGCCATAGCTCGGCGCAATCTTCAGGTGATAGACCCAGGACAAGCGGTAGACGATCGCCGGGACGATCGCCAGAGTGAGCGCAAACAGCGGTAGCGGAATTCGTGCCGCTCCGCGCAGGGAGTTATTCGCGGGAATCCGTGCCGTTCGCTTCTGGCTGAATTTGGTAAAGATGCCCTGCTTGACGGAAGCGTTAGACGTGGTGTCAGATGTAATTTCAGGCTCGTCAGTTGCTTCGATGTCCGATAGCGATGGCTCGATCGGCGGATAGAGAGGCGTGAGAGGATTCGCCTCCACGGATGAATCGGGATCATGCATGGCCTTGGGCGCAATCCAACTGAGGAGCAGCGCTAAACCATAAAACCCATAGACCGCCAGCAGAAAACCGAGGCCGTTCCACTTGACTGACCAACACGCCCCGAAACCAATCCCCGCCAAAATCAGCCAGAATATCCGACCATGTCGCCGATCGACGGCCATCAGAAAGCAGATCAGCCCGAGCAAGCCAAAGGTCAGCAGATACGTATTAATCAGGGCATAGCGGGATTCAACCAGGAGTAAACCATCGAGCGCCGTGAGCATTCCGGCGATAACGCCAAAGGAGACCCGATGACCAATTTTGTAGGCGAGAATGCCGACCCAGAGGGGAATAAGCGTCCCAAAAGCAGCGCCGATCCAGCGATAGCCGAAGGCTGAAATCGAGGCGACTCCTTCTGTACCGCCGCCCGATTGTTGGAGGGGCAAAAATTGAAAAATCCACAGCCCGATCGCGATGATGTACTTGCCCAGAGGCGGATGCACATCAAAAAACTCGATCCCCTTGAGGTAGTCGTAACCGTAGGTCGCGAAATAGATCTCATCGAACACCGGCTCGTTGAAGCGGGACAGCCCCCAAAACCGACACACAAAGGCAAAGAACAGGACGCCAAGCACGGCGATCGCGGCAAAGCTGGTCTTAACGCGGGGTTTCATGAAGCCATACTGCATCAGCAGTTTTGGGGTGAGCGATCGAAAAAGTGCGAGCGAGTACGGTGTGAGCTGGTACGAAGGGACAAAACACCACGACCTCAAGCCAAACGGTCAAACTAACGGCCAAATGATCAAAAACAGGGTTATTTCTGACCATTTCTAACGGCTCCTATGCTAGCGAAATCTCCCCAGGTCTATGACAAACGTGACGTTACGTTACAGCTCGAGATCGAAGATTGGAGGGTGTTGAGCGAAATGAGCAAAAGATGAAGGAAGACTTTAAGGAGTCATGATGGCAGCATCGATCGCGCTGACCAAGCGATCCACGCTATCGGTCACCGCCAGAGATGCCATACCTTGCCGCATCTGGGCGAGGGCGTCAGGATTTTGGAGTAATTCGATCACTTCGATCGCCAATTGATCGGCATTGAGATCGGCCTGACGGTGCATCCGCGCCGCGCCAGCATCGACAAAAATTTGGCCGTTATAAAACTGATGGTCTTCGGCGGCAAAGGGAAAGGGGATCAAAATGGCGGGCGTACCGCTGACGCTGAGTTCTGTCACCGCGCCTGCACCAGCGCGGGAAATCGCCAGGGTCGATCGCTGCAAGAGTCCGGCGATATTGTGATAGAACGGCAGCGAAATATATTGCTCATGCTCGATCGATCCCGCCTCCGGGTCATTCTCACCCGTTAGATGTACCACCCACGCTCCGGCCTCAAACCAGCGCGGCAAACACTTGCGCACCATCTGATTCACCGCCACCGCGCCCTGACTGCCGCCCATCACCGCAATCACCGGCACACCATCAGGAATCGCCAAATCCAGACCGATCGGCGTAAGAAACTCGGCACGGACGGGTGTACCGACGTGGAGAATGCGCGGTGCTTCGATGCGATCAGCCGCTTCGGCAAATCCGACCGCGAGGGTGTGACACCAGCGACCACAGGCACGAGTCACTTTTCCCGGCAAGGCATTCGACTCGTGCAAAATCGTGGGTAAACCCCGCAGACGGGCGGCGAGGATTGCCGGAGCCGCAATGTAGCCTCCAGTGGTTAACACAGCATCGAAGCGATCGAGCAAACGGTAGCATTTCCAGATCGAAATCCCAAGGCCAATCACAGCCTTCACTGCACTGACAATCCCACCCTGTAAGCCGGACACGGGGACATAGTGCAGCGGATAGCGATCGCCGACCAATTCCGTTTCCATGCGATCGCGCACCCCGAGCCATTCGATCTCCCACGGCGTTCCATCCTGCGATCCCGGCGTTGCTGACCCCGATGTAGCCAAACGTTCGGCGATCGCCAGCGCCGGGAATAAATGCCCGCCGGTTCCGCTGGCCGCCACCAGTAGGCGGCGCGGTGGGCGGGATGGCGCAGACGTGGCGACAGTGGAATTAGCAGCGGTTTGGGCGGAAGAACGCTCGGGGGTCACGATATCGCGCTCGATCGAGTCGCAGGGATTTGTACAATCATTAAAAGATGACGCTACCGCAGCAAACGCGGCAAGGTTCTGTGGCTCGATTCATTCGATCCAACAAACCGCGACTGTCCCAAGCTGAAATATGGCTGGAACATTTGCCGGTAGCCTCAGTCGAGAACTTTACCCTAAAAGACGAGCGCTCATGAGTAACGGTGGAATATTTCGGTACGGAATGCCCAATGGGTACAGCTCCGGGCGCAACTCACTTCGGAGTCCGTTACTTGCCGCGCTGCTGGCGATCGGTGGCGCGATCGCGTATGCCGTTCCCGCGCGTGCGGAATCGCCTGCATCGGCTCCTGAGGAGGTCTTGGCAATGATCGAGCGTCTCGAAACGGCGGCGAACGATCGCGATCTCACCAACTTGATGGATCTCTACGCCTCAAACTTCGAGCATGACGATGGGTTTAACCGCCGCGATTTGCGCAGCGCGATCGTCGAGTTTTGGGATCGTTATGAAACCCTGAATTATGGAGTTGAGCTGCTCGACTGGGAAGCGACCGAAACGGGCTACACCACGGAAACAGAAATCACGATTACGGGACGTACGGCAGGTGATCGCCCCTACCAACTGGAATCGGCCATGCGATCGCGCCAAACCTTCATAAACGATCGCCTGGTGCGTCAAGCCACCCTGGAAGAAGCCAGCACACTATCGGCGGGCGACGATCCCCCGACAGTGCGTATCCAGCTTCCTGACGGCGTGGCTCCCGGCGATCGTTTTGAATTTGACGCGATCGTCCTCGAACCCCTCGGCGATAACTTTTTGCTGGGCGGCGTCCTAGAGGAATCGGTCGATCTGGCCATCGATCGCGATCCGGCTTTCATCGAACTTGAACCCCTCAATGCGGGCGGTCTCTTCAAAATCGGGACAGCTCCCGCCGAAAGCAGCGATCTATGGATTTCCGGGGCGATCGTCCGTAAGGATGGGATCACGATCGTTACCCAACGCTTACCCGTTTCCTCTTCCGCCGCTCGCTAGTTCAGCGAATGCCCTAGGGCGTGTCATCAATTAATCGTAGAACCCTTACCGGGTAAGCTGTTGAACGCCCGCCCCAACAAAAAAGCTAGGGGCTGTAACCCTTGCTGGGTAAGCGCTAGAAATTTAATTGATGACAGCCCCTAAATCTGCCCAGCTCCTTTCAAACGTTCCGATCCATGAATGTGAACACCCAAACCCAAACTGATCGCTCCGCGTCTCCTGAGCGCAGCCGATCGCGCCGGGGATGGCTGGGGATTGCTCGCCATCCCCTCGTCATTCTGACGATGTTCTCGGCACTGTCTGGCGCGATCGGTCTCGCGATCGTCAACGGTTGGGTGGACTCACTGCGATCGGAGTTATTCCCGCCGCCGCCGCTACCGGTAACCGCGATTCGATCGCTCATTGTCAATCAGCTCGAAGATCAGCAGGCTTTACACACCGCAAAGCAAACGCTCACAACAGTCGTCACGAGTGAGCAGGAGCGTCGTCTGGGTCGTTTTTATTTGGGCGAAACGGTGTTGGTCTATCAAGGGGTGGGGTATGCCCGAGCCGCGATCGACCTGCGCCAAATCCAGCTCGTCAATGCGGATCTGCAAAACGGATCAATTCGCGTCATTTTGCCCCCGGCTCATCTTGCGGGCATCGAGCTGGATGTGGAGCAATCGAATATTCTCGAAGAACAACGCGCCTGGATCGCGCCGAATGTGGAAACTCAGCTTTACGCGGAGGCCGAGCGGACGGCGGTACAGCAAATGCGTCAGGCGGTTTGCGGGGGGGATGCGTTGTTCGATCGCGCCTCATCTCAGGCTTCCACGCTGATCCGCGAAATTTTAACAGCGGCTCGCTATACCAACGTGATCATCGAGACAATGGATGGCGATCGTCAGGGTTGCCCCGCCGGTTGAGAATTCAGACGAAATCACGGAACTTGGCTTCGCTGCGAGCAGCCGGATTCCTAGGGACTCCGGGCTATGTATAGTCAGTTCAATAAAAAACGAGACATGTTGACTCTGTCCTGCTTGTTCGCAAACCGCATTATTCGCTGCGCGAAGGCTACGCCCACGACTCCGCTCAACGCTCTCGGCATGTTCTGAAAATGATTGAACTGACTATAACGTGAGTACGGGATAAGGAATCGGCTGAAAGCCTTATCCCGTACTCACGTTAAAAAACATAAAGAAACGAGCCGTTCGTAAATGAACGACTCGAAAAATTTCCAGGTTTTAGAGCGAAGCCTGCGGTGGAATCACAGACTTATTGTGAAAGCGGATCAAAGGGCAAATTCTGGAGTGGGCGAATATTGACGCAATGAGTCCGTTGGGTTGAATCAAGTCTAGATCAGGCCGATTTGCGACAGGATGCCTTGACCAGTCATGATCTCAGTTGCAATACCGATCACAAAACCAAGCATAGCCAGACGGCCATTCCAGGTTTCAGCAAATTGGGTAAAGCCGAATTTCGTTTCGTTTTCCATGATGTCTATCTCCTCAAGTGAGTAAGATTGAGTGCCTCTACACAGAAGTTAACACAGGCATCTAGTGTGTGCAACGTTTTGTGAAACAGGCTTGACCTTTTGCTGGACGGTCTGTTCGGCTTTCCCTCATTGGCTTGGTTCGGTAGCCGGGACGGACGGTAGCAGGAGCTACGAAGAGGCCATGAAAGACCTATTGAGGCCATAGCTGAGTTGCGAGCTGGATCGCTTCGATCGTGAGGTGTTGACTGAACGGCAGACTATCGATCGCCATCGCGAGACACAGCAGCATCAGGTAAAAGATCGACCACTTAAACGTATCTTTGGCGACGTTGATATCGTCGGGCGTTTGCAGCAACGATCGCGCTTTGACCAGAAACACTGCGCCCAAGACGATCGCTGCCAAAGCGTAGATTGCGCCACAAACACCGAGCGGGTACACCAGCCCCAAGGTTGCCGCCACCGTCAGCCAGGTATACACCCAAATTTGCTTCGCCGTTTCGGCATTACCGACGATCGTGGGCAACATCGGTACATTCACCTCGGCGTATTCATCGCGAATATAAATCGCCAGCGCCCAAAAGTGCGGCGGCGTCCAGAGAAAGATAATGCCAAAGAGGAGCCACGCCGCCCAGGAAAGTTCGCCGGTTACGGCGGCCCAACCCACCAGCGGGGGGATCGCACCCGCCGCGCCACCGATGACGATGTTTTGCGGGGTGTGGCGCTTGAGCCAGTGCGTGTAAATCAGGACGTAGGCGACGATGCCGGATTGTGCCAGCAGGGCGGCGGTGAGATTGGCGAAGTAGGTCAAGACCGCAAAGGAGGCGATCGCCAGAACAGCCGCGAAGATCAGCGCGTCACGGGGACGAATTCGCCCGGACGGGATCGGACGCCAGCGGGTGCGCTCCATGATCTGGTCAATGTCGCGATCGTAAAAACAGTTGATCACGTTGGCCGACGCTGCCGCAAACCAACCGCCCGCCAGGGTCGCCAACAGCAATATCGGATCAACATCGCCCCCCGACGCTAGAAATACCGCTGCGGCTGTTTCAATCAGCAACAGGACGATGATGCGCGGTTTGGTGAGCTGGTAGTAGCTTTTGCAAAGTTGCCCGAGGGTTTCGTGGTGACGATCGGCAGGGTTGCGAGTTGTGGTGTTAAGCAGATCTTGCATAATTCTCGGTTAGATCTCAGATCAGGGGAATGCGTGCGAACTATGGTTGATTGAGGCTGGGGATGGTGCAGGCGAGGGTCATAGTCATCAATCTAGGAGACTCGATTGCGGGGTCGCCCCCGAGGAGGGGCAAACGATTAGGCAG
Organism: Geitlerinema sp. S16; assembly: GCA_011390275.1. Taxonomy (GTDB): domain Bacteria; phylum Cyanobacteriota; class Cyanobacteriia; order Cyanobacteriales; family Geitlerinemataceae; genus RDYZ01. The sequence goes on from JAABST010000036.1 coordinate 14,500, forward strand.
ATTCGTGGAGGTGAGTGTGATCCATCGAAACGGGACGATCGCGCCGCGCCAAGATAAAAAAGGCGAGCAGCGTACCGAAGAGGGTTGCGCCAATCAGTTGGTGTGCCACGGTTAGCAGTTCAACCTGGAGATGGAGATAAAACGTTCCAAAACCAAGGCCGATTTGGAGCAACACGAGCAAGCCAGAGCTATAGGCGAGGGCGTGAAGCAGCGGATTGAGAAGGGGCGATCGCCACGCCCAAACAACGAGCGCCAACACAGCGAGAGTCGGAGGGATGACGCCGAACAGGTGGCTGTACATGATGCGACAGAGGGATTCAAAACCGCCTAAGCACTGATGTAGTGCCCACTGGGAGGATACCAGCGCCCCGATGAGGCTTTGGAGATACACCAGGAAAGCGGCGATCGCCCCAGCCCAAGAAATCCGGCTGTGAAATGGCTTGATCACGTCCTGGGAACGATGAGACTGAGATGGAGGCTGAGGCAGCAGCGCCACCGCACCCATGACGATCGTGGCAAAGAACAGCAGCGCCGTTCCCAGATGAGCCGTCACAATCTCAAATCGCAACAGCTCTGTCACCGTTAGCGCTCCGAGTCCCCCTTGGACGACCACCAGCACCAAGGCCAGCAGGGAGACCGGCAGCGTCCAAGCCGGAAGCTGCGATCGCCACTGAAGACTACGCACCACGAGCCAGATCGTCATCAGCCCGATCAGCGAGGCATCGAGGCGATGAAACCATTCCAGAAAGACTTGCAGGTTCATCTCGGCGGTGGGAACGAGCTTGCCGTAACACAGCGGCCAATCGGGGCAGGCAAGTCCTGCATTGGCGACCCGCGTCGCACTGCCGATCGCCATCAGCGCTAGGGTTGCGAAGGCCAATTTCCAGAGCAGACCCCGTATACGATCAATCGGTTGGCGCGTTGGGGTCGCGCTCGCTGGCATGGAAGGTTGAAGCGGTAAAACTGGATTCGTCATGGCGTCACCAAAGTCGTTGCGAGGCGTTGGTCGATCGCGGCTCAGTCGCTGGAGAAAGCTATAGAAAATAATTGCCGTCGGTTCAAACCGTAACAAACCCAAAGAGTCTTAGCTTCCACCACCCAGAAATGTCTACTAAAAATGGAGTTCAACGCTATAAAAACAGGAATTCCGAGTGATTTTCTACCGTTGTGTTAAGCGCTTTTTGTTTCACAATCAAAGCGCCGAAACCTTTACCAGAAGAGCAAAATAGACCTAAACCCGGTTCACCTCATAGCCTTTGCTCTTAGACAAAACTGTTATGTTTATTGACAAATATGACAGCAACGTAAAGATCCCAAAGAAAACGTAAAAAACTAGGTCGTATTCCGGCAACCTCAAGACGACTGCTCTAACTTAGAAGACAACCCGAGGCTTGTGTTTTCGATCCATCGCTCGTGGCGCATTCGTAACCAGTCCTATGACCTCTCCGATTCGGGTTTGTCCGAAGGGGGCTGAGATTGACATTGCGATCGTCACGTCTTGAATGATTCTGAAGTCGCGGCCTCGTTACTCGCCCCGTCGCCGAACTCACGCCGAACTCACGTCGAACTACATGGAACGCGCCAAAATCTCACCCGCGATCAGCATTTCCGTTTCCGGGGTTGCCATCACGCTCATTAGTCTCTGGTACGGCCAGAATCACGGCTGGTTACCAGAGGCGGCTTCGCAAAATGCTCCCCTCGTTGATGGTCTGTTTAACCTAATGATGACGATCTCTGTTTGGCTGTTTCTAGCCATTCAGGGCGTAATTATCCTCGCAATTATTAAATTTCGGAAGCAGCCCGGAGACGAAACGGATGGCCCACCGATCGAAGGAAATCTACCGCTAGAGCTGGTCTGGACGGCCATTCCAGTGGTGATTGTCATGGTGCTTGCGGTCTATAGCTTCGATGTTTACCAGCAGATGGGTGGACTCGATCCGATGGCATCGCACGACCATACACGCATGGCAAAGGTTTCTTCTGGATCGGCGATCGCCGGTTCCCTGGGTGGAGATCTCGGCTTGCCGCGCGGTGGCCAAAAAGTGGCGCTGGGCATCGGCGCTAATCCCAAATCAGAGGGCATCGATGCGGATGTCACGATCGACGTGATGGGTCTGCAATACGCCTGGTTGTTTACCTATCCCGGTAACGTCATGGCCGGGGAACTGCACGTCCCCGTCGGTCGCGATGTTCAGCTCAATCTTCAAGCTCAAGATGTTTTGCACGCCTTTTGGGTTCCACAGTTTCGCCTGAAACAGGATGCCATTCCGGGACGCATGAGCGAGCTGCGTTTTCGCCCAGAGAAGACGGGAACCTATCCGATCGTCTGTGCGGAACTGTGTGGCCCGTTCCACGGCGCGATGCGGTCTGAAATCATCGTTGATTCGCAGGAAGATTATGACGCCTGGTATCAAACTCAGATCGCTAGTGCGATCAATGAGTCCAGCGATTCACGGTTAGCCTCCGTTGCGATCGCCGTTGACGTGATTGGCTCGACCGACCTCAGCGATGCCGATCGTCTAGCGCTACATCCTAACGCACCCGCCATCGACGCCAAGGCGATCGCCCAGATGGCGCACCATCACCACGATTAGATAGATCTACAACAATCCCGAACCCTCTGAACCGTTAACATTTGTCCAGCTTGAACAGCTTGAAAATATGGATGCTGGGTTTGGGATTGCCCTACGAGGCTCGATCGTCACCGCACCCGATCCGTCCGCCTTTCGCTCGACTCCTTAATAAGAACCCTCTTCGAGACCCACCATGAGTGTTAGCACCCTCGAACCGACCCAGACTCCACAACCACCGAAGCCTAGCCCACCCGAACGCCACTGGAAGGACTTCTTCGGCTTCAGCACCGACCACAAAGTCATTGCCATTCAATACTTTGTTGTCAGCTTTGCCTTTTACCTAATCGCCGGAGCGATGGCCACCAGCATCCGCGTCGAACTGGCCACACCGGATGCCGACTTTCTCGGCTACGAAAACTACAACGGCGTCTTGACCCTGCACGGCACGATGATGATCTTCCTGTGGATCGTCCCCGCCGGTGCCGCCTTTGCTAACTATCTGATTCCCCTGATGATCGGCGCGAAGGATATGGCCTTCCCCGTCCTCAACGGTCTGGCCTTCTGGCTCGTGCCGCCCGGTGGCGCATTGCTCCTCCTGAGTTTGCTGGCCGAGACTCCCCCGTCCGCCGGTTGGACATCATACCCGCCCCTGAGCTTAATGACGGGACAGGTCGGGCAGATGATGTGGATTTTAGCGGTGTTACTGCTCGGTACATCGTCGATTCTGGGTGGGGTCAACTTTGTGACCACCATTTTAAAAATGCGAATCAAAGGCATGGGCATTTATGACATGCCCCTGTTTTGCTGGGCGATGCTGGCGACATCGATGCTGATTTTGATCTCGACGCCGGTGTTGGCCGGAGCGCTGATTTTGTTGAGTTTTGACCTGTTGGCCGGAACCGCATTTTTCAACCCCACCGGCGGCGGCGACCCGATCGTCTACCAGCACATGTTCTGGTTTTACTCGCACCCGGCGGTGTATATCATGATTTTGCCGGTGTTCGGGTTGATTTCGGACATCCTGCCGGTACACGCCCGTAAACCGATTTTTGGCTACAAAGCGATCGCCTATTCCAGCTTGGCGATCGCCTTCCTGGGCAATATCGTCTGGGCGCACCACATGTTTACCAGCGGAACTCCCGGCTGGCTGCGGATGTTCTTCATGGCCGCGACGATGGTGATCGCCGTGCCGACGGGCATCAAAATCTTTAGCTGGGTCGCGACGATTTGGGGCGGTAAACTGCGGCTGAATTCGGCGATGTTGTTCGCGATCGGCTTTGTGTCGATGTTCCTGGTTGGTGGACTCAGCGGTGTCATGGTCGCCTCGGTTCCCTTCGATATTCACGTCCACGACACCTACTTCATCGTCGCCCACTTCCACTACGTCCTCTTCGGCGGCTCCGTCTTCGGCATCTACGCCGGGATTTACCACTGGTATCCGAAGATGGTCGGGCGGATGCTCGATGAAACCTGGGGGAAGGTTCACTTTGTACTGACGTTTGTTGGCTTTAATCTCTGCTTCTTCCCGATGCACATCCTTGGTTTACAAGGGATGCCGCGTCGTGTGGTGCAGTACGACCCCGCCTTTACCGACATTAATCGCATCTGCACGATCGGCTCAATCATCCTCGCCGTTTCGACCCTGCCGTTCCTGTTCAACGCCGTGTACTGCTGGTTCTGGGGCGAAAAAGCGTCATCGAACCCGTGGAATGCGCTGACGCTGGAATGGCAAACCAGTTCGCCGCCGATTATCGAAAATTTCGAGGAAGAGCCGGTGTTGTGGTCAGGTCCCTACGATTACGGTATCGATTCGGAGCAGGAAGACACGCGATCGGTGGCCGAGCTACTGGCGGAAGTGAAGGCCGAGATGTAATGCAGCGAACGGTCATAGGAAAAACCTCAAGTCGTTAGTCAATAGGGTGTGTTGTGGCATCGGTCCCTGAGCCGCTCCATCGATCAATTCTTACAGCCACAACGCACCGACCAAATCTCATCCAAACGCAATTTTTAGGACACACACGATGCAAACCACCGCTGAAACCACGCAAGCACACGGCGCGATCGAAGTTGAGCAGAGCCACGGTCACAACGACCATCCCGACCATCGCCTGTTTGGCATGGGGGTGTTCCTGTTTGCCGAGGCCATGATTTTCCTCGGCCTATTCGCGGCCTATCTAACGTTTCGTTCGGTCGCCGAAGTGTGGCCGCCTGCTGGGACGCCCGAACGCGAATTGCTGTTACCTGGAATTAACACGATCATCCTGATTTCGAGCAGTTTTGTGATGAATCGCGGCAACCAAGCGATCAAGCAAGATGATGTGAAGGGGATGCAGTTTTGGTTTGGTCTGACGGCGGCACTGGGGGCGATTTTCCTCGTTGGTCAAGGCTATGAGTACTACACCAATACCTTTGGGCTGACCGATAATCTGTTTACCAGCACGTTTTATGTGTTGACTGGGTTTCACGGTCTGCACGTGATGTTTGGTCTGTCGCTGATCCTGTTGGTGCTGTTGCGATCGCGCGAACCCGGCCACTACAGCAGTACGTCACATTTTGGGATTGAAGCCTCTGAGCTTTACTGGCACTTCGTTGATGTGGTTTGGATCGTTCTGTTCCTGATTTTGTACATCTTGTAGGCTCGCAAAACGGAAACCAGGCTTAAACCCGAAATCAGTTTTTTTATCACGTCTCGCCTGTGTCCAAGTTTGTCCGTTTTCTGCGGCTATCTTCGTTCTGAGACTGACGTATTTCGGCTAGCGCCATGTCACGTGAAGGCATGGTCATGATGCCGCAATATTTCTAATGGTCTGAGTCAATCTTCATCTTAAAATTGTTCAGCCCAACCGTTTTCGCTCGTACGAGCCACGATCTACCGTGATGGATGTCAAAGCTGCCGTTGCCTTCGCACCCAACGAACCCCTCCGCATCGAAACCGTTCAGCTCGACGCCCCCCAAGCGGGAGAAGTCCTCGTTGAAATCAAAGCCACGGGAGTCTGTCATACCGACGCTTACACGCTGTCGGGAGCTGATCCCGAGGGGCTATTCCCGACCATTTTGGGGCATGAAGGCGCGGGCGTCGTGGTGGACGTTGGCGCAGGGGTGAAAAGCCTTAAACCGGGCGATCACGTGATTCCGCTCTACGTGCCGGAATGTCGCGAGTGCGCCTACTGCCTCAGCTTCAAAACCAACCTTTGCCAAGCGATTCGCACCACCCAAGGGCGCGGCGTGATGCCCAGCGGAACGAGCCGTTTCTCGATCGACGGTAAACCCCTCTACCACTACATGGGAACTTCCACCTTCGCCAACTACACCGTCGTCCCCGAAATCTCCCTTGCCAAAATCCGCAGCGATGCCCCCTTTGAGAAGGTGTGCTACATCGGTTGCGGTGTCACGACCGGGATCGGCGCGGTGATCAATACGGCGAAGGTTGAGGTCGGTACGACGGTGGTGGTGTTTGGCCTCGGTGGCATTGGTCTGAATGTGATTCAGGGCGCGAAAATGGTCGGTGCGGGTCGGATTGTCGGGGTGGATCTAAATTCGAGTAAACGTGCGCTGGCCGAGCAATTTGGCATGACGGATTTTGTCAATCCGAAAGAGATCGAGGGCGATCTGGTGGCGCATTTGGTGGAGCTGACCGGCGGCGGTGCGGACTACAGTTTTGAGTGCATCGGTAATGTCAAGGTGATGCGGCAGGCGCTGGAGTGCTGCCACAAGGGCTGGGGCGTTTGCACGATCGTCGGTGTGGCCGGTGCGGGAGAGGAGATCAGTACGCGACCGTTTCAGCTTGTGACGGGGCGGGTCTGGAAAGGGACTGCGTTCGGGGGTGCGAAGGGTCGGACGGATGTGCCGAAGATTGTGGATTGGTATATGGAGGGCAAAATCGATATTGATCGCCTGATTACCCACGTGATGCAGATCGAGGAGATCAACCGCGCCTTTGACCTCATGCACACAGGCGAATCAATTCGCAGTGTCGTGACGTTTGGCTAACGGACTCTAGGGCGTGTCATCAATTAGCACCAGACCCCTCACGGGGTAAGCTGTTGAACGCCCGACCCAACAAAAAACAAAAGGGGCTGAAACTCTTGCTGAATAAAGGCTATCAATTTAATTGATGACAGCCCCTAACACTCGCACTTGTTTAACTCGTACGGCCCCATCAGCGCCCCCCACTGACCCTGACCGGTTTGGGGATCAATGCCGCGATCGAAACTGAGCCACTGCGTCGCCGAGATCTCAAATCCCAGGCTGACAAATCCTTGCTGATCGCCGTATTTGAATGAGCAGATCTGATCCGGCTCCGCGCGAGAGGTGAAGCGATCGCCTGATCGTACTAGAGGAAAACGAGCATTATTGAGTGTTTGGATCGCCTCATGGTTGATCGCCGCCAAGCGAGACGGATCAAACCCCGCACCGATATAGGGGCGTTGATCCTGAAAGCCGAAGTATTCAACGGTCAAGGCGCGATCGGCGATCGCCGGACAGAGTAAGAACAAGCGCTGGCGGTAGGGTTTATCGCCCGCCGGTAACGGTGCTTGCTCGACAAATAAGCCGATCGCCCCCTTGGTTCCGGCGATGTCATTCAGGATCGCATTGGCTGTCGGTGGCAGTGGCTGACACCAGAGCCGCAGAGCGACGAACCAGGCCGGATCGCGCTGAGATTGGTCGAGATTATCGAATTGACCCGTCATCCAGCAAGCCAAGGTCTGTAGATCGGAGTTGGTCATGGTTTAAAGCTGTGGGAACATCAGAAAAATCACGCCGATTGGTCATCAAACTCGCGTGTTCGCATCATTGGGCGTTTAGAATGACGCTGGAAACGTGACGCATATCTCGACGGTACACCTGTAATGTTTTGATTGTTGTTGATGTTGCATCAAGGTCGTCCGTATCCACCGTACGTCATCTACACTCGTGATTGACCTATTGATCCCACCCCTCGCGTATGAGTTCTGAATTTGATACCAGCTTGCCCAGCATTCGCCTGTTGCAACGCTACGTCAAGGAAAAAGCCGCGATCGACCTGCGCCTCAATGATGGTTCGACGCTGTCTGGCACATTGCTATGGATTGATCCGCTCTTTCTCTGTGTCTTCGATGCCTCCGAGAAAAATGTCCTGGTACGTCGCGAAGCGATCGCGACAATTGCGCCTCAGTCATGAAGATCAAGGCTGGAATGCTGAGATTTTTTTAGCGTGTCGCGACCTTCCCGCTTGTGATGAGTTTCTCCGTAACTATGCTTTCTAATGTCTTAGACCCGATCCATCGCGTGATGTCAGGTTTGCGATATGTGCTGGATCGGTGCGCTCTGGCCGTTCCGATGACCGCCCTAGCCGCGCTGTCCGCCCAGGCGATCGAAATCAACATATCGCCGACCTCACCCCGACTCGGCGATACGATTACCCTGTTGATCGTCTCGGATTCTGAAACTGCACCGATCGTCAGCGCGGGCGATCGCGACTACCCCAGCTTTCCCGTGGGTCCCCGCCGGTATCGCGCCATGATTCCGACCACACCTCTTGAAACGCCGGGAACTCGCTCCTTTAGCGTGACCGACGATCTTGGCGATCGCGCCAGCCTCAGCGTCAATGTCCGCGATCGCGATTTTCCGATTCAGCAAATTTGGCTATCGCCGGAAATTAACGCGATCGAGGGTACGGATTACGAATTTGATCGCGTCGAAGCCTTTCGCGCTGAAGTCACTCCCGATCGGCTCTGGACAGGTTCCTTCATTGCGCCAAGCGACGGCTGGATTTCGACGCCCTACGGTGTCCGGCGCTACTACAACGGCGAATGGGCTGACGATTATTACCATCGTGGCTTAGACTATGCCGCCGGGACGGGATCGCCGGTCTATGCCGCCGCCGATGCTATTGTTGGCCTCGTCGATTATGAAGCGAACGGGTTCGAGATCCACGGCAATACGATCGGCCTCAATCACGGCCAAGGCGTCACGACGGTCTATCTGCACCTCAGCGAAATCTATGTCCGGGAAGGCGATCGCGTAGAGGCAGGCGAGACGATCGGCGCGGTGGGTTCAACGGGAATCTCCACCGGGCCACACCTTCACTGGGGCTTCTTTGTACATGGCGAAGCGGTCGATCCGACCGATTGGCAAAGCCAAGGGATAAAATAAAAAATAAAGAACAGAAAGTCTTGAACTCAGGTTAAGATCCGGCCTGCATTTGCCGGAATTCACATTGACGTGTTGAATCGTAATCAGTCACGGGCAAATTTTCTATCGTTTCGCGTCTCTACCGTTCGGCTGACGACCCTAGTAAGACATCGCACCGACTTCACGTCGCGATCGTCGATTACTTAATCGCCATGCTCGTCACCCTTCAACTTACCCTCCCTATCGAAGCAATCCATGAGCATCGTCAAAATCGTCGAACAGGCACTACAAGACGGCTACCTCACTCCCGTAATGGAAGCAGAGGTTGGTCGGATTTGTAATACAGCGTCTGAGCTATCGATCGAGGAGTATATGGCTCTCGATCGCTTGATGGGTGGGCTACTCACCGGAGACGTGGTGGTTTTGCCGCGCAAGCAATTCATCAACGTGATGGAAGAGTTGGTCTTGTCCGAGGCGATCACGAAGGTGGCCGAAATTGAGGCCACAACCGATAAGACGCTCGATGTGGGTGATATCGCCGCCTATGCCTTGAACCGCCTGCCGCCCCTATACGCAACCACGGAAGAGGGCGCAAATTTCCAGCGATCGCGAGCGCGTGAGCAGCTATCGGAACTCATCGCCAAACAGGTCAGCGATGCGATCGATAAAAACCTCGAAAAGCCCGAATTCTACCCAGAACGTCAAGCACTCGCCGCGATCAAGCCCACCGAAGTACTGTCCCAAATCAGCCTTCTACTCGAAGATTACGCTCCGAACTTTGAGCAAAGTTCGTGATATCGCGTGGTTTTAGCCGACCAATACTGCAAAAGTCCCATACATTTTCCCAACCTTAAGAAAAATTTCCCGAGTTCAGCTCGTAATTTCAACCCTTAAACTGGAGGTATTGGCTAGCGTAGATCCATAAAGCATCACAAGGAGATTTGTCATGGAAGGCCCTTTTATCCTGATTGTCGCGGCCATCCTCGGGGGGTCTGCACTCTCGGGGTCTGTCAAGATTATTAATCAGGGCGATGAAGCCTTGGTTGAAACGCTGGGTAAATATAGCGGTAAAAAGCTCCAGCCCGGTCTAAATCTCATCACGCCATTTCTCGATAACATCGTCTACAAAGCGACCATACGAGAGCAGGTACTCGACGTTCCGAAACAGCCCTGTATTACTTGCGACAACGTCTCCATCTCTGTTGATGCCGTGGTTTACTGGCGCATTATGGATATGGCTAAGGCGTACTACAAAGTCGCCGATTTACGCCAAGCCATGCAAAACCTGGTGTTAACCCAGATTCGCGCCGAAATGGGCAAGCTGGAACTCGATCAAACCTTCACGGCGCGTACGGAAGTGAATGAAGCGCTGTTGCATGAGCTGGATGTGTCTACCGATCCCTGGGGGGTGAAGGTGACGCGGGTTGAGCTACGGGATATCGTGCCATCGAAGGCGGTGCTGGATTCGATGGAGCTGCAAATGTCGGCGGAGCGGCACAAGCGGGCGGCAATTTTGACGGCAGAAGGTGAGCGGGAAGCCGCGATTAGCGAAGCCGAAGGGAAAGCCCGAGCGCAAGTTTTGGATGCAGAGGCGCGTCAAAAGTCGGCAATCCTGACGGCAGAAGCTGACAAGCAGGTGATTTTGCTGCGATCGGAGGCAGAACGCCAAGAGCGGCTCTTGAAATCTAAAGCAGCAGCCGAGTCGATGCAAATTTTGGCGAAAACGCTAGAGGCGCACCCCAAAGCGGCGGAAGCGCTGCAATTTGTCCTGGCACAGCAGTATTTGGAAATGGCGAAGGTGATCGGCGCGAGCGATAGCAGCAAGGTGATGTTTATGGACCCGAGCAATATTCCGGCGACGATGGAGGGCATTAAGGGAATCATCAGCGATGCGTCTGAGACGATCGCGATACCGTCTAACCGTCACGGCTAGGATCGCAAAGTTCCCTAAACTCAGGCATTGTCTAACACCTGGGCGATCGCCTGACGATACTCGCTTTTTTGCTTGACGCCGCGCAGTTCTGCGACTTTGGCTTTCTTTTGGAAAATTTGCAGCGTTGGCGTGCCGATCACGCCTGCGGATTGCGCAATTTCGACCTCGGCTTCGATATCAATTTCGATGAAGTAAACTCGATCGCCAAACTCATCGACGACTTTATCCAAAATGGGTTTGAGGATGTGGCAGGGGCCGCAGGTGGGCGAGATATATTTGACGACGATCGGGCGATCGGTCTCGTGGTAGAGCTTGCGGAGAGCGTAGCTGCCGACGTGTCGCACATTAGCCGGATCAAAATCCGCTTCAAGATCGCTGGACTGGCTAGATGTTGTTTGATCTGAATGATTCGGATTATGGCGATCAGTTCGTTCGTTTGGCTCTGTTGATTCGGTTTGCGTACGCTGATTCGTTCCGACTGCATCGCTCTCACTCGTTTCCGCCGATTGATCCGCCGATTGATCGATCAATTGACTCTCCCGTGGCGTCTCAAACTCTGTAATCAGATCCTGCGCCGACAGCCAGCGCTCGCACAGTAGCGCCGCCATGCAGCCCGTCCCCGCCGCTGTCACAGCCTGACGATATTCGTGATCCTGCACATCCCCCGCCGCGAACACCCCCTTAAGACTGGTGGCCACCGATCGCGGCTGTGTCACGATGTAGCCCGCCGAGTCGAGTTCGAGCTGATCCGCGAAGAGCTGCGTGTTGGGCGTGTGGCCGATGGCGTAAAACAGGCCGCTGACCGCCAGTTGGCTAATGTCCCCGGTGTGGGTCTGTTTCGTTTGTAGTGCCGTGAGCTGGCCGGTGGCATGGTCACCGATCGCGTCGATCACTTCGGTTTGCCAATGTACCGTAATTTTTGGATGATTGAGGACGCGATCTTGCATGGTTTTGCTCGCACGCAGGCGATCGCGACGCACGATCAGATGCACCTGTGAGCCGTACTTCGTCAAAAATAAAGCTTCCTCGGTGGCCGTATCGCCGCCGCCAACCACCGCTAATTCCACTCCCTGAAACTGCGGCGCAGCTCCATCACAAATCGCACAGGCTGAAATCCCCACGTTCCAAAAGTCTGCTTCGTGGGGTAAATTCAGACGTTTCGCCGTCGCACCCGTGGCAATGATTAAACCGTGGGTTTTGACGGTGCGATCGCCCGATCGTACTGTAAAAGGCCGCTGACTCAAATCCACCGCGACCACATCTTCGGTATACAGTTCCGCGCCCCAGCGCCGCGCCTGCGCCTTGAGCCGATCCATCAACTCTGGCCCCGTCAACCCCTCGGGAAAACCGGGGAAATTTTCCACCTCGCTGGTCGTCATCAATTGACCGCCGGGGATGCCCCCCACCTGGAACCCCTCGAAGACGACCGGCTTAAGATGGGCGCGACCAGCATAGATCGCCGCCGTATAGCCCGCTGGCCCCGAACCGATGATCACGAGATTTTCGATCGCGGCCTGTTTTTTAGCACTCATAGCACTCATGGCTGTCATTGCCGTTCAAACCCGTTGAACACACTGCGGCAAGCACGATCGCAGCATGGCGAAACGCTACGAGCATACCGCCGATCGCGGACACTCTCACGGGGGAAATTCGCGAGGCGGTGGCGATCGCGCGTCGTTTCAAGCCCTGGGAGATTTCGTAAAATCACAAGACATCAGGCACTCCAACCACCACGTCACTATAATGACTGTCTAAACCCTAGTGGTGATGAGGACGTAAGGCCGTGGCTATTCAAATCCAGCAAGCGATTTCAGTTGGTAAATATCTCGTTGAGCAGCGCATCAAAGGACGCAAAAAGTTTCCCCTGGTGCTGATGCTCGAACCCCTATTCCGCTGCAATCTTGCCTGTAGCGGCTGCGGTAAAATTCAGCATCCGACCGATATCTTGGCGCAAAACCTGACGCCGGAACAGTGCTTTACGGCAGTTGAGGAATGCGGCGCTCCGGTGGTCTCGATTCCCGGTGGTGAGCCGCTGCTGCATCCCCAGATCGATCAAATCGTGGCGGGTTTGATTGAGCGCAAGAAGTTTATTTACCTCTGCACCAACGGTCTACTGCTCGAAAAGAGTCTCGATAAATTCACGCCGTCGCCCTATCTCACTTTCAGCCTGCACCTGGACGGCCTGAAGGATTTGCACGATAAATGCGTCGATCGCGATGGCGTCTTTGATAAAGCGATTTCGGCGATTCGTGCCGCCAAAGCTCGCGGCTTCCGCGTCACCACCAACACCACCGTCTTCGATGGCACAGACCCCAAAGAACTGCAAGACCTGTTCGACTACCTCACGGAACTCGGCGTTGACGGCATGATGGTTTCGCCGGGATATAGCTACGAGTGGGCTCCGGATCAGGATCATTTCCTCCAGCGCGATCGCACCCGCGCCCTGTTCCGCGAAATCTTCGCCCCATTCAAAAGCGGCCAGAAAAACTGGAGCTTTAACCACAACCCGCTCTTCCTCGATTTTCTGACCGGCGAAAAAGACTACGAATGCACCCCCTGGGGCAGCCCGAGCTATAGCGTTCTCGGCTGGCAAAAGCCCTGTTATCTGCTCAACGAAGGCTATTACGAAACCTACGCGGAGCTACTGGAGAAAACCGACTGGGAGAGCTACGGACGCGCGAGCGGTAACCCGAAGTGTGCCGACTGCATGGTGCATTGCGGCTATGAGCCGACAGCGGCCTTAGATGCAATGGAACCCTCAAACATGATGCGATCGCTCGGTAGCGTCTTGGGTATGGCGCGTTAGTTTGCCCGCCTTCGATATCGACGATATCGATAAAATCCACCCAAAAGACCGAAGCGTCTCTGTCCTGAAGTGGGCGAGAAGTCCGATTTTTTGAAAAAGTCGGACTTCTCGGATGGACGATTATTTTCGGGCAATACTGTTAGATGCTTCTAGACGTTGAGCGCTCTGGCCTTTTAATCAAAAGACGCCCAAAACGCGAATAAGCCCAACCAACCGGTTGGGCTTACATAACGACGTTACGTAGACTTTTCAAGAAATTCGCTCTGAAGGCAGAGCCGTTAAAATCGAGCAAAGAAAAAACAAAATAAGGGTTAACTGCGTCATAGCGACGATCGACCCCTGCATCGTCGTGCCTTTACGGGCTTAGGTTTGGTGGAACCTGCGACGTTGCGGTTACACCACGTTTCTAGGGCGGTGCAGGGCAGCAGCTACGAGCCGAAGTGACGGTTCGATTTACACCCCAACGGTCACTTCAAAAACTTGGTTGGTTAAAGGAAGATATCGTGCTGTCTCCCTCGGGTGTATGGATATACACTAACATTCGATAATCTTATTGCACTCATTAGTTTAACGAACTTAATAATCGCAAAAAAAGAGCGATCGGCGCATCTTTTTTGCTAGAATAGTTAAGCGCTAGAAAAGTTAGGTGCAACACGGCTCGGTAGCTCAGTTGGTTAGAGCAGGGGACTCATAAGCCCAAGGTCGCGTGTTCAAGTCACGCTCGAGCCATAAAATTCATGAATAAAGCCTGGTGTAAACTAAAGTTTGATGTAGATAACGGTCAAACGGTTTCATTGTTCTAGGTCTGTATCCTCAAGAGTTCTAGGGCGTGTCATCAATTAATCGTAGAACCCTTATCGGGCAAGCTGTTGAACGCCCGCCCCAACAAAAAAGCTAGGGGCTGTAACCCTTGCTGGGTAAGCGCTAGAAACTTAATTGATGACAGCCCCTAGGTTTACGCTTGTCTAGACCTCCGTAGCATAGACGAGCTGTTCGGATAGTTCCGCTTCTGTGTCTAGCACTGCGATCGGCTGTGATCCTCGTGCCAGATCGTAGACAAGACTGACGGCGCGATCTTCGTCGATACCGTGAAACTGTGCGACGGTCTCTTGGACGAGCTGTTCGATCGCCATGCACTGCTGATTCACAACGCGATCGGTCATAAACTCCGCAACGGCCTTGATCGACGGAAAGTCATTGGGGATCGTACTGGGCTGCATCTCAAAAAAGCCGAACTGTTGCAGCAGCGTGCAATGTTTGAGCAGTTCGGTTTCACGCATCAACGCTTGGAGGCGCAGCAGATCGGGAGTGCTATCGCCGACGACCAGATCGCCGGACAGCGCGTCATTGACCAGGGCGTGATAGGTCACGAGGTAGTGGACAGAGGCCAGGTCGGGGATGAGATGCTGATGGTGATCGTCCTGAAATAGATCTTGATAGAGCTGGTAACCACGATTGCTGGAGACGCCGAGACTCTCGGCGCGGATCAGACGCAGGGCGGTACAGCGATCGGCGGCGAGGGCATCTTTGCAGGCTTTAAGAACGTTATAGAGTTTGACCAGGTTGACATCTTCCGACCAGATGACACCGACTTTTTCGCCCGTGATGGGCGATCGATAGCTGATGGAGTAGCTGGCGTAGGTGCGACTTTGCAGGACGCGCGATCGCACATCCGCGATTTCCAGCACGTCCAGCACTTCCGCCAACATCTGGATCAGCTCCGGCGTAGCGTACTGGCGAATTTTTTCGACTCGCGCTTGAGTTTGGTTGAATTTTTTGAGCCAGACCAGCTTGAAGGCGGCGCGGGGATCGGCTTCGGCGTTGCGGCTTGCGGGCGCGATCGGAGTGCGGACGGGCGGGTCGGCAGCGATCGCATCGGGAATGATTTCGACGTCGATGATCGCGTCACGATCGCGGGACGATTGACGGTTGGATGAGGGCGCGGCGGCCGAATCCAGTTCGATCGAAGCGTGGCCGAGGTCTCCCGTGGCGATTTCAGTCGTTTCGATCGCCTCTAAATTCTGCGAGGTTTCGAGCGGCTGCGAACTTTGGGACGTGGGAACAAAAGCCGTCGTATCGCTGCCCGTCAGCGCGGCGCGGGTTTGACCGGATTTGACCAGCGGCTGTGGGTTGCGTTGGCGCTCATCGAGGTCGTTTTGCAACAGTGCAATTTTTGTTTCTTGAAATAACCGCCGACCCAGGATCAACGTGTTGCGTGGTCGGGTTTTGCCGCCGGGAAATTTTTCGTCGAGGTGATGGCGGTGCAGCGGATAGATCGGCGATTCGGGCTGCGGTCGCGCTTGGTAGTGCAGCAGGTAAAGACGGCTCGCCCACAGCGCTTCCGCCTGATCGAGACCGATTTGTTTGAGCTTGAGAAAGTTGTCGATCCGATCGCGATCGGTTTGGGGAATGCGATCGCAATTTTGCCGCCAGGTATCGGTAATGATGCTGATCAGAACGAGAAAATTCTTCAGCTTTTGGGTATGAATAATCGCATTGACGCGAAAGAGTGCTTCGATATCGAGCTGACCGTCGCGGTTGCGAGCAATGTTATCGAGCTGATCAAAACAAAGAACGATCGGCTGGGTTTCGACGGCAATCCGGCCAAAGTTCGCCATCATTTTTTGTGCTGCCTCTTCGGTATCGATGCACGATCGCACCCCCAAACGTCGCAGCGTCTCATCATCAAGGTCATCGCCGCGCAACCATTCGCACGCTTCCGAGTAGGTTCGCTTGTCGGTTAGGCTAAACAGCACGCCGAAAAATTCCTGGGCGTTGTAAATCCCCGACGGATACGACTCCAGTAGCTTACGGACAAACACCTGCCGCTCGCCGCGCAGCCGATCGATCATCGATCGTTGCTTAAACGCCTTCATCCCCTGTAGCCAGAGCAAAAGCTGCGATTCGTCCCGTCCTTCCGGGGTTTCGAGCAAACTATCGACGGTGTAGCGCAAAATATGCCGCCAGATATAATCGCTCGCTGTGAACGGCTCGATGTAGGCGAAAAAGGCTTTCGGGTTGAGTTTTCGCTTAATGCGACCGAGCAGGTAGGTTTTGCCGGAGCCGGTTTCACCGTCGAGGATGGCGGTTCGGGTGCGCCGATCGACCGTCACGCGATCAAGAATGGCTTCGAGTTCGTTGATCGTTTCCGCATGAATCGAATCGACCGTCAGATCTGGGTTTTGCTCCTCCTGCCAAAAATTCCCTGACCAGAACGTTTCAGTATCGAAGGGGTTGGGGTCGCGCTGAATGATGCGATCGATCGAAAGCATGGCGGGAAGGGGTAAGTAGCGAGGGGGTACGGAAGGGAGAATTCGAGAAGTTAGACGGTGCGGTCAACGTTTGTATCGCTGGGCGTTTTGTATCTCCAAGTGACTGGGCGATTGAACAAACTTAGAGAGAGATTGAGCCGGGAGACCTTCGGTTCATGATGATCAATGGTAAAAAACGACGTCGCTAGACACGAATCAGGAAGAAGAGCGGGCCGCCGATGTCTTGCGTAATGCCAGCGTTGACCTGTTCGGCGGTATAGTGAGCGGCTTCTTGGAGCGAGCTGAGTTCGATGCGATCTGCTCGCTGAAGGGCGTAGAGTGCGCGATCGAGCGTGTCGCGATCCATCGCGGTTTGCAGGCGATCGCGTAGGTAGTAGATCGGCAGGTAGTTATTGGTGTTGTATTCGCGATCAAGCTGGGCAATGAGATTGTAGAGTTGATCGCCTGTGATCGGTGGTTGAGGGCTTGAATTTTGCGCTGTGGTCTCGCCTGACGAAGTCGCGAAGGTTTTTTCTGGAGGGCGATCAACGGCTGAAGGCGACGACTCGCGCAATGGTTCCGATGACGGTTCGAGAACGTCGGCGGGGTTGGCAACAATCGGCGATCGCGAAGTTTTCGCCTCGGGTGAGTGGGTCTGAAATTTGCGAAGAAAGCGCAGATATTCCGAGAGATGATCGAGGCTGAGTTCTAAGGCCGTGCCGCTAGGAGAGAATTCCTCGCGTAAATAATCCAAACCGCGTTGGGTGAGCCACACCGTTTCGATCTTGGTTTTTTCCGATTTAATGAAACCTCGATCGAGGGATCGCTCGATCGCCGCCTGGAGCCGATCGCCCGCCAGTGGCACGTCTTTAACCTCGACGCTCCCGTCACGACCGGCCTGCAACAGCGTAATTTCATCCTCCGATACCGGTAAGCGCTGCGTGTCGAGCTTGAGCAGCGCCCGCCCCGCTGGAGCCAGACGAAATCGCGTCACCTGCTCATCGCAGTCCACTAAACCTCGATCGCGCAAAACCCGACACAAACTATCTCGCTCGGATGCTTTCGTGCGCAAATTCGGCTTAATGGACGCGATCGGAGCCTGGTAATCCGGTGAGCCTAAAAGCTTTAGGACAAATTTTAATTCTCGCGAGTCCATAGTGTTGGCCAAGCAGTGGACGGTAACGATGTTCAAGCGAACCAGAACAATTCAGGCGAATCGATCGCCCGTCACTCTAGCTTAAACCCTGAATCGATGGATGAATGGTTGACATGCCCTCAGACCTCAGACTCTCTCCGTCACAATCCGACCGGCGAGATCCTCCACCGTAACGCCCTGCACGAAAGCCAGTGCCGCCCCTGTAGCTCGAACGCGCAGAGTCACACCGAGACCCGAAATCAGCGACGGCTCTAGAACGAGTTCGGCAGCGGTCAGCCCTAAACCCAATTCGATTTCCTCTCCATCTTCGACGCTAAAATCCGTGATGATATCGGCAAAGTTTCGATCGGGCAACTCATCCCCCGCCCCGATAATGTAGCGATCGCGCCCTGGGCCACCCGTTAAGACATCCTTACCCCGATCGCCCGATAGGACATCGTCCCCCGCGCCGCCCGACAGCGTATCCGAATCTTGCCCCCCAAACAACGTATCAGACCCATCCCCCCCATCGAGCGCATCCGCCTGACGGTTGCCGTACAAAATATCGTCTCCGGCCTCGCCAAACAGCAGATCGCTATCGCTGCCACCGATCAAGATATCGTTACCCGCGCCGCCTCGTAGACTGTCGTTGCCTTGGTTGCCCGCGAGGGTGTCATTGCGGGTTGTGCCGGTTTCGATCGTGTTGCCCGCATTGGCAAGAGCCAGCGTCTCGTTAATGAAACCGAGATAGGCCGAAACCCGCGTATCAACAAAGAATTCGCCGAAACTGGAATTATTGCTTTGAAAACCGGTGAAATCAACGCGATCAATCGCCGGATCGAGACCATAGGACGAAATCCCGACGATCGCATTGTTAATCAAGGCTGGACTGCCCGAATCGCCCGAACTCGCCGCCACTTCAGCCGCCCCAAGTCCGAGATCGACAATCCCAAATTGCTGGCCAAAAGCGTCATTGGTGGGATTGCCGTTATCGAAATCGTAGGCGAGCTGCGTTCCAGGAACCACCGGGAGCGGAACCGCGATATCGGGACGGCTGGCGAAAATGTCGCTAACGGCATCGTAACGATTGAGTCCAGCACGCTTGATTCGATTCGGATCGTCCGCTGGGTTGACTTCACCGGTAAAACCACTCGCTTGGATGCCGTAACCCACCCGCAGGAAGTTTTGCCCGACTTCGTTGCTCTCGCCATAAAGCTGATAGCGCTCGGCAGCGTCCGGGGCCTGGGCTGCTAGCTCGATAATGGCGATGTCGTTGTTCATCGCGGAGTCATTAGTCCAGACCGGATGAATCGTAATCGCCTTGATGTCGCTACGGGTGATGCGCCCGTCGGGTAAGTCAAAGACGATCGAGAGTCCCTGCGGATCGGGGTTGAGGTTGGGTGTGCCGTCGGCGTTGTTGAAACAATGAGCCGCCGTGAGGATGTGGCGACCGTTGTAGATCAGTCCGCCGCTACAGCTAATTACCCCATCACGACTCAGACCCACGACCCCAGTAAACTGATTGGCCGGAACGCGATAGTTCACATCATTTGGATCGGTTTGCGGGATCGAAATGCGTGGATAGGGTGTCTGCTGGATGGGGATGAGTTCCGATGCCGGAATGGCGGAAACAGAGATGGGGGAAGGCATGGTGTTGGGAGCGACGGGCAGTGAAGTGGGGGGTCAGTGTGACGGTGCGTTCAGGGTTACGTTGCTGCGATCGGCCACACCCCTGCTATACCAACAGACTGACAATCGCGTCGTGAGTTCCGAGTTCACTGCGCGGCTTTGTAAAGTAGCTTGGCTAGCTTCAGTAGTTTTGCTTTCTCAAAGGTTTGCGTCAAGATTTCCGCTGCCGATCGCAGATCCTGTTTGACGATCGCGATGGTGTCCCATTCATCGGTCTCAATTTCCGCCAGCTTGACCAAACTAGGACTCGGTGACACCGTAGCGCTGGAATTTCTTGCGAGGGTTTGACTGGCTTCGCGTAGCTCCCGGATCGCGAACGGAGCGAGGATAGTGTAGGGGTTATGGGTGTTGGCGATCGCGCGATCGACCGCTGCGACTAACCCTTGCCAGCTTTCGTTGGCTGCGCCAATCTCATCAAGGTGGTTACAAAAGGTCGCTAATCGTTGGCGTGTCTCGGTGCTGTCGGGCTTCCGAAATACGGTGAGCATTTGCTTCAGCGCTTCGGTCACCTGATCGACAAAATCGGAGGGCAGATTCGATGCTTTACTGGACTTCGCTGGCCGCGCGATCGCAGTTGTTGGCGCGTTGACCGGCTCTCCGCCCGCCAGCAGATACTCCAAGTGACTTTTGAGGTTTCCGAACAGTGGTTCGATGTCTTCTAAAACTTTGTTGGCATCCTCATCCCGCAGACCAAAGGGACCCTGGAGCATTTCGAGCAGGTCGCGCAGGGCATCGAGTCCTTTAAGAAAGAGGCTTTCGAGCTTTTGATCGATCGGTAGTTCGGTGTTGTCTTTGAGGATTTTGAAGTAATCTTCGAGGCGGTGCGACACTTTTTGAATGCTGCTAAAGCCCAGCATCGCCGCGCCCCCTTTGACGGAGTGGGCGGCGCGAAACATCTCGTTAATCTGCTCGTTGTCTTGCATGGTGGCCTGCAAGTTGAGCAAGCCTTTTTCGAGGGTGTCGAGATGCTCTTTGCCTTCTTCGATAAAGAAGCGAATGATTTCTTCAGAAGCCACGGGGCAAACTCCGAGGGTGAGGTTAGCGGGAGCGCGTCGATCGATTGCGCGTCGATTTCTATTCTAGGCGACGATGAATCGGGGCGATCGTGGCTTGAGGATTATGCGCCCCACTCTGCTGCACCACCTCACACATCATGGGAAAAATCAAAAATATCTATGAGCACTGAGCGGATTTCGTATGACTATATTCATCCAGGACTTCTAACCCATTTTGCGTAAGTTCTGAGACATTTACAGCCTTAAACGATAAGCGATCAAAGCCCCAGAAAATACGAAGATTTGCTGGGGCTTTAATGGGTATGATGTTGCGATCACAAGGCTTGGAGGAATCAAGCCCGCTGCGATCTAGGCGATCGCTGCCATCTTGACATCGCTAGTTGCAAGCAAATCTTGCAGCTCTTCCGCATCGACCGTTTCTTTTTCGATGAGGATTTCGGCTAGCTTGTCGAGTACCGCGCGGTTTTCCACCAGCACCGCTTTCGCACGCTTGTAGGCCACGGCCACGAGCTTACCGACTTCTTCGTCGATCGTCGCTGCCGTTTCTTCCGAGAAATCACGCTCGGCGGCAATGTCGCGACCCAGGAACATATTGCCCTGCTGACGACCCAGAGCCACCTGACCGAGACGCTCGCTCATCCCGAAGCGGGTCACCATTTGGCGAGCCACATTCGCGACTTGTTGAAGGTCGTTCGATGCGCCCGTGGTGACTTCTTCGTCACCGTAGACGATTTCTTCCGCAAGACGACCACCGAGAGCGACCGCCATTTGGTTTTGCAGGTACGATCGCGAGTACAGGCCGGAATCCATCCGTTCTTCACTCGGTGTGAACCAGGTCAAACCACCAGCAGCACCGCGAGGGATAATGCTGATTTTTTGCACGGGGTCATAATCCGGCATCAGCGCACCAACGAGGGCGTGACCGGCTTCATGGTAGGCCACCAGCTCTTTACGCTTCTGGCTCATGACGCGGTCTTTCTTCTCAGGACCCGCCAAGACACGATCAATCGCGTCGTTGATTTCGTCCATTGCGATTTCCGTCAGGCTGCGACGAGCGGCGAGAATGGCCGCTTCGTTGAGCAGGTTGGACAGATCCGCGCCGGTAAAACCAGGGGTACGACGGGCGATCTTGTCGAGATCGACATCTTTCGAGAGCGATTTACCGCGAGCATGGACGTTAAGGATTTCCAGGCGACCGGCATAGTCGGGGCGATCGACCACCACTTGGCGA
This sequence comes from Geitlerinema sp. S16, assembly GCA_011390275.1. Taxonomy (GTDB): domain Bacteria; phylum Cyanobacteriota; class Cyanobacteriia; order Cyanobacteriales; family Geitlerinemataceae; genus RDYZ01. Next base: position 36,248 of record JAABST010000036.1, read on the forward strand.
TCGAAACGACCGGGACGCATCAGCGCTGAATCCAGCACGTCGGGGCGGTTGGTAGCAGCCACGAGGATTATCCCCGTGTTGCCTTCAAACCCATCCATCTCGGTGAGGAGCTGGTTCAGGGTTTGCTCACGTTCGTCGTTACCACCGCCAAGACCGGCTCCACGCTGACGACCGACGGCGTCGATCTCATCGATGAAGACGATACAGGGGGCGTTCTGCTTGGCTTGCTCGAACAGGTCACGGACGCGAGACGCACCGACACCGACGAACATTTCGACGAATTCCGAACCGGAGATGCTGAAGAACGGCACACCCGCTTCACCGGCAACAGCTTTCGCGAGCAGGGTTTTACCCGTACCCGGAGGGCCAACGAGCAGCACGCCTTTAGGAATCTTTGCGCCGACAGCGGTGAAACGATCGGCATTTTTCAGGAAGTCCACAACCTCCGTTAGTTCAAGCTTGGCTTGCTCGATACCGGCCACGTCGCCAAACGTGACTTGGGTTTGGGGTTCCATTTGGACGCGAGCCTTGGATTTACCAAAGTTCATCGCCGGATTTCCCGGACCGCCTTGAGCACGACGCAGCAGGAAGAACAAACCGACCAGCAGCAAAATCGGGAAGAAGAGGCTGCTCAGAACCCGGAAGGCTGTACCTTCGGTCGAGGGCGGCTGAACGCGCACGTCTAGGTCATTGTTCGTCAAAATCTGGATTAACTGCGGATCGTTCGGCAAGTTGACTTCAACTTTGCTTTGACCGTCCGGATCGGTATAGGTCGCCATCGAGCGATCGGAGCTGATGTTGACGTAACCTTCGATTTGACCGCTTTCGACTGCGCGAATAAATTCGCTGTACTTCACGGTTTTAGCCATTTGTGGCTGTTGATCGAAAAAGGCCGTACCGAGTGCGATCGCGACGATCGCGAGAAGAGCGTACAGCCCTGCGTTTCTCCACCGTTTATTCACCGGCGTGTTTCCTCCTAGTTGCGTTCGACGGTTCGCGCAATCTTAGCGACGCTTGCGCCTACGGAATTCTGGTTTATGAATTCTTTTGTTAACTAATATTAACCTTTTCGTGGAATTCCCGCCAGAGAGCCAGCGTTAAACCTGCCAAGAGACACGACTAAAATTATGTCTATCTTAGGGTGCTAGTTCTGTAAAAACGCACCACGTAGGGTTTTGAGGAGCTTTTGATCGACGGAAAGGGGAAACGTCAGGGTCTGAGCTGTGTCGGTAGGGGAGTCGAGACGAACTGTAACGATCGGGATAATCTCAACGCCGCTATTGCTGTAGGCCAAGGTTTGAAAGGATCGATACAGCTCGGGCGTCCAGGGTTCGCGATCGTTAACGTCTATATTTTGATTTTGGCTAAGGTGCTGCGATCGCAAGGTCTCTAAAATTCGCTGCCGCACAATACCGGGCAAAATCGATCCATCGATCGGCGGCGTGTACCAGGTGCGATCGCGATAGCCCCAGAGGTTGCCGGTGCTGGTTTCGAGCCAATGACCAGCGGTATCCGTGAGGATCGCTTCGCTGTTACCGTGCGATCGCGCCGTTTGCAGCGCCGACCATGCCCCGAGGTAATTCCCCGTTTTATAGGCGGCGAGAGATCGGGTATGGCGATCGGGCGGCGCAACCCAGGCGGTAATCCCGTCGCGCTGCATTACGGCGAGATTGTCCGGGAGATACCGCCCCGAGACGAGTTCGCAACCATTGGGAAACAGGGTTACGCGCAATAGCGGATAGTGGGGAATGAGCCGGTGTAATCCTTCAATAACGCGCGTCCAATCTGGTTCGCTCCAGGAAAAAGCCGCGATCGCCGTTGCCAAGCGCTGGCGGTGGGCAGGCCATGCCGTACGCGGATCGTCAAGGGTTTCACCGTAGACGCGCAGCGTCGAAAAGACCGTCGCGCCAAACATCAAACCCGGATCGTTGGCCGCGATCGGGATGCGCCCATCGGCATAACACGCACCGTCGTACCAACAAAGCTGCACTCGATTGCCCATAATTCTCAATTTTCTGTCAAATCGCTAACGTTTGCGGGTAGTCTTAGTTCTGTAATTTTCGATATTTTTGGCGCAGGTTTGACGCTCGGCGCGATCGTCGGTGTCTCTGTCACGCGCTTCAAGGAGGCTGCTAGTGGAACGCACGTTTATTATGATCAAGCCCGATGGCGTTCAACGCGGGCTTGTGGGAGACGTTATCAAACGCTTTGAGCAAAAAGGATTCACCCTTGCGGGCATGAAGTTCATGTCGGTGAGCAAAGAGCTGGCCGAACAGCACTACGGCGTTCACAAAGAGCGTCCGTTTTTCGGTAGCCTCATCGAGTTCATCACCTCGGGGCCGGTGGTCGCGATGGTCTGGCAGGGTGACGGCGTCGTCGCCAGCTCGCGTCTCCTGATTGGCGCGACCAATCCGCTAACGGCTGATCCGGGTACGATTCGCGGCGACTATGGCGTTAACGTCGGTCGTAACCTGATCCATGGTTCGGATGCGATCGAGACTGCACAGACTGAAATCGCGCTGTGGTTCGGCGACGAGCTCGTCGATTGGGAACCGACCGTTACGCCTTGGGTTTACGAATAATTCTCAATTCGCTTGGATTGAGTCTTGACAATACATAACACTCTAGACCTTGAGATCTGAGCCAGAGCGAGATTGTATTGCACCTCAAATCAAGTCTATATAGATCGGCAAAATAAAAGTCGGGGGTATTGATTGCATCAATCTCCCCGACTTTTGTTTTTATAGGAGTACCGCAGCTTGTGAACCGACCGATCTATCTCGACCACCACGCCACCACCCCGATCGATGATCGCGTCTGGGCGGCGATGCTGCCCTACTTTCGCGAACAGTTCGGCAATCCCGCCAGCAATTCCCACCTTTACGGCTGGGAGGCCGATGCAGCCGTCAGCCTAGCGCGAGAAAAAATGGCAGCGGCGATCGGCGCAGAACCGGACGAGATTGTCTTCACCAGTGGCGCAACCGAAGCGAATAACCTGGCGATCAAAGGCTGCGCCGAAGCGAACATGTCACGCGGGCGACACATTATCACCGTTTGCACTGAACATAACGCCGTCCTCGATCCCTGCCATTACCTCGAATCCTTGGGCTTTGAAGTGACGTATTTGCCGGTTGATGACGCCGGTTTAATTGACATAAACGATCTAGCCTCTTGTCTACGCAAAGACACAATTTTGGTGTCGATTATGGCGGCAAATAACGAAATTGGTGTACTACAGCCGATCGCCGAAATCGGTCAACTGTGCCATGATCGCAGCGTCTATTTTCATACCGATGCGGCTCAGGCGATCGGTAAAATTCCGCTTCACGTCGGCGATCAAAACATCGACTTAATGTCACTCACAGCCCATAAAATCTACGGCGCAAAAGGCATCGGAGCGCTCTATGTGCGGCGTCGCAATCCGCGCGTGGCGATCGCGCCGCAACTCCACGGTGGTGGTCATGAACGCGGCTTGCGATCAGGGACGCTGTATCCACCACAGATTGTCGGTATGGCGGAGGCGATGACGATCGCGATCGCTGAAATGTCCACTGAATCGGAGCGGTTAACGAAGCTGCGATCGCACTTGTGGCAGACGATCCAACCATTGGGCGGCGTCACGCTCAACGGTCACCCAACCCAGCGTTTAGCGGGAAACCTCAACGTCAGCTTTAACGGACTGAATGGTGATCGGCTATTACGCGCTTTGCAATCGGTGGTAGCAGTATCGTCGGGATCGGCCTGCACCTCGGCCAAGGCGACACCGTCCCACGTGTTGAAGGCGATCGGGCGATCAGATGCGTTAGCCCGTGCGTCGATCCGCTTCGGTTTAGGTCGGTTTACGACGATCGGCGAAATCGACATCGTGGCGGCAAAAGTCTGTGAAGTTGTACCAGAATTGCGCGATTATGATGGTCATTAGGTCGTGATGTAACCGAATGGTCTTCTAGGTTTGGATGGCTGAATAAGCAGTATTTCTAGAGATCGAACGCCATTACATCGCATCATGAACGGTCATTAATCGTAGTGCTACAGACCAGGACTATCCTATGAACACCATAATTGTTCAAGCAGATTACGCCAATGTTCAGCAGGGCAAGGATATTGCAGTGCTCATGAACGCTTATGCCGTGGATGAAATGGGCGGCGGCGAACCGCTAGATTCATCTGCGCTGGATAACATTCCCCGCGAACTTGCCAAGCGTCCCTATGCGTTTAGTCTTTTGTGCTACGTCGAGGGGAAAGCGGTCGGACTTATGACTTGTTTTGAGCTGTTTTCAACATTTACTTGCAAGCCATTAGTTAATATTCATGACTTTATTATTCTGCCCGAATTTAGAGGTCGTGGATTAAGCCAAAAAATGCTCAAAAGCGTCGAAGAAATTGCACTTGAGAGAGGCTGTTGCAAATTAACGCTAGAAGTCTTGAGTGGTAATGAAATTGCAAAATCCTCCTATCGTAAGTTTGGATTCATCAGCTATCAACTCAACGCATCGAGCGGTGAAGCACTCTTTTGGCAAAAACCGTTGTCCCTGCATTGAATAGCCCGATAGCGACAGAGATGTACTTGAAATAAATTTGGATAAGTACTCGTAAACTGAGCTTGATATGACGACTGATCCAGCCCGCAATTGGAAAGACCTAGCACAACAGATCAACTGGGATGCTCCCTGACAAATGACAAGTGAGCTGACAGGGCTGTTTGCGGTCGGTTAATCTTTTTCATGAGAGAGGTGTTTTTGGTCTGTGGTCATTCCACTCAACTCCCTCTTCTTTTTTCTTGCCAAACTCCCTTTTAACCTGGCTTACACCTTCTTAATCTAGTTGTTTGTCCCGGTTGCGCGGCGACTCATATTGTGTCCTCCACTGTTTTTAACGTGCATCACGGCTCCGTTCAGATTCACCGTGCCACAGCTCAAGATTCTCGCGCGATCGCCGATGTCCTCACCCTAGGGTTTCATCGAGGCGGCTGGGTCGAAACACTACTCCAACCCCTGTGGCATTTTTCACTCTATGACGATCTGCGCCACCGCCTTGTGCCGAGTGTGACGCCCTATGCCTGCTGGCTTGCGACCTACGATCCCCAAGATGATCTCCAAGATCCAACCACTCCCGGCCAGCATCCCCTTCGGTCTCACCAAAAACGTACCCCGATCGCCACCGTCGAACTGTCCGTGCGCCCCTCCGATACCTGGAGTCGCGATCCTTGGTTTTGGCAAACCTGGCAGTTCGGGCAGTTTGGACGATTTGGACAGCTCGGGCAGCTCGGGTCGCGTAACCGAAAGCAATACCCCTATATCGCAAATCTTGCCGTCATCGACTCTGCTCGACGCCTCGGTGTCGCCAGCCGCCTACTCGATCGCTGTGAACGCACCGCCCGCGCCTGGGGGTACGATCGCCTTTATCTCCACGTCCTTGAAAACAACACCCCCGCCCGATCGCTCTACCATCAGCAGGGCTATCAACTTCAAAAAGCCATCACAACCCCTAGCACCCTCTGGCTCAATCAATCACGCCAGCTACTCATGTGTAAGATCCTTAAACAAGAAGATCCTTAAACAAAAATGATCCGATGAGGATAATCCGGTGAGATAGATCTCATCGACCTCACACGTTACCTCTCGATTCCGCACGGCAAAGATCCATCATGAGTGCGACTATCATCGTCGGGTTTTCCGTCCCCCTCAGTCGGGTTAACCGTCCTATATGGGTCGATCGTCCTTCGTTACTGACTCTCACAGCCAAAGAGCCAGCATCTTCGCATACCGGAACCGACCTAACTGGGTTAACCTTACTTATATATTTAACGTGTATGTCGAAATATTTCGGCAGCAGCGTCCATCATCTGAAGTCTAATCGCGCACCCTATGGCAGCCGACTACTACGAGCTTCTCGGCGTTTCTCGCAGCGCCGACAAAGACGAGATCAAGCGTGCTTACCGTCGTTTAGCCCGTAAGTATCACCCTGACGTGAACAAAGACGCAGGGGCTGAAGATACATTCAAAGAAATTAATCGCGCTTACGAAGTGCTATCCGAGCCGGAAGTCCGAGCGCGTTACGATCGCTTTGGCGAGGCTGGCGTCAGCGGCGCCGGAGCCGGTGCGGGCGGCTTCCAAGATATGGGCGATATGGGCGGTTTTGCCGATATCTTCGAGAGTTTCTTCGGCGGCTTTGGCGGCGCGGCGGGCGCACAACAGCAACAAGCCCGTCGTCGCAGCGGCCCTGTACGCGGTGACGATCTGCGCCTTGACCTCAAACTCGACTTTAAAGAAGCGGTCTTCGGCGGCGAAAAAGAAATTCGCATCAGTCACCTCGAATCCTGCGAGACCTGCTCCGGCACAGGCGCAAAACCGGGTACACGTCCCACGTCTTGCTCCACCTGTAGCGGTTCGGGTCAGGTGCGCCGCGCGACTCGCACTCCCTTTGGCAGCTTTACCCAAGTGTCGGTCTGTCCGACCTGTAACGGTACAGCGCAAGTCATCGAAGATAAGTGCGGAGCCTGTGGCGGGAAAGGCCAAAAGCAGGTCACAAAAAAACTGAAAATCACGATTCCGGCGGGTGTGGATAACGGAACGCGCCTGCGCGTGCAGTCTGAGGGAGATGCTGGGCGACGTAATGGCCCGCCGGGAGATCTCTACGTTTATCTCTTCGTCAATGAAGACGTGAGCTTCCAACGTGAAGGCATTGATGTGATGTCATCTGTTTCGATCGGCTACCTTCAGGCGATCCTCGGCTGTACGCTTCCCGTTAAAACCGTTGATGGTGAAGTCGAAGTGGAAATCCCCTCGGGAACCCAGCCCGGTCGCGTGGTGACCCTAGAAGGGCGTGGCGTGCCACGCTTGGGCAATCCCGTCAGCCGGGGCGATCACCGTATCACTGTACAGGTCGAAATCCCCACAAAAATCTCGTCCGAAGAGCGGGAATTGTTAACAAAACTCGCCGAAATTCGCGGCGAGAAGGGTCTGGGAAAAGGGAGCGTCGGGAATCTGTTTGATAACTTGTTCCACAAGTAACATCAGGTTTTAGGTCTCAGATCCTAAGTGTTAGACCTTAATCTTAAGGCGTTGCCGATTTGAGGGAGAAAATAGTGCCTCAAAGTCTTGCCATACCAATCAAGGTAAGCAGCCTTCCAGGCATCTCATAAATCAGCAACGCCTAGCTGAAGTTTTAGATTTAACGTCAGTACCCAAGTCAGACCAAATGTGAACAATGTGAGCAATGTGAGCGACGAAACTCCAACCTCTCTAGCGCCCAACACAACGCAGCCGGATAACTGTATGGATTTACGAGGGACACCATGTCCCTTGAATTTCGTGCGAGCTAAGTTACGACTTCAGCAGATGCTGCCGGGTGAGTTGCTAGAGGTTTGGATCGATGCAGGTGAGCCGGTCGAGCAAGTGCCAGATAGTTTGACAATGGCGGGCTACACGATCGAGGCGTTGTTTGAGCAAGCCGAGCATTTTGTCCTACGTATACGCTGTCCAGCGTCGGCCTCGTGACCCGCTCCGATCTTCTACCGGATACGCTGCCGCCGTGTTTCATGGGGACGGTCTTGGCGGTTCAGGCCAATTTTTATCATGTGCGAATCGATGCCTGGGCGGATCTACCCGAGGGGATGTCCCCGCCAGAGTTTCCCACGCGCTGGCTGTTATGTACGCGACGAACACGGTTAAAGAAAGTCGGGCAGCGGGTGATGGTGGGCGATCGCGTCCGTGTTGAGGAAGCCGACTGGCCAGGAGAACGCGGCGCGATTTCGGCGGTGTTGCCGCGTGACACGATGCTCGATCGCCCCCCGGTCGCGAATGCTGATCGTCTTTTACTCGTCTTCGCGATCGCCCAACCGGCTCTCGATCCCAACCAACTAAGCCGCTTTCTCGTCAAGGCGGAAGCGACGGGGATTGTCGTGCAGTTGTGTTTAAGTAAGTGCGATCTGGTCAGTGATGCGGATCGGCAAGCCTGGTGCGATCGGCTGACGGCGTGGGGCTACGCGCCGATCGCGATCAGTGTGGAGACAGGGCTAGGAATTGATGCGTTACATGCGGGTTTAAGCGGACACACGACGATCCTCTCGGGGCCGTCGGGCGTCGGGAAATCGAGCCTGATTAATACCCTAATTCCTGAGGCGCATCTCCGGATCGCGAAGGTGTCGGGGAAGTTGCAGCGGGGTCGTCATACGACGCGACATGTGGAGCTGTTCGAGCTACCAGAGGGGGGATTATTGGCGGATACGCCGGGATTTAACCAGCCGGAGCTGGATTGTGAACCCGAGCAGTTAATGGGTTATTTTCCCGAAATTCGGCAGGCGATTGCGGAGGCGGGCTGCCAGTTTAGCGATTGCCGTCATCGCGAGGAGCCGAATTGCGTCGTGCGCGATCGTGAGTGGGAGCGCTACGAGCTATATTTGGAGATGCTGATCGAGGCGGAGGCGATCGCGGAGGCGCGGGAGCGGGAGCGGCATCAGGGTAGTCAATTTAAAACGAAGACGGGACGCGATGGTCAGCAGGAGTATGAACCGAAGCTCGATCGGCATAAGTATCGGCGCGTTTCGCGGCGTCAGCAGCACCAAAATTTACAGGATTTGTGTGCGGAGCTAGAGGCCGCAGAGGCGATCGAGCAGGCCGAGAATCGTCCGTTACCTGAACCTTTTTCGTGACAGTTCAACCCGGAAAATCCTGATCACACAACATTCACAGACCAAGACAATGAGAGTATTCAAGCGGGAGCATCTCATTAATGCAATAAGCAGAAATACTCAGGCTTAGGCGAGCAGGCGATTAAGATAAGCACAGCGTAG
>JAABST010000037.1 GCA_011390275.1 Geitlerinema sp. S16
CCTTGGATCTCCCGTCTTTTTTGTGGTTGTGGCGAGCAGCGGCCTGGTCAATGGGCTTTACGATCGCGGCATATATCCTGTTAGCCCTGTCTGGCTTATGGCTTGGCTGGCGTGCGCGTGTTGTTGAACAGGCGACGAATCTGGGTTCGACGGATTTGGGTGACACAGCCGAGCCGGAGGTAGGGCATGGCCTGCGCGTAGTTCACCTTATCCTCGGTGCGGCGATTATTTTTTTGGTGTTGTTTCTTTTGGCGATCGGCTTGGTCGGTACGCTGGGGCATTTTGGCTCGCTCGTCCAGTCGCCCCATTTTGCGGTGGGGCTGACTGTGGTGGGTCTGACGATCGCGGCGGCAGTCACGGGGCTGCGCATTTCGCCCGATCGGCGTTATTCCCGAGCGATTCACCGCACGATCGACGTTGCGCTCTGCGTTGCGCTGGTCATCGTGACCTATACCGGCTGGGACGTGGTGCAAAAGTATTTGCCGCCCGGTTAGGAAGCTAAAAGAAGGTTGAACTCGTCTCCTGTGGGGGGGAGTTTCTGAATGATGACTCGTTTAAGGCTCTGAATTGTGTTGAATCGGTAAGGTGATCGTGACCTCTGTGCCGCTGCTCGGAGACGATTCAAGCTGGATTGTGCCGCCATGTTGCACGGTAATGATGCGCTCGGCGATCGAGAGTCCGAGTCCTTTGTTTTGTCCGATCGGCTTGGTCGTAAAGAACGGATCGAAGATTTTCGCCTGAAGTTCGGGCGTCATGCCCTTGCCAGTATCACGAATCAAAATAGAAACGTGATTTTCGTTGGGCTGTCGCGTCTGTAGGGTGATTTTTGGCTTGATTGCCGATTGAGTACGATCAGAATCCGTATCAAAGGATTCGATCGCGTTGAGTAATAGATTCAGTAATGCCTGGTTGAGCTGACCGGGGTAACACTCTAGATTCGGCAGTTCGTCGTAGTCGCGTTCGATCTCGATCGTCGGACGATGTTGGGTCGATTCGAGGCGATACCCCAGCAGTAACACTGCGTTATCCAATCCGTCATGGATGTCCACGGGCTTGAGTTCGGCTTCGTCGAGTCGGGCAAAATTGCGCAGTGACAGGACGATATCGCGCACCCGCTCTGCGCCGATGCGTATAGAATTGCAGACTTTCGGCAAGTCTTCGATCAGAAATTCCAGTTCTTCGGGTTCGGGGGGTTCGTAGGTGCTGGGCGGGTTTGGCAGATTGGGCGATCGGTGAGTTGATTGCGGAGTCGCTTTCACCGTCTCGCTTGAATCGTTGGGTGTCTCGACCTTTGTTTGCTGGTCGTGGTAGTAGGCGATCGCGCTGAGGAGATCCTGAGCGCAATCGCTGACGTAGGTGATATTGCCGTAGATAAAGTTGATCGGATTATTGATTTCGTGGGCGATTCCGGCGACGAGCTGACCGAGGCTCGACATTTTTTCGCTGTGGACGATTTGAAGCTGCGCTCGCTGGAGTTCGTCGATACCCGAGGTAATGAGATCGACCATTGTGGCAAAGGCGATCGTCACATCACCTAGCTCGTCATTTCGGCAGAGATGCACCGAGGCAAATTCGGGAGGATGGGTTTCTGGATTGTTGTGCTTAAAGACCTCCCCCGCTGTGAGCAAATCTTGGCGCAGCGCCAGGATGGGGATGATTAATAGCCGATCGAGAACGATGACGGTGGAGACGGTAACAACGATCGAAATGATCAGAACAAGACCCGCAATGCGAGCGATAAACCAGATATACTCCGTCCTCACCCAGCGAGCATCATGGCGCAGCACAATGGTTTCGTCACTCAGGAGGCTAGACATGTTCCACTCGGCATCGTACCGGTAGGTGCGACGATCGAGTTTTTTGGCTTTTTTGTCCTGAAAGCGTTGGATTTCAGGCCATGACAGAGTGGGAGCTTCTCCAAATTGCGTGACGAATACACCACTCGCGTCATAGACGACCCCGCCCACGATCGTTGAGTCGGGGAGCTGCGGCAGGCTACGCAACAGTGCCAACAGTTGAGCTTGATTCTTGTTGAGCTTGGGGTCTGCGAGAAATAGACCCGTGACTTTTGCAGAGGATATTTCTTCGAGCCGATCGAGCAGTTCTTGCTCACGTCGGTAGACAGAGGGGATGAGAATAACCGTCTCGATCGCCACAATGCTTAAAAAGATTGCGGTAACGATTTTCCTAGACAGGCGAGCGCGAAGTAGGTGGGGGATTCGCCGAAGACAGTCACGCATAGATCGCTGAAGCTTAGGGAGGATACGATCTACTTTCAAAATATATTCCTCAATTTCCGAATATACGATAGAAACTTGATCGAGGTTTGATGAATCTGCTTGGATCGCACGTGAGTTTACCTGTTGTTTACGTGGTTTTGTTATGCCAACCCCGATTTGAGGTTTCGGAGAATCGGATAAGATACGATCGCCAACTAACGCCGAACGTCAACCCTGCGCCATCCCTATCTATCATGACGCCGACCAACGCCGAACAGCTAACCGAATCGACACCTGATTCAACAACCGAATCAACAACCGAATCAAAAACCGCAGTACCAGAGACATCACCCGAGACTCTGCCCGATCGCGATCAGTTTCAGATTTCGCCCCTCGTACGGATCACGCTCCTCGGTCTCTACATCAGCCTAACAATCCCACTGCCCTTTTTAGCGCAGTTGACGTCAGCGCCGGTTCCGGCCTGGGCCTTGGCGATCGGGCTGGTGTTCGGTCTGGTGATTTTGATCGGTGTGTTGAGCGAACGAGTGACCGTTGATACGGAGGGAATTGCGGTGGGTTATCCGGCTTGGGTCAGCGGGTGGCGATCGGGCTGGTCGCTAGCTTGGTCGGAGATTACGGCGCTCAAACCTCGAACGACGGGTCAGGGCGGTTTGGTCTATTACTTCGTCAGCAAAGCCCGCGATCGAGCCTATTTATTGCCGATGCGTGTGGTTGGATTTGCGCGATTGGTGCGGTACGTCGAAGCAAAAACGGCGATCGATACGCGCGATGTGAAACCCTTGGCGCAACCGTGGATGTATCTAATTTTACTGGGCTGTACGCTGGTCTTACTAGCATTCGATAGCTGGACGATCGTCACGGCGCTTTCCTTGGGGACGATTTAGTTAGCTCTCAATTCTCAATTCTCAATTCTTGACCTTCAACAATACATCCTCGCCGCGTAACTCCGACAACGTCGCGCAGCCCGTACACAGCATCACGGTTTGCAGCTCGGCGATCGTCGCGCGAATGGTTTCATCCAGCGCTTCCGGTGACGCATCCGCCGCCTTCAAAAACGGCGACGCCATCCCGGCTAAATCGGCTCCCAACGCGATCGCGATCGCCACATCCAGCCCTGTCCGCAAACCACCCGACGCAATCAGCGGCACATCTGCCGACACCGCCCGCACCTGCTGAAGACAGTCCGCCGTCGGGATACCCCAATCGGCAAACGTTTCGCCGAGGCGACGCTGAATCGGATCGATCGCCCGACCGCTTTCCACCTTCGCCCAGGACGTGCCGCCCGCCCCCGCCACATCGATCGCCGCCACCCCCACATCCAACAATCGCCGCGCCATCGACCCCGAAATCCCGTTCCCGACCTCCTTCGCAATCACCGGAACCGGCAACGCCTCGCACAGCGCTGCAATCTGATCGAACAACCGCGAAAAATTGCGATCGCCCCGCGTTTGCACGCACTCCTGAAGCGGGTTCAGGTGCAAAATTAGCGCGTCGGCTTCGATGCTCTCCACCGCTTGACGGCACTGATCCAAGCCGTAGCCAAAATTCAACTGCACCGCGCCAATATTGGCCAACAGCAAAATATTCGGCGCCACTGATCGCACCGCAAAACTCGCATTTAACTCTGGATTTTCGATCGCCACCCGCTGCGACCCCACCCCCATCGCCAACCCGTAACGCTGCGCCGCCTCCGCCAGCCGAAAATTCACCGTCTTCGCCCGATTCGTTCCGCCCGTCATCGACGAAATCAACAGCGGCGCTCCGAGCGGCTTATCGAGACGCTGACTCAGAAAGGGTGTCGCGATCGTAATCTCATCAAAATCTAACTCCGGCAAACACTGATGATTAAACCGAAAGCGCTCAAAGCCCGTAGTGACCTCCCGGCAATTCACATCATCCTCAAGGCAAATTTTTAAATGGTCTGCCTTGCGAGCTTGGGTTTCGTGCGTGAAGTTTGCGGTTGTCATGGATTGATCAGCTTTTCAGCCGGAATATACCGATCGGTGGTCACCGAAATGTAACAAAACGACATAAAGATCGACATGAAACGTGAAAGCTCGCAATTAAAAGTGAGATATCGTAGTGTCTTGACGTGTTTTGACTTTAGCGTGTCTCGCCATTTTTCGACCGATGGCAGGCTCATATCAACGCCGTGGCTACCTAGCCCTGTCCCTTTTATATAGGGGGGTTCGCCCCTCGCCCACCTATTTTTCGCACCGCGCATGATTATTATTGACGATAAATCGATCGTAAAAGATTACTTCAACACGACGGGCTTCGATCGCTGGCGGCGCATCTACGGTGATGGCGACGTTAATAAAGTTCAGCTCGACATTCGCGAAGGCCACAAGCAAACCGTCGATAAGGTTCTAGCGTGGTTTGAAGCCGACGGCAACCTTCCCCAGATCTCAATCTGCGACGCCGGTTGCGGTGTCGGCAGCCTCAGCATTCCCCTCGCAAAAGCAGGCGCGACGGTGTTCGGCAGCGATATCTCCGAAATGATGGTGCAGGAAGCGCAGGAACGCGCTGCCGCTGAACTCCCCTCAACAACGAAGGTAAAATTCGCCGCTCAGGATCTCGAAACCATCACTGGCAACTATCACACCGTTGTTTGTCTCGACGTTTTGATTCACTATCCCGACGATAAAATTGAAGGCATGATCAGCGGCCTATGCCAGCTTGCCGAGTCGCGTATCGTGCTGAGTTTTGCGCCAAAAACGGCCATGCTGACCCTACTCAAAAAGGTTGGTGAACTCTTCCCTGGACCGAGCAAAACCACGCGAGCCTATCAGCATAAAGAAGCCAAAATCGTGCGGATTTTCGAGAAAAATGGTTTTAAGGTGAAGCGTGATGAAATGACCAGCACGAGCTTTTATTATTCGCGTTTGCTTGAAGCGGTTCGTTAGGTCATCTATTCAGATATCCGTTAAATTGGCTCTGCCCAAAAGAAGGAGAATCGCTCGATCGGGCGATTCTCCTTCTTTTTTGTATTGCTCTTCAATATCATAAACAAACACCCCGGATCTACAGTGAGAATCCGAGGTGTGATTGATCGAATTACGACCAAGCTTAATCAAACATGTTTGCCTGACTCGTGCTTATAACTAGTTGCGATCGCGTTTGCGAATGACGCCAAAAGCTCCGGCGACAAGGCTCAAACCTAGGAGAGTGGCAGGCTCAGGAACATCTTCGGGAGTGCGATGAACGAACAGAATGCTGTCATTGTAGTCAAAATCATCATACTTTTCTCCCTCTGCTCGGTCTTCAAAAGCAATGATGAAGTCAGACAGATGGAAGTCATGACTTCCGCCATTTTGATTGACATCAAATTTCGCTTCACCGTCACCCAAGAAGACTTTAGCATAGTCTAGGCCGTCACTATTCTCCGCTGATTCTGAGTAGAAGGTTGTGCCTGTCTTTGCATTTTTAAGATAAAAACCAAAATCAGAACCAAAACCAGCAAAAAAGTTTGAGTGAACCTTGGTTTTTCGGTTTTTACCAGGATTGCTCGTAATCAAACCAGCTTCATCAATGGACTCAACAGAGCCAGCAAATAACATCTTCGTTATAGAAGTGTCACCGACTTTATAGACGCCAACTTCATTCCCAGAAGCATCACCGGCAAATTCAAACTCTAGCCAAAACTTAGATTTACTGAAGTCATCAACTGAAAAAGTCTCGGTCGCTGGGGAATCAACTAGATTATTGAAAGTATCCGATGGAAGTCGAAAATCACAATCGGTATCATTGATGATGCCATCTAGCGAAAATTCATTATTGAACCCATTTGTCGGACACGCAGCAGAGGCACTTGTCGCACCCATCGCGAACGTTCCTGCGGTGAGGAAGCCAAAAGTAATGAGCTTTTGGAGCAAGCCTGAATTGATAGACATAGTTGAAATCTCCTGGAAAATTGTTGATCAGTTAAGCCGTGATTTCCGTGCCGACATCTAATGATCCCAGGGGTAAACCTGTGAAACCACGCACTTTACAGGTCTTATGTCGGCGTTTCTTAGTGATTTCATCATACGTGAAACCACTAAATACGATCCGTATTCAGTACGTACTTCACGGAAACTTTATGAAAAGGGGTGAATTTCTTCATCGGAGCTTCATAAAACAGGAGATATTTGTACGTATGACGGGGGAACTACATTTCAGAATAAGGCTGTCAAGACCTGCAACGCTTTATAACTTAAAGCTCTATGACCCGTCTCTCCCCAGATTTTCCCCTTTTAGATTTCTTCGATCGCTCACTTTTGATAGGTATATATACTGATGATGGACATATATCTCGGTATAGGGAAAGCGTGATCAGTCGTGAGTTCGATCAAAGTCTGAAATCCAGCAGCAGCAAGTCATTACAGAGATGGTGTTGGATTTTATAGCGCTCAGCTCAACCAGCACATTCAGCAAGACGACTGATTGAGTCTATGTTTTATTTCTGTGCTGAGAGTCTGTGTAATGTGAGTTTGTTGGAATTCTGAAGATCTTCAGAATTGTGCCTATTTGCGCTGAACGCAACCGATACCAGAGCTAGAGAGATTTTACGGATCGCTTTGTCTTCACTCGTTTTTGTACGTACTGACCGACAGAGAAAACAAACGAAAATAAACTTTTTTATCCTTGCGGATGCTGCGAAAGTCTACACAAGTCGTAAGAAAGGCGGATACTATTAGCTCTGGGTGACATTGGCAAATCTCTATGGCGTGATGATTCGGATCGCGGTGACGATCGGCAGATTGGATCGGGTCGATTCGCACAGGAAGGATGATCTAGAATCGATGAGGTCGGTATATCGTGTTTGACTCCAGTGAGGCAGAAGTACGTGGGCTTTGGTGACTCGACGGCGAAGAAAGGACGATCGCGCCATGCTCGTATGGTTGTGGCTAGCGTGATGGCGATGACCTGTGGCCGCGTTGACTATATAAATGCTGCGGAGATCGCTCACCCGATTTCTAATGTTGAGCAACGGGATGCACGCGCCGAGCGATCGCGGCTGCGTCTCGATCCGGCTCGACGGATCGCGGCATCCGACTCCACGTCCAGCCCGATTGAACCGACAATGCTGCACGTCAATCCTCGGACGGGTAACGATCAGACGGGTGACGGTAGCCTCGCTCAACCGTTTCAAACCATCACTCATGCGCTCGATCGCGCTCGTTCTAATACGATCGTTGTCCTTGCGCCGGGACGATATAGCGAGACGAGCGGCGAACAGTTTCCGATTCAGTTGCGATCGGGGGTCACGGTCTACGGTGAGCCGGATCGTCGCGGTGATGGGATCGAGATTGTGGGGGGTGGCTGGCTGATGACGCCGACGGCGGGCGAGCAAAGCGTCACGATTTTGGGGTTTGATGGCGCGGGTTTAAGTGGCGTTACGGTGCGTAATCCCGATGGGAGCGCGATTTGGGTGGCGGGGGGAATGCCCTGGATTGTGGGGAATACGATCGTTGATAATGCTCGTCATGGCATCGTCGCCCATGACGGCACGCCCTATATTTTCAATAATCGGTTTGATGATAACGACGGCTCGGATCTGGAGTTTTCCGATCGCGCGACGCCGCAGCTCCAGGATAATCAGCTCGATCGTCGCAACGACCAATCGATCGGCTACTTCGCGATCGAAGCCGAACCGGCGATCGTTGCAGCCACTCCGCCGACCTCGTTGCGTGACGCAGGCTCCACGACTCCCGCGCCGCGACGTTTAGATGCTCAGCCCCCGCTCCAGCCCCGTCCCCAATCCCAGCCCAGCGAAATTGTCGCTTGGCAAGCTGAAACGAGTTTTCCGCCGATTGTTACCCCAAGTGACTCCTTGGCTGGCCGCGCTCCTGCCCAACTCGATCCAACGATGGCTCGATCGCTCCCCCTCGATCCCGATCTCGCCGCTCCGATCGAAAATCGCGCGAACAGTGTGCGTTCATCAGGCAACACCGGCAATACCGGCTCGTTTGAGACCGAAGTTCTCTCGATCGCCCCGTCGCCTCCGGCGAGAACCAGTGTCCGACGTTTACCGGCAGCGCCCAGTGTGCCAACCGTCAGTCCGGTCACGAATTCTGTTGCCAGTTCTCGCCCAAGCGAGGCGGATTTAGCCGCGAGTTCCACAAATTCTATAAGTTCCGCGAATTCCGCGAATTCCACAAATTCCACAGCGCCGATTGTCGCCTGGGGAACGCCAACATCTTCCGCCACCGATTTCACCAACACGGCGGCGGCTTCCCGTTCGACTGCGACCACATCCGGGACGCCGACGACCCTACTACGCTGGGACGCACTCGAACGCTCTACCCCGATCGCATCGAGCGAACTACCGCCACCGATCGTCAATCCTGCCGCCACATCTTCCAACCCGATCGCCCGTCCTGACTCGAACATCATCGCCAGCGAGACAGCGATGTCGAGACCCGCTCCCGTCCCGATCCGTGCGTCCATCGAGCCGCTCGATCGCGCCAATCTCCCCCTCGCCTACGCACCGAACAACGTTTCTCCAACCTGGCCGCAACCACGCCCGACGAGTATTCCTGGCCTGATTCCGCTGCCGGTTCCAGACCCCAATCCGCCCATCGGTGAAGGTGGCGCATTACCCCCTCCCCCTTCGATCTCGGCCAGCCTGGATAATATTCCGCCCGGTCTCTCTCTCTCGTCTGCCCCGCAACAGGTTCGCTATCGCGTGTTGGTTGATACGAGCGTTGGTCTTGAGCGCGTTCGGGCGATCGCGGGGAGCGCGTTTACGACGCAGATTGACGGGCGCGAGGCGATCCAGGCGGGAGTGTTTCGCGATCGGTGGCGTGCGGATCAGCTCGTCGGCGATTTACAAGCCGATGGTCTAACGGCCTGGACTGCCGAATTCTAGCGCCGCAATCGGGTTTTTGGCTCCATCGCAATAATGGATTAGAAGTCTTACTAGTGGAGCGACCCACCTAAAATAGCGCCAGTAGGGTGGGCATTGCCCACCATAACGGATACGGATTCGTGGGTTAACCGTGGTGGGCACTGCCCACCCTACGGATACTCACCCTAAATGTTCTGAGATATCGACTAAAACGTCGTGAGCTGATCGAGACGTAGCCACATGTTTGGCGTCGGAACAGCGCCAAATTTTAACAGCGCGTAATCCCCCTCCACTTCGAGGATTTCGCCGCGTGTTTCAAACAAATATGACGGTAGCCGCGTGTCGCTTGCCGTTGCCTCGACACTGTTTTCTAACTGTTCGCGCACAACGCGGACGAAGGAGCCACGCTTGAGCGGCGTGGGTTTCTGAGCTGCGGTAGGGTCTGCCATGATATTCAGAATGAAGGACGTTGTCGAGATATTTGACGAATGGTATCGGTTAACCTTGCCTACCACAGCACGATCGCCCGCAACGGTAGGCACGATCCATCGTACTGAATTCGTCAACATTTGGGCTGACACTGCGGACAAAAATGCGCCGATCGCCCCGCCAAGCGAACCCGCTCGATCGGAGTTTGGCACACCGAGCAGGGCTGCCCTGTGCGGTTGTAGACCCGCGCGATCCCGCCGTAGCGTCCATTGGTTCCCGTCACGCCGACAAAATCGCTAAAGGTTGTGCCGCCCAGGGCGATCGAATCATTCAGCACGCGCACTATATTTTGGCGGAGTGCCTCGATGTTCGTAGGCGCGAGGTCACAGCACAGCGTTGTCGATCGAATCCCGCTCAGAAACAGCGCCTCATCCGCATAGATATTGCCGACACCTGCGACGATCGACTGATCGAGCAGCGCATTCTTGATCGGTCGCTTGCGGTGCGCCAAGGCCGTGGCAAAAGCGGCCACCGTAAACTCCTCTGAAAGCGGCTCCGGCCCAAGTTTGCACAACCCCGTCACGATCTCCGGCTCGGCTATCCCGGCTGGAATCCACCACATTTGCCCAAACGTCCGCGTATCGACGAAACGCAGCTCACGCTCAAGAGGACGATCCTCGCGATCGACCTTGTCGATGGGTTGTTCCGATTGATCCGATTGATCCGGTTGATTCAATTTCACGCGATCCAGCTCCACGTGATCTAATTCTACGAACAGCCGGACACGCGTGTGTTTCTGTAACGGTGCAGCGCGATCGCACCACAGCAACTGTCCCGTCATGCGCAAATGCACCCCAAAGCCGCAGGTCGTCCGATCGGCTCGCTCCAAATCCGAGAGCAAATACTTCCCCCGTCGCCGCCACTGGCGAAACGTCGCGCCCGATAGTCCAGCGAGAAACGCCGCGCTCGTCTCTGGATACGCCACCGTTCGATCGAGCAAAACCTCTCCGCCCGTGATCCGATAGCCGATCGTGTTCGCTTCGAGACCTCGTCGCACCGTTTCAACTTCAGGCAATTCAGGCATGATCGTCAAGACCGAGAAACATCAAAATTAAACCCACGACACCAAACCCACACAATTCCATACAACATCAAATCCGCAAAAATAAACGCGCAAGCCCAAAGCCGCGCGTTAACAAAATAAAGCTGATAATTGCAAGCAAGCCGACGTATCTTAGCCGACGACTTCGAGTTCGTTTTCGGCAAAGTTGTTGGTGTTAATACCGCCAGCGGAACCGCTAAAGCCGTTATAGTTAACCGTTTCAAAACGGACAATTACGGGATAGATGATGCCGCTTTGGTCTACTGTTGCAACAGTGCCAACTTCGCGATACCAGTAGGACTCTTTGCGGAGAATCCGCACTTTCGCACCACGTTTAATAGACATAATTTACGTTTTCCGATGATTAATGAGGCTGATCGATAAAATGCCAGGATAGTGGAACGTTCGACCGATCGGCATCGCGTAACACGATCGCCATGAATCGGAACGATCGAGCCATACCGCGTGCGAACGGACGCAAACCCGCTCCCTGACCGCTGCCAAGGCATTAGTACCCAGATTACTACCGCACTCTCGCGATCGTCCGGTGAATCTCTTTAAGTTTTATTGCTTACGCTGTTTTAACGGCTGTTGCGTTACTTCACACGCAGCTTATTCACTGCCAATGACGTACTTTTGCCACTCGGGATGTGAACCACTGCGTAAGTACTTTCTGACTTCAAAAAATAGGCTGCTGTGGGGGCGACGTGGCTGATGCGCGAGGGGCATCTCGGCTTCTTCGGGCGTACGGTTCCCCTTCCTGACGTTGCAGCGCACACAGGCCGTCACCAAGTTTTCCCAGGTATCGCCACCGCGACGCGATCGGGGAAAAACATGATCGAGCGTTAAATCATCGCCGGTACAGCCGCAATATTGACAGGTATGACAGTCACGAGCAAACACATTGCGTCGTGTGAGCGGAATTTCTTTGTAAGGAAGACGCACGTAGTACCGCAGTCTAATCACGGTTGGGAGCGGTACATCGGGATAGATAAATCGCCCGTTGTGTTCGATTTGCTCGGCTTTTCCCTTAATCACGAGCACGATCGCCCGCTGCCAGTTCGTAATGTTGAGCGGTTCGTAGGACGCGTTAAGGACTAGAACCTTACTCATGATCGTAAAGAGACGACGCGCTTTAGGGTTGTGTCCCCAAAGATTAACACATCTACTTTTGAAGAGTTAGGCAGATAAAAAACTCGAATTGAACACCCAACCAAACGCACATCTTTAGCCAAAATGGTGTTGCTCTGACCGTCACAATTTTCCAGAAACTCGTTGTCCTCAGGGGGCGGTAACTCCAGCCGCTGACACCGGAATATCGCGAATTAACCCAGATTTTTTATTTTTAGTGCAAAACGACTCGACGATATTTTTGCGTACCTCTTGATCAAAATGTGCCGCGACCTCAATCTCAGTTTGCTGTTCACAATCTTGCAGCGTTTCAAACGAGACCATGCCATCCGTTGCCTCATCCAAGCCTTGATGGTGATGGATGGCACTGGCAAGCCCAAACGTTCCTAGCGCAAACATACATGCACAAACCAGCATAATGCCACTTAGATTTTGCGCCTTCTCAAGGTCTCGCACAGTCTCTTCTCCGCAAAAATATTGAGGCGACATCATTGAGTCCCGACCTCATGTACACACCAGAATAATAGTTATTCCCGATCGCCTCATGAAGATTACGTAAAGATAGAGGGATTTTCTATGAAGACTACGTAAAGTTTAGTGATTGATCAACAAGCAAGCTGCGTGGTTATACGAATGAGTGAGTTACAGTCTGAAATCAGTACGGAAATACTATCTTGTGTAAGAGTTCTATATCTTTCGTGGTAAAGCCTCTGATGATCGGCCTTGGCAACAACTCTCTTCGTTTTCGGGTGTGTTGCACTTCACCAAGAATCTTTTGACATTAATTACGACTTGTCTATCGCTTCAACGCTCTGCACCACCACAGCACCCAATACGCAAATCATGATCCCCCCACGATCGCCCGAGCCAAAATCCCCCGCGTAAACTAGAACAAACCCCGCAGCCCCCCGCTAAATCGGCCATGAACATCGCGATCGCCCAGCTCAACCCCACCGTCGGCGACCTCAGCGGCAACGCCGATCGCATCCTCGCCGCCGCCCAGCACGCCACCCAAAACACAGCCGACAGCGCCCTCCTACTCACCCCCGAACTCTCCATCTGCGGCTACCCCCCCCGCGACCTGCTGCTCGACCCCAGCTTCATCGACGCGATGGACACCACCGTCCGCGATCTCGCCCATCGCCTGCCGCCCGAACTCGCCGTCCTGGTGGGCATCGCTGTCCGCAATCCCGACGCCGATCGTGAAGGCGGCAAAGCCCTGTTTAACAGCATTGCGCTGCTACAGCACGGCACGATCGCCAAAATCTTCCATAAACGACTGCTGCCGACCTACGACGTATTCGACGAAAATCGCTACTTCGAGCCAGACCCGAACGCAGACGTAACGCGCAATATGTTTACGCTCAAAGCCGCAGGGCAAACCCAGACGATCGGCGTGACCATTTGCGAAGACCTGTGGAATGACGAAGCCTTTTGGGGCAAGCGCAACTATCGCGTTAACCCGATCGCCGACCTCGCCGCAGCGGGCGTCGATGCGATCGTCAACCTCTCCGCCTCACCCTATACCCTGCGAAAACAGGCACTCCGCGAAGCGATGTTATGTGACGCCGCCCAGCGTTACAGCCTGCCAATTTTTTATGCCAACCAGGTCGGCGGCAACGATGACCTGATTTTTGACGGCAATAGTGTTGTGGTCGATCGCACCGGCGCGATCATCGCCCGTGCCGCCCACTGCCAAACCGACGCGATCGGCGCCGCGATCGATTCCCAAACCCAAACCCAAACCCCCACACCGACGACGATCGCGCCCTACCCCGACGACGATAACGCCGAAATTTGGGCGGCGCTGGTGTTGGGCGTCGGTGATTATGCCCGCAAATGTGGATTTTCGCGGGCGGTTTTGGGGCTGAGTGGCGGGATCGATTCCACCCTGGTGGCGGCGATCGCAGCGGAAGCCCTCGGCGCGGAAAACGTTCTCGGCGTGCTGATGTCGTCGCCCTACACGTCCCAAGCCTCGGTCGATGACGCGATCGCCCTGGCGGAAAATCTCGGCATCCAAACCCAAACCCTACCGATCGCGCCGATGATGGACGGCTTTGATCAGTCCCTCGACCCGCTCTTCGCCGGAACCGAACCGGGCGTCGCGGAGGAGAACTTACAATCACGGATTCGCGGCACGCTGTTGATGGCGATCGCCAATAAATTCGGCTATTTATTACTCTCCACGGGCAATAAATCCGAGGTTGCGGTCGGCTATTGCACGCTCTATGGCGATATGAATGGCGGCTTGGCGGTGATTGCCGATGTGCCGAAAACGCGGGTGTATGCGCTGTGTGAGTGGATTAATCGCGATCGTAATCATGAACTTGTGCCGCGTAACGTCCTCGAAAAACCCCCCAGCGCCGAACTGCGCCCCGACCAGCGCGACAGCGACTCCCTACCCGACTACGACACCCTCGACGACATCCTCGATCGCCTCGTCCACAGCCACCAATCCGCCGACCAAATCATCGCCGCCGGACACGATCGCGCCACCGTCGAGCGCATCATCGCCCTCGTCACCCGCGCCGAATTTAAACGCCGTCAGGCCGCTCCGGGTCTGAAAATCACCGATCGCGCCTTTGGGACAGGTTGGCGAATGCCGATCGCGGCGCGACGGACGGCGTCGGTTTAAATCCTCCGGTTGGAATTGGAATGCGTTGGAATTCCGTTGCAATCCAGATATGGACGAAAAATTGATATCGGTTGGAATTGAGGGTCTGGGGGGTGATGTTAGAGGCTGACACGAAACTCATGTCCCGTCGCTCCTCCCAAGAATGCCCAAACCGTGACAACTCAGAGCGTGAGAACAATCCGAAACAACACATCAAATAAAATTTTGATGAACATCTGGAAACTCAAAGGTAACCTTGTAGTTTAGTAGGGATAGGACAATTGAAAAAACGGCATACGCGAATTCATCGCCCGTCCCCTTTTCAGTTATGGCACTCGCTTAACGTATTCGGCTAACGTGCAACGATAGCATTCTTGATCCTCCGATCATCCCCCCACGCGCATCGCATCTCAATCATGGCTAACCCATCCCCCGACCACGCTGATTCCGCCGTCAAAGCTCAGGTTGAATTCGCCCTGCTCGATCGACTTCACCTCGAAGATGACTCCCCCTACGCTTGGCAGTCGCTCGAATTCCACCCACAGCTTGATCGCGATCTGGCGATCGACGATAGCGATCTGGGCTGGACGGAGGAGGCGATCGAGGCCGGAGCCACCCGATTTTTTCAGACGCTTGATGGTCTCTGGGACAAAGCGAGCGTCGATACTGCCGAGGTGACGTCACCGCTGGCTCGTCTTCGTGAGCGCTTTGGGGATCGGGTTCCGGCGGATCTGCTGACCACGATCATCGATCGAGCTGCCGCGCTAACGGGCAAGGTCGAGCGCAGTGGCCAGGCGGCGATCGCGCAATTGATTAGCTGTGTAGATGGTTCGATTGCGGGTTGGTCGTCGGATGATTGGCGCACGATCGCGCGACCCTATGCCTTAGCGATGCGCGATCAATCCGCGCGATCGGCGGTGAGCGAAGATGTGGCTTGGGATGACCTTTCCAAGATTGAACGTGCCAAACTCAGCCTAGAGATCACCCTGGCGGCACTGGAAGAATTACAGCTTGATGATGCCCAGCTAGACGACTAAATCGAAATCATACTCAATCCGCTGGTAATTGCTTTTGCGGTGAATTCGATCGCAATAACCAATACGACTGCATCGCACCCTTACCTTTAACCTGGATCAGTCCACGCGGCTCAAACTCAAATTGATCGTGTAAACGCTGATAAATCGCATCGGTCACCTGAATTCGATTTGGTTCACCCGTCGATTCCATCCGACTCGCAACGTTTACCGTATCGCCCCACAGGTCATAGATAAACTTCTTGACGCCAATCACACCGGCCACCACAGGCCCCGTGTTGATGCCAATCCGAATTTGCAGCGGTAGGCCAATATTTTCGCGCATCTCATCGAGCTTCGAGAGCATATCGAGCGCCATATTCGCCACCGCTTCCGCGTGATCCGTACAGGCGAGCGGAATCCCCCCTGCGACCATATAGGCATCACCGATCGTCTTGATCTTTTCGAGCTTGTGACGCTCGGCCAAGCGATCAAAGGTCGAGAAAATCTCGTTGAGCATGTTCACCACCTGCGTCGGCGGGATTTGGGCTGACATGCTGGTAAACCCGACGATATCGGCAAACAATACCGTCGCCTCGTCGAAACGATCGGCGATCGAACCGTCGATCGTCTTCAGGCGATCGACGATCGCCTGCGGCAAAATATTGAGCAATAACTGCTCCGTGCGCTGCTTCTCCGTTTGCAATGCCTGCTCGGCAATCTTACGTTCCGTAATATCCTCAAACACCCCAAGAATCCCAATCACCCGACCCTCCTCATCGTGAATCGGCAGCTTCTTCATGTCGATCCACATGCGCTTACCGGGCTTGCCCGCCGTGCGCTGTTTCTTGATCACCATATGAACCAGGCGATTGTTCTCCACAATGGCGCGATCCTGTGCCTCAAAGGTGTCGGCCACACTGCGCGGCGAAAATAAATCGTAGTTTGTTTTCCCCACGACCTCTTCAGGATGCTTGAGTTGCGTCGCCGCTGCCCAGTTTTGATTGCAGCCGCGAAAGATCAGGTTTGTATCCTTCCAAAACACCTGCTGTGGAATGTTATTCAGGATCAGGCGTAAATACTCTTCCTTTTCCTGTAGCGCCTGCTCCGCTCGCTGCCGCTCTTGAACTTCCGCCTGGAGGCGTTCATTTTGATCCGCGAGTTGCTTCTGAAGTCGTTGCAACGTGAGGTGATTTTCGAGTCGTGCTAGGACTTCGGCAAACTGAAACGGTTTGGTGATGTAATCGACACCGCCCGCACCAAACGCCCGAACTTTATCCATCACCTCATTCAGGGCGCTGATAAAAATGACGGGAATCTCCCGCGTTTGCGGATTTACCTTTAGGCGCTGGCACACTTCATAGCCGTCCATATCCGGCATGGTGATGTCCAGCAAGATGAGGTCAAACGTTATCGATCGCGCGATCGATAACGCCTCACGACCACTAGAGGCCAGCTCGGTTGTGTACTGTTTGCGCGTTAACATCCGCGACAGCAGGCGCAGATTGTCGGGATTATCATCGACCAGTAACAAATGTGCCTTCGGTGAGGCGATCGTGGCTTCGGTGTTACTGGATGCTGCCTGCGTGTCGTTGGTTTTGTGGGTTGCGTTAGATTCGATAGGTTGCTCTGAAGATGCTTTTGGTGCTGCTTCTTCCCAGTTAGGGGTGACGTATTCTGATGAATTGGCGGAATTCGTCATGAAAGAAGTAGCTTACGAAAGCTGGAGGCTTTCGCGGTTCTAAATATGGGGGCAAGGGGGCGATCATTGGCGCGATCGCGGTAGACATTGGAGGCGAACCATGGAGCAGTCTGAGCCGTAGCAGATCAGGCTACATCGGTTCGGCATGTTCGTGAACATCTTCAACAGGTCGAACATTCTCGGATCGAATATCCTCAAATGAAAATGATGTTTTTTGATCATGCTTGTCATCATGCTTAATGATCGCTTCCGACGTGAGTTGCGGCCAATGGGGCAACTGATCGAAGAAAAACAAGCACCTGACATTTTGCATGATGCTTACTTAAGAATTTAGCTCACTTTCTCCGGAGATTTCTGTTTTCGTCGCTCTAGCGGTTCTATAACTCTTGATATCTCAATATTTTACGAATTTCGCTAGCTACATTAAAGCTCATCTCCTAATGGGGTCTTCATGAGTCGATTAATCGACTTAATCGGCAGCGATACCCCACCACGCTAGGGCATAGTTCGGAGCTTTGACGTTCGATCGCTGGGCGAGGACAACCCGCAGCTTGTAGCGCCCGGTGCTGGGAATAGCCCGGAAAATATGCTCGACGCTGTCGATTTTGCTCTCGGACGACCAGACTGCATCTTCGAGCCGATCGCTGCTGATCGGCAAAAGATATAAATCCAGGTCGTCGAGATTATGGCCGGTAAAGTCTTCGCCTTCGTCAAACATGCCGTTGCTGTTGGCATCGTTGAGATCGACCTGACGTGTCCAGGTGAGTGTGGCTGAGAAGAAGCTTCCAGCTTCTAGAGATTCGGCGATCGGATAGTCCTGCACCATCCCCGCGCTAGCGGCGGAACCGATCGAGCCATAGTCCCAGCCGATCGCACCGGCCTCGCTTTCGGCAGCACTCGGGCCAGCGGCAAATTGTTGATACGCCCGATAAGCATTGAGGTGTCCCGCGCCGATGTCGTCTTGCAGCGGTACGGCGCGATCGCGGTAGGCATTCGACTCCGTCCACACCTGCCCCCATTTATCTTTGACGTTGCGGGTCATGCCCAACGCCAGACCATCGCCGCGATCGGCCAACTTATCCGCCGAATTGAGCAATACCGCCCGCATCACTTCATGACGGCGGGCATCAATACTCCAGCGACCGGCAGCAATTTGCCGATCGCCGTATTCCTGCAAGAGCGCCACCGTCGCCGTCACGTGGGGAGCCGCGAAGCTCGTCCCTGTACTTTCGTACACATTGCCCCCCGCACTCACCAGCGAAACATCCCGTCCCGGCGCGAGCAGACTAATCAAGCGTCGCCCGCCGGTATTGGTCTCCAGTCCCACCAAGCTGCTATAGGCTCCGTCAAACGCTCCCCCCAGACTGGATGTATCCATCCGGCTGTACACGCCATCCACGCGACGGCTAGAGGCGATCGTCATGCCGTTAAACTGATCGGTCGGGATGGAAATACCGCCGTAGCCCTGGTTGCCCGCAATCACGTACAGCACGTTATGAGCATTGGCCGACCAGTCGATGCAGAGCGTTAGCAGCGCATTCCCGTCGAGTACCGCCTCGCGCCGTCGTGAGTCGAGGGTTAGCGGTTCGCCAAAGCTGAAATTAATCGATCGCACATCGCCGCTATTTTGCTGCGCCACGGTTTGCGTCGCTAAACATTCCCGCGCCTGACGGCTGGCTCCAGACTCAAACACCGCTCCCGCCGAATAGAGCTGCGCACCGGGTGCAACTCCGATCCGCTCCTTAAATCCGCTAATCATCACGCTCGCGACACCCTGGGCGTGACCATCTAGCGCTATTTCCGACTCGGCACGGTCTTCACCGATAAATACGCCTGCCGGATTCGTTGCTTGGTCTGCGGGGATTTTATCCAGACCAAACACCGCCGGTCGTCCGATTTCGACCTGGCCAATCCCGATTTTGCGTCCGAGGAGGTTGTATTCCTCGTGGAGACGAGCCGCGTCAATGCCATCGGCTTCGATCGAGACGGAGGAGGCCACACTACGCGATTCTCCGGTGACGATACAGGCGATCGCACTCAGAGCCGCTAATGTCAGGGGACGTAAAAAATGACGATCGAGTGATGACATAAAAATCAGAGCGTGAGGGATGGGGTAAATCGTCAAACGAGGGCGTCGCGATCGTGATCGTTCTTCCACTGTCATCTTCTACTATTTCAGATCTTCAGAATCCGAGATTCAGCGAGGTTAACGATCATAAGCGCTACCGCAATCTTAGCGAGAACCCTTCAAAACCGTCGGACTTACGGATTATTCCGGTATTGATCAAGCCGTGTTCCAAAATCAAAATAAATCAAAGTCATCCGACCAAGCAGCCGAAGGATCAACAGAGTCTAGACCCCTTGAAATCTCAATTCTCGAACCAAAACCATCAAAATTGATCGCAAATTCACGTTAGCTACACGGCCTATCGGTGTATATCCGCCAAAACCGCCAAAAAATTCGTTTGTTTTCCCCCTTGACAGCCAGGGTTTGATAAACTTTTATAAACGAAACTGTAGCAAAAATAACAAAGACGTAGGAGAAGCAGCGGTATGGCAAGCACTAAAAAAACGGTTATTTCCCCATCCATTTTGTCGGCAGACTTCAGCCGACTCGGCGAAGAAATTCAAGCCGTGGATAAAGCAGGCGCGGACTGGATTCACGTTGACGTGATGGACGGTCGCTTCGTTCCGAACATCACGATCGGCCCGATGATCGTCAAAGCGATCCGCCCGCTCACCGACAAACCCCTCGATGTTCACCTGATGATCGTCGAGCCGGAAAAATACGTCGAAGATTTCGCCAAAGCGGGCGCGGATATCATCTCCGTCCACGTTGAGCACAACGCTTCGCCGCACCTGCACCGCACCCTCGGTCAAATCCGCGAACTCGGCAAACAAGCCGGTGTCGTCCTTAACCCCGGCACGCCCCTCAGCATGATCGAGCATGTGCTTGAACTGTGCGACCTTGTGTTGCTCATGAGTGTCAACCCTGGTTTTGGTGGCCAAAGCTTCATCCCGTCGGCGGTGGACAAGGTGCGTCAACTGCGCGAAATGTGTGATGCTCGCGGTCTCGATCCGTGGATCGAAGTCGATGGCGGCCTCAAGGTGAATAACACCTGGGAAGTGCTTGAAGCGGGCGCAAACGCGATCGTCGCCGGTTCCGCTGTGTTCAATGCGCCGGATTATGCGGAAGCGATCGAAGGCATTCGCAACAGCACCCGCCCTGCGACGAAAGAACTCGCAGCCGTTTAAGGATTCGTCTTCGCGACTGTTCGACCTGATCGCAGCTCGATCGCAGTCGTCCTGGTTCACGCCACAAAGTAGAGCAGCAGCCTAGCCTGTTCGCCTAGCTTTAAAATCCTCGGACTTAAAGTCCGGGGAGCATGTCAAGCTGTACCCGTTGCTTTGAGAGGTCGATTTTGATCGACCTCTTTGTTTGTGGGTCAATCCGCCATCAAGGGGAAATTCTCCGCTGTATCCTGTCAGACACTCCAGCATTTCGCGTGTGTGGCGTTACACACGGAAACACTGTGATACGATCGGCCTAGCTTCACGGTCTGTAACGTTTGAACGATCGCCCAACCGCCAACACGGCCAGCAAAACTGACAACAGCGACCGGCGAGGATAAGCAATGTAGACCTTGAGCTGAAATTGCCATCGGCACAGTTGACGTGAGCCTAAAATCCCCCACAGCTTCCCCACCGCCACCCACTCCAATCAAGGTGGGCGTCATCGGCGTCGGCAATATGGGACAGCACCATACGCGGGTGTTGAGCCTCCTGAAAGATGTCCAGCTCGTCGGCGTGGCCGATACCAGCGTGGATCGCGGACAAAGCATTGCCGATCGCTATCGCATTCGCTTTTTTGATGACTATCGCGATCTGCTGCCCCTCGTCGATGCCGTTTGTATTGCCGTCCCCACCCTGTTGCATCACCCAGTGGGGCTAGCTTGCTTTGCTGCCGGGGTTCATGTGCTGATCGAAAAGCCGATCGCAGCGAGTATTCACGAAGCAGAATCTTTAGTCAATGCTGCCGCCGAAGCGCAATGCATTCTCCAAGTCGGTCATATCGAACGGTTTAATCCCGCCTTCCAAGAACTGAGCAAAGTTCTCGCCACCGAGGATATCGTCGCCCTCGAAGCCCATCGGCTCAGTCCCTACTCCGATCGCGCCAATGACGTCTCCGTCGTGCTCGATCTGATGATTCATGACATTGACCTCGTTCTCGATCTCAACCCCGAGCCAATTATTCGTCTCACCGCTAGCGGTAGCCGCGCTCCAGACTCCTCCCATCTCGACTATGTGACCGCCACCCTCGGATTTGCCAACGGCGCGATCGCGACCCTAACCGCCAGCAAAATCACCCACCAAAAGCGCCGCACCCTGATCGCCCACTGCCGCAACTCCCTAACCGAAGCCGACTTCCTCAACCACGACATCCTGATCCACCGCCAGACCACCGCCAACTACACCACCGAACACGGCCAAGTCCTCTACCGTCAGGACGGCCTCATCGAAAAAGTTCACACGACCAACATCGAGCCACTCCACGCCGAACTTGAACACTTTATGCACTGCATTCGGGGTAGTGAGCCGCCGTCGGTTGGCGGTAAGCAAGCCCTCGAAGCACTCCGGTTAGCCAGCTCGATCGAGAAGCTTGCCCTCGCCAGTCACAACTCCACAATGACAACTGAGTGGAAACTCGATCAGTTTGACGAACTTGACGCGTTGGGCGACCAAGCCGACAACAGCCCACTCAGCCTGGTAGCCGACTAAACCGATCTCAGCTCTCCGCTCTCCGCTCTATGTATCCATCTGCCTATGGACAGCCAGACAAATTACCCCGAAGACACTTCATTTCACAGACTGTACTCGCTCGATTAAGCTGCTCCTCCGAAATCATGTGATACGCCTCAACGCCGTCAGGCGCATCCTGTGAGCTAGCGTTTGAGGTATTGAGGTGGGTTTCAGTCTCAATGCAATCCGTCACCGCAAGATCCTGTTGATGTTTGGCATACATCGTCCAACTCAGCAAACCAAGGCCAATCATGCCAACTAACCCGCAGAAAAAACCGTAGGGAAAATCACCGCCACTCTTGCCAAAAGCGGACATGGAGTATCCATGCACTCCCTGCCAGATTTTTGTGTCTGTGTGCAATCTCGATGAATAATTTAAACGTTTCACGACCGACCTCATCACGATCAAAAAAAGCTGCTTAGACTCAACTTCCGTTGAATACATTTCGTCTAGTACACCTAATACAAGCGTGTGTATCCTCAACAGGAAAGAATACTGGGGAAGCACTCTACAGCAATGGAATTTCTGCGGTATCTAGCGGTATCTTACGGATATTGGTTGTGTCTCTTATCGTTACTTCAGGTATAAACTCTGAGCTTCAGGAAAACATGTCAGGCAAGCCTGATGAATTTACGTACAAATCCACGCAGTGACAAATCTAGTGTAATTACTGGTTTTGTCAAGATGATGTATCAATCTTCCAAGCGTGATCGGCGAGCTATGGTGATGCGATCGAGGACGCTTCCTTACTCTGGGTCGCATCACAAACCATAGAGAATGCATGAAGAATTACGGGATGATGTCGAGCCGTCTACGGTAGCGGCTGTACATTCCGAACAAGCCGATCGCAGGTAACTCCACGGGCAACTCTCGACTTTGCGGAAATTGCCGCATAAAAAAGGCAAGGCAGCTCACGCGCGATGTATTACACTAGTACAGGAAAGAAAACAACGTGCGTACAGAAGTCACTCAGCGTTAAAGAGTTTATGGTTTTCGATCCTGATTTTTTTGCTTCACAAACAGATAAAGACCTGGGGAATCAACTGTTGATGTACTTGCAACATCAATCCCCAGAAATGTTGGCTCATGTCGCAAAATCTGCGACACCGGACATCAAGGACATCATTTCTCGTAACGTTCAAGGTTTGGTCGGAGTCCTGCCAACGGAGGGTTTCAACGTGCAGATCGCCACCGATCGCGAGAATATGGCGGGAATGTTAGCGTCGGCCATGATGACGGGCTATTTCCTGCGTCAGATGGAACAGCGAATGGAGCTTGAGCATCAGTTCTCAGACATGCTTGCTCCCGATAGTGATGATGCCGATTGCTAAGTGCTGTGTGTCATCTCATCGGCTCCTGATCATTCGCGGATACATGATATCGATGCAGATACGGTTTTAGGACGGAGTTGTGAGGGTATACACTCGCGGCTCGACGTTAAGCCGTGATTTTGGCACGACGACGGATTACTGATTCTTGAAGATACATCCACATCCAGATTTTTAGCTTAAGACTTACCGTCTCGTCAGCAAGAACCGGTACCTTTGCCGATACAATATCTATCTCAGGGAGACGATCGCGGCTCTTGTTGCGTTGCGTACGTGCAAGAAACGTTATGGACTTCGATCATCTTGCATCGGTATCTTTGTTTTTGAGAATGCTGAAAAAGACGCTTATTTTCGGTGTCTCAGCGCCACAATCTGGGCGATCACTGTCCTGATTTAAGCTCGTCGTAATTTGATTGATCGAGACAATCTATCGGTCAAGCTCTTGCACTCACGGAAATCAACCTAGCCCGTTTATTCAAACCTCGATCGCGTTCCCTGAACGTTCCGCTTCAGTCGCTTTAAACCATGCCAAAAGTTCTCGTTTCTGATTCTGTCGATCGCGCGGGTCTCGATATCCTGTCGCAAGTTGCCGAGGTTGATGTCAAAATCGGCTTATCGCCAGAAGAACTGGTCGCCATCGCTCCAGAATACGATGCCTGGATGATTCGCTCGGGAACGCAGGTCACCAAGGATGCGATCGAAGCCGGTACAAAACTAAAAATTATTGGTCGCGCAGGTGTTGGCGTCGATAACGTCGATGTGGCCGCCGCGACTCGTCAGGGGGTTGTGGTCGTTAACTCACCGGAAGGCAACACGATCGCCGCCGCAGAACATGCCCTGGCGATGATGCTGTCGCTGTCTCGCTACGTTCCAGCGGCCAACGCATCCGTTAAAGCCAGCGAGTGGAACCGCAAAGCCTACATCGGTACAGAGGTCTACAAGAAAACCCTCGGCCTGGTGGGAATGGGTAAAATCGGCTCCCATGTTGCCAAGGCAGCGAAAGCGATGGGAATGAAACTGATCGCGTATGACCCTTATATTTCGGCGGAACGTGCGGAACAGATGAGCTGTCGCCTTGTAGAACTGGGTACGCTCTTCCGAGAAGCGGACTACATCACGCTACACGTGCCGAAAACGCCAGAGACCGCGAATATGATCAATGCGGAGGCGCTGGCCAAGATGAAGCCCACGACCCGTATTATCAACTGCGCCCGTGGTGGTCTGATTGACGAAGCCGCACTCGTGCAAGCCCTCGCCGATGGTCAGATTGCGGGTGCTGCGCTAGACGTGTTCGGCAATGAACCCCTCGAAGCGGATTCACCCCTACGCGGCGCAGGCAAAAATCTAGTCTTAACCCCACACCTGGGCGCATCGACGGAAGAAGCACAGGTCAATGTTGCCGTTGATGTGGCCGAGCAGATTCGCGATGTGCTGCTGGGTTTACCGGCACGATCGGCAGTGAATATTCCGGGTCTGTATCCCGAAGCGCTCGAAAAACTCCGCCCATACCTCAAGATGGCCGAAGTGCTCGGCAATATGGTCGGCCAGTTAGCCGGTGGCCGCGTGGATTCGCTCACGGTGCGTTTGCAGGGTAATCTAGCGAAACAGGACAGTAAGCCGATCGTCATTGCGGCGCTCAAAGGTTTACTCTCTCCGGCGCTGCGCGAACGGGTCAACTATGTGAACGCAGGCATTGAAGCGTCTGAGCGCGGCATTCACGTGATCGAAACCCGCGATGAGTCCGTCCGCGACTACACCGACTCGCTGCACCTCGAAGCCACAGGGTCGCTGGGCGTGCATACGGTGACGGCGGCACTCATGGGTGACGATGAAATCCGCATCATCAACGTGGATGATTTCCCGCTGAATGTTCCCCCGATCGCCAATATGCTCTTCACCTGTCACCGGGACATGCCGGGTATTATTGGCAAAATTGGCTCGCTACTGGGCAGTTTTAATGTCAACATTGCCAGTATGCAGGTCGGTCGCAAAATTGTGCGGGGTGACGCCGTCATGGTACTCAGTCTCGATGACGTACTCCCCGATGGAATTTTGCAGGAAATTCTCAAGGTTCCAGGCATTACCGAAGCCTATACCGTAACGCTTTAAGCTGAAATCACGGAAGCCGAAAATCACTAAAATGACGGTGAAAGCCTCATTTTGATTTGCTGGTGAAAGCGTGGGTATGTGGCCTGTAAAGTCGGCCATATACCCGCGCGATAAAAATAAATGGGCTTCATGCATCCCAAAGACACTGCAACGGACTGCTTTTGCCGTGATCCCCAGTCTCCTTTCTCTTTAAAGTCTCCTCCTCAAACCCATGACCAATAGCTGGTGGGAAATTCAGATCGTGGCCGATTCAAGCCTCGAAGAAACGATCTTCTGGCGGTTGGAGGAGTTCGGCTGTAAGGGCATGGCCAGCGAGCGTCAGGAAGAGACCGTGCTGATCAGTGCTTATTTGCCGCAGCTCACGTCCCAAATGCTCGACTTAGCGACGTTATCCCTGTGGTTGCGTCAGGATGCGATCGCCTTTGAGCGTCCGATTCCGTCCGTTCGCTGGTCGCCGATCGAGGAAGAGGACTGGTCAAAAAGCTGGAAAGATCATTGGCAGGTGAGTAATGTCGGCGATCGCCTCGTCATTGTTCCGGCATGGCTCAAAGCCCCGGAGAATAGCGATCGTGTCCCGCTCATTCTTGATCCCGGCGTCGCCTTCGGAACCGGAGCGCACGCAACCACACAGCTTTGCCTAGAAGCTCTAGAAATGCGAGTTACACCCGATAAACCGTCGGTTTTGGCGGATATTGGCTGCGGTTCTGGCATTTTGTCGATCGCGGCCATGTTGCTCGGCGCAGAGCAGGTCTACGCCGTCGATACCGACCCGCTCGCCATCACCGCAACGGAGCGCAGTCAGGCCGCGAATCACATTGCGCCCGACGGCATTATTTCCGGCGTCGGCAGCGTCGAACGGGCGATCGAACTCTCGCAATCACAGCCCGTAGACGGCATTCTTTGTAATATCTTGGCGGAGATTATCGTCGATTTAATTCCCAAAATGGGGCCGCTCCTCGGGCCAAACACCTGGGGTATTTTTAGCGGAATTTTGCTCGAACAGGCGAAGGCTATGGCGGATGTACTGGAGCAAAATGGCTGGATCGTTGCCACATTATGGAAGCGTGGCGAATGGTGTTGCTTTAACGTGCGGCGATCGTAAATCGTGAGAGAAAAAAGCGATCGAGCCGATCTGAAACGTTACTCGACGCTATTACGGCCACAGAGAAAATCTTCTGCGGAAAATTGAGGATTGCTCGCGTGATACTTATGTTCTTCCGTATAACGGTCAAACAGGATTTTCATCGATCGTAGAGCTAGACTAAATCCAAGGAGACAGCTCGCAAGTGTCAACATCATTTTTGCGTTTTCCCAACGTAACTAAGACGTAACTAACAATAAATACTGAACTGAAGATAAAGCTTTCGTGATGAAAACGTTTGTAATGACCGGTTGATGACTGGAATCAGCCGTCGGCCTGAATTCCGCATGATCGGAAATTACGGACTCACTTCGCCTCACTTAATACTAGCGCGAACCTTAAGCCCTCAGTTTTTACGAGTATTGGATAGATCGCGCCGCGATCGTCAATCGCGATGTTGAGATGTTCTCCGTGTAGGCGGCATCGTTCGATACAAAAGTTCAATCGGGCCTTCCCATTCCATACCCGCACGGAACGGGATTTGAGTATGGGAAAATGAGCGAGAAAAACGCCGTCGCCTAGAACAGTTTTAAGACTGAGATTTAATTAATATGATTGCCATTGCACCGCCTCGCGTTAGCGATCGTCATCGCATCCATGCCCCGGATCTCGACATGCCGCCGCGCCTGTTATTGGGGCCAGGGCCTTCTAATGCTCACCCGCGCGTGCTTCAGGCCATGGGTCTACGCCAGGTGGGTCACCTCGATCCGAGCTTTCTGGAACTGATGAACCAGGTTCAAGAGTTGCTGCGCTACGTCTGGCAAACCGAGAACCAGCTCACGATTCCGGTGAGCGGAACCGGCAGCGCGGCGATGGAGGCAACCCTCGCGAATACGGTCGAGCCGGGGGATGTGGTGCTGGTGGGGGTGAACGGGTATTTTGGTTTGCGCTTGATCGATATGGCCAAGCGCTATGGAGCCGATACGCGATCGATCCAAAAACCCTGGGGTCAAGCATTTGATCTGTCGGAATTACGGACGGCGATGGAGGAACATCGTCCGGCGATCCTGGCGTTGGTTCATGCGGAAACTTCGACCGGGGCGCGTCAGCCGCTTGAAGGGGTCAGCGAGCTGTGCCGTGAGTTTGATTGTTTGCTGTTGCTGGATACGGTGACGAGTATGGGGGGCGTGCCGCTCTTTCTGGATGAGTGGGGGGTTGATATGGCCTATAGCGGTAGCCAAAAGTGTCTGAGCTGCCCGCCGGGGATTGCGCCGTTGACGTTGGGCGATCGCGCGGTCGAAAAACTATTGCGTCGCAAAACGCCGGTCGCGAACTGGTATCTCGATATGTCGCTGGTCAGTCAATATTGGGGCGGCGAGCGGACGTATCACCATACGGCTCCGATCAACATGAACTACGGCCTGTATATGGCGCTGAAGCTGATCGCGGAAGAGGGGCTAGAAGCTCGCTGGCAGCGACATCAGGAGACGGCGGATCGGCTCTGGAGTGGTTTGGAGGAGATGGGATTGTCGTGCTATGTCGATCGCGACATTCGCTTACCGTCGCTGACAACGGTGTGTATTCCCGATGGTGTCGATGGCAAGGCGATCGCGCGTCGTTTGCTGACGGAGTACAACATCGAAGTGGCGGGCGGCCTGGGTGAGCTGGGCGGCAAGGTATGGCGCATCGGTTTGATGGGCTTCAACAGTCGTCGCGAAAATGTGACGCTGTTGCTGGCCGCACTGCGTCAGGTGTTAAGCGAAGCCTAATGCGTTGCCGGTCTCATGCCTGGATGTCAAGTCTGGATGTCGAACGTGGATGTAATCGAAGCATGAGCACTGGCCATTTCGCCACGATCGCACCTCGATTACATTCCCCTAGACGAGGATTGACGGCTCTTTATTGAGCGCCGAACTGTCGATCATAGACTTCGTCTTCCTTGCCGCCCACGATCTTCAGATCCGATTTCGGATAAGCGACACAGAGCAAGGCATATCCTTCCGCCTGAAGCTCGGCACTCACGCCCATGCCTTCCTCTTGCGAGACTTCCCCTTCGAGAATTTGCGCTGCACAGGTTGTGCAGACGCCCGCAAAGCAGGAACTCGGCAAATCCACTTTGGCATCGTGGGCGGCTTGTAACACGGTCACCCCTTCCGGCACTTCAAACTGACTGTCTGTGCCGTTATAGGACAGCTCGACTTTATAGGTTGTACTCATCGGAGACGTAAAAAAGATAGAAAAATCTGCAAAGCGCACGATCGGCACTTGCTGCAAGTTTGCATCCTACTCGATCGGCGCGACGATTTTTTTAAAGTTCTATCGTCCTCTAAAAATCGGCCTGTCATCCGTCTGGCCATCCTGCGATGACGACCTGTAGTGACAACCCGTGATGATTCCCGATCAATTGCGATCTTTGGTGTGAGTTGCACCCTTCTTGTTGGGCGATTGCTGGGCGATCGTTGGGCAAATATTATGAACGCTCTAGCTCGCTTCAGAATCAGTCACGGCCTGAAACATCGGCTTGGCTTCGCAATAAAAACTCTGGCGACGACTGGAATACGTCCGGAACTGCTGCGTATAGCTTGAACCTTGATGACT
Source organism: Geitlerinema sp. S16 (assembly GCA_011390275.1). GTDB lineage: Bacteria > Cyanobacteriota > Cyanobacteriia > Cyanobacteriales > Geitlerinemataceae > RDYZ01. The sequence goes on from JAABST010000037.1 coordinate 28,981, forward strand.
GTGAAAATCTTCCTGAACTTTTCGCGTCAGCAGCCGCGAAACTTGCTTGACGATCGTGACCAGCAAATTATGCCCCGTGGTTTCGATCAGGTTAAGCGGAAAATTGCGGACAAATCCCGGAAAGTAAACCCCGACCTTAAGATCCAATTCCCATTCCACTCGGGTGACTTCTAAGCCGCTGCCGTCATCGGGCGTCGCATCGACCAGGATTTGTTCGGCTTGAAAATCAACTTCGTAACCCGGTGGCGTGTAGTCCGGAATCGGAATCGTTTCGATGCGATAAACCCGATCGCGCTGCGGCAGCAATTCCAAGCCAATTTGCGGCACGACGTAGTAGCCCAGCGCCCCAAAACGCCCGATCGTCAAGATGTAGCCATTTTCGCCTACCGGCTCGGCGGTCATGGGCTGGGCGCAGCGCCGAAACCAACCTTCATGGCGATCGAGATAATCCGCGACGCGATCAGAACTGGCGTACATTTCCATGCAGCCGCTGAACTGACTGTGAAACCAGATGGGATCTGTATCGGGATCGGGCTTACCGGCAACCTGAGGGAGCATAGACTAGACGTGTGCGAGAGGCAAAGGGCGATCAAGGTGACTTTTGCGATTGGCAATGATGGGCAATGCAACCGCAGAACGTGTGAGACGGCATCGTGTCCGGCAGGGTAACTGAAAACGATTAAAAGATGCTGGTTTTACGATAGCTTGCTTGGCCAGCTTGAGAGTCGTTCAATTGATCGATAACCCAAAGTTTGAAGGTCAAAGCCTCGATGAAACCGAAAATCTCTAATACATCTTTGGCATATTTCCATCAAACCAGCCGCTCCCGTTAGGTTTCGTCACCTTAACTACGAAAGCCATGAATTTTGGCAAATTGGCCACCGAATCTCAGACACGGCACGATCGAAGCTAGGCGAACGGAGTCTGTTCGCCACCGCGATGGGCAAGCATCGCATAATGAAAAGGCTCATTTCAAATCGAAGCTCTGGACTTGATCTGGACTTAATCCGGACTCAATCTGGATTTTAAGGGCGCATATCGTCAGAGCGTATAAGGAGAAAAACTCGATGAAAGTTTGTGTATTTGGCGCGACGGGACGAACGGGACGGCATGTGGTGACGGAATTGGTGCAGCGTGGAATTGACGTGCGGGCGGTGGTGCGCGATCGCGATCGCGCCACGATCCTGCCGGAATCTGCTGAAATCGTGGTCGGCGATGTTTGCGATCTGGCGACGATCGATGCGGCACTAGACGGCTGTAGCGACCTGATTTGTGCGACCGGCGCAACCCCCGATTTCAACGCCTTCGGTCCTTTTTCCGTGGACTACATCGGAACCAAAAATCTCGTCGATCGAGCCAAGGCGAAAAATATTAAGCATTTCGTGTTGGTCAGTTCGATGTGCGTCTCGAATTTCTTCCATCCCCTCAATCTCTTCTGGCTGGTGCTGTTTTGGAAAAAACAAGCCGAAGGATACGTAAAAGCCAGTGGTTTGACCTATACGATCGTGCGTCCGGGCGGCCTGAAAGATGCCGATGACGATCGCCAAATCGTGATGGAAACCGCTGACGCCCTATCCGAGGGCAGTATTCCCCGCCAAAAAGTGGCCAAGATTACGGTCGAAGCGCTCTCCTGTGCCGAAGCGGAGAATAAAATCGTAGAAGTCATCGCTCGCGACGATGCGCCCTCCCAGCCGATCACGGCACTCTTTGCCGCTGTATAACGTCCCGTAGATGGCTAGCTGTACGTGACTAAATTGGCTCTGATGGCTCTGATGGCTCTGAAACGTGCTTGAACGTGTTTGATCATTGAAGCAAGTTCGGCACGGGGTTCGGGGGCGATCGTCGCGTGAGTGAGAATGATTATTCGAGGGGAGATTCAGTGATGAGCGGTAGCGGTACGACAGTGATGGCGAGTGTGGCAGGGAAAACCCAAAAAGCCCGAAAAACCCGACGGGTGATCGCGCGGCTCACAGCGGCGGCACTCCTCGGAGGATTATCGATCTCGCTCAATGTTGCCCCCGATCGCGATAACCCTCTTGATCGCTGGACATGGACATTCATGCCTCCCGCCCAAGCGGTTCCCGCCCGTGCCAATCTCAGCCTCGAAGCCTATCCCGACGAAGGCTACCAGCAATTTGTACGACGATCAGAAGCGATGGCTCAGGCCGAAATTGACGCTCGTTTTAGCCGGGATATCACCATTAGCCGGATTTCCCTGGTCGCGATGGGGCAAAACGGCGGTCAGAGCGCCCCGCTACTCTCGATCGACATCGATCGAACCCAATGGCGTCACAACCCTAACATCACGCAATACGCTCGCTACTACCCCGACTCACAGACCCTGCTGGACTTGCCCTTCAGCGGCACAAACTTCGCGCCGCCAGAGCTGGGAACCGGTGACATACAAGTCACGCTGCGCTGGACAGGACGCGATGATCTCGATCTCGCCGTCTCAGAACCGGGTGGAGAGGTTGTATTTTTCAACAATCAACAACTGACATCGGGAGCCACGCTAGATGTCGATGCCAATGCCTTATGCGAAACCGTGATGCCCGTGCCGATCGAGAATATTTTTTGGCCAACCTCCACCGCTTCCGTCGGCAACTATCAAGCCGTCGTTAGTTTGTTTGCCCGATGTGATGCTCTCACCTCTGCGCCGATCCCGTTTACGCTCACCATTTCAACGAACGGCGCATCACAAACCTACAGTAGCGAGGTCAGCGAAACCGAATCCTACCGTTCCTATCGTTTCGACTTTGGTGCGAATTGAGATGAGTATCGCGTCGTCAACGGGCAAAAAACATCATGTAGCGTCGAGACTCGTCCATTGGTTTAAATTGGATTGTGTCAGCTAAACATAACAATGACTCACGTGTGGATATGACGATGAGATTTTACAAAACTTAATTTGATCAATTTGGATCAAATTAAACAAAGCGTAATTATTCCTCCGATCGTGCCTCAGCTCTCGTGATGTCTTTGTCTTGAAATGTCAATTCGCTTGAATTTTTATGACGCAAGAAATTCTCGTAAATAAAGCGACAGCCCTTGTCCAATAAGAGCTTTAGGGGTTAATGATACCGTTGATGATGCGCTCTCAAGCTTCGGGATGGAGTCATCAAGGTATTACATTAAATAAGTAACTATCTCTACCGGTCTTCGCAGCTTTTGAGATTTTGAAGCGAATGCTCAAATCTTAATAAAAAATTCTGTTGAGACTTGATTTGATGAGTGCTTTGATCGCGTGATGACGTAAATCTTGTCCCCACCGCACACACGGCTGACGACGGGGATCAAAACACTTCAACTCACCCACATCATTCGATTTTCTCTAACGCTCCCCTCTTCTCCTAAACGCATGGGAACTCCAGCCTTTGACACACACGCGATCGTCTGTCCGCATTGTGCGAGACCGAGCCGCTATGTACCCGATGAACCCCTAAATGGTTTATATACCTGTCCGAATTGCAAGACGCGCCTTGTGGTTTGTTGGAGCGGACATTTTGTTCGAGATCCCGCCACATCACATCATTACGATTTGACCCGTAGCTTGCGCCGCAAAAGCCAGCCGATCAAACGGGTTATCCGCGAGATTGGAATCATGCCGATCGTGGGATTAATTAGCGCGATCGCCCTCGGTAGCTTGGCGCTGGCAAATGGCTTTGGTCAACTGCCCGACGACCCCGACAGTCAACGCCCAGATCGCCCCAGCCCGATCGAGCTTCGATCGCCCCTCGAATTTCCCCCGCATTCCATCAGTTAAACGTTTAACTCAACGTTGATGACGGCGACTTGATGGCGACGGCGACTTGACGGCGACGTAATCGTGACGGGGTCACTACGGATTATTCGCCAACGCGGCCTTGGGATACGCAATTCGTTTGTGGTGATATTGCTGCCAGACCTGCACGAAAATTTCGGCGATTTTGCCCATTTCAGCGCGGGTCAAGCTCGATTCTCGAAGCTGGCCATCTTGCCAACGCGCTCGCAGGATCTTGTTAACCATGTTTAGAGCGTCGTCGTAGCTCGCATCTTTGAGCGATCGCAATGCCGCCTCACAGGAGTCCGCCAGCATCACAATTCCGGTCTCACGCGACTGGGGGATCGGCCCGGCATAGCGAAAATCCTCTTCCCGCACACCTCTTCCTGAATGGTTTTGCTTGGCCTGATAGTAAAAATAAGCAATTAACATCGTGCCTTGATGTTCAGGGATAAACGCCTGAACCGCTTGAGGTAGGCGGCTCTTGCGTGCCATCGCCAGACCTTCCGTTACGTGTTTTTCGATGAGTTGAGCGCTGACAAACGGATCATTAATCGTGTCGTGCTTGTTAATCCCGCCCATCTGATTTTCGACAAACCCCAGGGGATCATGCATCTTGCCGATGTCGTGATAGAGCGTGCCGGTACGAACCAGCTCGACATTGCAGTTCAGTGCTTTGGCTGCTGATTCGGCGAGGGTGGCAACGAACAAGGTGTGCTGAAATGTTCCCGGTGCTTCGGCGGCGAGACGCTTGAGAAGAGGACGATTGGGGTTGGCCAATTCGGCGAGACGCACCGGCGTAACCACGTCGAAGAGGTGTTCGAGATAGGGACTTAAGCCTAATACGACAATACCGCTGGCCACTCCCCAGACGCCCTGAAGCAATGCTTCGCCGAGCAAAAGCGACCAGACCAAGCCCGAGGAACCGCCGACTAGTAATTCGATGAGCGTAATGATGGCGTAGGTGATGCCTTGCACCAGGCCGATGCAAAGGCCGAGCAGGGCTAGCTCTTCGCGCGATCGCAGCCGTCCTGCCATCATCGCCCCAAATAATCCACCCACCGCCCCGGAAACCAATAATCCGATTTCAAGAGTGAGCCCGAATGGCAGCAGCACGGCCAGCCCGCAAACCGTTGCGGCTCCTAGCCAAGATCCATAAAAACTGCCGGACATTAAGCCGATCGCGGCGAGGCTACTGGTCGGAGCGCTTAATCCCACCAGTAAGGGAGCGCTTAAGGAAATCGAGACCAGTAAAGCGCGATCGCGCAGTCCGAGTTTTGTCCGAGACCGACGCTCAACCCAGCCATAGGCGAACAGTACCGCTATCACGCCACAGCCAAACTTTAGCAGTCCGCCCCAGCTTACGAGATCGCGCTGTACCGTATTGAAATGATCGAGCAAGATGAACTGCTCGGGGTTGATCGTTTCACCGGCTCGAATAATTGTTTCACCCTGCTTAATCGTGACCAAAACAGGCTCAATTTTATTGGCCGCCAGCTCGGCTCGTTCTCGACTTTGTTCGGGATCAATCGTTAGGTTAGGGCTAGCGGCCTGAGTGATCCACTGCTCGCCAAGTTCACGTGCGATGCGTGTGAGATTGAAGCTGCTTAATTGCAGGCGGGCGGCGTTGGCAATGGTCTCGCTGGGCAAACCTGCCGGAATGCCCTGGGTTGTAATTTGGATGATCGCCTGCCGCGATCGACGTAAAAGCTGCTGCCATTCCAAATCGGTGAGTTCAAAAATGACGGGTATAAACCGGCGATTTTCAGGGGAGAGGGTCTCATCAATCATGGCGATCGCCTCACGATAGCGACGTCTCGCACGAATCGTCGCTTCTAGGGTTTGGCGAAATTCTTGGATGTTAACGCGATCGCGATAGACCAGCAACTCGCGGCTTGCCTGTTCTGCGGCGAATGATGTGTTCGCTTCTAGATCCAACACGTCATCACGAGCCGTCTCCGATGGACGCGGTGTCGAGGAGGTTGGCTGGCTTGATACCAGACCCAGTTCACCCAAATTAAGATCGTCAGAGTTAATATCCAGGCCGAATAGAATCTCATTCCACAGATCGTCGGAGCAGCTTCGTAGAAACGTCTGCGCTGGATTTGAGAGAATATCGTTCTTCAGGTAGGGAAAAGCTCCCGCAACTTTTCGTAGCGCCGTCACGCGCTCGATTTCACGGTCAAACTGGCGATAAATCTCTGCGGTGAGTTCAGGATCGGTCACGAGTACCGGGTCAGCCCCCCGACGAGCATTACGCTTGCGTGCCTCCGTTTCGTCCGGATTTTCGACTCGGACTGATGCGCTGGCTTCGATCGTGTAAGGCGCAATACTGCCAACACTTAACTCGGGCTGGTTGTAAAATTTTTGGCCGATCGATCCCGTCAACGTTAACGTCGCGAGGACGAACGATAGTTTCTGCCAGCTTTGGGGGGGCAGTCGAGCAATGGATGTTTCGACGCCGCGATCGCTCGATGGACCAAAACGAACGCGATACTCAAAGGTCTTCCAGGCGTGTCTAGCCCGTGTGAGACGAGCACGCCAAGCTTTGTCATGCCCTGGTTTCATCGTGCAGTGCTCCCGCAGTTCTTAACTGCAAGATTAGCGAAAATGGGGTGTCGCATAGACCAGAGTCCGACATTGGCCTACATTTGGATGGATAGGGAAAGCGCAAAGAGCTGCGCTGAAACAGCATTAAAGCGACCACAAGCATAACGACCCAATACGCTTGAAAGATTCCTGAACTTGAAGCACCGTTTTTACCTCCGTCTCCTCAAAGCCTCGCCGATCGCTCTAGAGCCTAAAAACGACAGTGTTTGTACACCTACAATTCATGCAATTTATGGTCGTAAATGTCTGGGTTATGGGCGTAAATTCATGGGCGTGAGGATTATTATCAGTCTGTAACCCATCATCACGGCATGGGTTCAAAATAAGCAATTCTACTGACTCAGATGAGGTCTATTTAGACTGACACCAAAATGTTGGGCTTGACGCCATTGTTTGGCCTAAGATCCTAAGAGCTTATGTATATTGGGCTTGAAGTCGCAGATTTAGTCCCCCCGCATCACGGGTAAAACAAGGGAAATTCAAGGCTGCTGTTATCTCAACCCGGCGATCGAGTCACTTAGACCGACTCTACGTCTCTGGAGTGTCGCCACTGAAGTAAAGCACATTTGAGATTTAACTGAGTTATTGTCAAATTTAACCCAGTTCGTATCCGTAACAATCAGGCTTGGCTATTTATTCTGTACAAAAAAGCCTCTGACGAGGATTGAACTCGTGACCTCACCCTTACCAAGGGTGCGCTCTACCACTGAGCTACAGAGGCTGAAGTGGGCCGAGCTGGATTTGAACCAGCGTAGGCGTAGCCAGCGGATTTACAGTCCGCCCCCATTAACCACTCGGGCATCGACCCACGTTATGTTTACGATCGAGCGCTCTAAACGTTCTCTCGCAACGGTTTTATACAGTAGCTTAGTTCTTTGTGAAGCGCAATACCTTTTTGCTTTTTTGTCGTTTTACGTTCGACACACTCGCTGAGATGGCCTGTGCTTGCATCAGACTCAGGCCATGGGTGAGATGAGTCGGAATACATGCCTAAGCGTAAGAATCGGGACTTTTAGAGCCGTTTTTAAGTGTGTAGAGAGTAAACCGCTGCAACGGTTTGGCGCGATCGCGTTTGATGTGCCTAATGGGCGGAGCCGTTACCGTGGTAGTTATCCGTGTCGTAGAAACCGTTTTTCGTGCCAAAAAACAGGCAGAGTAAGACAAAAACAGGCGCGATCGCTAACAGAAGGGTTTTAACGTCCACGATATGTAACTCCTAGAGTTGAGTGAGAACAGCGTGAGGCGGGAGATGGAATCCCGAATAATTGGCCTGAAGACTCGACAATCGGCAACAATCCGAAGAATTGCCGCTGGGATTGCCTGTGGCGTAGGCCAGAATCTCGCTGCCGATCGATCTTAGCGCAGACACTTTGAACCGGGCTTGACTGAAACAATGATTGAAGATTTTTTACAACCCTTGAGCGATCGTCAAGGCGATGCTTCGCTGACCGCAATAAATCGCACCTGGCTCGCTCGCAGCGCCCCGGAGGTCGCTCCCGATCTCCTGGGCTGCGTCCTCGCACGACGATGCGGCGATACCATCATCCGTGGCACGATCGTGGAGACCGAAGCCTACACCGCCGATGATCCGGCCTGTCACGCCTATCGACGGGAAACCCAGCGGAATGCTGCGATGTTTGGCGAACCGGGGACGATTTACGTTTATCTGATCTACGGCGTTCATCACTGTCTTAATGTGGTGACGCTGCGGGAAGGCGTGGCCGATGCGGTGTTGATTCGGGCGCTACAGTTGACAGCACCTCCACCGAATCAGAGCATAAAAACTCCGAAAGCGCTCGATCGCCTTGCCGCAGGCCCTGGGAAACTCTGTCGGGCGTTTGATATTGATCTGCGGCTGTGTGGAGCCAAATTCGACCCAGAGGGTGAACTCTGGATCGAACCGCGATCGGCGAACGTTGTCACGCACGCGAATCCGGTTAATCCGAACGATCTCGCCATCGTTCAAACCACACGCATCGGGATTACACGCGGTGTCGAACGGCCTTGGCGCTGGTATTTGCGGGACTCTCCAGCCGTATCTCGGTATTGATGTGATGACGAACGAATCATCGCGCCTCTTGACAGCGAAGCCGCAGCGAAGCCGCGATGAAGCGATTCATTTCACTTGTTCACGTTTACGACAGAGCCACCCGTTACAGAGCCGCACGAATCGCCTCGATCCGTTTACGGTTAACACCAAGGTCAGATTCTCCCAAACGCGACGCGGATCTCACCTCAATTTTGCCAGCGTCAGCATTCGCCCAAAATTCCACGTCATCAACGAAGCCCATCAAGGCGGAGGTGTATTCCGCGTTGATGTAGTCATCGGCGCGGGTGATGATTTTGGCGGAGTCATCGGCTTCGATTAGCGCGGCGATCCGATCAAGGGTCGCTTTGGGGTGGGTCGTGGCGATCGGGGCGATCGAATGCTCGGCGTCACGACTTTGGCTCGATACGCAGTTGGGCGAGCCGGGGCAGGCTTTGAGCTGGCCGTCTTTGACGCCGAGATCGCTGGGACGCGGCCCAGAAAAGTGAAAAATGGCCATTGGCGGATTGGGAATAAAGCTAACTGTGGAAGCACTGGCGGCTTGGGGAAAACCGAGGAAAACCGCGAGGCTGAATAGGCTGATGGCGACGATCGCGCCGAGGCGAAGGGAACGTATCGCCCGTTGAAGAGAGAATCGTAACTGTTTCATTGGGACGGAAAGGCCGTAAGGGTCAAGACCATTCTAAGTAGAATCCCCAACTTCGTTACGGTTGTGTCGGCGTACAGAGTCGGACGTACTTTATCCAGCCCACCACGATCAATGCCAGCGAATCCGTATCCGTCATGGTGGGCAATGCCCACCCTACTAATTACGATTAATATCACGCCCTACTCTGAATCCTGATCCAGCACGATGACTTTAACTGCGAATCTCACGGCTGCACTGCCGACCTTTTTAATCACCTTACGTGAAGGCTTTGAGGCGGCGCTCGTTGTGGGGATTATTCTCTCCTGTTTACAAAAAGCTCAAGCCTCACAGCTCAAACGCTGGGTGTTTGCGGGTGTCCTGGCCGGGATCGCGGCGAGTGTGACGATCGGCGTTGTGCTGTACGGTAGCTTGGCGACGATCGATGCGAGCGATCGCGCCGAAATGGCCATCGTTAAACCCGCGCTTGAGGCGAGTTTTACGCTACTTGCGATCGCGATGTTGAGCTGGATGCTGGTTTGGATGACGCGGCAGGCGCGATCGCTCAAAACCGAAATTACCGGGGCGGTCACGTCCGCGTTGACGGACGCGACGGCGGGTGGTTGGGGTATCTTTTGGCTGGTGATGATTGCGGTGTTGCGCGAGGGGTTTGAGACGGTGTTGTTTGTGACGGCGCAGTTTTCCGAGGGCTGGCAGCCGATCGCAGGGGCGATCGCGGGATTATCCGGGGCGACGCTGCTCGGGGTGATGCTGTTTGCCTGGGGCATCCGCATCGATATTCGTCAGTTTTTTCAGGTGATGGGCGTGATTTTGCTCGTGGTTGTTGCGGGTTTAGTGGTGTCGGCGCTGAAGAATATCAACCTGGCGATCGAGTTGGCCGGGTCGGTCTATCCGCAGTGGTCAAGCTGGTGCAATCCCGAGGCGGATTCCTGTGTGTTGGGGATGCAGCTTTGGGACTTGTCGGCAATTTTGCCCGATCGCGCGTTTCCGGGTTTGTTGCTCAAATTGCTGCTGGGCTACCGCGATCACATCTATGAACTCCAAGCGATCGGCTATCTGCTCTTTCTCAGCACGATCGGCGGCCTGTATTTTCAACGTCTCAAGCCGAACGTTTAAACTCAAAGTCTTTGGTCGATACGGCGTCTGGTCATGATGCCCTGCCTGTATTGATTAAGCGCCTTCGACAGACGCACGGTATTGCCCTCCCCATCACTTTTTATCCCCATGACCGATTCCCAAAGTTGGCACGGCACGCTTGAGCTGCATTACCGCCCGGATAACGAGGTTGATCGCGATCGCACCCGCCTGATCCGATCGCGATCGACCGCCCCGTTCAAAGTCCAGCGATCGTTTTATCCCGAAACCAGCGGCATTTGTCACACTGTCGCCCTCCATACCGCAGGCGGCATCGTTGGCGGCGATCGTCTCAGCCAACACGTTCACCTAGAACCCGACGCTCAAGTCCTGATCTCCACGCCCGCCGCGACCAAAGTGTACGGCAGCCGAGGCCGATCACGGCGATCGCCCGACGGGATCGAAGCCGGTCAGGATGTTTCGATCTGCCTAGAACCGGGAGCCTATCTCGAATGGCTACCCCAGGAAACGATCGTCTTTGATGGAGCCGTGTTTCAGCAGGATGTGCGGGTCGAACTCGCGGCGGGGGCGACCTGGTGCGGCTGGGATATTGTGCGGTTTGGGCGAACAGCGCGGGGCGAAGGCTTTGCACGGGGAACCTGGCGATCGCGGACTGAGGTGTATCGCGACGGTTTGCCGCTGTGGATCGATCGGCAAGTGCTGGATCTCAGAGCCGATCACGCCAGCGCGATTGATTACGAAAATTGCGGAAATCGCGAAAATGGTGGAGTGAGTGAAGATCACGGAAACATTACGGAACATGACACCTGGCAGAGCTACCACGGTTTAAACGCGATGCCCGTGGTGGGGACATTGATCTGGATTGGCACGCCGATCGACCCGAATTCCAGCGCAGAACTGATCAGCACAGCGCGATCGGCATGGCGAGATCTCGATCCCGGCGACGGCTCCGAAGCCGGGGTCAGCACCACGATCGACGGAATCGTTTGCCGTTACCGTGGTCGTTCGACGAGCAAAGTGCGACACTGGTTTACGTCCGTCTGGCATCTGCTGCGTACCACCCAACGCGGCCAAACGGCACACTATCCGCGCATTTGGTAACTTCCCCACCGGCCATGCAACTTTCCCCCCAAGAAAAAGACAAGCTGCTGATTTTTACCGCTGCCCTGGTTGCAGAACGGCGGCTCGATAAAGGCTTAAAGCTCAACTATCCCGAAGCGATGGCCTATATCTCTGCTGGCATTTTGGAAGGCGCACGCGAAGGTAAAAGCGTCGCGGAACTCATGGAGTTCGGCACGACGCTCTTAGGCCGCGATCGGGTCATGGACGGCATCGCCGAAATGATCCACGAAGTCCAAGTCGAAGCCACCTTTCCCGACGGCACAAAACTCGTCACCGTCCACGACCCTATTCGCTAGCGGCTGCGATCGCACAAAAAAACACCTCGATTAATTTGACAAATACATCGTCAAAACCGAGGTGTTTTTCAGGGTTTGATCGCAGGTTGTTCTGCTACGTGTGCAGCATCACACGCTTAGCACGATCGTTTAGACGCTGACGGCAACCTTGCCGCTTTTCGCGGTCAGGCGATTGAAGGTGGTGCGCATCTTGAGGCCGACAATCATTTGGAACAGACCCGTGCCATCGTTGGCTCCGGGATAGTCTTTGTGCTTCAGCAGCAGATGAGCCAGCTCACCGTGGTATTTCGCCGAGGTGTTGCTCAAATGGCTCTCGACGTAAATCATCTCTTCGAGGTTGTCGAATTGACCATCCACTTCCACGATCGAGACATCATTGCCGTAGTAGCTATCGGGACCCGAGAACAGACGAATGCCGGGGTAAGAACAGGTCAGCTTGCGACCGCACGGCGTCCAGTGAATCGTGGAACCTTCGTCAAACAGGTAAACCGGTTCTAGACCTTCAACGTCATTGCGCTGGATTAGGCGAACGCGCAGGGTCTTATGTTCCTTATCGTCATCGAGCAGCTTCGTCGGCAAAATTTGGACGACGACATCTGCATGTTGCTTTTGCGGATCGATGTAGGCTTCAAAGTCGGGACGGCGGGCTTCGATCGAGGCCAGAACGTCTTCGTAAGTGTGACCCCGCTCAGCCATATCGCGCTGGATTTTCCAAGCGATTTTAACTTCGTCGCTGATATCGAGATAGACACTAAAGTCGAGCAGTCCGCGCACACGCTCGTCATAAATCGGGTGTAGACCTTCGATCACAACGATGTGATTCGGATCAATACGCTCCGGAGGATCGAGTTCGCCAGTCTCGTGGTTATAGATAGGCTTCATGATTGAGTTGCCTTCCTTCAGCGACTTGATCTGTTCGTACATCAGATCAAAGTTATTCGCCTTCGGGTCAAGGGCAGTGACGCCTGCGGCTTTACGTCCTTTCCGATCGAGACTGTGGTAATCATCTAGGCAGATGATTGTTACCATTTCCTCTCCAAACAGATCGAACAGTCGGCGTAAGAACGTCGATTTACCGCATCCGGAGTCTCCGGCAACGCCAATAAGAACCACGCGATCTGGCTTCGTGCTCATGTTGTTCCTCTAAAACGATTTTTTTGTTACTAGCAACTCAAGTCGAGCAAGCTAAACTCAACCTCTTGGGATGCTGCCCCAGAGTTCGCGATCTTTTAAGGGATACGCTCAGTACTCAGTACTCGGAAGTATTTATTCCGCATTAGCCGCGTCTGACCGGCTCCGTGGAGTGGCAGGTGTGCGACCCGATCGATGTGGTTTGATCGCAGTCAATCTGATTACATCGACCGTACTATACGTTGGCTTGTCTGTTAAGCGTTTAGTCTTAAGTGTGCGATAAATTCTACCAAAAGGGGATCGACGCTACAAGGGTAGAAAAGTGGGAAAAAACACATCGATCAACCCCGAAATCTGACAGCACAATTTGGGCAATTGATACCTATGATGTTTTCTTGCCCTGGAACGTCCCCAAAAATGGGCGGAATCCTAGGCTGATCGATCAATCCCAATTCTGTAATCACAGTAACAAAACGTTGACAAAGGCAATATCTTTGGTGTGGTAGTGTCGTTGGATGAAAGCGTGTCCTCGTAAAGCGCTCTGCGATTTAAGCCCGTATTTCGTGGCAACATTGCGGACAAGCGCTCTGCCCTCAGCCTTTCTCGCTGACGGCCTTTACGGCTGCATGGCGCTCCAATGACCATGTTTCATGACTTATCCCGACGACCATCACGCACCAAGCTAATGACTTATGTCTGACCTTCCGTTTACGTTAGATCAGCTCCGGATTCTGAAGGCGATCGCATCGGAAGGGAGTTTTAAACGTGCTGCCGACAGCCTCTATGTGTCACAACCCGCAGTCAGCTTGCAGGTGCAAAACCTCGAACGCCAGCTTGACGTGCCGCTGTTCGATCGGGGCGGACGGCGGGCGCAATTGACCGAAGCGGGTCACCTGCTCCTAAGCTATGGGGAGAAGGTGCTAACCCTTTGCCAGGAAACCTGTAGAGCGCTCGAAGATTTACAAAATCTTCAAGGTGGAACGCTGATCGTTGGCGCGTCCCAAACGACGGGAACCTATCTGCTGCCTCGCATGATCGGCGCGTTTCGCCAACTTTACCCGGATGTGGCGGTGCAGCTCCATGTGCATTCGACGCGGCGTACGTCGTGGAGTGTTGCCAATGGCCAGGTGGACTTGGCGATCGTCGGTGGTGAAATGCCGTCGGATTTGCAGGAGTCGCTGGCGATCGTCCCCTATGCGAAAGATGAGCTGGCGCTGATCTTGCCGGTGTCTCATCCGTTGGTTAAGGCGGAGGCGATCGAAAAAGAGGATTTGTACAATCTTCAGTTCATCACCCTGGATGCGCAATCGACGATCCGCAAGGTGATCGATCAGGTGCTGTCGCGCAGCGGTATCGACACCACGCGGCTGATGTTTGAGATGGAGCTGAATTCGATCGAGGCGATCAAAAATGCGGTGCAGGCCGGTTTGGGAGCGGCGTTTGTGTCAGTCTCGGCGATCGAAAAAGAGCTAGAGATGGGCGTGCTGCACCATGCCAAAGTCGATGGAATTGTCGTGACGCGGACGCTCAACGCGATTTATAACCCGAATCGCTACCGATCAAAGGCAGCGGATGCATTTATTCATGAAGTGCTACCGGAGTTTGCGACAGAAGAAATCGATCCGGAGTCGAGTTTATTTCGCCATAGCTCTAGCAGTAAGCGATCGGCTCGGAAATTAAAGCGAACGTAATGCCGTCATGACTCCTATGGGCGGATCTTGGCGAATCTTGGCTGATATTTGCTAACTTGCTGATTTGCTAATGTTTAATCAATGGACTCAGCGTGTTTCTTCCTCCGTCTAAAACAACGTTAAAAAATTGAGGTTTGGATCGATGTTGTATTGGTTTACGCTCCTACAAACCCTGCTTGCCTTGCTGCCAGGTTCGTTGCCGATCGCCAACCCTCCACGATCGCCGCAGGAAACTGAACATCGATCCCTCATCGCAGAGTCCCTGACCCCAACAAATCGCGGTAACCGACACGACTCGATCGCGACAGCCCCGAACACACCCATCGAGCCAGCGAAACCACAGCCTGCCTCACAGTTCTCCCCGCAGCTAGAACTCAAGCTCGCCCAAATCGGAGCGACGGCAATTTTGAGCAGCACGGCGATCGGTATTGTCGGCATTATTGTCCTGCTGTTGGTCGGCTTTTGGGCGTATACCCGCGTCTACCAAATCACGCCGAATAACGAAGCCTTCGTGCGTACCGGCGGCTTTCTCGCCAAGAAAAACACCGTCATTCTCTACGGCGGCTGCATCGTTCTCCCAGGCTTTCACGAGCTGACCCGCGTTCCGATGCGCGAGATCACGATCGACGTCGAACGCACCGGCAACCTCGCCGTCCGCACCCAGGATTATCTCCGCGCCAACATGCGCGTCACGTTTTACGTTTGCGTCAACCACGACGAGCAGGACGTTAAGACCGCAGCGGCTCGCCTCTCAAAAGACGGCAGCATTTCTCCCGCACACATCAAAGAAGCCCTGGAAAAACGCGCCGATGATGCGATTCGTGCGGCGGCAAAACGTAAAACTTTGGCTGAAATTGACTCCGACAAATTAGGTTTTGCAGATGAAGTTTTAAATCTGATTCAGCAGGATTTAAAAAAAGTTGGATTGACGCTAAATAATATCGCTATTTCCGAAATTGAAGAAAGCGACACCGTAACTATTCAGGGGGTGCAGGAGCTAGAGTGTGGAAATGGAGGAGAAGGTAACGATAGGTGGAGTAGAGATTCCGC
>JAABST010000038.1 GCA_011390275.1 Geitlerinema sp. S16
ACCACCAAACGGGCAATCTCGTCCTCATCGAACTCGAACTCTGAGAAGAAGCGCTTGAGTCGCTTCCGGTTCGACGCCACCTTCGCGCTACTCCTGAAAGCTCCCGCCAGCTCCTCTTGATTCACTGTTCGCACTCGGAAAAGGGCGACCAGGAACAGCGCCAGAAATGCGATTCGCGCCCCATGCCACGACAGATGTTGCGACAGCGCTGCTTGTAGCTTGTTAATCTCTTTCATGAGGGGGGTGGGTTGTTTGTCGTTATTCCACTCATCCCCCTCTTTCTGTCAGCCGTCAATCCCCCTCCCTGAAAACCTTACAGACTTTCACCGTCACTTTTTGTCCCCGTACTGAGGATTGAATGTTTCGGTCGATTGTATCGTTATGGCGTTAATTTCATGTTAATTCAAACGTAGGGTTTGGGTTGGTTGAGTTAAATGCGAAATGTCACAATTCAGTGTAAGTCGAGCGCTGGAAGCGGTGGTCACGGCGGCATCGTTAGGGTCGAGATGATCTTGATCGATGTCACGATCGATTCGCGTGAGACAACACAGCGGCGCTCGGACGATCGGACGGTCTGGTAAGAATCCCCACATCATGCCGTTAACAGTGGCTCCGTGGCCGACAAACAGGATATCCCGGCGTCCTTGACCTTGATGTTCATCCCTAGCCACTGGCTCTACAGCTTGGCGATCGGCGATCACCCGTGCTGTGTGACCCGATCGGGCTAAACAGTCCGATTCCGTTTCGGGATACTGCGGCGAATGGATCGAGACATAGGCAAGATCAATACGGGGAAACTCCGCGTGTAGATCGGCGATCGGTGCGGTTTCCGGCATCGCCGTCATCCAGTCGGCATTGAGCCATTCACAGATGCCCCATTCGAGCTGGATCGGCAAATCCAGCGCCTCAGCCACAGCATAAGCGGTTTGGACACAGCGACGAAACGGTGATGCAAAAATCTGTCGAATTGGTTCAGTACGAAGCCGATCGGCGAGCTGCTGCGCCTGAATTTCGCCATCATCGGAGAGCGGCGGATCGTAGCGACGCACCGCCGTATTGAACCATTCGGGGTGGACAAAATCGAGACGGTTGCCGTGACGCGCGATCCAAATCGTTTGGCTAGATACAGTCATAACAAAGCGATTTTTGGGTGGGTAGATTCTGGGGGTAACTCCCGTCGGTAACGAACGACAGAGATTAGTGGGATGGACGATTATTTCCGGCTAATACTCTAACGAACGATAGAGATTAGGGGACGGCGATCGTTGCGAGCAGTTCACGGACAATATCCTTGGCCGATCGCCCGCCGCTGGGCACGATGCGATGGACGAGAACGTGGGGGGCAATCCGCTTCACATCGTCGGGTAGGACGAAATCGCGTCCTTGGAGAAAGGCGAGAGCTTGACTGGTGCGCTGCAAGGCGACGGTTCCCCGAGGGCTGACGCCGAGGGCGACTTCGGCATGTTCTCGCGTTTGCCGCACCAGCGTCAGAATGTAGTCCTGAATGCTGGGTTCGACCTTGACCTGAGTACAGCGCGATCGTAAATCCTGGAGCTGTTCCAAGCTCAGACAGGGGGATAAGCTCTGAGAGCGCGATCGGGGCTGAGTTTGCAGGCGCTGCAACATTTGCAGCTCTTCATCGAGGGTGGGATAGCCCAGGGAAAAGGCGATCGCGAACCGATCCATCTGCGCTTCCGGCAGCGGAAACGTGCCTTGATATTCCACCGGGTTTTGCGTGGCGATCGTAAAAAAGGGATCGTCTACTGCCCGCGTCACCCCATCAACCGTAACTTGCTGCTCTTCCATCACCTCCAACAATGCCGATTGAGTCCGAGGCGTCGCCCGGTTAATTTCATCCGCGAGCAGGACATTGGCAAACACCGGCCCCGGCAAAAACTGAAACTCACCGCTTTTGGGGTTCCAAATATTCGTGCCGGTAATATCGCTGGGCAGCAGGTCGGGCGTACACTGCACGCGCTGAAATTTGCCGCCGATCGAGGTGGCGAGAGACTTGGCCAGCAGCGTCTTACCGACGCCAGGAACGTCTTCAAGTAGGGCATGGCCATTGCACAGCAGCGCAACGAGTACCAGGGTGATCGCCTCATCTTTCCCGACGATCGCCAGGTTGAGATTCTCGCGCAGGCGTTGCAGTTCAGGGATAGACGATTGGGACGGGCTCGCGTTTGCGTTCATGGGCGCTTTAAAATTCCGCAGTCAGAGTATTCACAAAATTCACAAAATTCACAAATCGATAACATTCACTGGGATGACGCTAACAGGGTTACAGCACGATCGCGATCGTGCTGAATTTGCACCTTCAGCGCTTCCAGTGACGAAAATTTTTCCTCCGGTCGCAAAAAGTGTAACAACTCAATCGAGAGACAGCGACCATACAGATCACCACTCCAGTCAATTAAATGCACTTCTACCGTCGGACGGGTTCCATTTACCGTGGGACGACAGCCGATATTGAGCACCCCCGCGATCGGCGTCTCTCCATTAGTGAGCCAGACTCGACCGGCATACACCCCCCAGCGCGGCAAAAATTTGTCGGGCGGTAGGTGAATATTCGCGGTCGGAAAACCGATCGTGCGGCCAAGCTGCTGACCCTGCTCAACGGTTCCCGCCACGCGATACGGACGACCGAGCAAGCGATTGGCGCGATCGAGATCGCCCACCTCCAGCGCCGTCCGTACGGTCGAACTGCTGACGCGATCGTCGCCAATATGATGTAATTCCACAATATGAGCCTCCACCTGTCGAGCTTGACACAACCGTTGTAAATCCGCCGACGTTCCCGATCGCTTGTGGCCGAAACGAAAATTGCCGCCGACGCTAACCGCTTCCGCCTGCAAGCCCTCAATCAAAATACGCTGGACGAATTCCTCGGGCGAAAGCGACGCAATCTGCTGATCGAACGGCAGCAAGACAAGCTGATCGACGCCCAGCGCTCGTAGCGCATCGACCTTCTCCGCGATCGGCGAGAGGAGCGATCGCGACTCCCCCGAAAAAAAGGCTTGGGGGTGCGGGTTAAACGTTAAAACCGTTGTGTAGACCCGGTTGAATTGATTCGTCTCACCATTCCAGACCGGAGCCGGACGCGATCGATGGTTGCGCCGCGCGGCCTGTACCGCCGGGACGGAACGATGGGTCATGTCCGCCGATAGGTATGAGTTGGGTTTTATGGCAGACGGCGATCGCGGGTTTAATGCATCCCGTTGAGTCAACGCATCAGACTCAGGTGATAGCGAACCATCAACGTGGCGATCGCCGTCAAAAATTCGATCAATCACGTGTTGATGGCCGCGATGAACGCCGTCAAAATTTCCCAGAGCGACGCGCGTCGGCGTCAACGTCGCCATCAAGGATGAAGTCACCCACACGGAGTTCTATCTATTGCTCCCAAGGTCGAAGGTATCAGTCGAAAGCTCAAATTATTGACCGTTAATCTTCCGGTTTATCCAGCACAACCACCGGCTCAGAATCACCGAGATGAATAATCATGCCCTCACGTGCCATTAAACTATCGGGAAACTCCGCCTTCACCGCTTGCCCCACGCTATCGAGAAAATCATCATTGTGAAGCGGATCATGATGAAAAATCACCAGCTTCTTCACACCAGCAGCCTTGGCGGCTTTAACGGCTTCTTCCCAGGTCGAATGTCCCCAGCCGCGTTTACTCGTGGTCTCCGAGTAGTATTCCGCGTTCGTGTACGTCGCATCGTAGATTAAGACATCCGCATTGCGAGCGAGAGACTGCACATTCGGATCAAGACGGTCTTCAAAATGCTCGGTGTCGGAAATATAGGCCACCGCAAAGTTTTTCCAGCTCACGCGATAGCCGATCGCCTCGCCGGGATGTTGCAGCACGGCATTCTCAACCATCACATCGCCAATCTGAACCGTTTCTCCAACCTCGATATCGTTGAACTCAAGCTGTGCGCCCATAATCTGTAGCGGCACCGGAAAATTGGGGTGCAGCATTTGGTCATTGAGCCGCTGCTTAATCGTTGCGCCATTGGGCGAAACCGCTCCGTAGATCCGAAACTTATTCCCTTTGATAAAGGCTGGCACAAAAAAGGGAAAGCCTTGAATGTGATCCCAATGGGAATGGGTAAAGAATAGATGGCCGGAAGTGGGCAGTTGGGAGAGTAAATGTTGCCCCAGCACACGTAAACCCGTACCGCCATCAAAAATTAGTCTCTCACCCGCGACTTGCATCTCCAGGCAAGGCGTGTTTCCGCCATAACGAACCGTTTCGGGTCCTGGACACGCAATGCTCCCCCTGACGCCCCAGAAACGAACCGAAAATTGGTTTTGAGTGCTAGACATGAGTGTTGTTTGCAAGCTTCGTGATAGCCAATGGGAGTCGATTAGTGCAAGAGATACCGTCGATCGCGTTGTTTCGCTTAATCAACGGTACACGCTGGGGTTAACATCTGTGACGTGCGCAAACGATGGGTGGAGTTTTACGGTCAAGCGATACGCAAGTGAAGGTCAGGGCTCCTGCGCTGTCGGTTGACGAAGCGCGGAAACAACAGCTTTAGGGGCTGGCTCGCGAGTTGTCGAACCGAGATCACAACACACCGGCAATATAGACGGCTTTCCACAGCACGACGATTTTAGCAAAGCGGTATGGTCGCACTAAACTTAGCATTACATCGTCACGCCGAACTGTGATGACCGGCACGAGTGGAAATGGTTAAGGCGATGCGATCTAACCTTATGCTCTTCCTAGACTAACCTCAATTATCAGGATTGTGGCAAGTTTATTGTTCGCCAGAGCGACACCTAATTTTCGGTTGAACCCAGCTTTGAAGATGCCTAAACCGAAACCGAATTATTCTGCGGGGCTGGCTCTGATTTTAATCGTACGCGCCAATCGTCTGCATGTTCCAGTAAATCGGCTTGGGCGATCGTTTCTTGATCTCCCGTTGCGAGCCACTTCAGATTAACGGTCGCGGTTTCGGCCTCT
Organism: Geitlerinema sp. S16; assembly: GCA_011390275.1. Lineage (GTDB taxonomy): Bacteria > Cyanobacteriota > Cyanobacteriia > Cyanobacteriales > Geitlerinemataceae > RDYZ01. Next base: position 4,976 of record JAABST010000038.1, read on the forward strand.
GCATCCCCCAGAATTAGACAGGCTTTTGCACCGCTCCGATCGGCGCGGCGAAACTGTTTTCCAAAGGCGCTGGCGCTGAGGTCAAGCTCGGCGGTAAAGCCTGCGTCCCGAAGCCGATGGGAGATGGCTAAAGCCTGAGCTTCGGCGCGATCGCCCTTAGAAATGATAAAAAAGTCGATCGCCGAACCGATGCTACAGCCGATTTTTTGGAGCAGGATAATTAACCGCTCCATGCCGATCGCCCAGCCAACGGCGGGTGTAGCTTTGCCGCCAAGCTGTTCGACGAGGCCGTCGTAGCGTCCGCCACCGCAGACGGTTGCTTGGGCGCCGAGGTCATCGGATTGGATTTCAAAGGCGGTGTGGGTGTAGTAATCGAGGCCGCGTACGAGTCGGGGATTGATCGCGTAGTCGATGCCGAGCTGGGTTAAGAGGTCGCATACCCGATCAAAATGCCGCTTAGAACCATCGCCCAGGTAGTCGAGGATGCTGGGGGCGGATTGGGCGATCTCTTGGGTGCGTTCGTCTTTGCTGTCAAGGATGCGTAGGGGATTGCGATCGAGCCGGTCTTGGGAGTCGCGATCGAGGTCGCTTTTAAAGGGGGTGAGGTATTCGACAAGGGCGTCGCGATAGCGCTGGCGGTCTGCGGTATCGCCGACGGAGTTGATCGCCAGATGCAGATTTTGCAGTCCGAAGGATTTGAGCAGGGTTGTGGCGATCGAGATGGTTTCTGCATCGGCTCGCGGATCGCTCGACCCGAGGACTTCGACACCGACTTGGTGAAACTGTCGCTGACGTCCGGCCTGGGGGCGCTCATAGCGAAACATCGGCCCGGTGTACCACAGGCGCTGAACGCCGCCGGTGGCATAGAGTTTGTTCTCGATATACGATCGCACGACGCCCGCTGTACCTTCGGGGCGCAAGGTAATGGATCGATCGCCGCGATCGGTAAACGTGTACATTTCTTTGCCAACCACATCCGTCGCTTCACCGATACCGCGCTCAAAGAGCGGCGTTTGCTCGAAGATGGGTGTCCGAATTTGTTGGTACAGGGCGCGACGGAGAATGCTGTGGGTCGTCGCTTCAACAAACTGCCAGTAACGACCCTCTTCGGGCAAAATGTCTCGGGTTCCGCGAATCGCTTGGATAGTCTTGCTCATGAATTTTAGGGGCGGGTTCGATCGCGGTTGGGATAATGTGCCAGCCACTCAGGAAATGAACGTAGAGGCTGGATCGTCATCACGCGATCGAACGAACTGAATCGGGGGTGAATGCCGTACTGATCTTAAGGGGAAGGTTGACCGATTCCGCTGCAATTGCCAAATCGCTCACGATCCATTGTCATCTCGTGACATATCGTTTGTGTGAATTTTCAGATAAAAACAAGTCTGAAGCTGCCCAGTCAGAGCCTCCATTTAAGTCGGGGTCACGGCTGCGATCGCCTCGCGAGACGGGCAATAGTCGGAACAATGGCCAAATCGTTGGGTGTAGTAATCGAGGATGGATCGCACCTGATCGCGATCCGCTTGGGTTACATTGTCGTCGTAGCGTAGCCAAAGGCCACCGATTTGGCTTGCGCCATAATCGAACGGTGTGGCTTCTGCCGGTAATAACCCGGTCTGCACCGAATCGATCTGACGCAGGTGGGCAACCAATTCGCGATAAACGGCCAGTGGCATGGAATCGTAGCGTAAATAATCGTAGGTTTGGCGAGGCGATCGGGTCGTCGGGATCGATTCAGTCACGGTTTTGGGTTCACATCGTGGTGAAAGGGGTCTCTAAAAAACGTACGCGATCGCGGCAACTTGGCAAACTAATGTGACCAATCATCATGTGACCAATCATCGGATTTAACGGCCTCAATTTAGGTCGATCGACTTAATCTACGAGCTTGATCCGCGAGCTTTATAGAGGAGTTAGCGTTGAGATTTAGATGGAGCGCGAGGATTGCGGCAAGCGCTGATAATCGCCCGATTTCCCGCCCGTTTTTTGAATAAGCTGAATGTCGCCGATCGTCATCGATTTTTCGAGCGCTTTCGCCATGTCATAGAGCGTCAACGCTGCGATCGATACGGCGGTGAGCGCTTCCATTTCGACGCCGGTTTCGGCTTTCGTTTTGACGTTAGCTTGAATCCGGTAGCCCGGTAGATCCGGATCGGCGATGAGATCGATCGTGATGCTCTGGATCGGCAGGGGATGACAGAGCGGAATTAACGCGGCGGTTTGTTTCGCGGCCATGATGCCTGCGAGCCGCGCCGTGGCGATCACGTCTCCCTTCGGCGTGTTGCCCGCCTCGATCGCTGCTAGTGTCGCCTCTGACATCGCTACGTGACCGCTGGCGATCGCCTCACGGACGGTCACGGATTTAGCGGAGACATCAACCATGTGAGCCTCTCCGGCAGCATTAAGATGAGATAAAGGCGGAGTGGTCATCGTAGATTTAGGGTTAATTCTGCAAAGGATATGATCAAAGGCCGATGACTTGACGATCGCTGAGTCAATCAAAGCTGAGTCAATCAAACTTGAGGCAATCTATCCTACCTAAGCATTATCATGACTCGCTTGTGGTGCAAGACAAAATCAAGCCCTTTCAGGATGCGTAATCCGCTTGCCTCTTTACCCAACGCCCGCCGATCGCGATACTGGTTAAAGGCATCCGCCACCCCCTTCACCCAACCAGGCCATGTACGATACCGCGATCGACCTCGAATCTGCCGTCGAATTCGCCGAAAACCCCGAGCCGCGCTGCCCCTGCGTTCTGCTGCTCGACACCTCCGGCTCGATGTCCGGCGCACCGATCGCCGCCCTCAACGAAGGCTTGGCGGCCTTCCGCGACGCCCTCGACTCCGACGACCTCGCCCGTAAGCGCGTCGAGATCGCTACCATTACCTTCGATAGTCACGTCAAGATCGTCCAAAATTTCATCACCGCCGATCGCTTTGAAGCGCCCATCCTCACTGCCCAGGGCTTAACCAGCATCGGCACGGCGGCGACAGCAGCTCTGGAGGCGATCGCCGATCGTAAACAGCAATATCGCAGCAGCGGCATTTCCTATTACCGCCCCTGGATTTTTCTAATTACCGACGGGGAATCCCAGGGTGAGACGCCAGAAATCGTCGCTGAGGCCACTCGGCGAATTCGCGAAGAAGAAGAGGCGAAACGGGTCGCATTTTTTGCCGTCGGCGTTGACAATGCCAATATGGACACGCTGTCGAAAATGGTTGTCCGCGCCCCGTTAAAGCTTAAGGGCTTGCAGTTTCGGGAGATGTTCCTCTGGCTTTCGACCAGTATGCAGCGAGTCTCGCACTCGCAGCCGGAAGACCAAGTGCCGCTGCCGCCACCCGGTTGGGGAGCGGTGTAATGTGTGGAAACTTGCCAACTTGGCAAATCGCAGCGGCGTCGATCTGCGGTACGAGCCATCAGCGCCACGGCGTACCCTGCCAAGATGCTCACGCTTGGGAAGTGTTGCCGTCGGGGGCGATCGTGATTGCGGTAGCGGATGGAGCCGGGTCGGCGGTGCATAGCGATCGCGGATCGTCGATCGCGGTCAAAGCCGCGACGGAGTTTCTGCGCGATCGGGCTGGTGAATGTCTGGCATGGCTTCAGCACAATCCGGATCGAGAAGGTGAGCCATCCAAGCTAGATGAATCGATCGAAGAGACCGACCACGATCCACAATCAACGCCAAATTCACCACTACAAGCCCATGCTCAGGTGCTGCTAGATCATGTGTTGCAGGCAATTGAGCAAGAAGCAGAACAGGAAAATTGGTTGATCGCCGATTTGGCAACGACACTGGTGTCCGTGATCGCCGACGATCGCACGTCGATCGCCATCCAAGTCGGAGACGGTGTCGCGATCGTCAACGACACCGCCAACCAGGCGATCGCCTTAACCGTCCCGAGTAACGGCGAATATGCTAACGAAACCACGTTTGTCACCTCTCAAGCCGCACGGGATACCCTCCAAATTTCCACCTGGCAGGGCGAACTAACTCACCTCGCCGTCATGACCGACGGTCTTCAGCGACTCGCTCTCAGTTTTCCCCAAGCCGTACCGCATCAGCCGTTTTTTCACCCCTTATTTCAATTTGTCGCCCAAACGGCAGATCTCGACCTCGCTTGCTCCAAGCTGAAAAACTTCCTAGCGTCACCGCGCGTCACTGATCGCGCCGATGACGATCTCACCCTATTTCTAGCCTATCGATCCCGCCAAGACGACGGAGGATCGGCTCACACCTGAAATAACCGGAAATAAGCCAGAGCGGGCAAACAATCGCGATTAACGGTGATCATCGTGATACCAGTGATACCAGGCCGACGAACTCCGAATCGCCAGCCACAGCATCAGCAAAGCAATTAGCCCCCCTTGTTGTGGTGCGTCAAACGCAAAAAAAACGAGGGCAACACAAAGTACATCCTGGGTCAGATTCGCCCACAGTGGCAGACCACTTAAGCGGAAAAACCAGCCCACCTGCACTAATTGCAAGACAAGAGCCAACAGGCCGCCGACAATCCCGATCGTACCCACAATCCAATCCGGCAACCCCGTAAACCGTGCCGTGGCCATCCCCATCCACGCACCGACGATCGGACTCAATACAAGCTGAATTAACTGAAGTGCGCGTTGTCCAATGCGCTTTTTTGAGGCGAAAATTTCAAACAGCGACAGGCTGACTAAAACGCCAACCACCACAGACGGGGACAACCTCGATAAAAAGGGTACATTCACCCAGAGATTGATTTTCAGCAGACCGATGAGGAGCAAAGGGAGACCGATACGTAAACCTGCGGCGGCTGATGCTGAGAGAGCCGCAAGAATGTCGATCATGATTTGGGAAGAGTCAGGAACGATCAGACTAACTAAGGGCTAGAAGTGAATTCTAAAGCGCGATCGATATCGCTACATCCTCACTGTAAGTGACTTTAGCCATGTATTTCACGCAATTGTCGGAAAAATATTCAATCCAAATAAAATGTCCACCGGTCGATCTTGCAATCAAACCCGGCGGACATTTTTGGCGCTATGTTTTCTCCATAGCTAAATCGCGAAAAGTTCGCAGCCTGCGAATTGAGCTCATCTCAATCCGCCAGGAGCTGCATCACGATGATTAGCGGTTCGACGCATTACGATCGCGGTCACGATCGCTGCGACGACGCGGCGGAGCATACTGTGTGCGAGGAGCACTGCCACCACCACCAGCAGAACGACGATAGCCACCACCGCCACCGCCACCGCTACGACGACGGTAACCACCGCCACCGCCGCCAGTGCCACGTGTCCGTTTTGCACGGCTCATCATGTGCTCGACTTCTTCCAAGCTGAAGCCAATTTTGCTCGGGCCATCGACTGAGCGATCTTCGAGCAACATCGACAGCGCCTTACAAGCAATCTGCGACACATCAATATCTTCTTCGATGCGTTGCAATAGCTCGGCAGCTTCTTCTTTAATTTGCTGACGTTCGAGCTTCGTAATCAGCTCGTTGTGATACAGCTTTTTCGCATCCCCGATCGAAGGCACTTCTTGATAGATGATCGGCGCACCCGAGGTGTGCATGATGCGAGTGAGTTTCTTGAACTCAAGCGGCGTCACCAGTGTGACCGCCGTACCCTTACGACCTGCGCGACCGGTACGACCGATGCGGTGGACGTAGCTGTCGCTGTCAAACGGAATGTGGTAGTTGAAGACGTGGCTGACATCATTAATATCAAGGCCACGGGCGGCAACGTCCGTCGCGATCAGCAGGTCAATTCGGCTGCGCTTGAAGTTTTCGATCGCTTCATTACGCTGGCGTTGCTGCATATCACCGTGCAATGCGCTGGCGGCATATCCGCGCGACACCAGGGTCGTGCAAAGCATGTCGGTTTCTTTCTTCGTACGGCAGAAAATCAGCGCCTTATTCGGTGCTTCCGTATCAATCAAACGCACCAGTGCGCCTTCTCGTTCACGCTCCTCAATGACGTAATACCGTTGAGCAATATCAGTATTAGTCGTCGTACCTTTCGGGGTAACGTCGATCGTCACGGGCTGCTTCAGGATTTTCTGTGATAGCTCACGAATCGCCTGAGGCAGAGTTGCCGAGAACAGCAGGGTTTGGCGGCTATCGGGTAGGTAGGTAAAGATTTCGTCGATATCGTCGAGGAAGCCCATATCGAGCATTTCATCGGCTTCATCGAGAATCACCATCGACGGGTTGAAATTGTCGAGACGACCCGATTTGAGGTGATCAAGCAGACGTCCCGGCGTTGCCGTCACAATCTGAGCGCCGCGACGAATTAGATCAACCTGACGGCTAATCGACTGTCCACCGTAGACAGCGACCGTACGGAAATTCGCATAGCGACCGAGACGGTATAGTTCATCACTGACCTGAGATGCGAGCTCGCGCGTCGGGACGATGACGAGCACCTCAACACCACCGCGCCCGGTAATCGCGTTCATCGAGGGCAGACCAAAGGCCGCCGTTTTACCGGTTCCGGTTTGTGCCCGCGCAATCACATCGCGACCGCTGAGGACGACGGGGAGTGCTTGCAGTTGGATCGGGCTAGGGCACGTGAATCCCGCTTCTTTGATCCCACGTAGGATGCTGTCTTTGAGGCCAAAATGCTCAAAGGTCAGTTCGGGTTTCGTATCCGATTCTGTTTCCGTCTCGAAGTCAGCATCAAAGTCAGCATCAAAGTCAGCGCTAGATGTGGCTTTGACGACGGTTGGAGCGTCATCTTGAGAGTCAGCATCGACATCGGTGCTGTCTGGCTTGGCTTTAGCTTTGGACTTCACGGCGACAATTTCGGGAACGTCAGACGTTCGGGGCGAAACATCGGTGGTGATTTCCGGGTTTAATGTTGCGGTCGAGGTCGATTCGGTGGACTCTTGCGGGGTTGCAGTCAGGGTCATGAATTAATTAAGAGGGGTTCGTGATAATTTTCGGACGTGTCAAGGGCGCAGATGGCGAACTGAAGAGAAGTCACTCATTTGAACTCACATGTGGCAAGCCACACCTTAAGGAAACCTTAGGTAATAGTGAATGAGTGTTGGCGCTGGAGCTGCGACAGTCCGTCCGTATCGAATTCTTTACTCGATGCGAGCTGATTAAACTGTGTTTTGCACTGCTTGGTGTTTCCCGAATCGCTTAAATGTCGCACCGTTCAAACCGGAAGGCCGGAGGTCTCCCGATGTAGAGGTTGTTCGCGAAGCAAATTTCGAGTTGCTGCTTTAGCGGTCAAGCATTTGTGCTGCTCTCTGGCTAGCACGAATTGCGTGCCTAGCTCTTGTCCTGACATCTTGCCGTACCGATCGCGCATAGTGGCAGCGGTGTGGCGTCGCCCACTGTACACTGTGCGGCTTGAGTCGGGGTCTCGGGTGCAGAACGGCAAACAAGAAGTTTGCTGGGTTGGCTCGACAGTAGGTCGAACGTCTGCAAGGAGCCAGAGCTTAGATACAGTGTCAGTAACGCTTAACTATCATAAGGCTAAATTGACAATCTGTCCGAGAATTTCACGCATAAAGATGACCGTTTCGGGACATTTCGCAGCATTATTTGACATTTTTAGGTTCGTTGTCAGCTCAAGCCACGATTTATCAAGGGGTTGAGGAAAAGCGGGGTTTGAATCGTCAGGCCAAAAAAGTATCTGACCTTTCTCGCGAGGGGTGAGAAGTCGGAGCGTTTCAAAAACTCCGACTTCTGGCGGTATTGCCCGAATTCGCGTAAACCTTAGATGGCAAGCTGCAAAATCTGCGCGGTGACGGCCAGACTTTCCTCATAAAGGACATCACGTCCCCAGCGCTGAAGCTGTTGCGCCATTAGCAGTTCTGCTTTTTGGTCGGAGAGGGTCGTGACCTGTTCGGTACGGCATGATTGCGCCCCGCCGCCGGATTCCATGCGCATACAGCCCGTCGTCTCCGAACACAAAATTGTGCAGCAGTCGGCATTGGGGTTTTGCGAGTCGAGGCGTAGGCCGACTAAATCGCCGGGAATTTCGCCCATATCGGCGACGGGAATTCCGGCAAGTTCGGCGTCAATTTCTTTACCGTTGGGGCTGATGAGCTTAATGCGTTTAATGTCGTAGTCGCCGCCTTCAAAGGTATAGGACTGGGGTTTCCAGCCGAGGCGACTGGCGAACCAGCCAAGGAACATCATGGCTTGGGAGTCGTTGCCTTTTTCGTAATCGATCGCGATGCGATCGAGTTCACCAAGGGAGCTGCGGCGCTCTGGTGGATCGTAGGCGGCGGCGGCTAGCTCTTGCCATGCGGCGAGGCGATGCCAGTTGAGATCGGCAATATAGATTTCCTGCTCGATCAATTCCTGCATTTTCAGTAGTTCGCGATCGGGATCGCTGAAGTAGCACGAGTCTACAATGACGCAACTGGCGCTACGACTCAGGACGCGAAAGAGTTCTTGTTCGGGGTTGGGTGTGGCTTTCCACCAGATGAAGGTGGGCAGGTTGGGCAGGAGTAGGGATTGGATAAGTTCGCCGACGCGATCGAGGGCGGCTTTAGTTCCGCGTAGGGTGATGTATTCGCAGCAGACGAGGCGATCGCTTTTCTTTTGGACGGGGCAGTAGGCGGAAACCTGGGCGGTGACGCCGGTGTCTTCGCCGAGGGTAGGACAGAGGGTAATGATGCGCGAGGGGTTACGATCGGCGATCGCGTCACTCAGGCTGTAGCCGCGTGCGTTGAGGTTTTCGACGGTTTGGCGTTCGTCGGGTTGTTTGGCGAACTCTTCGCGCAGGCGATCAAGGGTGGCGTTATCCATCCGCCCGGTGTGGTCGAGTTTGTAGGTTTTTTGGGCGGCTTCGATCGCGCTACGGGTTTGGGGGCCGTGGATGCCGTCGATCGGGCCGTCATAAAATCCCAGAGCGCCGAGAAGTTGTTGAAATTCTTCGGGTTCGTAGATCACCATCGTAAAGGTGGTGGCACGGGTGGCGATCGGTACGCCTTGGCCGGTGGACTGGCTTAACCAGATTTTATGCAGCTCGGTTTCGAGGGTTTCGAGGGAGATGTCTTTGGGTTTTTGGAGGGCGACGAGGGGAGTGCTCATGGTGTTTTCGGCGAAGGGTTTAAGGGTGGGAAATTGGAAAGGGTCAAGCAACACTAGCCGGATAGTGCTGTTAATTTTTTGAGGATTTGCAGGACTTCATATAGTTCATTTTGGCGAGAATTTCGCGTCAAAAAGATGTCTGATATTGCATATCTCGGTTGATGTCCCTGTTCTAGTTTGACAAAGGCAAATTCACCGCCGGAGGTGATGAGACCATAGTTCACGAAATTCGGTGCGGCCAATAGATAGGTTAAGAGTTGTGCTAATCCGGCTTCGATCGAGAGGCTGGCACGTTTGGCTTCGATGACCATAATCCAGAGTTGTTCACGAAAAATCAGGGTGTCAATTCGTCCTGTAATGAATTGCTCATCGTCAGGAATGTTGAGGGTAACGGGAACTTCTGAGCGGAAGTGAAAGGGGGGTAAATAGAGTTCGGCGATGAACAATATGGGATCAATCACGGCCATGCGTACAGCGTCTTCGCGTAGGGGTGGATAGTTCAGGAGGTTGAGATATCCGGCGCGGACGCGATCGAGCAATTGGCGATCGAGATCGGTGATGGGTGGTAGGTTGGTTTGCCATTCGGAAAAGAAGGCAGGATCGTCGATGTGGGAGAGGTTGAAGCGATCGATGAGATCGCTAAGTTCAATTTGATTTGCGGCTAAGGCTTGGGCGGTCACAGTGAATCAACCTCATAAATAGAAACGGTAGGGTGCGTTAGGCGATGATGGTTCTGGCTCGATCACGATATTTTTGATTCCGCCGTAACGCACCGTGTTTAATATCCACTTAGTCAATATCAAAGTTGGGTCGGACTTGTATCCTTGCCTTTTGATAGAGTGTACTTAAAAGATGTTTTGGTTGACCATCTCGATTCCAAGGTTGAAGATCGGAGTCCAGTTCACAGAAGATGAATTGTTCAATCTTTTGCTCCTGATAAATCTCTTCTGCTTTTACTAAAATAGCGGCGAGTATTGCCAGATCATAGGGCTTTGAATTTAGTGTTGTTGCACCGATCCTAACTTGACGCTCTAACATTGCTTCTGACAATGAAAAGAGACAAAGTCCAGAGTGTTGCCTCAGATTATCAAGTCGATTAGGAATCTGGTTTAGCTCACTGATAACGAGATTTTCAAATTGATCGAAGACTCGAAATGCTGAGTTTGCATCTTGATTAGACAGGCGTTTTTCGTCTCTTGCCCAACGAACAAATTTACGCAATTCGTTGGAGCTGGATCGCGATCGCGATGCGAATCGCCTTGGAATTGTTTCTTGTGCTTCTATCAGTGAGATATGTGGAACAAAAATACGAAGTTCTCCGGAATTAGCACGCGCCAACAATTCAAGCGCTTGCGGACTCTGTAAGTGAGCTGGTGCGAGAACATCGACAACCCAATTAGTTTCGACGAAAACTACTTTTGCAGTCATGCATGAACCTCATCAAGTAGGCGGGGATGACCGGCTCTGATCTCTCCTCCACGGACTAAACTTAATGTGAGTGGATCGAAGATTTTGCTCGCTTCTTCTTGTTGTTCATAGGGACAGGATTCAGATTGAAGTTGTACAAACCATTTCTGAACTTGGTCTTCAAATTCGGCTCCTAATGAATAATTAGTCGTGTAGCTATCTTTTTCTGGTACGTTCAGACTTTTAATAGTGGCTTGATTTGCGATGCTGATTGAGTCTCCGTTCGATTGTTCAAAAGAGTCTCGTAGTATTGTGATGTCTTGATTAATTATTAGTACTCCGATCGGGCAGTTCAAGGCGACCATTGTTGTTTTTAAGGCATCAAAGATGTGTGGTTGATTTGTGGGGCTATTTGTGAGTCCTTGAGTTATCTTTATTTGAAGAATAACGAGGTATTCACCTTCGGCATTGGTAATTATAATGTCGGGATTAATTGATTTCATTGTTTGTAAATTGTCTTACAGGATGCTCAGGAGAGTTCGGGCTATCGTTCCCACGCTCTGCGTAGGAATGCCGTGTAGACGCTTTGCGTCGTGTGGTGCTGGAAAGGGCGATCGTGACGTGGAGCGTCTGAGTATGCGTCTACCACGCAGAGCGTGGGAACGAGGATATCTCGTTCGCAGAGTGCAGAAACGAGTAAATATGAGTAATTTAACGCCCCATCTTGAACTCCTCACTTATCTCACTTACAGAACAACCTTTTGTTAAAAGTAGTGAGAGCTTGTAGATAAAGTCACGAGGGGATAAGTCACTATCAAAGACGAAATTTTTTGTGTAGCATTTGCTTTAAGGCGTCGGTGCTTCTGAGTACAAACTCGTCTTCAGATTCTTCGTCTAGAGGTTCACCTATTTTGTCACTGAGTTCAGTCAGGAATGACTCATCTTTGATTACGCTAGAGACTTCTCTTGAGAATCTCTGGGCTTTATCTTCACCTAAAAAAGATGAAGCAGCTAGCTCCACTTTTTTTGGTAAATTCTGCTGAATTTCTGCTATTGTCAAGCCAAAATCTTGTGATGTTATAAACGAGCTATTTGGCTCTTCTACAAATTCTTTAAAGTTACTCATCTGCTATTTACCTCGTTTTTTTGATTTGTAGAATGCGCGAAACAATACCTCAAATGACTTGACTACTTCCTCAAGAATCCGAGCCTTAGTTTTCTCATCTAAGATGTCCCAGAGTTTCCAAAACCACTGGAATGTTTTTATTAGCCAGTTATTAATCACTGTATTAATTTTTTCAAAGAGGTAGTTGTAGGGTGGGCATTGCCCACCATTATCACGACGAACCAAGCGGGACAGGAGGTAGGGTGCGTTAGGCGGCGATAATTTTGGATCGATCATGATCTCATTCCTTCCGCCGTAACGCACCGCGATCAATGGGCATGGATGGCGGTGCGTTATTGCTATCACCAATGATCGTGATTAACCAAAAATTACAGTAGCAATAACACACCCTACCGAATCCGATCGACCCCAAGCCCCACACCCGGCGGTGCGTTATGGCAATACATAAATGATCGATTAAATCCAAACATCATCACAGCCATAACACACCCTACCGAATCGATAAGATCGACGAACCTACAAGCGACGCCAGCGGCGACCGTCGCGATTCATCAATAACTCCGCCTCCACCGGCTCCCACGTACCCGCCTCATACAACGGGATCGACTCCGGAGCCGCAGGCGCATCCCACACCTGCAACAACGGCGTCAAAATCCGCCACGATGCCTCCACCTCATCGCCCCGCGTGAACAACGTCTGATCCCCCAACATGCAATCGATCAACAAACGACTGTACGCATCCGTACTCGCCTTGCCGAACGCCGCATCGTAACGGAAATCCATCTCCACCGATCGCGTCCGTAACGACGATCCCGGTGTTTTCACCTCGAAGCGCATCCCGATCCCCTCATCCGGCTGAATCCGCATCGACAACACATTCGGATTCGCCTGCTTCGCCGCCGACTGGAACATCAAAAACGGCACATCCTTAAACTGAATCGCGATCTCCGAGACCTTCTTCGGCATCCGCTTACCCGTCCGCAGGTAAAACGGCACACCCTTCCAGCGCCAGTTATCAATACTGAGCTTAATCGCCGCATAGGTCGGCGTCGTCGAACCCGGTTCGGCTCCCTCCTCGTCGCGATAGCCCGGAACCGCTTTACCCTTCATCCAGCCGTTCGTATACTGGCCGCGCACCGCAGAACGATCGATATTTTCCGTGTCCGCCAAACGTGTCGCCTGCAAAACCTTGACCTTCTCGCCGCGAATGCTGTCCGCATCGAGAGAGTTCGGCGCTTCCATCGCCGTCAGGCAGAACAACTGCATTAGGTGATTTTGCACCATATCGCGCAATGCGCCCGCCGTCTCGTAATACCCGGCGCGACCCTCTAGGCCGACCTGTTCTGCCACGGTGATCTGCACGTGATCCACATACTGCCGGTTCCACAGCGGCTCGAAAATCGCATTGGCAAAACGAAACACCAGTAGGTTTTGTACGGTTTCCTTGCCAAGATAATGGTCGATGCGGTAGACCTGGCGCTCGTCGCAGACCTTTTGGACGACGCGATTCAGCTCCTGGGCGGAGGATAGATCTCGACCGAAGGGCTTCTCGATCGCCAAACGCTGCTTCGTCGGGTCTTCGATCATCCCCGCCTTCCCAAGCTGCTGCGTCGCCTCACCAAAAAAGCGCGGCGCAACCGAGAGATAAAACACACGATTGCCGCGCGTACCACGCTGCTCATCGACCTCCGCCAAAAATTGCTTCAGCTTGTCGTAACTCTCCGGCTGGTCGATGTTGCCCGAGCAATAAAACAAACCTTGGGCGAAATTATTCCAGATTTCCTCCGATTGCAGGCCACCGCCAAACTCTTCGACGCCTTCGCGCATATGTTCGCGGAAAAAGTCATGACTCCACTCGCGTCGTGCCACCCCGACGACGGTGATTTCTGGCGGCAGCCGCCGTTCGAGATGCATCTGATAAATCGCAGGGACGAGCTTGCGCTGGGTGAGGTCACCGGAAGCCCCGAAAATGACGAGTATTTGCGGGTCGGGAACGCGATCTTGCTGTAGGCCAACGCGTAGAGGGTTTTCTGCCAAGGAAATCATAAAGCTGCGTTTAGCGGATTCGAGGGTTGGAAGCGGTCATTACAATGAGCGAACTTGTTTAACCATAGACCTCTTGCACAAAAAACAAGGTTTCGCGAAGGGGCTGGATACTCTTGAGCTGGCAAGATGGCATCGCGATCGAGATCGCGACGGAGTGCTATGGCGATCGTAACGCAGGGATCGCCAGCATTTCGTTTGCAGCAATCGGTTTAATACGCTCTAAAGATTTGACGTATTTCGTAATCTTTGGTGTTGTTTTGTGACATCTTCCCCCGCCGATCGCAGGGGGCGAATCAACAGGAACTCGGCGCACAGACACGATCAAAGTTGTTCCATATCGAGCTAGCCGATCCCCGGAAATAGCCTGCTCAAGCAACCCGTACTTTCTCCGTAATTCAAATCGCCCTCATCAACATCGCGGTCATCCGAATCACGCCGCACACCATAAATCAGCCGCAATCAGCCGCGAGCCGCTAACCCTTAAATCGAAACCCTCTGGATCATTTCGTTTAAATAACGACCTTTTGTCGTTAAGTCGTCGTCAATTTGTAGTCAATTTGCCAATACGTCAATCCAGGATGGAGTAGATTTGTCAAGTTCTATTGAGTCGCAATTGTCAGGCAAGTACAACAATTTTGACTCAAGCCGATCAAATGCCTGCGTGACTTCTTTAGGGGGTATCGCAATTCGCAGCTCGCTATCATTTCTCATTCCCGATCGGACTGACCCAAAACGATGACACTCGATTTACCCCAGCGCCCCGCTCGCCCGAAGCAAGTCGTTGTTAAAGAGCGTCGCGATTATAACCAGTGGGTCGCCGATGAGACGCTTGAAGATTACTCATTGCGTTACGCCCCGAAATCCTTTCGCAAGTGGCCGGAGTGGCTGCTGGCGAATACGGCGCTTGGTGGCATCTCGTTTTTAGCCCTAGAGGCGATCGGCGCATCGCTCACGATTACCTACGGCTTTGCGAATGCATTTTGGGCGATCGTTACGGTCGGCGCCGTGATTTTCCTCGCCGGTCTGCCGATCACCTACTACGCGGCCAAGTACAACATCGATATGGATCTGCTGACCCGTGGCGCCGGGTTTGGCTACATTGGCTCGACGATTACATCGTTGATCTACGCCTCGTTTACCTTTATCTTCTTTGCGCTTGAGGCGGCGATCCTCTCTCAAGCGATGGAATTGTACTTTCATCTGCCGCTTTGGCTGGGCTACATTCTCAGCTCGATCGTCATTATTCCGCTGGTGTTTTACGGCGTCACGGCGATCAATCAATTGCAACTGTGGACACAGCCGATTTGGCTGATCTTGATGATTGTCCCCTATGTTTTTGTGGTGGTGAGGGAACCTGATGCGTTCAGCAACTGGATTCACTTTGCGGGCAAATCGCCCAGTGGGGCAGGCTTTGATCCGCTGTTGTTCGGCATGGCGGCAAACGTCAGTTTTTCGCTCATTGCCCAAATCGGCGAACAAGTCGATTATCTGAGGTTCTTACCCGATCTCAAGCCGGAAAATAAGCGGCGTTGGTGGATTGCGATGGTGACGGCGGGGCCCGGTTGGGTTTTTCTGGGGGTAGCGAAACAGTTAGGCGGAGCGTTTCTCGCGTCGCTCGCAATTTCGCATGGTCTGCCGCTGCTCCGGGCAAAGGAACCCGTCCAGATGTATCTGGTGGGGTTTATGGATGTGTTCGCCAATCCAGAGACCGCTTTGACCGTCAGTTTTATTTTTGTCGTCGTCTCACAAATCAAAATTAACGTCACGAATGCCTATGCGGGATCGCTGGCCTGGTCAAATTTCTTTTCGCGCCTAACCCATACCCATCCCGGTCGGGTGATTTGGCTCATTTTTAATGTTTCGATCGCCTTGGTTCTGATGGAATTCGGCGTTTTCGAGACCCTAGAGTCGGTGCTGGGACTGTATTCCAATGTGGCGATCGCCTGGGTTGGCGCGATCGTTGCGGACTTAGTTGTGAACAAACCCCTCGGACTCAGCCCGCCCCATATCGAATTTAAGCGAGCGTACCTCCACGACATCAACCCCGTCGGGTTTGGCGCAACGGCGATCGCGTCTCTGATTTCGATTTTGGCCTTTCTGAATGTTTTTGGAGTATACGCCCAAGCCTACTCATCCTTTATTGCCTTAGGAATTGCGTTTGTGCTGGCTCCTACCATCGCGTGGTTAACAAAAGGCAAGTACTACATCGCTCGCGACAACACACTTCAACATGCGCAGCAGATAGGAACATCGCTGACCTGTAGCATTTGTGAAAACGACTATGAGCCGTTCGATATGGCTCACTGTCCGGTTTATGCTGGCCCGATTTGCTCCCTCTGCTGCACCCTCGATACCCACTGTCACGATCGCTGTAAAAAAGCCAAACCCCTCAACCCTGCCACGCTCAGCTCGGGATCTATCTTTTCCGAGATCATCACTCCCGTGGTGAGCAACACCACCGCCAGCGCGGAGACGGCAGATCTCGTCAATCCAATGACTCGATCGCCGTTGCGCGGTCAATTTTCACCCACACCCAAGGCGCGATTGCTGCGTTTCACCAACACCTTCGCGGCAATTTTCGGCACGACAATCACCATCGTGGGACTGGTGTACTATTTTGCCGTCTTGCAGGGAGACATACCCGATCCAGAACTGGTGACTTGGATTGGCGAGATCTTCCTGTTGCTGTGTGCGTTTCTGGGGCTAGTGGCCGCCGCCGCGTCCTGGTGGCTGGTGTTAAGCGAAGAGAGCCGCGAACTGGTCGAAGAGGAACTCGATGAGCAAAATGAACAGCTTCAAACGGAAGTGCGCGATCGCCGACAAGCCCAGGCCGAGCTGCAAACCCTAACGCAAGAGCTAGAGGCTCGCGTCAAAGAGCGGACGGCGGAACTGTCTCTCACATTGCAGACCCTGAAACAAACTCAGGCGCAATTGGTGCAAACCGAGAAAATGTCGAGCCTAGGTCAACTCGTGGCAGGCGTCGCCCACGAGATCAACAATCCCGTCAACTTCATTCACGGCAATCTGACCTACGCGACGAACTATATCGAGGATCTGCTGCAACTCGTTAGAGAATACGAAATCGCCTTGCCATCGCCACCTGCCAACGTGAATGATTGGCGCGAGAAGATTGAAATTGAGTTTGTTCAGGAAGATTTGCCGAAATTGCTGGCCTCGATGAACAACGGCACCGATCGCATTCGTGACATTGTGCGATCGCTCCGGGTCTTTTCGCGTCTGGATGAATCCGAGATCAAGACCGTTGACCTACACGAATGCCTCGACAGTACGCTGACGATTTTGGCGAATCGCCTGAAGCCACGCAGCGGTCAGGCGTTGATCAACGTCGTGCGCGACTATGGCGATCTACCTCCGATCCAGTGCCTTGCCGGACAGCTCAATCAGGTATTTATGAACCTGATCGCGAACGCGATCGATGTAATTGAAGATCAACTCATCACCGTTCCGGAGGATCAACAAAGCTGCCTACTTTCGCAAATTACGATTCGTACTCGCGTTATGCCCGATCGCTGGGTGCAAATCGCCATTTCAGATACCGGCAACGGCATTGAACCAGAACATCTAGAGCGGCTGTTCGATGCCTTTTTCACAACCAAGCCCGTGGGTCAGGGAACCGGTTTAGGACTGTCCATTAGCTATCAAATTGTCGTTGAAAAACACCAGGGGCGTTTGTACTGTGAATCTAAGGTCGGTACAGGCACAACCTTTTTCATTGAATTGCCCATGCCGATTTAAAGCGTTCATCAGCGGTTAATTCTCAATCGAGATCGTTACCCTAGGGACAGAGATCGTTACCCTGCTCGGTCATAGGGTCTGGGTGTGGTTACGGGTATTTGAAGCCCAAAGTTCATGCGTTCCAACCGTCGCCGTTCCCAACTTGCAGAAGCCCCGCCCCGATCGCCCACCTGGTGGCGGTGGGGGATCATCATCCTACTCAGTCCACCGGTCTTCATCCTGTGCTTTGGGGGCGGATTTGTGGGCGGTATTGTCGGTGGCTTAGCTCGGCCAGTGGAATTTGACGGGCAACGGAGCCAGCCGCCCCTGACGAGCGAGCTGTATCGTCGATCGCGCACGATTCCTTTGGTGCATCGCGCATTCGCCTCCCTCGCCGCGATCGCAGGCCAACCCATCGCCAATCCTCGCGCAGCAGAACTCCGCGCGATCGAACGCGAACTTACCGATCTAACCGCTCGCCTCGAATCCCTCGAAACCGCGTTGCAGATTACGCCCGAGACCACTGAACCTGACTTGCTCCAGCGTCGTATTAATACCGTTGCGGCTCGTCTCTATGACGCCGATCCGACATTGCCCACCGCCGAAACCATCTCCCTACCCGCCGATCTGCTCTTCACCAACGAAACGGTTCTCGATCCGACCCAACGATCGCTGTTTGATCCGCTCATTGAACGCCTGACGGAATTTCCCGAGGCGGTCGTCTACGTCGCGAGCCATACCGACCACCAGGGCGATCGCGAGGCGGAACGCGCCTTCAGTTTCGATCGCGCCGCTCAAATCCTGGCCTATCTTCGCGGGCAAATCGATGACGCCGGTTATCGCTGGATGGCGATCGGATACGGCAGCACACGCCCGATCGTCATCGGAGAAGACGCGATCGATCGGCAAAGCAATCGCCGCATCGAATTAAAAATCTACGCCGAGGCACCCAACCCACAGCCGCCCCAGGAATAATTCCACAGCCGACGGCATTTCCCGAGGGATTAAAAGCAGTTTTGGCAGTATGTAGCGGTATTTGGCGATATTTGGCAATATCTAGCAGCGCTTGTCCATAGTTGGGCAACGCATTTAGCCCGCTTCGATCTTTTTATTATCGTCCTTGTCATCCCCCTCGATCGACGGCGACGAAAACGCTTTTCGCACTAACGCCTTAACCCCCGTTCGCGTTTCCGCCATCTCTGCTTTTGCTTCCTCTACCGTGAGCTGCCAAGCTGCCGCAAAGGTGGGCGATCGCAACGTCAGCAGCTCGATCGCCCGCTCCCAGGTATGCAGCGTTTGCAGTTCCGCACGTCCGGGCTTATTGGACAACGTCGAAATCGTTGTACGCAACTTCTCATTCTTTTTCTTGGTCTTATCCAGGGTCTTTTGCAACTTCTCCGTCCCCTCGGATTGCACGCTCATATTGACATACAAGCTCTTTTTCAAATCTGCGATTTCACGGCGCAATCCCCAGCGCAATCGCATCGCATTCAGTCCCACCCCCGCCGCCAGGATCAAACCAACGCCCAGCCCAACACCAAAAATCTCCAGCTCGAATTCTGTCAGTTGCATAGCCCGTCTCGGATTTTGACCTTACTACTATACGCCCACAGCCCCGCGTTCAGCCTCTCTAAAATGTTCAAAACGGCGATTATCATTGCACGCGATCCATGACGATCCGCGCAAAAAAACGACTAAAGTGAAGAGAATAACCCCGAATGTTCTCGCCGTTGGCTATGGCATCAAGATAGCCCGTTATACCCCATGCAAACTCGCGACACCGCTCCCCAAACTTCGCCCAAAACTTCGCCCCAAACCTCAGACCAAGCGCACTCAATCAACGTCAACTTAGAGACTCTCACCACCGCTCGCACCGCGTCCGTCCGTCGCACAACCGGCGAAACCGACGTTCACGTTAGCATCAATCTGGATGGAACCGGACAGTGCAGCGCTGATACCGGCGTTCCCTTCCTCGATCACATGCTCGACCAAATTTCATCCCACGGCCTGATTGATCTCGACATCAAAGCCACCGGCGATATTGAAATCGATGATCACCATACCAATGAAGATGTGGGAATCACGCTCGGACAAGCATTTGCCCAAGCCCTCGGCGATCGCAAAGGTATCACCCGCTTCGGTCACTTTGTCGCCCCGCTCGATGAAGCACTGGTTCAGGTCGCCCTCGACTTTTCCGGGCGTCCTCATCTCGGCTATGGCCTAGACATCCCGACTCAGCGCGTCGGAACCTACGACACCCAGCTCGTACGAGAATTTTTCGTGGCGATCGTCAACCACGCCCAAATGACGCTCCACATCCGCCAGCTCGACGGCATCAACTCGCACCACATCATCGAAGCGACGTTTAAAGCCTTTGCCCGATCGCTCCGTATGGCGACAGAAGTTGATCCCCGCCGTGCCGGAAAAATTCCCAGCTCGAAAGGCGTGCTTTAAATGTTGAACTAAAAAGTTGAACTAAAAAAATCCACACACAAAGACCCGCCGATTAGAGATAAATCGACGGGTCTTTTGTTGCGTAAACGATCAAAGTGATGCGATTACTGAGCCGAACCAATACCAACGTAGGAGCCGTAGAACAACAATGCAGCGACGGACAAAGCGCCAAGACCCGCAACAGTACCGACAACCCACAAGGGGATTCTTACATCAGACATGGGAAGTTCTCCAGAACAAAAAAGAAGCTGAAATTAGTTTGTAATACTCTCGAATTAAACTGACTATTTCTTAGTTAAAGAAGTAGCTAGAGAAGAGAATACCAAGCACGAAAATCAAAAGTAGGCCAAGGTACAGCGACGTCCGGTTGAGTTCGACGGGCTGACGGTTGGGGTTGGGAGAGCGAGTAGGCATGGTGATTTAGGTCGGTTAGCGTCGATTTAGCGTCGATTTAGCGTCGATTTAGCGTCGATGTTAGCGTTGGATGAACTGCATCGCGGCGAGAGCGCCGATGAAGAAAATCGTCGGAACGCCCAGGGTGTGGACGGCCAGCCAACGTACCGTAAAGATCGGATAAGCGATCGGCTGATTGGGGGATTGATTAGTCATCGAAATTTTCCTGAGGTTGTCAAGTGAGTCGGATTGCTATTGATCGGCAGGATCGTAATCAAGCTGATAAATTACGATCACGAAGAAAGATAGTCAAAACGGCAGAATCCGTTATTGATTAAACTTGCCAATCTGATCAGCACTCGTGTAGCGATCGGAAACGATCGGCAATTCGAGACGCTGCTTGGTGAAGTATTCATCCGGGCGCGGCGTGCCAAAGGCGTCATAGGCTAGGCCGGTGCTAACAAATAGCCAACCCGCGATAAATAGCATCGGGATCGTCACAGCGTGGATGAGCCAGTAGCGCACGCTAGTGACAATATCGGAAAAAGGACGTTCACCTGTAGTACCCGCCATATCTTAAAAACCTCCGTTCAAAACGTTGAGAAACATGAGAAACATACACATCATGATACAGAACGGACGAAACACTCACAAGATATGGTAAACCCGCGTCAGAGGAATATCTGAGGGGTTCTTGTGGCCTCTGTCGTCCGGCTATCGTTTGCTTATCGTCCGACTGTCATGAGCTTCAAGTCTGCGATCGGCTCGTAGCACGTCGTGAGCATCGCACGGATGATTGACCCTGAATAACGCAGACGATCGCAACTCGGGGATCACAGCGATCCCCAGACCGAGAGGCTACGCCGCTTCCGTGGTCGGAACATAGCGCAGGAGAATACCGCGCTGACCCAGGATAAAGCCGTGATTTTCGTCCAGGAACTGAATGTAGTTAAAGTTCGAGGGCACGTTTTCGACCTCCCGGTCTTTTTGCCACGTATCCGGCTCGCCGCCTTCGGTGCTGACCAGCAGGTTACCGCTACCACCCACAACCCAGACTTCGTCGGGTGTGCGGTAGCTCATATCTAACAGACCCCAGCTTGTGGATAATTCCGGCGATTGCGCTTCGAGCCATTCCTCCGGATTTTCGCTATCCGAGAAACGTAGTTGACCGCCACGCGCTAGCAGCCACAGACCACCATCGGGACGAAAACCCATGTTTTGAACCCGACGAGAGTCTTGACGATTATGAGGCGTCCATTCTGCCGTTCCGGGGTCCCAAGTTGAGTAGAAGCTACCATTCGCCGAAACCGTTACGTAACGACCGTCTGAACTACGCTTGATGTTCCGAAACACACCAAGAGCATCCTGAACCATAGCTGTCCAGTTTTGGCCGTCGTTTTCCGTGACGTAGACCGCGCCAATATTGGTGGTCATTTCCGCCGAGTGAGGAGCGAGAGCCACGATCGAGCTAGGCGCACCGGGAAGCTTTTTGCTGAGGGGAATGCGGAACCAGGTCGCACCGGCGTCTGTGGTGTGAAGCAGAATCGAGGGTTCACCGACAGCCCAACCTTCATCGCCCTCAAAATCTACGGACGTAAAGATGATATTTTCTTCGCCGAAATCGAGGGGGCGTGCATCCCAAGTCTCACCGCCATCGGTGGTCTCGAACAGGCTGCCGCGACTGCCGACGAGCCAGCCGTGCTGGAAATCATCACCACTAAATGCGACATCGTAAAATGTCGCCTCAGTGGGCAGTTCGACCACTCGCCAAGGATTGCTCGTGGTGGAGGGAACTTGGCCACAGCTCGCACAGAATAGGGTTGCGACTAAAACGATCGCGATCGTTCTCAGGCGCTTTAGAATCTCATTCATCGATAAAAAATATTGCAAGTTGAATCACAAATAACGTCGCTAAAAATGGTGCGCGATCGCAAAGCGGTCTATCCCAAGCCGTAAAGACTGAGCATCATAATCAGTCCGACCAACAAACTACCAAAGATAAGGATATTTTTTTGACCGGGCGTCAGGGTGTTGACCCCGAACCCAAAGCCTAGATTTTCCTTAAAACCAGAGGCCGCACCCACCGGGCCAATGTTGGCAAATGCTTTTTTACGGGCGCTACACACCGGGCAGCGCCAGTTGGGGGGTAGGTCGGCGAAGGCCGTTTCGGCGGCAATATTGCCCGTGCTGTCCCCTTTGGTTGGGTCGTAGATGTAGCCACAGGATCGGCATTCGTGGCAGTCGAGCGATTCGTCGCGTACGTCTAAGCTCTCGGCGCTCTCGACGATCGACTCAGTGTTGCTCTCGTTGTTTACGGGCTCGGGAGTGTCCATGATTAAAGACGTGCGTGAATTGTCAAGCAACCTTAAAAAAACTGTTAATTATTATGACAT
The DNA here is from genome assembly GCA_011390275.1 of Geitlerinema sp. S16. GTDB lineage: Bacteria > Cyanobacteriota > Cyanobacteriia > Cyanobacteriales > Geitlerinemataceae > RDYZ01. The sequence goes on from JAABST010000038.1 coordinate 27,565, forward strand.
AGCGCGATCATTCGATAAAAATGTGCGCACTAATGAGTGATTAGACCTATGTTCCTATCGTTCAGATGCTTATCACCCCTGTTAAAGAGATTGTTAAAGGGGCTGTCAGGGGGAAGGTTACAGTACGATCTATCTAGAGTTGAGCGCCGATCGTAGCCCGCGAGAGAAACTGATAATGAACGAAATAGATCAAGCGATTCAAGGGGGGCTTGAGGCTCTCCAATTGGGCGATACCTCTCTAGCGCTGAAGCATTTTTCCGCTGCGATTGATGCTGTCAATCCCGGCGGTATCGACCATCAACAGTCCCAGGCGGAGGCGCTACGTCGGCGTGGCACACTTTACTTCGACCTCGGACGCCCGTATGACGCCATTACCGATTTGACTCAGTCGATCGAGCTAAATTCAAGCATTCCCCAAACCCTGCAAACCCGCGCTCTCGTGCGGCTCGCCTTACAAAATCCCACCGGAGCCGTCACGGATCTACAGGCTGCGATCAAACTCAACGAGGCCGATCCTCTGAGCCATCAGCTTGCTGGGACGGCGCAGCGCCGCTGCACTCAGATCGACGCGGCGATCGCCAGTTTTACCCGCGCGGCGCGGCTGTACCTCGATCGCGGCGAAACCGAAAAAAGCCGCCAATGTCTCGCCCAAATTGATCGTCTGCGGCCTTCTCCGACGGTATCGAGTGCCGCCATATCCTCGACGACACCGGTGATATCTAAGACGCAGGATACTGCAAGGATCACAGCAACGACCCAAAATACGCCCGTAATCGAACCTCGGGTGTTTTATCGTCAGGCGATCGAACGCGCCGAAGCGGGCGATGCAGCGGGCGCACTCAGTGATTTGGAATGGGCGTTAAAAAATGGCGATTTGGATACTGAAGCGTTGTGCTGTCGTGCGGCCATTTACAGCACATTAGGTCGATTTCAAGATGCGCTCGCCGATTTCAATCGTGTCCTGAAGGCGGACGATCGCTCGGCGATGGCCTACGGCGGGCGGGGACGGGCGCGGCTGCGTCTCGGTGATGTGGTTGGGGCTGTGTCCGATTTTGAGCGGGCGATCGCGATCGACCCGAACGACGCGGCGCTTTTTGTCGCACGCGGTGCCGCTTACCGAAATCTGGGGAATGACAGCGAAGCGTTTGCCGATTTTGAGCGGGCGATCGCGATCGATGCCAACTGCGGCGCCGCCTACCTCGAACGCGGCGCGACCTATGCTCGCCAAGAGGAGCTAACCAAGGCGTCCGCAGATTATCAACAGGCTGCCAGTCTCTTTTGCGAGCAAGAAGCGTGGGATGCCTACAAGGCCGCGATCGGCAAAGCCGCGAAGCTACGCCAACCGCTCGAATCGATCGCTCAGACGATCGGGCAATCGCAAACGCAAAGTGAACCACAGCTCAAGCAAAAGTTATTGCGCTTGGTCGGAGGTCACTGGGAAATTGCCGAGCGTCTGCTGGCTCAATGCCGTGAAGAATACCCAGGACTCGCAGACGAATGGTATCTGCGCCAGGTGATTTCAGAAATTGAGGGCAATGAATTGAGTTAGTTCGTTAACTTATTAGCTCGTTAACTTACGGGTTGCCAGCAATCTTCTCTAGTTCAGCTTCCATCGATTCGAGCGACAGCGCTCCGGTGAGAATCTGGCCATTCATAAAAAAGGTCGGCGTTCCCGATAAACCCAGCTCACCCGCAAGTTTGAGATCGGTTTGTACTGCGGTTGCGGCGGCCTCGCTGGCAACATCCTTCTGGAATTGATCCAGATCGAGTTTTAGATCCTGCGCGATTTCGAGATAAAGCTCGTCACCGAGACGATCCTGATTTTCAAAGAGGGCATCATGGTATTCCCAAAATTTGCCTTGCTGCATCGCCGCCCAGGAGGCTAACGCAGCGGGAACCGCCTGATCGTGAATTTGGATGAGGGGAAAGTGCTTGTAAACGAGGGTGACGCGATCGTCATGCTTGGCCATGAATTCTTTAACGACATCATGAGCGCTCGCACAAAACGGACATTCAAAATCCGAAAACTCAATCAATAACACCTCACCCTGTTCCGCACCGGTTTTGGGTGACTGACCGATCGCGGTATCGCGATCGGCAAGCAGTTTCTGCGCGATATCGGTTTGAGCCTGCTGTTCTGCCGCCTGTTTATCCTGTTGGTAGGTTTGCACCGATTCGATGACCACCTCGGGATTGTCTCGAATAATTTGCAGAACCTGTGCTTCGAGATCGCCGTTCGATGCGTTACCACTGCAACCACTCATCACCAGACCCAAGCACAGGCTGAGTAGCCCCCAGGCCGATCCTTTTGAAAAAAACTGGCGAGACAATCCTTGAGTTTTGAGGATTTTGGGTCTTTGGAACGATGGGAGAAAAGTGGGCATTTTTTAGGCGAAAGAGGCGAAAGGTCAAGCTTGCCCGCGTTCATTTGAGACGATCTAGGACGATCGCAACCCTAAAACAGGAGCGGTCAATATCTTAGCGAATCCTTTTCAATCTCGCGATCGTTACTCTATCGTCAGTTCATTTGTCCCGATAAAGGTGGTTTGTTAAACTGGCAAGTACCCGCATCAATGCACGACCCAGAGTAGTCGATCTATCTTTTAAGTTAGGGCGCTCCCTCAACATCTCGTATTTGGGATTGTGTCTACCGCACTGCACCTAAAGGCTCGTTAGTTCGATGAACATAGCCACGATTTTATGTTTTGCTCCCAGAAGCAGGTCATATGGATTGTCATCCCGAATCATGACTAGACTCATTGAACAGATAAGCATTGCCATTGCAGTCACATTCCCGAGCGCACGTCGTCTCGGGTGCTTGTAGAACCCCCATACGTACCTGAAACGCATGATGACCGGCTCCTCGCTTCACCTCCGCGATGCTACTGCGGATGACCTTTCAGCGATCGTTGAAATCTATAACGCCTCTATTCCCCAGCGCATTGCCACAGCGGATCTGAAACCCGTCTCTGTCCAAAGCCGTCGCGCCTGGTTTGAAGCCCATACGCCCTACCATAGACCCCTGTGGGTGGCAGAAACAAAGCAACATCAAGTTGCAGGCTGGCTGAGTTTTTCGTCATTTTATGGGCGTGCGGCCTACAACGCGACCGTTGAGATTGGCGTCTATGTACGTCCTGAATGTCGGCGTCAGGGAATTGCTCGCACCCTACTCACACGCGCGGTGAATGAGGGCAGCCTATACGACCTCCGAACGCTGTTGGCTTACGTCTTTGCGCACAACTCTTCGAGCCTCCGGTTGTTTGAGCAGGCTGGGTTTACTGAGTGGGGTTATCTTCCCTGTGTTGCTGAACTCGATGGTATTGAGCGCGATCTCGCCATCTTGGGAAAGCGCCTACGACCCTGTTCAGGGTAAACGGCATGAACTCCCTAGACAGCAGCTCTAGACTGAAATAATGCTTTTTAGATAGATTAATTCACCATTAAGGAATTAATCTAGTAGGGGATCAAGTTACGATAATCGCAAACGATCGCTTGATCAACGTAGGGAAAAGCCCGTTTGAGTGACCCACTAGAGCAACAAACTGGCACTCTTTTCAAGTTACTCTGGAATGATCTAGACCCGATCATAATCAGCACTGAAGAGAGAAGACAGAATTCCTCCGAGGTAGTTCTATGACACAGTATCGATCGTCTCAGACAAGGTGAAATTCACGCCGTGGTTACCAATTTCACATTTAATGGAGATCAACTAAATTGGGCTATCGAACAGGCTCCAGTGGCGATCGCCCTGTTTGATCGTCAGTTGCGTTACCGCATTGCTAGCGATCGCTGGCTGGAGTATCACGGTTTAAACGTGGGTCCACCACCCGTCGGTAGCCGCTACACTGACCTATTCCCCCAAGCGCCTCAGCATTGGGTCGATCGCTATCGCAAATGCCTTGACCATACGCTCGCAACCAGTGACTCCGGGTATTTACCATTGCCCAACGGCCATGCAATCTGGATGCACTGGCAGGCATCACCGTGGATTGATCCTAGCAGCCAAGTGTGTGGCCTCATTTTGCACGCCGAGCGCGTTGAAGAAAGTATCGAAGTTAACTTAAGCTGGGCAAGAGCCGTTCAGTTTTCGCCCGATCTCTACAGCATTTTTCACCTCGACGGACGGATCAAACACGTTAATGCAGCCTGGAAAAAAACGTTAGGCTATGGCCCTACGGATGTTTGCAATCGCTCTTTTTATGAGCTGGTACATCCAGAGGATTTATCACAATGCGAAATTGCGATCGAGCAATTAATCGCAGGTCAACCCCTCACCCATCTCGAAAATCGCTATCGCCACTGCGACGGCTCCTATCATTGGCTGCAATGGTCTGCGATGGTGGAGTTCGATCGCGGTGAAATCTACGCCGTAGCCCGTGATATTACCAAGCGCCACGATGCCAACGAAGCCCTGGCTCGCAGTGAAATTCAACTACGAGATCAGGCAAAAACCCTAGAACAAGCCCTAAGCGAACTCAACAACACGCAAATGCAGCTTGTACAAACCGAGAAGCTTTCAACCCTCGGACAAATGCTTGCCGGAGTTGCCCACGAAATTAACAATCCCGTCAACTTTATCTACGGAAACCTGCTCCACGCCAGAGAATATACCCAGGATTTACTCAACCTCATTCATCTATATCGACAGGAATATGACCATCCATCTCCAGAATTACAAGAAGCCATAGTCGCCAGCGAACTCGACTTTTTAATTGAAGACCTCCCACAGCTCTTAACATCAATGAGACTCGGAGCCGATCGGATTAAAGAAATCGTGTCGTCACTCCGTAACTTCTCGCGCGTCGATACCAACGCCACAACAACGAACATTCACAACTGTCTCAATAGCACCCTCACAATCTTGCAAAATCGGATCAAAGATAGTCCAACACGCCCCGCCACAATTATTGAGCAGAACTATGGCGACCTTCCGACCATCCAAGGGTATGCCGGGCCTCTAAGCCAAGTTTTTATGAATATTCTGAGCAATGCCCTCGACGCTCTCGAAGAATTGGATTCTGGGCGGAGTTATGCCGACATTGCCGCCAACCCAAATCGAATTGTCATCGCAACGTCTAGCGATCCACAAAACGCCTACATCACGATTACCGATAACGGACCGGGCATTCCCGAGGATGTCCGATTGCGGTTATTCGAGCCGTTCTTCACCACAAAACCGAGCGGCAAAGGAACTGGGCTAGGTCTCTCGATTTGCTACCAGATTATTATGGAGAAACACAGGGGATGCATTACCTGCGAGTCCCCCGTGACTGACGATGGCGGCACGAGGTTTTCAATCTCGCTGCCTTTAGCGCCACCTGGCGATTCCGCCAGTGACGAATCGTAATGATGGTGCAACTTGTCATTACACCAAGTAATTGCACGAATCTTAGCGAGCGGATAGAGCCATTGATCGTTGACGCTCGATCGTCTTAAGCTTGAGCAAAAGCGTATCCATCTCGGCTTGCAGTTGCAGGTATTGCACCTGATGATTAGCCTGATAAACCGAAGACCAGCCCTCAGACACCGGCTCAATCGATCGCACAAGGACAGGCTTAGACTGAGGTTCTGACAAATCTGATGAAGTCATGAAAATAGTTTCCTTTAAAAAATGAGTGCGAATTAAAAATCAGTCACAGGCATTCATGAGACATTCAGAGGCATATTGTCCAAAGACACAGCGCAGTGAATCACGTGGATCACAGTGGGTATCAAATTCGGGAAATGACACAGGCAAGAACCTGATGACATGAACCCTTCTGAATCTGACCATTCTTTGATCATTTACCTGAAGCATGACCCTGTTCGATACTCTAATGGTCAATGGCCGTTATTCTGCATCAATTGCTGCAATTTGCTCAAACTGTCGATGCTGCGCAAGAGCGTGACACCTTTATTACTGAATCCTCGAATCATCGAAGGCCAACCTGAAACACCGTATACTATCAAGACATAGAGCAAGTCGTCACTTTGTCGCTCCGTATGTGATCGTACTCCTGAGTACGCAAGCTGATTGAACCGTAGATCGCTCCGATCGTTACAAAATCAGAGGACTTGCCTGATTTTGATAGACTGTTGAAAACTTCAAAACCGTAGCAACAACGACAGTGACGCTGAGTTTAACCCCACCCCAAACCGTCCCAGATATTCCTCCTCACCGCCAAAACGGCTGGCGCGGACTCATCGAGGCGTATCGCCCGTATTTACCGGTGACGGACAGCACGCCGGTCGTCAGCCTGCATGAAGGCAATACGCCGCTGATTCCTGTGCCAACGATCGCCGCAGAAATTGGCAAAAAAGTGCAGGTATTCGTCAAGTATGACGGCCTTAACCCCACGGGAAGCTTTAAAGATCGCGGGATGACCATGGCTGTCACCAAAGCCAAAGAGGCCGGGGCAAAGGCGGTGATCTGTGCGAGTACGGGCAATACATCGGCAGCAGCGGCAGCCTATGCCAAACGGGGCGGCCTGCGGGCGTTTGTGCTGATTCCTGACGGGTACGTCGCTCTGGGTAAACTCGCGCAAGCGTTGGTCTACGGTGCGGAAGTATTAGCGATTAAAGGTAATTTCGATCGCGCCCTCGAAATCGTGCGTGAACTCGCCGATCGCTGCCCGGTCACCTTGGTGAATTCGATCAATCCTTACCGTCTCGAAGGTCAGAAAACCGCCGCTTTTGAGGTGATTGATGATCTGGGCGAAGCGCCGGATTGGCTTTGTATTCCCGTCGGTAACGCGGGCAACATCACCGCCTACTGGATGGGCTTTTGCCAGTATCACCAAATGGGTCGATCGACCCGACTCCCCAAAATGATGGGCTTCCAAGCCTCCGGATCGGCTCCCTTCGTCTACGGAAACCCGGTGCTACAGCCGGATACGCTCGCGACCGCCATTCGGATCGGCAACCCTGCAAACTGGGAAAAAGCGCTCTCGGTGCAGGATGCAAGCCAGGGCGAATTTAATGCGGTCACGGATGATGAAATCATGCACGCCTATCGCATGTTGGGTCAAGAAGGTATCTTCTGCGAACCGGCAAGCGCGGCCTCTGTCGCGGGTTTGTTAAAACTCAAAGATCGCGTCCGTGAAGGCGCAACGATCGTCTGTGTCTTAACCGGCAATGGACTCAAAGATCCAGACGCTGCGATCGCCCATAGCGATGACAGCCTCTTCAAAAAAGGCATTGAACCCGATCTTGAAACCGTGGCCGAAATTATGGGGTTCTAGCTCAGGCTTAGACCCACAAACTAAAAAACTTGAATTCTCACTCGGCGATATTTGGGTTTTGCTGCTGACACCAGGTTGCTAGGGGCTGTCATTAATTAAGTTCATAGCGCTTACCCAGTAAGGGTTACAGCCCCTATTTTTTGTTGGGTCGTTCAAAAGCTTGCCCGATAAGGGTTCTACGGTTAATTGATGACACGCCCTAATCTTGATTTTATCAACACTGTGGAAACCGGACTTGGATTCTGCGGTGTTTATTTTTGGTCGGTTCGGAACCGCGATACACCCTGAGAAACTGGCCGCGATCGCACCTTTATCCTGATTTGCTTGTCATCTTATTGCAAATAATTGTAGTTTAGAGAAGCCATCAATCACTCCAATTTCGCACCCTTTCACCTTTCACGTCATCTATGAGCGACGAGATTCTTCGGCTCGATCGAGTCACCAAGCAGTTTGCAAAGTCATCTGTTCCCGCCCTCGATACGATCAGCCTATCCCTAACACAGGGTTGCCTGCTGTCCTTGCTAGGCCCCTCTGGTTGTGGCAAAACCACCTTATTGCGATTAATTGCCGGATTTGAACAGCCAGATCACGGCACGATTTCCCTCTCCGGCAATATCGTCGCTGGCGCGGGGCGCAACGTTCCCCCAGAACGTCGCCATCTCGGCATGGTATTTCAAGAGTTTGCCCTCTTTCCCCATCTGACGGTAGGGCAAAATATTAGCTTCGGGCTTAAGCAAGTGGGACTCAGCGCCCAAGACGTGCGACGGCGAACCGGGGAAGCCCTAGAGCTAGTGGCTCTCGCCGGTCTTGAGAAACGTTACCCCCATCAGCTGTCGGGTGGACAGCGTCAGCGCGTCGCCCTCGCTCGCGCCCTCGCCCCCAATCCCGACCTCATTTTGCTCGATGAACCCTTAAGCAATCTCGATGTGCAGGTGCGGCACTACCTGCGCCATGAAATTCGCCATATTCTCAAAGAGACCGGCACAACCGCTGTGTTTGTAACCCACGATCGCGAAGAGGCCATGGTCATGTCCGATCGCATCGGCGTCATGCGCCAGGGTCAGCTTGAACAGTTGGGAACGCCGGAAGAGATCTATTGCTCACCCCAATCGCGCTTTGTCGCGGAGTTTGTCAGTCAGGCCAATTTTCTCAACGCTCGCCGTCGGGGATCGGCTTGGGAAACTGAAGTTGGGACGTTTGAGGCAACCGCTTCGAGCATCAAAGACGGAGAAATCGGCGAGCTAGCCATTCGAGAAGAAGACTTAACGCTAAAACCAGATGAAGACGGTCGTGCTACGGTCTTAGACCGGCAGTTTCTGGGCCATAGCCACCGTTACTGTCTTGCAACGCCATCGGGTCAACAAATCCACGCTCGGACACCGCCGTCTTCGATTTTGCCGATCGGCTCGCGCGTTTGTCTCTCCGCGAATAATATTCGGCTATTTCAGGGCGATCGCACCGAACAGCAACTGCCCCCCGCTGTTTAAGCTGTTCCGATTGACCGAATTGACCGAACCCAGCGAATTGAAGACCACCTCAATTGCATCACGTTCATCATGCTTCCCTCGACTCCAGTTCGGACACTGCGACTTGTCCCGAACGGCAAAACGTAACAAGCTGTAGAGCAAACGCTTATACTGCCGATTGTTTGGCAAAGGAGATCCCGACCGTGGCAAAGATTGAAATCTACACCTGGAGTCGCTGCCCGTTTTGTATTCGCGCCAAAGCTTTATTAGACAGCAAAGGCGTAAACTACACCGAGTATTGTATTGACGGCGACGAGGCGGCACGTGATGTCATGGCCGATCGCACTCAAGGGCGTCGTAGTTTGCCACAAATTTTCATTGATGAGCGTTACATTGGCGGCTGCGATGATGTCCATGCCCTGGATTCGACGGGTGAATTGGATACTCTCCTGCAAGCGGCTTAGGTTTTCCAAATAAACTCTGGGGTGCTAGGGGCTGTCATCAATTAAATTTGTAGCCTTTATTCAGCAAGGGTTTCAGCCCCTTTTGTTTTTTGTTGGGTCGGGTGTTCAACAGCTTACCCCGTAAGGGGTCTGGTGCTAATTGATGACACGCCCTAAGCCTCACGCTGGATAAACCAAACCAAGTCTCCCCAACATAAGAAAACCACCCAGGCTAACAGCGTGGGTGGCGTTTGGTGTGAGGAGTGAACGGAAACATTTGTCTCCGCTACACCTTATTTTAGAACAAGAGTTCGATTCCATCTCATTCGAGATCAAAATCTGACAAAACTCCACTTTAAATACACAACTGACGATTCAAGCGTTGGGCTGCAAGCCAGCGATCCGCTCATCAAGACAGCACATAAGCAGGCATCAAACGATCACCATTTCAACAGGTTGAACTGCTCCATATCGATCGTGTCGCGGTTGCGATAAATCGCCAGAACGATCGCCAGACCCACCGCCGCTTCTGCTGCCGCGATCGTAATCACGAACACCGAAAACACCTGGCCTTTGACATCAGAATCGAGAAAATTGGAGAAGGCCATCAAATTTAGGTTGACGGCATTGAGCAACAGCTCGATCGACATCAAAACGCGCACCGCATTCCGGCTTGTAATCAGGCCATAAATACCGATACAAAAAAGAGCTGCGGCCAACAGCAAGAAATACTCTAGTTGAAGCACGGTCATTTAACCTCAAAAACACATGGGGTTGAATCTGTAATCTGCGAGAAGATTCAACCGCTTTTAAACTCAAACTTAATTAACTCAAGCTTAATTCACTCAAACTCGAACCCTCGAAAAAGAGTCTTACTTCGAGATCGGTTCTAGGGGCTCCGGCGAGACCGGGTCACGCGGGCGCTCGGGCAGGCGGAAGATGAGGTTCGGGTCGCCATCATCTGCATTCGTGTCGGGGATGAATTCGCGGCGAGCCAAGACGATCGCGCCGATCATGGCAATCAGCAGCAACACTGAAGCCAGCTCAAACGGTAGTAGGAAATCGCTGAAGAAATGTTCGCCCAAACGGAGTGCCGTATCACCGACGATCGGAGCTTCTGGTAATACTGCCCAGGGAGTGGTAATCGCCACTGTCCCGAGCAAGGCAAACAGACCTAAACAAACCAGCGCCGTGAGTCCCTGGCGAACCCAGGCATTTTTCAGCGGCACTAACGGTTCACGTTTGTTGACGAGCATAATCGCGAACAAAATCAGTACATTGACCGCACCGACGTACACGAGAATCTGCGCGGCGGCGACAAAGTCCGCATTTAGCAACAGATACATTCCCGCTATGCTGATGAACACACCGCCCAGCAAAAAGGCGGAATAGACGATGTTCTCAAGCAAGACAACGCCTAGCGCCGCCACGATCGTCGTTAACGTTAAAACGCCAAACGATACGAGTTGTGTTCCCTCTGCCAAAGTCACAGTAGTTTTACGTCCTTTTCGTTAAATGAGCGGTGGTGGTTAACGGCGTCCTGACGGAACACCGATCAAATCGAGTCGTATCGATCAGTCTATGCGTCGTCGTCACTTGCGGGTGCGGCAGCAGCTTTCTCTTGCTTAATTTCTTCGAGGATCTCCTCAGGACGTTTCCCAGCTCGTTGTGCGCCTTTGGGTAGATCATGGGGGTCCATTACACCTTTGGGTAAGTACGCAAACTCGCGTAGGGGAGTCACCATTGGATCAAGCGTGACTTTTTCCGGCAGGCGTCCGAGTGCGACGTTGTCGTAGTTCAGCTCGTGACGATCGTAGGCGCTGAGTTCATACTCTTCCGTCATCGACAGACAATTGGTGGGGCAATATTCGACGCAGTTACCGCAGAAAATGCACACCCCAAAGTCAATACTGTAGTGATTAAGCTGCTTTTTCTTTTGGGCTTTATTAAATTCCCAGTCCACAACGGGCAGGTTGATTGGACAAACGCGAACGCAGACTTCACAGGCGATGCACTTATCAAACTCAAAGTGAATCCGACCCCGATAGCGTTCCGAGGGAATGATTTTTTCGTAGGGATATTGCACGGTCACCGGACGACGACGCATGTGATCGAAGGTAACCGACAAACCCTGTCCGATATATTTCGCGGCTTGGAACGATTCCTTTGCGTAGTCGCCGACTTGTTTGAGAAACTTCAGCATGGCTTAGGGGCTTGTAACGTGGGGCGAATGTTAAAGCGGTGATCGCGTCACCGCGATCAATCGGACGAGATTTAGCTGGGTTCGCTGAGAACCGGAGAGCTAAATCTCTGGTTCAGCAGGTCTAACCGCCAAAGGCGATCGGAAATGCCAATTTTAAACCAGCCGTAATCAGCAGGTTTGCCAGGGAGACCGGAAGCAGAAACTTCCAACCCAGGTTTAGCAGTTGGTCGATGCGCACACGGGGTGTTGTCCAGCGGAGCAAAATCGCAAGGAAGACCAAAGCGTAGGTTTTAACCAGTACCATCGTGATGCCGATCGCGGCAGTGATGACCTGAACCCAAGCTACATCGGGGCTAACGCCAATCCAACCGGCGAGGGTATCGACAGGAATCGGGAAGCTCCAGCCGCCGAGATAAAAGATGGCGAATAGGAGCGAACTTAGGATCAGGTTAACGTAAGACCCGAGATAGAACAGCGCGAACTTCATGCCGGTGTACTCGGTTTGATAGCCAGCGACGAGTTCTTCTTCGGCTTCGGGAAGGTCAAAGGGTAGACGTTCGGTCTCGGCCAGGGCTGAAATCCAGAAGATAATAAAGCCAACGGGCTGACGCCAAATGTTCCAGCCGAGGATACCGTGGTCGGCCTGCTGGTTGACGATGTCGATCGTGCTAAGGCTGTTGGACATCATGACGATCGCCAAGACCGACAGCGCCAAAGGAATTTCGTAACTAATCGACTGAGCGGCGGCTCGTAAACCACCAATCAGGGCGTATTTATTGTTCGACGCATACCCGGACATCAGCAGTCCGATCGGCGTCACGCTCGATAGGGAAATCCAGAGAAACGCACCGATATTGAGATCGGTAACGACCAAATTTTGGCCGAACGGCACAATGAGATAGGACAAGAAGACGGGGATCACCACGATCGCTGGGCCGATCGTAAATAGCCAGGGATCGGCGCGATCGGGGACGATGTCCTCTTTGAAGAGCAACTTGAGGCCATCGGCGACGGGCTGTAACACACCGAGGGGGCCAGCATATTCCGGGCCGTAGCGCTGCTGAACAGCGGCGGAAATTTTCCGCTCTAGCCAGACGGCAATAAGTACGCCAACCGTTGCGACGATGAGCATAAGCCCCATGGGCAACGGTAACCACAGCACTTTTGCGAGTGCCGGGGGCAGCCCGAGATCGACGAGTAGCTGGATCGCACTGCTTTGTAGGTCGATTCCTGATTCCATAAACCTGGTGACGTTCGTGAAGGTTCGGCGTGAAACGGCGCGTAACGGCCTCTATTACGGGTTCCATAGTACATTGCTGGGCTAGTCGATGCCACTGACCAAAAACATATGGGTCTCAAGCCCCGCCCTTGAGGGCGGATTGTGTAACATCGAAGCCAAGCGTCAGCGCAGCCAATGAAAACACGATATCGCTACCGCATCTATCCCAACATACGCCAGAGCCGAATGCTGGCGCGAACGTTTGGCTGCGTACGAGTCGTGTTCAACGACGCGCTGCACCTACGACAGGAGGAATATCAAACCAACGGGCAAACCATCAGCAGCACCGAGCTGCAAAAACGGCTGATAACCCAAGCAAAACACACGACCGAACGTTGGTGGCTGGCAGAAGTGACCAACATCGCCCTCCAGCAGTCCATCCAGGATGCCTGCCTCGCCTTCAAGAACTTCTTTCAAAGCTTGAAAGGCCAAGGAACAGGAAGGAAAGTGGGATTCCCGCGCTTCAAACGCAAGAGTAACGCTCAATCATTCCGACTCACCCGTGGCGGATTCAAGCTCCGCGACAACGGCAAGTTGTATCTAGCAAAGGTTGGCGATGTAAAAGTGCAATGGTCGCGTGAACTGCCATCAGAGGCATCATCGGTAACGGTCATCCAAGACGCCGCCGGACGCTACTTCGTCAGCTTTGTGTGTGACGTCGAACCCATCGAGCAACCCACACTAAGCGACGGTGTAGGAATCGACCTCGGTATTACGACCTTCGCCACCCTCAGCACGGGCGAGAAGCTCGCGAACCCGCGCATCCTGCAACGCCAGCTCAAAAAGCTGCGTCGGCTGCAACAATCCCTGAGTCGAAAGGTGAGAGGCAGCGTGCGCTATCAAATTGCTCGCAAGAAAGTCGCCCGACTGCACGCCCGAATCAAAGACACCCGCACCGACTTCCTGCACAAACTATCAACCAAACTCGTGCGCGAGAACCAAGCGCTCGTGTTGGAAGACCTGAACGTGTCGGGAATGGTGAAGAACCGCAAGCTGGCGCGGGCAATCTCCGATGTGGGCTGGCGGCAGTTTCGGGTGTTACTGGAATCGAAGTCGATTCGCTACGGTCGAAACTTGCAGGTCATCAGCCGGTGGGAACCGACGAGTCAGCGGTGTTCGTGCTGCGGGCAGATTGGCGGGAAGAAGCCGCTAAATGTTCGTACTTGGACGTGTCTGCACTGTGGCGCAGAACACGACCGTGATGTAAACGCGGCCATCAATATCAAAGCCTGCATTGAGCGTAGCCGAAATGCCGCCGGGGGACACTCGGAGGCTCTAAACGCTTGCGTTGAGCAGCGTCGAAACGCGCGTGGAGGATTGCAGAAGACTGGTTCGCCAGCGGCAGCCGATGAAGCGCGAACCCGTCTAGAAGTCGAGCAACTGCGCTTGTTCGCTTGCTAGGGAATCCTCGTGCCTTTAGGCCGGGGAGGATGTCAAAATCGTAGAATCAAGCGCTTAGATGATCGCTTAATCATCGAACTGGAGCGTCTTTGGGAGAGGAACTATCTCTAAACATCAATGCACGTTATGAAACGTATGCGAAATGTATGTGAGATACATGTGAAATCTATAAACAAGGCTGCGAGGTAACTCCCATGACGAACCGTCAATCGAAACCTGGACGATGGCGTGCGATCGCTTATCTCCTATGGTGCGCGATCGCGGGGTACTGGCAGCTTGTGCCGCATCCCCTGCAACCACCGCAGGCGACGACAACCGCAACCGTAACGCGCGTGGTGAGCGGCCAGACGATCGAGGTGAGTCTTGATAACCCGCTCGATAACCCACTCGATGAGCAAATCGAAACGATCCGCCTTTCGGGAATCGATGCGCCGGATTTGCGTCAGTCGCCCTGGGGGCTTGCGAGTCAGCAGGCGTTGGCGACACAAATTGAGGGTCAGAAGATCGAGCTGGAATGGGAGCAGGTGGACGAGTCGGGTCAGCCCGATCGCGATCGGTTTGGTCGGCTGCACGCATCGGTTTGGTTTGAAGGGGAACTCATGCAGGCGGAATTGCTGCGATCGGGCTGGGGCTTGGTGCAGGATACGGGGCGTGAATCATTGCATGTGTCCAGCTTGCGAGCGGCGGAAGCTGAGGCGCGATCGCTCGATCGCGGCATCTGGTCTGCGGCGTCTGCACTACGACAACATCCGGCAGAATTTCGCAGTGAGCTTTAGATCGCGTCACCTTATTTGAAGAAATCAAAATTTGAAGAAATCAAAAAAGTTAACGCAAGAGCACGAGACCTTTGAGGTTTTCAAAACCTCAAAGGTCTCGATCACTGTTGTGATCTTGGTTGTGATCTTGACCGACTTAACTGGATTTTGCTTTGAGAAAAGCTTGCAGATCGGCGATCGTAAAGACCGCATCAAAGGCTAGTCCTTCCTGGGCGTACAGCTCTGCCCCACCCTGTTGCCGATCCACAAGCGAAATGATGCGATCGACCACATAGCCCGCCCCCCGAAGCCGCTCGACCGCCTTGAGTGCCGACTGTCCCGTCGTGACCACATCTTCTAGCACCACCACGTTCGACCCTTCCTTTAGGGGGGGTCCTTCGATGTACGCCTGCGTGCCGTGTCCTTTCGCTTCCTTGCGGACGATCAGCGCCGGGATGGGCTGCGCTTCGAGGGCAGACACGAGGCTGACGGCGGAAACGATCGGGTCTGCGCCAAGCGTCAGCCCTGCAACGGCGGCGGTTCCCGGTGGGAGCGTGGCGAAGATCGTGCGTCCCGTTGCTAGAGCGCCGATCGCATCCAGCGTGACCAGTTTGCAGTTGATGTAATAGTTGCTTTTCTGGCCAGACGAGAGGGTGAAGTCACCTTCGCGGTAGGCGCGATCGACAAGCAATTCGAGCAGAGTTTGACGAGAGTCGGTCATGGTGTCAGAAAGGATTTAAGAGAAAACGTTAAGGGCGATCGAAAAGACGCCCAACATCGCCAAAACAAGGCTTAATCGTCGTCGATCAAAGCATACTCATGGAGCAGTGCGAGCGGAACATACCGCAAGGCAGCTTCGTGGGTTGCGTGCAGATTAATCGGCGGTGCGAATCCAGCCTCCATCGCTTCTTTCCAGCGCGAAGCACACAAACACCAGCGATCGCCGGGTTTAAGTCCGGGAAAACCATACATCGGCATCGGCGTACTGAGATCGTTACCTTGCTGGCGGGTGTATTCGAGAAACTCCGCCGTCACCTGCGCACACACCACATGCACGCCGCGATCGCCCGGTCCCGTCTGACAAAACCCGTCGCGATAAAACCCCGTAACCGGATTGGTACAACAGCAAGCGAGGGGCTGACCGAGAACATTTTTAGCGTTGGATTCAGGCATGGGGTTGGAGTGAGCGATTTAGCGTAGTAGACAGGAATAATCTAAGCGCAGTATTGACTCATACGAAATCCGCTTGTGCATAATCTTAGATCGTCGCTCTAGCTGGACACCGCACTTCGACTCCGCTCAGTGCTCAT
>JAABST010000039.1 GCA_011390275.1 Geitlerinema sp. S16
AGGACACCGATAAAGCATTTTTAGCTCGCGCCCAAGTTCAATTCGAGCAAGCGTTTAATTGGGAACTCCAGCAAACGTACCCCGAGGGCTATGTTTTCCGCTGGCAGGATTTACGAGCGCAGTGCTATCAAGCGACCAGTCGGTTGGTCAACGTGGTTTTAGATGTGCCGACAACAGATGAAGCTTTTGTGTATTTACAGGGTCTTGATCCCCGCATTACCCATGCCGATGTGTGGTATTCCTGCCACGAAATTTTTGTGGAAGAAGGTGATCTTGAAGTGGCAACGGATGTTCTTTTGTTGCAAACCATTTTGTCTTCAAAAACGATCGCACCCTATTGGACATCGCAAACCCAGGGTTTTCCTCAAGCCACGATCGACGAGATTAATCAGCTCGATCGGCTGGCCGAACAACTTGAATCAACCCTGAAAGTTGATGTTAAAGATCTTGAGTTTGGCGATTATGAGGCATTAATCATCCGACTGGCAGTTGATGATCAGGGACATATTATCGACTACTACACTTACGATCCCTGGGCGCTGGGTGTCACGCGCAACACCATGATTTACAGCCTGTGGCAAGAACATGCGCCCATCATTGAGCAGCGTGCGGCGGAAGCATCGTTTGGGGTGGCAGATTTTCAGCTCGAAATTTTGCCGGATGGCAGTCGTACCGTAACGCCCTGGGGTCGTGTTTACGATGTTGACACGATCGCTCTGGGGATTGACGAACGTCCCATTAAAATCGGTTTGGCTCGGCGTGAAGTCTTGAAAGGTTTGCTTGCAGCGCAGTTACGGTCAGCCTATCCAAATGTTCAAGAGCCTGCCCCCAAATTTGATCGCAAGCTGCTCTATCGTGTCACCGTCCGATCCGATGGCCGAGTCTCGGACTATGAGCCAGCGGATAATATGGAGCGCGAGCAATTGAACAAAACCCCACTGCCCTACTTAAATGCAGAACCCAGCTCTTCCCTAGCGAGCGTAGACTTTTTGGTGCAATTCAAATCATCCTACGCTTTTCAAATTAGTGATCCGCCTGTGGAGTAGCGATCGACCTTCAGATTAGCGGGGCGTCTTGGCGGGACGATCGTATCACTGCATCTAGAAGCGTAACGAAGTCGCAACATAGCACAGTCAAACGGCACGAAGTTCAAGCGAAGATGCAATTCTATAGAAACCCATAACAACCCTCATTTACTCTGGCGCACGATCGCCGTTGCGCTCAAGCTTCATGACTCAGAAAACCGTTATCATCACCGGCACAACTTCAGGAGTCGGTCTCTATGCGGCCAAGTCCCTGGCCGATCGCGGCAACTGGCATGTCATCATGGCCTGCCGCAACCTCGAAAAAATGCGTACCGTTGCCAAAGAGGTCGGTATTCGTGAAGAAAACACGACGACGATGCACCTCGATCTCGCGGACTTCGACAGCGTTCGCAAATTCGTCGATGATTTTCGCGCAACCGGTCGTAGCCTGGAGTCCTTGGTCTGCAATGCTGCGGTGTACCTTCCCCTCGAAAAGGAACCGGTTCGCAACAAAGACGGCTACGAAATTTGCGTTGCCACCAACCACCTCGGTCACTTCCTACTGTGTAATTTACTGCTTGACGATCTCAAGCAGTCGAGCGCGGACGATAAGCGTCTGGTGATTTTGGGTACGGTCACGGCTAACCCGAAAGAACTCGGCGGTAAGATCCCCATCCCCGCGCCGCCGGATCTGGGGACGCTCCAGGGCTTCGAGGCCGGTTTTAAACCGCCGATCGCCATGATTGACGGCAAGCCATTCAAAGCCGGTAAAGCCTATAAAGACAGCAAGCTTTGCAACATGCTGACCATGCGCGAGCTGCACCGTCGCTATCACGAATCGACCGGCATTACGTTCAATGCCCTCTACCCCGGCTGCGTGGCTGAAACGGGTCTCTTCCGCAACCATTACAGCGCCTTCCGCACGATTTTCCCCTGGTTCCAGAAAAATCTGACGGGCGGTTACGTCACCGAAGAGCTAGCCGGTACGCGGGTTGCGGATGTGGTGGATTTGCCCGAATACAAAGCGTCAGGCGTGTACTGGAGCTGGGGCAACCGCCAAAAAGATGGGCGCGATGCCTTCCTCCAGGAAATTTCCGATGAAGCGAGCAGCACCTTTAAAGCCGATCGCATGTGGGATTTGAGCGAAAAGCTCGTTGGGATTCGCGCCGCCGCAACAGCATGATGGGCATGATGCAATCTAGAACGTAGATTTATCCGAGATCTATCCGAGTTCGATTGATACGCATGACATGTGCGCAAAATATAACCACCGCTATGCCTTACAAACGTTATAGCAGTGGTTATATTTGTGTTGGTGGCTATGGGATTTTGATGGCAAGTCTGATCCCTTGGTTTTCCGGCGAAGATTGTAACGAGATTCTACAAAATATTAGAGATTGAGTTTGATCGGATATCAGATCATCGCGATACCGAACAGAAACTAAGTGAAGCGATAGGATGGAGGCAGATAGAGTTCACAGAAGTCCGATCGCTTTAAATGTGTGTATACGGCAAATGGATGTTCGTAGAACCTCTCAATTTGATGCCTTTGCTATAACGATAGTTAACCTGATTGCCCACGTGTTAGCTTTCTCGACTTGTTCGACCCGCTGGACGGTATGACGAGCGTTCCACCTTTCCCGATGCCGCCCGACAATGCTGTGGTAACGAATCAAAATCAGCCAAAAATTAGCCGTTTTCTGCGAGAAACGCGCGAGGGAGCGTGGTCGGTTACGGTTGATGGCGTGATCGTGCTGTATCTCAATCCGGCGATGGAGCAGTTGCTCGGGCGGGCGTCGCATCTTTTCGATGCCCATGCAGATTTGTGGCTCACAACGGTACGCGAGCGTGAGCGTGAGCGTGTTAAGCAGTGGCTGTGTGATGTGGTGGAAGCGGCGGGGCAGACCTGCGAGCTGGAATATACGATCGAGTTGCCCGATGGATCGGATCGGAGTTTGCGATCGCGAGCTTGGCTGTGCGTGTCAGAGGGGACGGGCGATCGCTGGATCGAAGGCTTAAGCGCGGAAGGTAGCGATGACGGGGAGTCTGGAAATACCCGCTTCGAGCGGCTGACGGCGAATCTTCCCGGTGTGGTCTATCGCTATGTTTTGCGGGCGGACGGCTCCGACTGTTTCACCTATCTCAGTTCGGGCTGTTATGACCTCTGTGGTGTTCCGGCGGATATTGTTCGGCGCGATGCCCGCATCGTTTGGCAACTGGTTCACCCCAAAGATTTAGAACCGCTGGAACTGTCCGTACTGCAATCCGCCCAGACCCTGAATCAGTGGACGTACGAATGGCGCATCAATCTCGGTAGTCGAGTGCGCTGGGTTGCCGGTGTCGCCCAGCCCGAACGTCAGGCGAACGGTGATATTACCTGGGACGGCATTTTTCTCGATATCACGCCTCGAAAACAGGCCGAAATCGTCCTACAACAAACCTCGATCGATGCAGAGCGATCGCACCGTTTGCTATCGAGCGTGATCGATTCGTCCCCAGACTGCATCTTTGCCAAGGACGAACACTTTCGCTACATTTTCGCTAACCAAAGCACATCCAAACTATTTGGGCTTTCGGTTTCGGAACTATTGGGCAAAACCGACCTCGAAATTGGCTTGTCAGAGGATTTCATCTTTGGCAATATGGAACTGGGAACTCAAGGGCTGAGGGGAGATGACGAACTCGTCCTGCAAGGGCGAGCAATCTCGAATCCGAGCGAGGTCATGACCGATGTTAACGGCAACCTGCGCGTGTTCGATACCCGAAAAATGCCCTTGCGCAATGAGCAAAGCAGCGTCTACGGGATTTTGACCTGCGCCCGCGACATGACGGAACGCCACCATGCGGACGCGCAAGTCCGCGAAATGACGCGCCGTTTGCAAGAAGCGCAGCATTTAGCTCAATTTGCCAACTGGGAATATTTGCCGCGCAGCGAGGAGATGATCTGGTCTCCGGAGCATTTCCGCATTTTTGGTCTGGCCTCCGAAGACCAAACGCCAACGTTTGCAGAGATTTTGCAGTTAATTCACGTTAAGGATCGACAGCGTTGGCGTCAGGCGTTTGAGCGGGCGCTTGAGTTTGGCACGTCGATCGATCTCGACTACAGCATCGTGCGCCCCTCGGGTGAATTGCGGCATGTCAGCGGTAAGGGTCAGGTCGAATTCGATCGCGACGGCCATGTTGTACGGCTATTTGGAACCGTGTTGGATATGACCGAGCGCATTCGCGCTGAGGCTGATCGCGATCGCTTCTTTTCGATGTCGCTCGATCCCCTGGGGATTCTCGATTTTGAGGGTCAATTCAAGCGCTGTAACCCAGCGTGGGAAGATCGACTCGGCTACAGCGAAGGGGAAATGGTCGGGCGATCCATTCGTGATTTTCTCTCACCGGGCGATCAGCACGTTTCGATCAAGATTCTGGCGCAGCTCCGCAACGGTGAGCCGATCGTCGGCTGGGAAACGCGCTGCCAAACCAAATCCGGTGAATATCGCTGGTTTTCCTGGAATGCCGCGCCGATCGTCGCCGAGAAAACAATTTATGCCATTGCTCGCGATATTAGTGAGCGCAAAGCGGCGGAAGTGACCCTCCGTCGATCGGAGCAAAAATATCGCCTGCTCGCGCAGCAGGAAGAGCTAATTAACCGGATTGCTCAACAGATTCGGAACTCGCTGGATCTCGATACCATTTTGCAAACCGCTGTCACGGCAGTGCGGGAATTGCTTCAGGCCGATCGCTGCAATTTCTTCTGGTACATTCCTTCCGAAACCAGTTCCGCCAGCGAGCCGAGTGACCTGGCAAACCGTTCTAATGTTGACGACGATCTTCCAACCGACGCGACTCAACCCTTATTCCAGGGCTATTTTGAACTGATTGCCGAAGCCAAAGATGAGGCCGCCAGTAGCCGCCTAGGGCGCTACCCGATCGACAAAACGACGCAACCCTTGGCCGATTATGTCCTGAACTTAAAAGGCTTACGGATCGATAATCTCGAAACCTTTAATGACAATCCCGAGCTGCGCAGTCTGCTCGAAACCTTTGGTCATCGTTCGGTATTGCTGCTGTCCTTTAAAACCGAAAGTGGCGAAATCGGAACCTTGTCCTGTACCAACGATGTGGAAGCACACCACTGGGAAGCTCGCGACCTCGCCATTCTCAGCGCCGTTTGCGATCGCCTCTCGATCGCAATTTCCCAAGCCGCCCTGTATCAAAAATCCCGCGATGCCGAACGCCGCGCCCGCGCCCGCAGTGAGGATCTGACCGAAGCCCTACGCAAACTTCAGGCCGCCCAAAGTCAACTGGTTCAAGCCGAAAAAATGTCGAGTCTCGGTCAACTCGTGGCAGGGGTTGCCCACGAAATCAATAATCCAACCAGCTTTATTTACGGTAACGTCACGCACGCCACGCAATACACCCAGGATCTGTTTAAGCTTATTGCCCTGTACGAACAGCACTACCCGGAGCCTACCGAAGAAATTGTCGCGTGTCGCGACGACATTGAACTCGACTACCTGATCGACGATCTCCCTCAATTGCTGCACTCAATGGAAATTGGCGCAGAGCGAATCGCCGATATCGTGAAATCGCTCCGTACATTTTCGCGGCTGGATGAATCCGCACGCAAGCGAGTCGATTTGCACGCCAATATTGACGCGACCCTGACGATCTTACAGAGTCGTCTCCGCGCAACGGCGGATCGCCCCGAAATTACGATTGTTCGACAATACGGCGAATTGCCGCCGATCAACTGCTATATTGGCCCGCTCAACCAGGTCTTCATGAACTTGATCGCCAATGCGATCGATGCGATCGAATCTCAACTGAGTCGCTGCCGCAGCCTCGGACAAACCGACACCACCGGCCAAATTGAGATCGCCACACAGATCGATTCCGACGGCGTCACGATCACCGTCACAGATAACGGCGGTGGCATACCCGATCACGTTCGAGAGCGCATCTTTGATCCGTTTTACACCACCAAACAAATCGGCAAAGGCACGGGACTGGGGCTATCCATTTGCTATCAAATCGTCGTCGATCGCCACGGCGGCCAACTGTCCTGCCACTCAACACCAGACATCGGCACCACATTTACGATCGCCTTCCCGCTCCCGCCCGTCTAAAACGAGCTGATCCGTGTACCGCCGCAATCCGCGAATACCGCATCAGCTCGTTTCTCAGCCTCCCGCCGTGACCTTGAAAGTGATATTTGAAGTGACATTCATGGACTCAGAACGTCGATCGCTCTATCTTTACCTGCTGCCCGTCTTTGGCTTTTTTCCAGCGTGGTGGACACTCTATCGTTATCGATCCAAGACAAACGGGGTCTCCACCGCCCAGCGAGATGCGAGCCGCTTGAGTGTCACCCTTGGGCTAATTTGGATCGCCGGTCACCTTCTCACCGAATTCGGCGCGAATCATACGGAATCCCACGGGTTGTCCCTGTTAATTTTTAGTAGTCTCTGGACGAGCAGTTACATCCTGATCGAGATGGGTCTGATGGTGCGCATCTGGCAACGGCGATCGCTTCAGCTTCCAGGAATCGGCGACCTGAGCCGCAAACTCCCCTGATACCAATACTCTCCAAATACAGACACCATTAAATCCGCACCGATCCACCGAGATCGGCTATATTTGCGCTTGACGTAAATCGATACAATACAAAACAAAAATTCGTTAGGCAGCCCAACGACCTTGATTTCACTTTCGTCTGACCTTGATATTCGACCCACCGATCTCAACGCTGTTCGCCGGAATTGGACGGTCTTATCCCAGAGAGTTATGGTTCACTAAACCCCGAGTCTATACATACACTTAAGTCTGCACCCTGCAACCTTGACCCCTTTCTCCATTTTCAACGTCCTCAAGATTCCATCGACCAGCGAGCCCCCACCGTGCCAACATCGAAGCGAGCCAAACCGACAACCTCCAAGCCAACCCAAGCTGTCCGATCCGCCGGTCAACCCTCTCCACAGCGGAGACACTTACCCGCCTGGTTTGGCCTCAGTCTCGGCTTGACCGGCGTTGCACTCCTTTCGGCAACCGCTGGAGCCTTGCTCGCAATGTCGCTATCGAGTGCTTCCCTACTCCAATCACGCCTCTCGCCCGAAGATCGCGGCACCTTCGATCAGTCTGAAATTGCCGATGGTGGCATGAGCCTGCCACGCCTGACCCGACCGGTCAATGTGTTGGTGATTGGATCGAAAGTTTTGCGCTCAGAACTGGGCGGCGAGCTAGAAGAATCGGGCTACGATCCGATGGTGAATTCCCTCGATGGCTTGTCGGATAGCATGTTGCTGGTGCGCTTTGAGCCAGACTCCGGCAAGGTCAAAGTTCTCTCTATTCCGCGCGATACCGCTGCCTTTGTGGAGGGAATTGGGGAGACAAAAATTAATGAGGCCAACAATCTTGGCGGGCCAGGTCTGACGGCTCGTACGGTCAGTCGCTTGCTGGATGGCGTGGGAATCGATCGCTACGTTCGCGTGAATTTAATGGCCGTCGAAGCGATGGTCGATGCCTTGGGTGGCGTCGAAGTTTATGTCCCCAAGGACATGAAATATACCGACAACACCCAGCACCTTTATATCGACCTTAAGGAAGGTCAGCAGCGTTTGAATGGTGATCAAGCCATCCAATTTATGCGTTTTCGTTACGACGACCTGGGGGATATTGGCCGCATTCAGCGCCAACAGGTGCTGTTACGATCGCTAATTGAACAGTCGATCGGGCCGATGACCCTCGTTCGTTTGCCGAAAATCCTCTCCGTCGTCCAGGACTATCTCGACACCAACCTCAGCATCGAAGAACTCGTCGCCCTGCTCAATTTCACCAAAGACATCTCGCACGACGATGCCCAAATGCTAATGCTGCCGGGGAATTTCAACACCCCCGAAACACCGGTAGCGCCCAGCTATTGGCTGCCGGACTTTGACCGAATTGACACCATGGTCGCCGAGCATTTCGGGCGCGGCCAACAAAACCGCGAAGCCTGGATGGCTGATCCCAGCTACGCCAATGTTGCCATTCAAGACACCACGGGGGACTCCGAAGCGGTTCAATCCTTCATTGGAGCACTTCTCGATGTTGGCTATCGTAATGTCTATGATGACTATCCCTGGAGCGAGCCGCTCGCGGTGACGCAAATTATTGCGCAAAATGGTGATACGCAAATGGCGGAAAGCCTGCGACAAACCATTGGTTTTGGTGAAATTGTGGTCGAAAGTACCGGCGTACTGGAGTCCGATATCACCATTCGCCTTGGGCAAGACTGGTTACAGCGTCAACAGCAACGTGCAAAACCGGATGCTGGTGCGATTTAAATCCAGGTGTCTTTTGGGACTTAGCTGGAATTTAACGATCTCGGCATATGCCGAGATCGACCTCAAACCGACCTCAAACTATTGCCGATCACGTTGGACGCACGAACTGGTGGATCGTACAAGTCACAACCCCTAGTACACGCAAATCCGTTTCTTCCGTCACAATGATGGCTGGATAATTGACATTTTCAGGCTGTAGCCAAAGATTATCCGGCGTCTGGCGCAAGCGTTTAACGGTCAGTTCGCTATTGACGACGGCAATCACAATATCGTTGTCGCTGGCCTCGATCGAAGTATCCACCAGCATGACATCGCCATCCTGAATGCCCGCATCGATCATCGAATCACCGTTCGCCCGCACGCAAAAGCTACGACTCGGATCTCGGGTCAAGGCTGAATTCAAATCAAGCTTTTCCTCGATCGCCTCGTCCACAGATGCCGGTAAACCGGCTGCCACGCTATGGGAATAGAGCGGAATCAATTGAGCCGCTGATTGGCTCAAGATCTGGACATTAGACTGAGGAGAATTAAACTGAAGAGCTTGTAAGATGGCTTCAGAATTGAGGTGGCCGGACAGGTCTATTTCTGGGTGAGCCACAGTTTGCCAATTTTTCAGGATGGGCTCTAGCTGATCCGCCAAGCTTTGCGGAACACGCATGGCCTTGGTCGGCTCGCCATATTTCCCCGATCCTTTCGGGCGTCCGGCTCCGACTCGTTTTCCTCCTCGTCCCATGGTCTTTTCCTTTAAAATTATGAACAGTCATTTAGTACGCTATTCAAATTTTAGCGTGCAATTTTCAAAGCACAATAGGTTTTCGTGATTTATTGACATTTTGTTGCGATTTTCTGTTGGGTCAGTCGCTCAAATGTTCAAAAAACACTCTGGGTAAAAACAGTCAAAGGTTTTTTGTATCCAGCTTTTGATGAGGTTTGCCTGTGATCTATCGGCCAGTATTTTACTTGAGCAACTTGAAAGCTGGCCTTCATTCAAATCTAGACTGAACTGAGACACTCATTCCGCCAAATATGGTAGATTCTTCGCTTTCGATTACGGTTAAATTTTTTGCGACCTACCAAGATGTCTACGGTTTACCGGAAGTCGTTTGGTCTTTTCCCGTAGGAACTGTGGTCTCAGAGGTCTTCGATCGCTGCGTGCGCGAACATCCACAGCTTGAGTCCTTGCGATCGCAAACACGTTTTGGCATCAACCTCGAATTTGTCGAAGCTTCAGCCCTTTTAGCCAATCACGATGAAGTTGTGCTCATTCCTCCAGTCAGCGGCGGCTAGAAAAAATCATCAGACCTCTTACGCTATAAGCTCGTGGGGTAAAATCCCGACCTCAAACCGTCCAGATCAAATTGAGCTTGCGTGCGATACTAGACGGTATTTACCATGAGCACACACATCATTCGTCTATACTGTCTGGGCTGTGTCGTTGCAATGTTTCTGCGACAATACAAAACCATGCAAAGCTGACGCCTTCATTTGCCCTTTTCCACAGCGACTAACTGGTAGGACTCCACACTGAAATGACCTCTGAATACATCCGTCAACGCTCCGATCTATTGGGTACGCAAGTCATCACCCGCGATTCGGGTCGCCGTTTGGGCGTCGTCAGTCAGGTGTGGGTTGATGTCGATCGCCGTGAAGTGGTGGCTCTGGGAATGCGAAGCAGTCTGTTGGCGGTGTCGGGTATTCCGAAGTTTATGCCGCTCGAAAATATCCGTCAGATTGGCGATGTCATCCTGGTGGAGAATGATACGGCGATCGAGGATGATTGGGAGATCGATGCCTACAGCACGCTGACGGGCAGTGAAGTGATTACGGAAACTGGGGAACTGCTCGGTAAGGTACGCGGTTTTAAATTTGATGCCCGCGATGGTTCGCTGGTGTCGATTATTATTGCCTCGATCGGCCTGCCGCAAATTCCCGAACAGATTTTAAGCACCTATGAACTGCCGATCGAAGAAGTGGTGAGCAGTGGCCCGGAACGCTTAATCGTATTTGAAGGGGCGGAAGAACGCCTGACACAGTTGAGCGTGGGCGTCATGGAGCGTCTGGGTCTCGGCGCTGCGCCCTGGGATCGTGAAAATGAGGAAGAGTTTTACCCGCCGTCGGCTCGACCGGAGAACCAATTGGGCAGCGGTTTACCGGTACGCGATGAGCGTCGCCGTCCGGTGCAGTCCCCGGTAGAATCGCGCTGGGAAGAGGATGAATACGATCGCCCAGCTCCAGAACCAGAACCGGTTTACGTTGAGTACGATCGCCCCGTCAATCAAACAAAACAATCGACCTACGAGGAGCCGACCTACGAAACGCCTTATCGAGAGGAAGCACCCTACGAATCGCTTGAAGATGACGCCTGGTCAGACAAAGAAGATACCCGTTATCGCGCTCCTAAGGTTAATATTCCCCAAAAAGACCGGGAACCAGAATATCAACCGGAATATCAAGAAGAAGCCGAATATTAACTGCTGATTTTCTCGCTAGAGACTGAAACCTTGTGGTCAATTTTCTGGTCTGTGGCTTATACGAAATCCGCTTGTGCATAATCCTGGATCGTCGCTCTAGCTGGACACCGCACTTCGACTCCGCTCAGCGCTCATAGATGTTTTTGTATTTTTCTCATACAGAACCGGATTTCGTATTAGAAAGTCACAACACAAGGACAACATAGGGACACAAAAAAGCGGAAGCCTTAAAGACTTCCGCTTTTTTGTGCTTGAATCCTGACCCAATACCTGCACTCATCCAAGCTTGTTTGATGGAGAATGCAGAATTGTGAATGGATCGCTAGCTCGCGAGATATTCGCCAATATCGCGCTTGCGTTTGCGGAGTTTCGTGAGCGATTCGCGTTCAATCTGGCGGACGCGCTCACGGCTAATGTTGAGTCGATCGCCAATCTTCGCGAGCGTCATCGTTTTGCCGTCACGCAAACCGAAGCGCAGGGACAGAACTTCCTGTTGCTGAGAGGTCAGTTCTGACATCAGATTTTGCAGATCGGTTTTGAGCGAGGACTGCACGGCGAAATCTTCGGGGGAAGGGCCGTCGTCCTGCAACAGATCGGCTAATTCGGTGTCTTGATTGTCGCCGACCCGCAGATCGAGGGATAGGGGTTGGCGCGATCGTTCAAGGTATTCGCGAATTTGCTTCGGAGTGAGGTTCATCTCCTCGGCAATTTCGGTCACGGTGGCGGAGCGACCGTATTCCTGCGTCAGTTGACGCTGAATTTTCTTGATCTTGTTGAGCTTTTCTGTGATGTGGATCGGTAGACGAATGGTTCGTCCTTTTTCCGCGATCGCTCGGGTAATCGCTTGACGAATCCACCAGTAGGCATAGGTCGAGAAGCGATAGCCCTTCGTCGGATCGAACTTTTCAACGCCTCGCTGCATACCGATCGTCCCTTCCTGGATCAGATCGAGCAAATCGACGTTGCGTTTAATGTATTTTTTCGCAACAGAAACCACAAGCCGTAGGTTGGCCTCAACCATCTTGCGTTTGGCGGCTTCCCCTGCCTTGATCTCGCGTCGCAGGACGGTCTCGGAGGTTTCCGCCGCCTGGGACCACTCAGCGCGACTCGGTTCGCGATCGTGCTGCTCGACAAATTCTGCTCGAATACGCTCAAGCGTATTCATACGCTGAACTTGCTTACCAAACAGAATTTCCTCTTCGTGGGTCAGAAGTGGAACCCGACCAATTTCCCGCAGATAGGTGCGGACTAGGTCGGTAGAACTTTGAGCTGTTTTCATGACCGTTGCCACCTCGCCGTATTGATGACAGTGAAATTCCAGTGAACCAATGCGCAAAGCTAACTGCGCCTTGATCTTGGATTGCATCGTTAAATCGTTCTACTTATACGAACTCATAACGGTATCGTTTTTAAGCTTGTCTTACATTGTATCCCAATGTAAACAAACGTAAAATTCCTGAATGTTCGGATCGTACGATTCCGTTGAGCGTCGCTTGCGTTCGTCAAAGCGTACAAACTTATTTCTTATTTTTGACTTGAACTGCCATCAGGGCTGTGTTCTTAGACACGCTTGACCAACTTCTGATCTTCCAGATGAACCTGAATTTGAGATCTCGATTTAGCTTGCGATCGCCGGAATCAACCGAACTGCTGAAGAAACTCGGCTTCACTTAAGACGGTAATTCCTAGGGTTTGTGCCTGGTCTAATTTGGAACCAGCGGCCTCGCCAGCGACAACGAAGTCGGTTTTTTTGCTCACGGAACCGGTGACCTTGCCGCCAGCCCGCTCGATTTTAGCCTTGGCTTCACTGCGCTTGAGGGTGGGTAATGTGCCGGTCAGGACGAAGGTTTTTCCGGCTAGGGGACGATCGCCCAGATTGTCCGATACAGTTGCGATCGCATCGGTATCGATCTGAAGCTGAAGTCCAGCTTCGCGTAGCTGGGCGATGAGCTGGCGATTGGCGTCTTGGGCAAACCAAGAGACGATCGACGTCGCAATTTCTGAGCCAACGCCATACACTTCAGCGATTTCGGCAGCACTGGCGGCTGCGAGCTGATCGACGGTGGTGAACCGATTGGCGATCGCCTTGGCGTTGACGCTGCCCACATGACGAATGCCGAGGCCGTACAGCAAACGCTCCCAGGGTTGCTGCTTCGAGGCTTCGATCGCAGCCACGAGATTCGTCGCCGATTTGCGTCCCATGCGATCGAGCCGTGCCACCATATCCACGGTCAGTCGTTGATATAGCCCCGCGATCGACGTAACCCAACGGCGATCGACCAACTGCTCGATCAGCTTGTCCCCCAGCCCGTCGATGTCCATCGCCCCTCGGCTCGCCCAGTGGGACAGCGAGCCGCGCAGAATGGCCGGACAACTGGCATTAATGCAGCGCGTCACGGCTTCATTTTCGGGTTTAACCGTCGGCGATCCACAGTCCGGGCAGGCGTGCGGCATCGTGTAGGCGCGTGCTGTCGTCGGACGGAGATCCGGCAACACACGCACCACTTCGGGAATAATTTCCCCCGCTTTGCGCACGATAACGGTGTCGCCGACGTGTAAATCGAGTTCGGCAATCCGATCCGCGTTGTGTAACGTGGCACGGGAAACGGTGGTTCCGGCCAGGGTCACGGGATCGAGTTCGGCAACCGGCGTGAGCGCTCCAGTCCGTCCCACCTGAACTGCGATCGCCCGGACGATCGTCGGCACTTCCTCGGCGGGATATTTCAGCGCGATCGCCCAGCGGGGAAACTTTTGCGTAAAGCCCAACTGATTTTGGAGCGCGACGCTGTCGAGTTTAACGACGACGCCATCGGTCATGTAGGGCAAATCGTGGCGTTCGCTATCCCAGCGATCGTAGTACGCCGCGACCTCCGCTGCGGTCTGACAGCGACAACGGTTCGGATTGACCTGAAAGCCCCACTGCTCAAGCTGTTTCAGAGCGTCGGATTGGGTTTGCGGTTGATGCTCGCTGGGGGTGTTTGGTAGGTGAAGGGTGTAGCTAAAAAAGGAGAGTTGGCGATCGGCGACAATGCGCGGATCGAGCTGGCGCAGGGTTCCGGCAGCCGCATTGCGCGGATTGGCGAAGGCGGCTTCGTCGCGGGCGAGCCGATCGCGATTGATCGCTTCAAAGGTGGCGATCGGCAAAAACGCCTCGCCGCGTACTTCCACTGTGGCCGGTGGATTCTCGTCACGCAGCCGCAGCGGAATCGAGCGAATGGTTTTGACGTTGGGGGTAATTTCTTCGCCGATCGTACCGTCGCCGCGCGTCAAGCCGCGTACGAACAGCCCATCTTTGTAGGTCAGCGCGATCGCCGAGCCGTCAATTTTTAGCTCACAAACGTAGGCGTAGTCCGGGATTTTACCGATTTCGGCCTGAGCCTGTCGCTGCCAGCGGGTTTCCCAAGCGGTAAACTCGCCCTGATCAAAGGCATTTTCCAGGCTATAGAGCGGAATATCGTGGCGAATCGACTCAAATTGTGGTGAGGGGCGATCGCCGACGCGCTGGGTGGGGCTATCGGGCGTAATTAGATCAGGATGCTGCGCTTCGAGATCCTGTAGCTCACGGTAGAGGCGATCGTATACCGTATCGGCCAAGGTCGGCGCATCCAGGACATAGTAGGCATGGCTTGCGTCGTTAAGCTGCTGACAAAGCTGTACCATCCGCTGTTGAAGTTCCGACATGAATCGAGTTCCCAGACCAAACGCATTCGTCTGTTGATTCTACTGCCTGGGAAATCAGACCTGTGGAAAATTCACCCTAAAATTTCGACAAATAGACAATAAAAAACGAGGAGACAAGCTCCTCGCTTCACCAATTCTTCCAGATGCACCTTGATGGCAAACGCCCAAAAATCTTTAAACGGTTTTTAGCGTTATGTCACTAAGCCTATCGTAAATCGATTTGTACGTTTCGCCTAGGGGGGAGAGACCCCCCAAATAATGATGAGGTCTCTCTTTGAGCGATTCATGTAGGCATTAACTCTATGTCGTGAAACACCACATCCAAACGCAGCCGTTTAGGGATTTTAGCTGTTGATGCTGTAGTAGCCCGTCACTGGCTCGAAACTGGGATTGCTGATGTCTTCCGTTTGTTTCGTGAGCTGGTTGTACAAACGCTCAGTATTCGGGAAATTGGTCGCCGGAAGCGTCGGGAAACGACGATAGGGAACCACATCTTCACCGAAGACTTGGGCGTACTCGGGAGACGACACCATCGCGCTGACAAAGCTGCGAATACCTTCTGTTGCCAGAATTTGGTTGTACTTGCGGATTTCGGCTTGGTTAATCGGCGCACGACCAAGGAAGTGCTTCGTACCGAGTTCGATCGCCTTTGTATTCGGATATGGCGTATAAAACTCGCGGATGTACAGCTCGGATGCACCCAGGGATTCGATGAATTCCTTCACGGTAATCTCGCCGTTGCGCAGCTTGCTTTCCAGTTCCGTGAACTCGACTTTCACCACATAGGGTTCAATATCGCGCTCAAACACCTGGCGATAGGCCGCTTTCATGACGCCTTGCAGTTGCATCTCGTCGTGGTGGCTTGTGAGCTTAAACACCTTGGTTTGCTCGCGTTGCTTGCTGACGCCTTGGCCGATCCGCATGGACGTATCCGGCGTCGTCCGCAGGCTGCCCGACGGTGTGCCGAGTTCAATAAAGCGCGGCGTCACTTCGGGCTTGGTCAGCTTGCCGGTGCTGCCGATCGAACCCGATCGTAGCGCCCGTTTCGCTTGTCCCGCAGGCGTAACGTAACGCTCGTAAGGAACGGTATCTTCGCCGAAGGATTCGCAGTATTCGCTGCTGTCGATCATGGCGTCAACCAACGCATAGAAGCCCTGTTTCGACGCGAGATCGAAGTAGGAATTCATTTCGTTACGGCCATAGGTCGGACGACCGATCAGGCGGCGATGCATAAACTCGATCGCTTTGCAGACGTAAAGCGACGTCCAAGCTTGCTGACGGAAGGCGCTGGATTTCGCCAAAGCACGGATAAAGTCGCGCACCGAAATTTCACCATTTTCCAGGCGAATTTCTTCAACCTTCAGCCCTTGACCTTCGTAGACATCGCGGCCAAACACCTGACGGTAGGCGGCACGGATGATCACTTGGGTCGAGCTTTCCGAATAGCGAATGCTGGTATTACCCGACGATCGCGAGATCGTACTCGGCACTTGGTCAAGCTTAAACACCTTGGGACCGAGCGAACCCGGAGCCTTGGGACGTGCCGCCGGATTGCTGAGTTGGTTATCGATGCCCGCACCGTTGCGGATTAGGATACGGCGCGTGTCTTTGTTGAACGGAGCCGGAGCGCTGCTTGGGGTGCGCGTTTCTTTCGGGAAAATTGCACCGAATTGGATTTCCAGCGGATCGTTACCCGTACCGTAGGGGTGTTGATCGGCCAGCGGCTGCTCGTAGCTGGCGAACAGTGTGATGAATTGCGGAACTTTGCGGAACGGTGCGCTGTAGTTAAACAGGTCAAACTGAGCGCCCCAGTTGCGGCATTCCTGCGCCTCTTGACCAAAACCGCGCTTGTAGGGAACGGTTTCTTCACCGAAATAATCCGCGTATTCTTGCGAATCGACCAGAGCATCCACCAGTTTCGGCAGGCCACCGTCAGAGACGATCGAGAAATACTTCTGGACTTCCTCGCGCGAACTGGGCGCACGACCCAGGATGTGACGGAACGCCAGTTCCAGCGCACGGCTGTTAATAAACGGTTCAAAGAACTGCTTACGGTACAGCGGCGATTTGCAAAGGCGACGAACGAACTCTTTCATCGAGATTTCGCTGTTCTTGACCTTCGATTCGAGGTCAGAGACGCCTTGGCTATACGCCCGCAAAATGTCGCGCTCGAAGATCTGGCGGTAGGCCGCTTTGATGGTTTCGTTTTTCTCGACGCCCGAGAGTCCGGGCTTCATCACGTATTTGGGACGACGTTCCGAAGCTTCCGCGTAAATTTGCGGCAGCTCAAGGCCTTGTTGATCCGTCGTCGGACGTTGACGTTGCTTATTCGAGGGGGTCGGCGCTTTGAATTCCGTTAGGAGTACATCAAAGTACGTGCCGACAATCTCGCGGGCTTCGGCATCATCGCGGAAGTAGGCGATCGACGCTTGGCGCATGGTCTGAATCGCCACGATCGTTGCTGGAGTCGAGCAGGCTCGCTCGATGATCTCGCGCAAACCGCGTACGTTCACCGAAATGATGTTCGGGTCACCGGCGACGATCGCGTAGCTGACGTACCGCAAAAACCAGCTCATGTCGCGCAGCGACTTGGTCATGTTGCGCGGGCCGTAGCTACTGACGCTAATCGGTCGGAAACCGGCGGGGATTGATCCAGAGCCGGGAGCGGTAAACAACGCTTTAAGTCCACTGAAGATTCCCCCGCCACCGTCAGCATCGGTGTAGGTTACTGCCGTCAGTTGCGTTGCCCCAGCCATCGCCATTTGAACCTCAGGCGCAGGCCGTTCCGCAAAACTCAGAGGTGAACCCCCTGTGAAAATGCGGTTAGCCGCACGCGAGACGATCAAATCCGACTTTAACGTCAGGATTTGAGCGATTTCAACGCGCTTAACACCCGACTGGAAAAAGGTATCCAGCTCAGTGAGTTCACTGGCACCGAGATAGCGGTCTTGCTGTTCGGCTTGCGAAATCGTCGATACGGGAACGGTTCTGAAAATTTGCTGGCGCACGACAGACGTGCCACCACTAGCCTTAACACTCATTCGCTACTTCTGTATTAAAAACGACAGGAGGCAGAGGGGATGCGGAATATTGGTGAAACCACCAACGTCCGATCCTAATACTGTTGTTCGGCGGTAAACGTTTCAGTTCTATTAAGCGTATGCAATTAAGAGAAGAAATATCTTTAAAATGCCGTCGCGACAGTCTCTCGTTTAAGACCTCAGTTGGGCGAATCATACCTGGATTCCCGCAACCGCTATGAGAAAACGAAAAGTTTTGTAACTTTACGCGACACAGTTGAGCCTGTTTTAGGGCGATCACCCCCCCCACAGATTACGGGAAATCATCGCAAACCTTGTAAGATCAACGTCCTGTCTTCGTCCTGTTGGCTATCCGTGTTGCGCTATGCATTCCTCCACGAATCCCCCCGAACATCTCCCTGACCCGAATCGCCCTGACCCGAATCGCCCTGAGTCTGATCGCGATCGGGTCACCAACGCCGTCGCCTCGCTTTACAACACCTACCCCTTCCCCCCGGAACCCATGCTTGACGAAGCACCTCCGGGCTATAACTGGCGCTGGAACTGGACAGCAGCCTATAACTTTTGCTACAACCGCAAGCCCGATCGCCAAGACGTTCGCATTCTCGATGCCGGTTGTGGCTCCGGGGTTAGCACGGAATACCTCAGTCATCTCAACCCCGAAGCGCAGATTACGGCGATCGATATCAGCCCCGGAACCCTCGATGTCGCCCGCGAGCGCTGTCGCCGATCGAACGCAACTCGCACCGAATTCCATCACCTAAGCCTCTACGACGCCGATCAGCTCGACGGTGAATTTGACCTGATTAATAACGTCGGCGTCCTGCACCATTTGCCCGACCCGATCGCCGGAATCCAAGCCCTCGCGAAAAAACTCGCACCGGGCGGCCTCTTCCATATTTTTGTCTATTCCGAACTCGGACGCCGGGAAGTCCTCCTCGCCCAAAAAGCGATCGCCCTACTCCAAGGCGACAAACGAGGCGACTACACCGACGGCGTCGCGATCGGGCGTAAACTCTTCGCCGCCTTGCCCGACACCAACCGCCTCGTCACCGAAGATCAGCGCCGCTGGTCGATGGAAAACCATCGCGACGCCAACTTCGCCGACATGTACGTCCATCCCCAGGAATTCGACTACAACATCGAAACCCTGTTTGAACTCATCGACGCCTCCGGTCTCGAATTTGTCGGCTTCTCGAACCCGTCCTACTGGAACCTCGATCGCCTCATCAGTTCCGACCCCGACCTCCAAGCCCGCGCCGCCCACCTCAGCGATCGCGATCGCTACCGCCTGATCGAACTCCTCGACCCCGAACTTAGCCACTACGAATTTTTCCTCGCCCGTCCACCGTTTGCGCCCACCGACTGGAGCGATGACGACACCCTTCATCGCGCCACCCCAACCCTTTCGCCCTGCCTACAAGGTTGGCCTAGCCCCTCACTTTTTGACCTGGACTATCAAATCGTGAATCTCGACGACAACGAATTTCAGTTTATGCAGGCATGTGAAGCAGGCGATCGGACGATCGGCGATATTCTAACCGACGTCCAAATCTCCCACGATCAAGTTCGACAGTTGGTTAAACGTCAACTCGTCCTATTAGCTCCTTAAGTTTTGTGATCGTCCCGTCGAGACCCTGATCTCTCCTACCTGAAGCTCCAGTTTTCACCTGTGTTTTGGTCGAGGATTTCAAACTATCTTTACGAATGAAACAGTCGGAACGACAGTACTTTCAGGCTTTATTAAAGGCTCGCAGATTCTTTTAAGTATTGTTACCACAGCGTGATATTATTGCACCTGGCTTGGGTTCCTAAGCCTTCTGCCATCTGAAGCATTTGTGTGTTTCAACGTTGCATTCAGAGACGAAAGCCCAGCGTTTTTGGCCTGAAGCTTGTAGCCTCGCACAAATCCCCAAGAACGACGAATTGCGTTATCTCATGCAAAACCCTCTGGGTGAGGACACGACAGTTAACGACACGTTGCCTCGGTTTCGACGAATCGACGAAGAAAATCGCTTACCCAAGCAACTACTTCGCACCGAGCCTGTCCGATCGAAGCTTACGCAAGCCGTTGCTGCTGAGTCCACCGCATCCGCGACCCCCTCGTCGATGCAGGAGTACTACTCCCTTAAACGCTCACTCTATCTTTTGACCCTAGCGATCACAGGTGTGGGTTTCACCACAGCTTGGCTGGCGTATTCCTTAGATGCAGCCTTGAGCTATCTTATTGGATCGCTTTCTGGCGTTTTGTATCTTCGGATGCTAGCGAAAGGTGTGGAGCGCTTAGGTGTAGGTGCTTCTAGCACGGGAGGCAATGCTCGGCTCGCAATTTTTGTGGGATTGATCGTTGTCGCCGCCCAAGTCGAATGGCTCCAGCTCGTTCCCGTTTTTCTCGGTTTTATCACGTACAAGATCGCGTTGCTAGCTTATAGCCTCGTTATTGGACTGCGTGAGAGTTGGCAGCCTAGCTCAAACAAGCTGTAACTGTTTCGCAACTGCGATGTCGAACCTGTTCAATAACCTCAGCGCTGCCACCTTGGCAAGCCTAGAGGTGGGCCAGCATTGGTACTGGGAAATTGGAGGCCTGAAACTTCACGGACAGGTTTTCCTCACCTCTTGGTTCGTTATTGCCGTTTTGGTGGTAGCTTCTACTCTGGCAACTCAAAGCATCCAGCGCGTTCCGAGCGGATTGCAAAACTTCATGGAATTTGGCCTGGAGTTTATTCGCGATCTCGCAAAGACACAAATTGGTGAAAAAGAGTATCGCCCGTGGGTACCGTTTGTCGGTACGTTATTTTTATTCATTTTCGTGTCGAATTGGTCGGGAGCACTTGTTCCCTGGAAACTCCTTGAGATTCCAGGTGGCGAGCTCGCAGCGCCCACGAACGACATCAATACGACCGTAGCGCTGTCCCTACTGACCTCTCTGGCCTATTTTTATGCCGGAATCAGCAAAAAAGGACTCAGCTACTTTGCTCACTATGTTGAGCCCACCCCAATTTTGTTGCCGATCAATATCCTCGAAGATTTCACGAAGCCGCTTTCGCTGAGCTTCCGTCTTTTCGGGAATATTTTGGCAGACGAGCTGGTGGTTGGCGTGTTGGTTTTCCTCGTTCCGCTGTTTGTTCCTCTTCCTGTGATGGTTCTGGGTCTCTTTACGAGTGCAATCCAGGCTCTTATCTTTGCCACGTTGGCTGCGGCCTACATTGGCGGAGCCATGGAAGGCCATCATTAGAGCACCCGCTCTAATCTGACAAACGATAAACGTCCGTGCTCGCTTGTTTAACGAACGTGTCGCGACGGATGCAAACGTTCTCACTTCAATTCTAATTCGATCTTTCAGGAGAAAATCAATGGATTCCACAGTTGCTGCTGCTTCGGTTATCGCTGCTGCTCTCGCCATCGGTCTCGCTGCAATCGGCCCTGGTATTGGTCAAGGTAATGCCGCTGGTCAAGCTGTCGAAGGTATCGCCCGTCAGCCTGAAGCTGAAGGCAAAATCCGTGGCACGCTCCTCCTCAGCCTTGCGTTCATGGAAGCGCTGACCATTTATGGTCTCGTTGTTGCACTCGTTCTGCTGTTCGCTAACCCTTTCGCCTAGGTTCTAGCAGTCGAATTTTAGGGACTAGCGGTGTGTGATCATGCCAGTTTCTAGTCCCTATCTATAAAAAACGGAGGCTAAATACCCAATGCATTGGACGGTATTCCTAGCTGAGGCGGAAGGTGGCTTATTCGATTTTGATGCCACGCTTCCCCTCATGGCGGTTCAGTTTCTTATCCTAGTTGCGATCCTTAACGCGACGTTCTATAAGCCGCTGGGTAAGGCGATCGATGATCGGGATGATTATGTGCGCGGCAATGAAACCGCAGCACGCGATCGTCTCGCTGAGGTTCGTCAACTCACCGAGCGCTATGAACAGGAGCTTGCTCAAACTCGCAAGCAAGCTCAGTCGATCGTAGCCGAAGCGCGTGACGCAGCAAGTAAAATTGCAGCTCAAAACTTGGCTGAAGCGCAAGCAGAAGCAATTCGCAAGCGTGAAGTCGTTGCGGCAGAAATTGAGCAACAAAAACAAGATGCCTTTGCCTCTCTTGAACAGCAAATTGATGCCCTCAGTCGTCAAATGCTAGAGAAGCTCCTAGGATCTGAACTCGCCAGCCGATAGCGAGTTGGGTCTTTAACGAGCGCCTCGTTGCACTCGTTAGCCCAGACCAAACAGTGAAGTCATATGGATAAAGATCGTGGAGACTTTTTTGTGGCTGGCTAACGCTGGCAGCGAAGTAGAAAAAGGGTTCGGTATCAATTTCGATATTTTTGATACCAACCTCGTCAATCTGGCCATTATTATCGGCGTACTGTTTTACTTCGGTCGCGGTTTTATTGGCGGTATTTTGTCTGAGCGTCGTCGCAAAATTGAGACGGCGATCAGTGAGTCGGAGCAACGAGCCAAAGCAGCCAAGCAAGCCCTTGATGAGGCGAAGCAAAAGCTCGCCAAAGCGCAAGAAGATGCGAAGCAGTTGATGGCGGATGCGGAAGCGCGTGCGAAGGCAACCTGTGAGGCGATCGCCCTGGAATCGGAGCAAGAAGTTGCTCGGATGAAGGAAGCGGCGACGGCTGAACTCAATTCCGATGCAACTCGGGCGTCACGCGAACTGCGCGATCGAGCCGTTGCATTAGCGCTGGAGAACGTCGAAGGCGAACTCAAGCAACGCATGAATGAGTTGGTGCAGAGCCAGCTCGTTGAGCGTAGCATCAGCATGATTGGAGGTTAGGCCATGCAAAGTGGAGTTAGCGCGAATATTGTCGCTCCCTATGCGCAAGCGTTGATGTCGATCGCTCAAGCGCACAATGCGGTTGATGCCATTGGCGAAGATGTCGGGAGCCTGCGTCAGATGTTGGCTGAATCGAGCGATCTCGAACAGTTTCTGGCCAACCCGCTCATTGGGGTTGAAACAAAAAAAGGTGTGCTGTCCCAGGTCACCCGCGATGGGTTCAACCACTACACCCAAAATTTTTTGATGCTGCTTGTTGATCGCGGTCGGGTGTTCCTGCTGGACGCGGTTTGTGAACAGTATCAATCGCTGCTGCGTGATCTGAAAGGCATTGTCCTGGCAGAGGTCACATCGGCAAGCGGACTCAGTGACGAACAAGTCGAAGCCGTACGCGAGAAAGTGAAGTCATTCACGGGTGCGAACGGTGTCGATATTTCGCTAAGCACCGATGCCGATCTGATTGGCGGTGTCATGATCAAAGTTGGCTCTCAGGTACTCGACGCGAGCCTGCGCGGTCAGTTACGCCGTCTGGCGTTGAGTTTGAGCTAGCGTTCTGAAGCCAGTTTTTATAAGTTTCTTTGTAGAATTCTTTGTGAAAACTGACCGCTTGAGGGCGTTTTCCGGCGACCCTTTGCAGTGTCGCCGGGTCGATTGCTCGACTGCAAATCGAGGATTAATAACGGACGAAAACAATGGTAGCTATCAGACCAGACGAAATCAGCAGTATCATTCAGCAGCAGATCGAGCAATACGATAGCGATCTGCAAGTCTCGAATGTCGGTACGGTTCTGCAAGTCGGTGACGGCATTGCACGGATCTACGGACTACAGCAAGCCATGGCGGGCGAGTTGCTTGAGTTTGAAGACGGATCGATCGGTGTTGCCCTCAACCTTGAAGAGGATAACGTCGGTGCCGTTTTGATGAGCGAAGGCCTCGATATTCAAGAGGGATCTTCAGTTAAGTCCACCGGCAAAATCGCTCAGGTTCCGGTTGGCGACGCGATGATTGGCCGTGTGGTCGATGCGCTCGGTCGTCCGATCGATGGTAAAGGCGACATCGCCACCACCGAAACTCGCCTGATCGAATCCGGTGCGCCCGGTATCGTCGCCCGTAAGTCGGTTTGCGAGCCGATGCAGACGGGTATCACGGCGATCGATGCCATGATTCCCATTGGCCGGGGTCAGCGTGAGCTGATCATTGGTGACCGCCAAACCGGTAAAACGGCGATCGCGGTTGACACGATCATCAACCAAAAATCTGAAGACGTGGTTTGCGTCTACGTGGCGATCGGTCAGAAAGCCTCGACCGTGGCTCAGGTGATTGACACCCTGACCGAAAACGGCGCGATGGACTACACGATCGTCGTTGCCGCCAACGCCTCCGACCCGGCCACCCTGCAATATCTGTCGCCTTATACAGGCGCAGCCCTCGCCGAGTACTTCATGTACAAAGGCAAAGCGACTCTGGTTATCTATGATGACCTCTCGAAGCAAGCGCAAGCGTACCGTCAAATGTCGCTGCTGCTCCGTCGTCCGCCCGGACGTGAAGCCTACCCCGGCGATGTCTTCTATCTCCACTCGCGTCTGCTTGAGCGTGCGGCGAAACTCAGCGATGCCCTCGGCGGCGGTAGCATGACGGCTCTGCCGATCATCGAAACCCAAGCGGGTGACGTTGCGGCTTACATTCCGACCAACGTGATTTCGATTACCGACGGTCAAATCTTCCTGTCCTCTGACCTGTTTAACTCGGGACAGCGTCCAGCGGTTAACCCTGGTATTTCGGTTTCGCGGGTGGGTTCAGCCGCACAAACCAAAGCCATTAAAAAGGTTGCGGGTAAGATGAAGCTCGAACTAGCTCAGTTCGATGAGCTGGAAGCTTTCGCTCAGTTCGCCTCTGACCTAGATGCTGCGACTCAAAAACAACTGGGTCGCGGTCAGCGTCTGCGTCAAACCCTTAAGCAAGCACAAAGCTCACCGCTACCGTTGGCGGAGCAAGTTGCCGTGATCTACTGCGGTGTCAACGGCCTGCTCGACGAGATTGCCGTCGAGAAAGTGGTTGATTTCATCGCCGGTTTGCGTGACTACCTGAAGACGAGCAAGCCGAAATACATCGAGCTGGTTTCAACCACCAAGAAACTCGACGAAGAGGCCGAAACCCTTCTGAAAGAAGGTATTGCAGAATTTACGCAATCGTTCCTCGTCTCGGCATAATTCTCGATCGAGCGCGTTCAGTCTGGAGACGGTGTCTTAACCGCACAGTGCTGTACGCGCTCGTGACTTTTTAGACTCAGGTTAAAGTCATGGCTAACTTAAAAGCGATTCGAGATCGAATCAAATCCGTT
Organism: Geitlerinema sp. S16; assembly: GCA_011390275.1. Taxonomy (GTDB): domain Bacteria; phylum Cyanobacteriota; class Cyanobacteriia; order Cyanobacteriales; family Geitlerinemataceae; genus RDYZ01. The sequence continues at coordinate 24,644 of JAABST010000039.1, forward strand.
AAAAATACACGTAAAATTACCGAGGCCATGCGTCTGGTCGCGGCGGCTCGTGTCCGTCGTGCTCAAGAGCAAGTGACGGCAACACGTCCGTTTGCGGATGCGTTGGCGCAGGTGCTCTATGGCTTGCAAAGTCGCCTCAAATTTGAGGATGTGGAGCTGCCGTTGTTGCAACAACGCGAAGTGAAGTCGATCGCTTTGCTCGTGATTTCGGGCGATCGCGGTCTTTGTGGTGGTTATAACAACAACATTATCCGCAAGGCTGAAATCCGCGCCCAAGAGCTAGCTGCGGAAGGCAAAGACTACAAGATGGTCATTGTCGGTCGTAAAGCAATGCAGTACTTCAAGCGTCGGAACTATCCGATCGATGCCACCTACACCGGTTTGGAACAAATCCCAACCTCGGTGGAAGCGGCGCAAATCGGTGACGAACTGCTGTCGCTGTTTCTCTCGGAAACGGTCGATCGCGTCGAAATGATCTACACCAAGTTCGTCTCGCTTGTGAGTTCAACTCCGGCAATTCAAACTCTGCTGCCCCTTGACCCCCAAGGTCTTGAAGCCGCAGATGATGAGATTTTCCGTTTGACCAGCCGAGGCGGTAATTTTGAAGTGACGCGCGAAAAGGTGGCGACTCAGGTGGCCGACATGCCGCGTGACATGATCTTTGAACAAGATCCAGAACAAATCCTCGATGCCTTGCTGCCGCTGTATCTGAATAACCAGATTCTGCGATCGCTGCAAGAATCGGCGGCAAGCGAGCTGGCCGCACGGATGACGGCGATGAGTAACGCGAGCGATAACGCGACCGATCTACTCGGTCGTTTGACGCTGGTGTACAACAAAGCACGTCAGTCGGCGATTACGCAACAACTTCTCGAAGTCGTTGGCGGTGCTGAAGCACTCAAAAATTGAGTTTTTCGGGTTACCCCGTTGCTGATCGACAATCAAAGACGAATTGATCTTCGATACAATGACGCTCTATCCAGCTTTGGGTAGGGCGTTTGTCGTTAAGTGTAGCGTCGGATTGTTTTGTACACTAGGGTCGTACTACTTCGGGCGCCGATCGCGGGCGTAATGACCTGATGATCATTTCGACACTCTCCGCACTTTCGTCGATCGCCATGACCGTGGTGTCGATCTGTGCGACGGTTCACCTCTATGGAGTGTCGGCGTTTAACCTGTTTCAGGCTCCCCTCGCCCAAGCGGTGTTATATCCACCGGCGCGATCGTTCAGTGAGTCGGATTTAAATGGTCAGAGTTTTGCGGGCGAAGTGTTGCACGGGGTGGAGTTTGCAGGGGTGACGGTGCGATCGGTGGATTTTTCCGAGGCGGATTTACGCGGCACGATGTTTAGTATGTCATGGTTGACGGATGTGGATTTTTCGGGGGCGGATTTGAGTGATGCGATGCTTGATCAGGCGACGATTACACGAGCAAACTTTGACGACGCTAATTTAACGGGCGTATTGTTTCTGCGGTCTAAACTGGAAGAAGTCAGCATTCACGGGGCAGACTTTTCGGAGGCGATTTTGGATGGTGTTCAAGTGAAAGAATTATGCAAAATCGCTAGTGGTACAAATCCTCAGACTGGAATTATGACCCGTGATTCTTTATATTGTCCGAATTAATTAAACGTTTTATCTAACATCTAGCAAGACGTAACATCGCTTTTGTCTTAATCTCAATCTCAATCGCTTCAGTCTAATCAAATTCGAGCTTTCGGGTGACACGTCAATGGCCTCAAAGGATAATACCGCCGCTTCACGTACGCAACGTTTTGAGCGCTACCAAAACTTACCCGAGTCAGACCAGCGAGTGTTAGAACTCCTGTCGCTGATCTATCATCCCATTTCCCGATCGGCGCTGGCGGACTGCTCGAATGCGGCGAATATTCCCAACGCGATGGGTAAGCGCTGGACAACGGCACTGTTAAAACTGCCGGTGACAGATTGGGAAGCGATCGGTCTCGTCACTCAAAGCTCGGCGGGAGTTCAGTGCGATCCGCTCGTCGTTGAATTGATCACGCGGGAGCTGGCGAAGTCCGATCGGCTCGCAGCGTACGCCAAGGTGACGAAACAAAAGGCGCGGTCAACGAGCAGTGCGCTTGATGCGGTTGACATCGTGATTCGGTTTTCGCGGCTTGGGCTATATCTCAACGAACCCAAGCAGGTTGAAGAGGCGCTGTCTCGCTATGGCTATGGTGCGGTTGAACTTCAGGATGTATTACGGGCGATTTGCTTTAATCCCTTCGATCGTGATTGGTTTTTGAGTCTTGATCCAGACTTGATTATGCTCGTTTTAGAGTTTGAATTATGCAGTGCTGCGCTCGATTTGGAGCCACAGCCCGAACTATTAGAAACTCTGGCAATGATTGCCAATGATCGTCGGTATCCCAGTCATTGTTCTGAAATGTTGGCGCTACTGTGTGAGCAGTATTTGTTACAAGGACGCATACAGGAAGCGCGTGAAGTCATTCAAGCACTGGCCACGATGTCAGAGCCTGCGGGCTATGTCTATCGCGGTTGGATAGCCCTGCTGGAGGGTGATAATTCTTCGTCTCTACATCAGTATGACAAAGCGATCAATTTGACTCTACAGCAGCAAGCCCAATCGAAACGTAAGCCTTTGCCGTGCTTCGTTCCAGGATTTGAGGGGCTATTTTTTACGTTTGCTTTAATTCGTGATGGGTCGCCCGAACGATTACAGCAAGCGTTGCAACAGGCCAATCTTGGGGCGACACAAAGCGACCTATTTACCTACGGCTATCGAAATCTCGTCTTGGCGATCTCCGCTCAGTTGGGCAATCTGAAGGCTCGATCGCTCTTGCTGGAGATGCCACTATTCATCTATCAAAACCACAACAGTTTCGATACTTTGATGAGTCTGATGGCTCGTTATTGGGTCGATCGCGATGCGGCCACACCGCTGGCCTTGCGTCTGCTGCGTCCGATCTACACTGACGCGATCGAGGCAGGGTACGACTGGATTGCGTTGGAGGCGGTGTCATTGCTGGCAGAACTGCATGAGGATGAAATGTTCGCGCAGTTGGCTGCGACGATGCGCGAGGTTGGCGAGTTGCCGGAGATGGCGCTCTGTTTCCAGGCGATGCGACCGAAGTCGGCCTGGGAGTTGCAACTGCTGGCCTTACAAGCGCTGAAAGTGAATCCGGCAGCCGCTATAAGCTCCCAAAAAGCGCAACGGATGGCCTGGGCGATTCATTTGGATACGTGGGGTGAGGTGACGATCGAACCGCGTGAGCAAAAGCAAAATGCTAAGGGGGATTGGAGTCGCGGGCGGGCGGTTGCACTTAAACGACTGGTGAAAGACCTGGATTCCTTTAGCTATCTATCCGATCGCGATCGGCAGGTTTGCCAACAGATCGAAGTCTCTCGGGACTACAACACTTACTACGGCGGTGGGACAAGCTACTCGATTCCCAGCCGCGTCATTTTGGATTTGGCAGGTCATCCGGCAGTGGTCTGGCGCGATTCGCCGACGGTGGGGGTCGAGATTGTAACGGGACAGCCGCAGTTAGTTGTCCGTCACAATGCTGATGAGACGCTGACGATTGCGTTGGTGCCTCAGTTTTCGGGTGAGCAGGAATGGGTGATTGAGCAGGAGTCGATGACGCGCCTAAAGGTGATCGGCATTCAGGAGAAACACCGTCAGGTGGCGGCGATCTTTGGCGGGGCATCGGAGATTCGAGTCCCGGCCTATGCTCAGGATCAGGTGTTGGCGGCGATCGAGGCGGTAGCGGGAAATATGCTGGTGCAGTCGGACATTGGCGGTGTCTCTAATATTGAAACGGTTCCGTCCGATCCGACGCCCCATGTGCATTTGTTGCCCGCATCGTCTGGCCTGAAGGTGCTGCTGTTGTCGCGTCCGTTTCGCAGCGGTGGCCCTTACTATCGCCCCGGCCAAGGGGGGACGACGGCCATTACGGAAATCGAGGGGCTTCAGGTACAGACGACGCGGGAGCTAGATGACGAGGTGACGCAGGCGCAGGCGACGATCGCGGCCTGTCCCACGCTGCGACGTTTGGGCGGATACGACGATTCAGCGGATGACTATGAATGGCTGGTGAGCGAGCCGATCGACTGTTTGGAACTGTTGACAGAACTTCAGGCATTGCAGCCAGCGGATCAGGAAGCTGATGGCGAGGTCGTGAACGAAACCGCGATCGCCACAACGGTCTGTCCCATCATCGAGTGGCCGGAAGGGGAAAAATTCCGAGTGAGTCGGTATCTCAATCCGACTGACATGAAAATCTCGATCGGGCGACAGCGCGATTGGTTTGCGGCGGAGGGTGAACTACGCATCGATGAAAACACGGTCTTTGATCTTCAGCAGCTATTGCGTCTGCTGGAAATGTCGCCGGGTCGGTTTGTGCAGCTTGGTAACGGTCAATTTGCCGCGCTGACGAAAGAGTTTCGTAAACAGCTCGAAGATCTACGCAATTTTGGCGAAGAACATGGCGACGGGATTCGGTTTCATTCCCTGGCGTCCTTGGCGATCGAAGATACGCTGTCGGAACTGGGCGAACTGACGGCGGATAAGTCCTGGAAAGATCACGTGCGGCGAATTCGCGAGATGCGTGCTGTCCGGCCTGATGTGCCGTCCACCCTACAGGCCGATCTGCGAGATTATCAAATCGAAGGGTTTCAATGGCTGATGCAGCTAGCCCATTGGGGTGTGGGTGCGTGTTTGGCGGATGATATGGGCTTGGGTAAAACGCTGCAATCCTTGGGGGTCATTCTCAGTCGAGCCTCGGCGGGGCCGACACTGGTGGTCGCGCCGACATCGGTGGGGATGAACTGGCTGAGTGAGGCGAGCAAATTTGCGCCAACGCTGAATCCGATTTGGTTCGGCAGTGGCGATCGCCAAAAGACGATCGAACAGCTTCAGGCGCGGGATCTGGTGGTGTGTAGCTACGGTTTGTTGCAGCAGGGTGATGTGGGCGAACTGCTCGCGGGGGTGGAATGGACGACGGTGATTTTGGATGAAGCCCAGGCGATTAAGAATGCGGCCACCCAGCGATCGAAGGCCGCGATGAAGCTTCAGGCGGATTTTCGCTTAATTTTGACCGGTACGCCGATCGAAAATCATCTGGGCGAACTGTGGAATCTGTTCCAATTTATTAATCCCGGCCTGCTCGGATCGCAAACCAAATTTCAGCAGCGTTTCATCACGCCGATCGAGCGTCACCAAGACGTGAACGTGCGCCGTCAGCTCCGAACCCTAATCCAGCCATTCATTTTGCGTCGCACCAAAACCCAGGTTTTATCCGAGCTGCCATCGCGCACCGAAATTACCCTACCGGTCGAACTCAGCCCCGAAGAGATGGCACTCTATGAAGCCACACGACGTAATGCGCTGGTGAAACTCTCCGAGTCTGACGATGACCAGGCCGGAGCGCGACACCTGCGTGTGTTGGCGGAAATCCTGCGTCTGCGGCGGCTTTGCTGCAATCCCCGCTTGGTTGTACCCGATACGCCGATCCCCAGCTCGAAGCTGACGGTCTTCGGCGAAGTGCTAGAGGAGTTGCTCGAAAACCGACATAAAGCGCTGGTGTTTAGCCAGTTTGTCGATCATTTGGCGATCGTGCGTGACTATCTCGATCAACACCAGATTTCTTATCAGTATCTCGACGGCAGCACACCGGCAAAAACGCGCAAGCAGCGCGTCGATGCCTTTCAGTCCGGCGAAGGCGATGTCTTTTTGATTAGCCTCAAGGCCGGTGGAACGGGCTTGAATTTAACCGCCGCCGACTATGTGATCCATCTCGATCCGTGGTGGAATCCCGCCGTGGAAGATCAAGCCTCCGATCGCGCTCACCGCATCGGCCAACAGCGCCCAGTGACGATTTATCGCCTCGTTTCCTGCGGCACGATCGAGGAAAAAATTGTCGATTTACACCAACAAAAGCGGGATTTGGCCGATAGTTTGCTCGAAGGAACCGATGTCAGCGGCAAGCTCTCAGCGGATCAACTATTGGCAATGATTTCAAGCGAGGAGTCTTGAACGATCTAAATTGAAACTCGAATCTTGGGTTGTATGGTCTGAATCGTCGCGATCGTCCAACTTGCTAGGATTAAGCCGTGTTCAGCCGCATTCAGACGGTGTTTGGACTCTGTTCGGACTCTGTTCGGATTGGCGATCGTTGCCGCCGTACATCCGATCATAATTCGCGCCAAAACCGCCATCATCTTCAACGCTTTGCCGCAGCCCGAATCCCTATGAAAATCCTGATGCTTTCCGCGCCGTTTCCCTACCCGCCCACGCGCGGCGGAACGGAAGTCCGTACGTTTAACCTGATGGACTACCTGCGCCAGCGTCACGAAATCACCCTCGTCACCCAACGTCAGCCGGTGGTAACAGACGAAGAAATCCACGAACTAGAACGCTATGTCACACGGCTCGAAGTTTTCCCGCCCGGTCGTGGCAATTCCGGTGGTGGTGTTTTGGGTAAAGCGAAACGGTTTGCGGAATTTTTGCGCGATGGCTGTCCGTCCTACGTGCGATCGTACCAGCAGCCGCACATGCAAGCCTTGATCGATCGCGAAGTCGCCACCGGCCACTACGACGCCATCACCTGCGAGCACAGCATTAACGAAATTTTCGTGCGACCGGAGTGGCGCGATCGGCTCAACACCGTGATTGATGTGCATAGCTCGGTGTTTGCCTCCTGTCGCCAGCAGCTCGAAAACAACGCCGCCATTAATCCCCTGCGCGAGCGGCTGAATTTACCCTTGCTCGAACGCTACGAACGCCAGCATTGCCAAAAATTTTCGACGATCGTCGCGACAACCCCCGAAGACGGCGTCCAGATGCGCGAATTTAGCCAACATAGCCAAATTCATATCATCCCCAACGGCGTTGACCTCAGCCTGTTTCCGTTCCGCGATGCCGACAGCATCCCGGCGAACAATCACCGCTTGATCTTCGTCGGCGCGATGAACACCGTGGCGAATATCGATAGCGCGATGTTCCTAGCGAAAGAGGTATTTCCACTGGTGCGCGATCGCTACCCGGATGCCACGCTCAGTTTTGTCGGGACGAGTCCAACGCCGGAGGTGAAAGCGCTGGAGGCGATCGAGGGCGTGGAAGTTACCGGGCGCGTCCCGTCGATGGTGGACTATCTCCATCGATCGGCGGCCTGTGTGCTATCGATGCGGATCGGTTACGGCATCAAAAATAAAACCCTGGAAGCGTTAGCCGCTGGTGTGCCGGTGGTGGCGAGTGATTCGGGGCTGGAGGGGTTAAGCGTGGATGGAACCCAGGACGGACAGCCGGTTCCGCTGGCGGCGTTGCGGGCGAATACAGTTCCAGAGTATGTGGCGCAGATTTCGCGGGTGTTCGAGGAGGCGGATCTACGCCGATCGCTGGTGATCCACGGTCGAGAATTAATCGAGCGCAGCTTTACCTGGGAACGAGCGGGACAAGCCTACGAAGCGGCATTATTGGGACAGCCGAATCGTTAACTGTTCACCTCGATTCACTTCGATTAAAGTCCATGACCGATCGCCCAACCAATCGCGCCGATGCTTTCCTGATCCTACGTGGCCTCGCCTGCCTGGTGATCGTGATTGCCCACTGTCAACCTCCGTTAGCGGTGTTATCGAGCTTGCCCTGGGGTTGGCTGGCGGCGATGCCCGGTGGGATTGCCGTGCGGATATTTTTCACGCTGTCGGGCTACCTCGTCGGCAAGGGGTTTTACCTGGGGCGCTACGGAACGAGCCGATCGCAATTGTGGCGCTACACACGTAGCCGTGCGGCTCGCATCCTGCCGCTGTACTGGGCGGCGGTACTGATTCCGGCGGTTTTCCTCGCGCCATCAATTTTGATTCCGACAGCGGAAAACGACTGGGTCTTGCTGCGCTATCTCACCTTCACCTATAACCACACCCTACCGGAACAGTTCAATTCGCCGCTTTGGTCACTCTCGACGGAGGTGCAGTTTTATGTGATCGCGCCGCTGTTGTTTGGCTTGGTGCGCGATCGGTTCCGGACGGTGCGGCGGGTATTGACGGCGATCGTGATGGTTGCGATCGGTTGGTTCGTCTTACGCGGGGCGATCGTGGCGGTGTTACTTCAGCTTCATGGCGATCAAATCGGTGAATTTAATCTTGATTTTGTTCGCTATGTTTATACCTTTTTGCCGGCCAATTTAGATGCCTTTCTCTGTGGCTTACTGCTCAATCCATTACTGCTAAAATTACTCAATTCGTCCAAATTTTCCCAATTAAAGTTATCCAATAAAAGATTTATTTTTATTGGAAAAATCAGACAAAAAATCGTACTTAAAAAATATTTAAAACGACTAGCGATCGTGGTAATAATTGGCCTATTCATCCTATGTGAGAACTGGAAAATTGCGGGGAACGACAATATTTTATCGATCGGCCCGACTCTATCGATCGCCGCTATTTGTTTCTTTATCGTCGCATTTGAGAGTGGCGACGCTTATCATGGATTTAGTCAAAATCAGCCATTTTCTCTGATAGCCTGTCGAACAAACCCCTGGCGCTGTTGGGAAATTTTGGGCGTTCTCTCCTACGGGATTTATGTCTGGCACTATCCGATCGCCATTTGGCTCTTGCCGAAATTTGGCGAATTGACCGACCTGACAGCCTTTGTTCAACGCTCAATCGCCGTCCTCGGTCTCGCGACGATCGCGGCAATCGTCAGCAACCTGGTGATCGAGCGTCCGGGTGCAGCCTGGTTTCAAAAATTGGCGCATTCCTCACGTCCAGTTAAAACCTGAGAGCGTTGAGCGGAGTCGTGGGCGTAGCCTTCATGCAGCGAATAACGCGGTTTGCGAGCAAGCAGAACAGAGTCAATATGTCGCGTTTTTATTGAACTGACTATAATTCGGAAACCTCAAAAATCTGAAATGTTCAGCAGGCGAAGTTACGCAAACTATGAAAGGCATTGGCACGCAAGCCGATCGCAATGCGGAATAATTCTTGTCCTAGATGTAAGTGACGATCGTCATAGTTAAGCGTGAAATATTCCAGCTCTTCAAGACCATCATTGACCCGATCTAAACAGCAATAGACATCCGCTGCAACACTCGCCAAAGTTGATGGGTTCGGCTGCGATCGAAATGAATGTTGAGCGATTTCAAGCACACCTTTGGAGGTTTCGATATAGTTGCAAAAGACCTCCATTAAGGCATCATCAAACGGGTCGGCGGAGAGTTCGTCAATTTGCTGATCGAGGCTATGTAAAATGCGGGCAACCTGCCGATCAATTGGGCGATATACCTGCTCAATCCACTGCAGCAAACGTTCATCGCTGGCACTGCCGCGATCGGGGCGAGAAGGTCGATAGCGCGATCGCGGCGCGGTGGCGTGCTGTTCGCGCGAGGCCGATCGGGATCGTCGAAAAGAATAGGCGTAATCGTGATCGTAACGCTGTCGTCGCCCCTGATCGCCGAGAATTTCGTAGGCTGCATTAATCGCGATAATCCGCTCGCGGGCGTCTGGCGCGGGGTTACAGTCGGGGTGATATTCCTTCACCAAGCGTCGATAAGCTTGCTTGATTTCAGCCAGACTCGCGCTCATTGACACTTGCAATGTCGCGTAGTAATTAGATTCAGTCACGAGCATAGAAAGGTAGACGAATTATGGCCTAGCTTAACGGCTGAAAGCATGAAACGTCAGAGGCAGGCCATGGCGATGGCACGCGATGATTGAGCTTGTCAGGAAAATCAGCGGCGAGTCTTTTTTTGTATTTATGCTCAGGCGGACTTACGCAAATTAGCGAACTTTGTGGCGATATCATAACGATGCGTCCAGAGTCTCGCTCGATTTTGGCCAATTATTGCGTACGTCCGGTTCATGCTGGTCTTGCAACGATCGAGCTAACTGACGGGTGCTTCGATCGCGAGTGGAACATCTTGAAACAGCGGCGTACTCAGGTAGCGCTCTCCAAAACTCGGCTGCACCATAACGATCAGCTTGCCCCGATTTTCAGGACGTCGTCCAACCCGCAGAGCGGCGCACAGTGCTGCTCCGGTTGAAATTCCCGACAATAAGCCCTCTTCTCGCGCCAAGCGACGCCCAAAGGCGATCGCCTCGTCATCGCTGACCGTCACGATTTCATCGAGCAAGGCCGTATCGAGAACTTGCGGGACAAAACCGGCTCCGATGCCTTGGATTTTGTGGGGGCCCGGTTTCCCCCCGGAGAGAATCGGGCTGTTGGAGGGTTCGACGGCGATCGCCTGAAAGGTCGATTTTTTGGCTTTGAGGATGCGGGCTGTGCCAGTAATTGTGCCGCCGGTTCCGATGCCCGCAACCAGGATATCAACCTCGCCGTCTGTATCTTTCCAAATTTCTTCAGCGGTGGTGCGGGCATGAATTTCGGGATTGGCTAAGTTTTGGAACTGCTGGAGCATGTAGGCATCCGGCGTCTTTTCGACAATTTCGGAAGCCTTGGCGATCGCGCCGCGCATTCCCTCGCTACCGGGCGTGAGTTCTAACTGTGCGCCGTAGGCTCGCAGCATCGATCGCCGTTCGAGACTCATGGTGTCGGGCATGGTCAGGATGAGTGTGTAGCCTTTGGCGGCGGCGACCATTGCGAGGGCAATGCCGGTATTGCCAGAAGTCGGCTCGACGAGCGTGGTGCGATCGGGGGAAATCAGTCCCGCCTGCTCCGCCGCTTCAATCATATTGACGCCGATCCGATCTTTCACCGATGCCGACGGATTCATGCCTTCGAGCTTGACGACGATCTCAGCGACACAGCCTTCCGCTTGCGGAATTTTATTGAGCCGCACCAAAGGTGTGTTGCCGACGAGTTCCGTGATGTTATTAGCGATATTCATAAGAGGTTTAGATGTAGTACATCAAATTGACATCCTGGCGTTGTGCGTGACGATCGCGCAAATCTTGCAGGGTGTAGTTTTGCAAGATTGCATGGGCGCCATCTCGCGCTTCTTGCCAAATCTCCCGGACGATCGCGCTTTCGCTGGTTTTTGGCCCATCTTCTGTGCAGGTCTGCTGAATACTACCGCCTTCAATGCATTCAAGCGCTTCGAGTACCGTAATATTCCAGGGTTCACGCGCGAGAAAGTAGCCTCCTTTAGCGCCACGCTGCGATCGCACCAGACCACCACGCCGCAGGGTCGCGAGCAGTTGCTCTAAGTAGCGATCGGGTATGGCCTGCTGGGCTGCAATTTGGCGAATTTGTAAAGGTTCACCCTGGGAAAAATGAGCGGTTAACTCTAGAAGCGCGAGAACGGCGTATTCACTTTTGCAAGAAAGTTCCACAATCTGTTGGGTAAAGAGCAAAGAGCGGCGAGGAGGATGAGACCCGAAGGCTGTGTGCTGGATTGGATTGATCGCGCAGCTCACAAAAATCACTCAAAACCTTTGAATTCATAGGGTTTGAGGTTCAGAAGGCATTATATCCCGGTTCTCCAGTGGGGTTTGCAGGATTTAACGTTTGACAATGATTCGATACCTTTAGGCTCAAATCAGTCCCAGGACTTACGCAAGTGGGTTAAAAGTCTGACTTTTCACATTGTCCTAAAAGCTAGAACGGTAACGGTTCGTTCAGAAGTCGCACTTCTGCATACGTCCTGAATCCCAGAGGCCGAGGAGTTGTTACCTCCCATCTCATACCGATCTCGTATTTTTTGAAGCAATCATGCAGACAAAAGGGCGTTTATACTAAGTTTTGTGACGAGATGCTTACGAATTTGACCTGTCAACGGTGCGTTTGATGGGGCAAGGTCGCGATCGCTCTCGTTTCATGCCTTGTCTATATAGATTTCAATCAAAGATTTATGAGTATCGAAATCCCGGACGCTCTCAAGCCGATCGTCACGTTTGCCCATCCCGTGTTGATGTGGATCTTGTTCGCGGTGGTGCTGTATCTCGCCTACACCGGCATCCAAGCCCGTCGCATACGATCGGCAGAGGGTGAAACAAAGAAGGAACTCATCAGCGGTAAGTTTCGCGACAAGCACTACGTCTCGGCGTCCGTGATGTTGGCCGCGATGATTTTCGGCGCGATCGGCGGCATGGCCGCAACCTATATCAATAACGGCAAGTTGTTCGTCGGGCCTCACCTGATCGTCGGTCTCGGGATGACGGCGCTGGTTGGCCTCTCGGCGGCACTGGCTCCGGCGATGCAAAAGGGTAATGATTTGGCACGTAATACCCATATTGCGCTGAATATCGGTCTCGTCGGTTTGTTTGGCTGGCAAGCGCTGACGGGTGTGGAAATCGTTCAGCGCATTTTGAGCAATTAATCTGATTTATAGTCAGTTCAATAAAAAACGAGACATGTTGACTCTGTCCTGCTTGCTCGAAAACCGCGTTATTCGCTGCGCGAAGGCTACGCCAACGACTCCGCTCAACGCTCTCGGTATGTTCTGAAAATGATTGAACTGACTATATTAATCGCCATTCACCATTCGTCATGATGGTGGGATCGTGAATCAAAAAGCGGCTCTCTTCCGGGGAAAAGAGCCGCTTTTTGAGCTTAGATTGATTTTTTGCGTCTTAGCGAAACGTCCGGCCAAACGGCCAAATGGAGAGCGAAAGCAGCTTCATGTGCTGCGCGGCGAAGGGAATGCCGATGATGGTAATCGCCAAAATTGCCGCCGAAACTAAATGGGCGATCGCAATTTCCCAGCCAAACAGCACCACCCAAATCACGTTAAAAATTAACGCTAGCGTTTCGTTACTATTTTCAACCTCCACAATCTCGCGGCCAAAGGGCGTCATCGTGGCAACACCAATTTTGATCGTTTGAACACCGAAGGGAATTCCGATAATCGTTAAACAAAGACTCAGACCGCCGATGATGTAGCCGAGACCGGCAAAGAAACCACCGAAAATCAGCCAAATTACATTGCCGAGTAAGCTCATAGGAGTCACCGAAAAAACAGCAAAGTGAACGATACGCGACGAACAAGCGCGATCGCAGGTAGTCCGCGCTACCATTTTGACGCAATCGCTCGCTCAAAGTCTTAAATGATCTTGCTGTTCTACCTCGCAAGCCGCCGACGCCGATCGTTTGACCTGCGATGATCAACGAAACCAATCTGCGCGATCGTCTCCCCCTTTCTCCCATCCTATGGATAATCCCACCGCTCGTAAATTTCTCATCGATCAAGGCACAGCACACCACACCCAGCGCAATCCCGATGCGCTACTCCTGCGGCTCGATCGCGGTGACGCGCCGATTCCCGGTCAGATGACATCGGTGTTGCTGGCGCTGAAGGTGACCTATAAGGCGCTGGAGGGGGAAGCGACGATCGATCGCGAGCTGGTGCAAGCGCTGTATGGGCTGGCGCGGGACAGTCGGCGGGCGTTGCAGGCAGGACGCAATCGGGGTGTGGTGTGGCCGCCGCTGTTGGCGGAGGATCTTGATCGGATCGAAGAAGCGGTCGAAGCCATTTTTTCGGGAACGTGGGAGGTTCCGGCTTCCCAGGCGACGTTACCGGGGCAGGTGACGCGATCGTTGCCGAGATCGCGCTGATTTCTGAATGATTCAAGCTAATCCGGCGCGTAGGCAATGCCGCCCATCGGACAGGGAACGAAATCGATCGCGTACGGCGATCGATCCGACGCCGCGATCGTAGAACACGCCCGTGACGATGAGCCACGCGATCCATTCGCTTGAAAATCGAGAAACATTGGCGATGGTGTCGCCCGTTCCGAAACAGAATCCGAAACAGAGTTCGAGGCAGACGCCCCGCTCGCAGGCGAAGCCTCTGGCGGTTTGGACTGCGTTTCAACGATCGCAGCCGCCACCGCCCCCGAAGCTTCGATCGACCCATATTGCTGCAACGCCGCCTGAATAGCCGCCATCCGCCGCGCCTGATCCGCCCGAATCGTCTCATAGGAATTGCCCAACCCCGGCGCATCCCAGCGGTTGTAACGCGGATGCCAATACGACCAAACCCGCGCTTCTAGAATTTGCTCCTCTGGCTCCGATAGCGATCGCTGCATCTGAGCCAGTCGGTCAAGATACCCCATCGGACTCAGCGCCGCTAGGGGTGACTGATTCGCCAAATCTAGCCCATTCATCAGCTCGCGAAACGTCAAATTGATTCCCTTCGCCGCCGCCTGGTCGCGTAACTGGGAATGAAATCGCTCAATGCGGGCAAATGCCACCTGATCCGCTAGTTCTGCTAATCCCAATTGCGCCGATCGCTCGCGTTTTTCCGCTGCCGTCGCCGCCTGCACCACCGGCTGCATTTGCTCCGGCGACAGATGCTGCCAGCTAAACGTCCCGAAATTATTCGCCGCATTGCCGGGATCGGTGTGCCAATAATACGCCGGATTTTTACCACCATCCGTATGGCGCGTCCCTTCCGCCGCTCCCAAGGCCACCGCGATCGGCGACGCTGATCCCTGCGACCACCATTCATCTGGAACTGCCGCGATCGGGGGGGGCTTGAGCGGCGATCGGGCGCGGTTTTGCTGGGGGCTATGGGGAGCGTTGGCGGTGATTGATGGTTTAGCCGGTGGTGATGCGTTCGGCGATATCGCGATATCCGCGATTGTTGGTGATTTTCGCGATGCCGCTTCCATCGGTGACATTTCCAGCTCGAAGGTCTTTCCCACGATCGCCGGTTTGACAGCGGGAATATCGATCGCCACCAACTCCCCCGCCCGCGCCATCATGGCAAATCCGAACGCAGGCACAAACCCGAACACCGCGATCGCCACGCGAGTCAGATATAGCGGTAAATATGCAGCCATCATCTTATGCATCCCGCACACTCCTGAAACTACGGATAAATAGACAAATGAGAACTAAAGCGTGAGCCGAAATTGAAGGTTGGGCAGACTCGTCAAGCTTGTTAGGACTTACGTAAACTAGGTTAGAAGTCGGACTTCTGCGTCAGCCCTGATTGTTAGAGACTTGCTACTCCTCCCCATCGATCGCCTGCGCCAGAAACTCCGGCGACGGCGACACATAAACCCACTCCGCCTCAGCATCCGAATTCGCCGCCTGATCCCGCCGCCGCGACAGCAGCGACACATGTAACGCGCCCCCCGTGCGACCGATCGGCTGGCCTGCTTCCACCGCGCCGAAATATCGCTGCACCAAGCCGCAGGTTTTCATCAAATACGACGGCAACTGCGGGCTTGAAAACAGCACACAATCCGGCTCGCTCGGCAACAGCTCATCGCCGACGATCGTCACAAAATTACCCTCCACCCAACCATCCACCGGCGCAAACACCCGCCCTCGATGCGCCAACGACACATCCCCCAAACTACCGATCACCTCAGCCGTCCCGATCGCATCACCAATCTGCACCCCCCACGACTGCTGCACCTTCACCTCCTGTAATCGCCCTTCGTCTGAGGCCGGTGGCGTCGTGACGGCATTCGTCTCAGTGCTTAAATCATTCGCATCATTGGGCGTAGAATCCTTCGCCATCTGAGACGGCGATACACCCGCCTGCCATGCCGGACGCTCCGTCCGTAACGTCTCAACACCAACCCCGAGCAGCATCCCATCCTCATAGGACACCACCACCCGCCGCTCATCCGCCATGCGATACACATCACGCTCTGCGATCGCGCCATAGCGCACCGACACCTTCGGCAAAGAGCAGTAGGGCGAACCGATTAGTTGCGCGACATTGGCTCGTGCTTGACCAATTTTGGCCGGAATTTGGGCGAGGGCTTCCGGCGTCAGGGTCGCATCGACCAAAATTGCCCCGGCGCAATCGGTATCCGCAAGCCCTTGGGATGGGCGATCGTCCACCTTCGACAGCGCCCCAAAGGCGAGCAATCCGAGAGCAATGCTAGCGGCATAAACCACCGGAGCCGATCGCAGATTGAGCCAGGATGTCAGCCGCGATGCGAGCGGGGAGGATGTCGGACGGCGGCGGCGCGAAGGTTGACGCACGACTGGAGTGCGATGTGTGAGCGGGGTCTCAATATTCTGAGCTACGTCACGGGCAACGGTTTCTTGTCCCGCACGAACAGGAGCGACATGCTGGGCGATTTCGTTACGGATGTCGCGATCGATTCCCGAATTTAGGCCGCCAATCAGTTCGACATTCGGGAAGGGATTTTGGGTGGGTTGTGGAGATGTGGATTGTGGAGATGTGGATTGTGGAGATGTAGGGGGAGTCGGCTGGGAAAGCGAGCCACTGATGGGCGGATTTAAGACGGAACGGAGACGGCTATCGGGTTGGGGCATCGAGTTTAGGGAAGAGGAAGGCGGCATCGGTGGCATAGACGGCGTCGCGGCGACAGAGTGAGGCTCCGGCGAGGCTACGGATTGTTCTGTGTGGGATTCGTCGTGGGGTTTGTTGCGGGATTGGTCGATACACGATCGCGAGATCTCGCTCCAGGACATCTCAGCCCCGATCACCTGAAATGAGGCGCTGGGTGGCCGCAAGGGCGGCAGTTTCGAGATGGGCAGCGGCGCAGGTTCTGCCTGCGAACAAAAGCGAGGTTTGATCGGCTTTGGTGTGGGTTGGTTAATGGGGTTCGGAATGGGGGTGGGAGACGAATTAGGCATCGGCAACGCGGTCAAAACCGGGAGAGTTGTGCAAACGCGGGGGGTGTTAATAACTACAACAGAGAGGGGGACAAAACCGGGAAAGAATAATGTACTTAAATCAAGAATAGCAAGACCTCTACGTCTCGTCCAGAAAAATGTACGGATTCTTTGGGAGATCGAGATCAATAGACCTCTTGCACGAATCAGAAGGAGAGAGAAAAGTCAAAGTTGAGGATGCCAGCGAGCAAGTGTAGGCGAAG
>JAABST010000040.1 GCA_011390275.1 Geitlerinema sp. S16
TGACGCTCATTCCACACTTTTCCTCATAGCTTGCCCTCTAACTTTACTTTAGAACAACTATTTCCGTGGAGTACTCTAAAAGCTCTCCGTACTCGTGAGCATCCTTATCGTCAGGTCTTGGATCTCAACAGCGGTGGTCGTACCAAAATTGTAGAGAAGACGGAGCGCTTTACCCCTACCGACATTCAAGAAAGCCTGGTTGTTTTGCTGCTGATGCTGCCGTCTGCCAATCGCCAAATCAAAGAAAAATTGAAAATTTTTCAAGACTCTGCCGGATTCGATGCCTTTTTCCCATCCGACGATTGCCTTCCTGATCACCAAAAACTGCTAGAGCAATTCCCGAATTTAGACTGCTTTGGTGAGCAGCATTCTTTATTCGGCGGTCAAATCAAAACCTCTCTTGGCAACACCCTCCGCATTCTCAAGCCCATCATCGTGATTGATGAAGGACACAAAGCCTATAGCAAAAGTGCTCAAGACACAATCTGCAACTTCAATCCATCCATCATGGTGGAGCTATCGGCGACCCCACCTCCCAATAGTAATGTCCTGATCAATATTGGCGGACAAGAACTCAACCGCGAGGAGATGATCAAGCTTGATATCCACCTCACCAATAAAGCGAGTTACGAATGGAAGGATTGTCTGCGCGATAGTGTTGCCAAGCGAGATGAACTCCACAGACAAGCACTGGAATATCAAACCAAAACGGGAATCTATATTCGCCCAATTTGCTTAATCCAGGTTGAACGAACTGGCAGAGATCAACGAGGCGATATTCGCTATATTCATGCTGAGGATGCTAAGAATTTCTTGATTCGGGAATGTAGTATTAGCCCGGATGCGATCGCCATCAAATCTAGCCAGAAGGACGACATCGAAGGCATTAACCTCTTCAGCCAAGAGTGCCCTATCTGCTACATTATCACCAAGAAAGCTTTACAAGAAGGCTGGGATTGTTCCTTTGCCTATGTGTTGACGGTACTGACAAATCCCAGTTCGGAAAATGCTATCACCCAATTAGTTGGACGCATTCTTCGACAACCCTATGCCCGTAAAACTAAAGTTCAATCGCTGGATGAATGCTATGTCTTTTGCTTCAAACAAAAAGCACAAGGACTAATTAGTAGTATTCGTTCTGGATTGCAAAATGAGGGCTTGGGCGACATTGCTGGAAATATTGTTCAAGATACTGCTGAAGATAGCAAAGTGGAGGTTGGCTATCGGGAGCAATTTAAAAAATTTGAAGGTAAGCTCTATTTGCCTCGCTTTGTAATCCAACAGCCTCATGATTTTCGGGAACTCAGCTACGAAATGGACATTCTTAGCCGTATCGATTGGGGACTAATCAATCTGGATGAGATTAAAACGCTGCCGCTCTCCAAAGCAGAGGGAAAGGATGAGACATCAGCTATTGGACTAAGTCAATATGAACAAGAAGTTATTGAAAAGAAAGAAAGTCAGATTAAAAAAGCAAGCGTGAAGTTAGATTTAGTTTATGTCACCCGTCAGATTTTAGACGTGGTTCCAAATCCGTGGATTTCCTACCAAATAGCAGAAGAAGTTTTCTCGACGCTCTCCAGTATCTCAGGAAATACAGAGGAGATCATTGCAATCAATATGGTCTTTATTATCGAAGAGCTACGTAAGGCGCTAGCTAAAGAGTGCGATCGCCTAGCAGAACAAGTCTTTCGGAATTTACTAAAAAGCCAAGAACTTTGCTTTTTTTTAGTGGTTGATAAAAGCCCAGATATTCCAACTCGAATCAACGTTCGTAAGAATGCACCTAAACTGACACTGGAAAACAATGATCCAATCCAGCGTAGTCTATTCGATTACGTGCCAGAAGAAGATCTTAATGAGATGGAGAAGGCTATCGCCATTTACTTAGACGAGCAAGAAAAACTGCTTTTTTGGTATAGAAACGTTTCCAAGAAAGACTATTACGTTCAGGGCTGGAAGAAAGGGAAAATTTATCCCGATTTTATCGTGCCAGAAGTTAATTTGGACAAGCCTGATGACTGTTCCACTGTATATATTGTTGAAAGCAAGGGTTTGCATCTAAAGAATGAAGATACCCACTATAAGCAAACTATTTTTGAAATTTGTAATGAACTGGGCAGTAAAATGCAGTGGAGAGACTTAAGGCAAGAGTTTTTCGGCTCTCGCATTGAGTTCAAGCTTATTTTTGAAGATGAGTGGAAACGTAAAATAAATGAGATTTTTCTGTAATTCTTTCAGTTCAAAATCAGGATAAGCCCTATAGTGCTTTCAAGGAATTGGCAGCAGCTCTCTACCTAAAATCTGATGTTTAAGTAAGGATCTAGCAGGATGAGTGAGCCACCTGCTTCGTAAAGCATTTTAGGTACTTTCCGCCGCCGACCTCCCCCAAATTTCAAAACACAAACTATTCCTGGACAATTTCGCGGTAGAGCTTGTCGTATTCCATCGCTGATTTTGTCCAGCTAAAGTCTTGGCGCATCCCGCGCTGTTGTAGCTCGCGCCATTTGTCCTTGTAGCGAAAACTTTCGTACGTCCGCACGATCGCTGAGAACAAATCCAACGGCTCGTAGCGATCGAAACAAAAACCCGTCCCGGTATTGTTCATTGGATCATGATGGGTCACCGTATCCACCAGACCGCCAGTCCGTCGCACGATCGGCACGCTACCGTAACGCATCGCCATCATTTGGCTGATCCCGCACGGCTCAAACCGGCTCGGCATCAGGAACGCATCACTCCCCGCATAC
Source organism: Geitlerinema sp. S16 (assembly GCA_011390275.1). GTDB lineage: Bacteria > Cyanobacteriota > Cyanobacteriia > Cyanobacteriales > Geitlerinemataceae > RDYZ01. Next base: position 2,751 of record JAABST010000040.1, read on the forward strand.
ACCCGCCGCGACAGCCGATCGTTATACAGCAAATACACCGACATACGATTGCGGTAGCGGGCGCTCAGTTGCCACATCTGCGTTTCGTAGTAGCGATCGCCTGTCCCCAGCAAAATAAACTGCGCGTCGGTGTAGGCCATGAACCGATCGAGGATTTGCAGGAGCAAATCAAAGCCCTTTTGCTCAACCATACGCGACACCATCCCAATCACGAACGCCTCGGGATTCGGTTCGAGACCCAGCTCCTTTTGTAGCGCGATTTTATTCAGGACGCGCTTATCGAGATTATCGGCATCGAAGGTTTGGTGAATCTGTGTATCCGTCGCCGGGTTGTAGCTTTCGTCGTCGATACCGTTGACGATGCCGCTCAGTTTGCCGCTCGTAAACGAGAGCAGCCCTTCGACCTGTTCGCCGTATTCCTTCGTTTGGATCTGCTGGGCGTAGGTTGGCGAGACGGTGTTGACCCGATCGGCAAACTGCACCGCCGCCGCCAGGGTGTTATGGCCTTCCATGTACCACGGACACCAGGTCATTTGCTCTAGCAGCGATCGCCAGGGGCCTTGATAGGCCAAATTGTGAATCGTGAAAACACTGCTAATATCTGGCGACTGGTGCATCCAAACCGGCAACATTCCCGCGTGCCAATCGTGACTATGCACTAAATTCGGCTTCCAGTAATTCCAGCAAAATTCCGCCGCCGCGTTGGAAAATAGCGTAAAGCGCCAGCCTTCGTTATCGCCGCCGTAAATCGCGTTGGGCGTAAACACCGGATGGCCGAAGAGATACACCGGCACGTCACTATCCGGCAAGCGCGTTTCGTAGACGGCGAAATCCTGGAACATGGCGTGACCCCACCAAATCGGCTCGCTGGGGATATCAACCTTGTTCGGCAAAAAGCCGTAGTACGGCATAAAAATACGAACATCGTGGCCGAGTTTGCGCAACGCCTTGGGGAGCGCTCCAACCACATCTCCCATACCGCCCACCTTCGCGAGGGGGGCTGCTTCTGCCGCGACGAATAAAATACGCATTGAGGACTTCTCTGGAATGGTGGTCTGCACGGCAGGGAAAAATATATACCTATAGCCCGCAACGCGGCGATCGCGCGGCTAAGATAACGCTCACCAACGGTGACAACGTATTTAACCCATATTGCAGGGTATCAGAGTCGTGTCCTGTTCTCTCGATCTTTCTAAACACAAGCTGAACGTATAGCACCAGATCACGGGATAACTCGCGGTCAAACATCACAGAATTGACGCACCACGACGATCGCCGCACTCATTTAGTCCACTGATTTTAGTCCGCGAATAGGATCTACCGTATGACAACTGGAATTTGGATTTTAGGCAATCAACTCACGCTCGACAGCGACCTTTTCCGTCATCAAACCCGCGATCAACCGATCATTCTGATCGAATCTCTCGATTACGCCCGATCGCGCCCCTATCACCGCCAAAAGCTCGTCCTCGTCTGGTCTGCGATGCGCCACTTTGCCGCCGAGCTGCGCGATCGGGGCTACACCGACGTTACCTACATCACCGCCGATTTGTCTAACCCGACCAACGACTTTGCGACGCCGCTCCTGGACTGGATCGCCGATCGCCAGATCACAACTCTGCGCCTGCTCGACCCGACGGATTTTCCCTTTCGTCGCGCGATCGAGGCGATCGCCCTACCGGAACATGTCGCGATCGACTGGATCGCCAACGATCTCTTTTTCTGGTCAGAAGCCGAATTTATCGCTTGGGCAACGGGTCGCAAGCGGCTTTTGATGGAGGACTTTTATCGCCACAGTCGCAAGCGGTTTGATGTGTTGATGACGCATGAATCGGGGAAAGCGGAGCCGATCGGCGATCGCTGGAATTTCGATAAAGACAACCGCAAACCACCCAAAGGCCAACTCAACCCGCCGCCGCCCCTCACCTTCGAGCCAGACCCCATCACCCGCGATGTGATGGCACAGGTCGCCGCGCTGGGCGATGCGCTCTACGGCCAGCTCGAACCCTTCGCTTGGGGCGTGACGCGATCGCACGCTCTGCAAGTTCTCGACGATTTCCTCACCCGACGCCTCCCCCGCTTCGGTCCTTACCAAGACGCCATGCTCACCGACGAGCCGACCCTTTGGCACGCGCTACTCTCGCCCTACCTCAATCTCGGCTTGATTTCCCCCCAGGAAGTCGTCACCGCGATCGAAACCGCTTACCGTGATTCGATCGGCAGCGATCGTGAGCAACCCCTCGCCAGCGTCGAAGGCGCAATCCGGCAAATCCTCGGCTGGCGCGAATACATGCGCGGCCTCTACCTCTTTTTCGGCGAAGACTACGCCCACTCGAACACCCTGAATCATGACTTACCGCTGCCGGATTTCTTCTGGGATGCCCGCAAAACCGACCTGAACTGCCTGCGCTGTACCCTGTCGCAGCTCGAAGCCAGCGGCTACGCCCACCACATCCAGCGCCTGATGATCCTCGGAAATTTCGCCCTAATTGCGGGCATCAATCCCCAGGCGATCGAACAGTGGTTTCACGCGGCCTTGATCGACGGGTACGACTGGGTGATGCAGACCAATGTTTTGGGGATGGGCGTGTTCGCCGACGGGGGCAAACTGGCGAGCAAACCCTATGCGGCATCGGCAAACTACATCAATAAAATGAGCGATTATTGCCGCGACTGTACGTACGATCGCAGCGATCGGCTTGGTGACAATGCCTGTCCGTTTAATTATCTCTATTGGGATTTTCTCGATCGTCATTACGATCGCCTCAAACTCCAAGGACGGATGAATTTAATTTTGGCGCAATTGCGTAAGATTTCCGACGCCGATCGACAGCGTATGCGCGAGAATGCTCGCCGTTTTCAAACCAAAATTTCGCAAACATCCAAAACATCAAAGTCCACGTGATTTCTGAGGTGGGGCGTACACAAAACCTTGAAATTGTTGGGGACATCATGGCCATTTGCTTATGGTCTAATTGCTTTTAGGATGACCGACGCAGAAGCCACACGCACATCAAGCCCAGCCGATCTTAATATTCCAAAATGCCATCAATACAAATTAAAATAGTCAACTTCTAATTATCTCGATCTCTGGAGCCAATCCCTTGGTTACGCAAGCCCCGACCGCTCAAAATCCCTACGAAGCGCAAACCCAGGCGATCGCACGGGAGCTACTCGCTGCAACCCAGCAAAAAGGCAATATTTTCGCCCAAATGCGCGATAACCTGCGCTGGGATGACAAAATGCTCGACTGGGCGATGAGTAGCCCCGGTTTGCGCGTCCAGTTGTTTCGATTTATCGATTGCTTACCGGCGCTACGCAGTAAAGCCGAAGTCGCGAGCCATCTTCAGGAATACCTGACAACGGAAGAGGTGGAGTTACCCGACGCGCTCAAGAAGCTGATCGGCTTCAGCGGTGGCGATTCGGTGACGGGACAGGTGGCCGGAACCACGGTGTTAACGGCGACGGAAGCTCTGGCGCATAAGTACATCGCGGGCGAAACCGCCAAGCAGGTGATCAAAACCGTTGAGCAACTGCGGAAAGACAAGCTGGGCTTCACGATCGACCTGCTCGGCGAAGCGGTGATCACCGAAACCGAAGCGGAGCAGTATTTCGCGAAATACGTGCAGCTTATGGATGACCTGACCGAGGCGGAAAAACGCTGGGGGACGGTGGCGCAAATCGACACCGCCGATGGTGAAACCTTGCCCAAGGTGCAAGTGTCGGTCAAACTCACGGCGTTTTATTCACAGTTTGATGCGTTGGATGAAGTGGGCAGCGAGGCACGGGTGGCGGAGTGCGCTCGTGAGCTGTTGCGTCATGCGAAAAAAGTGGGCGCGGCGATCCATTTCGACATGGAGCAGTACGAATATAAGGACATCACGCTGGCGATTCTCAAGAAGATTTTGCTGGAAGAGGAGTTTCGCGATCGCTCGGATATTGGTGTCACAATCCAGGGGTATTTGCGTGATTCGACGGAGGATCTGCAAGGCTTGGTCGAGTGGGCGAAACGCCGGGGTACACCGGTGACAGTGCGGCTCGTCAAGGGCGCGTACTGGGATCGCGAGACGATTCGCGCTCAACAACACCACTGGACGCAGCCGGTGTTTAACGACAAAGCGGCCACCGATGCCAACTACGAAAAACTTACACGCCTGCTGCTGGAAAATCACGAATATCTCTACGCCGCGATCGGCTCCCACAATGTGCGATCGCAAGCCTTGGCCTGTGCGATCGTTGACGCGCTCAAAATTCCCCAGCGTCACTACGAAATGCAAGTGCTCTACGGCATGGGCGACAAGCTCGCCAAAGCCCTGGCCGATCGCGGTCATCGCGTGCGCGTCTACTGCCCCTACGGTGAGCTACTGCCGGGGATGTCCTACCTGATTCGTCGCCTGTTGGAAAACACCGCCAATAGCTCGTTTATCCGTCAAAGCCAGGAAGATCGCCCGATCGAAGAGCTAATCGGCGCACCAACCCCCGATCCAGAGAAGCCCCAAATTGCACCGGAGGCGTCGCCGTTCCCCAACGCCGCCGACACCGACTTTGCCGATCGCGATCGTCGTGCCGCTGCGTTCCAAGCCCTGACGAAAGTCCGTCAGCAGCTCGGCAAGGTCTATCAACCCTGGATCGCAGGCGAGTACCTCGAAACCGACGCCGAAATCGATTCGCTCAACCCGTCGAACTTCACCGAGACGATCGGCACGGTGGGGCAGATTTCGATCGAGCAGGCCGATCGTGCGATGGCCGCCGCCAAAGCCGCCGCAAAGGACTGGAAGCGGACACCGGTGCGTGAGCGTGCTGGAGTGTTACGCAAGGCCGCTGATTTACTAGAGGAACGCCGCCATGAGCTGAACGCCTGGATGATGCTCGAAACCGGCAAAACCTTCCGTGAAGCCGATCCGGAAACCTCCGAGGCGATCGATTTTTGTCGTTACTACGCCGATGAAATGGAACGACTCGACGGCGAAACATCCTACGATGTCCCCGGCGAAACCAACCGCTACCACTACCAGCCGCGCGGCATTACCCTGGTGGTGTCGCCCTGGAATTTTCCCCTCGCGATTCCCGTCGGCATGACGGTGGCGTCGATCGTTGCGGGCAACCCGACCCTGCTCAAGCCCGCCGCTGTTTCCAGTGTCATCGCCGCCAAATTTGCGGAAATCCTGATTGATGCCGGTGTCCCGCCCGGTGTGTTCCAATTCATTCCAGGCAAGGGTTCGACGGTGGGTAACCATCTGGTGAAGCATCCTGATATCAACACGATCGTCTTTACCGGTTCGCAGGAGGTGGGCTGTCAGATTTTCCAAGAGGCGGCGATTTTGCGTCCGGGTCAGAAGCATCTGAAGCGGGTGATTGCGGAGATGGGCGGCAAGAACGGCATCATCATCGACGAAAGCGCCGATCTTGACGTGGCGGTGGCCGGTGTTGTCCAGTCGGCCTTTGGTTACACCGGTCAAAAATGTTCGGCTTGTTCGCGGGCGATCGTGGTGGAGTCGGTGTACGAAAAATTCATCGATCGTCTGGTGGAAGCGGTGCGATCGCTGAATGTGGGCGATTCGACCCAGCCGGGAACCCAAATCGGCCCGGTGATTGACGCCAACGCTCAGGCGAATATCCGTCGTTATATCGAGACGGGCAAAGCCGAGGGTAAATTGGCGATCGAACTACCGGTTCCCGACACCGGTTATTTCGTCAGCCCAACGGTGATCACCAATATCGCGCCGGATGCGACGATCGCCCAGGAGGAGATCTTCGGGCCGGTGTTGGCGGTGATTCGCGTGGCGGATTTCGACACGGCGTTAACGGTGGCAAACGGGACGAATTACGCGCTGACGGGCGGGATTTATTCGCGCACGCCGTCGCATATTGATCGCGCCAAGGCCGAGTTTGAGGTGGGGAATCTCTACATCAATCGCGGTACGACGGGGGCGATCGTGTCGCGTCAGCCGTTCGGTGGTTTCAAGCTGTCGGGGGTTGGCTCGAAGGCGGGCGGCCCGGATTATCTGGTGCAGTTCCTGGAGCCGCGTACGGTGACGGAGAATGTGCAGCGTCACGGTTTTGCGCCGATCGAGGGGGCTGAATAGTTCGCGATTTAGCTAAACTGAAGGGGTGGGCGATGCCTACCCCTTTGTTTTTGATAATTTTGAGGGTTTGCTGATGATTCAATCCATCAATCTTGACGATGATTTAATCGCCCAGGCGACGCAGTTAAGCGACGCGGGGGATCTGAATGGGGTAATTGAGATGGCGCTGCGTGAGTATATCGATCGACGGCAGCGTTTGAAGATCGTTGATTTGTTTGGGACGATCGATTATGACGAATCGTTTGATTACAAGGTGCAGCGTTGCATCGTTCCTGCGCTCTACGTAGAAACGTTTCTTTAGACGCTCTGCGTCGCGAGCTTGCGGGACGCAGAGCGTCCTAGAAGGCATTCCTGCGCGGAGCGTGGGAACGATGATATTGTTTCTGTTATTGTGAAGTAACCACTGTCTAGCGCACTCTGTTCATGAAAAATTCGATTCTTTACTTAATTCCAGGAAGTAAACAATTTAAACGTGGAAACAAGCCTCTTGCAGTGATATATTTTCTGATCACAGCTATTGGTTATATTTCTGGATTTTTTCCGGGCTTTTTTATTCATATTCTCTATCTATTTCTGTCTTACAGGAAATCTTTTGGTTTGCTTCTAGAAGTTGATCAAAAGTCTCAACTAACTCAAAGATTAGAGAAAGAAGTACAAGAGAAAGAAGAAGCTTTAGAGCGCTTGAAGAACTCTCTTGAATCAATCACAAGCCGCCTGTCTATTTCTGGAGATTTGGAAAGCTTAAATGCAGAAAAAGAACAGAAAGAGATTGAGCTAGAACATATTACTCGCAAAAAACAAGAACAGCTCGCAGCCTTAGAATTAGCTGACGATATCTCTGCACTGAAAGGTCGGTTAAATGAGCTTTATAAAACAAGACAAGAAATAAAAGACACAATCGGAAGCTTGCGTGAAGAGGTTAAAGCATTAGAAGAAGAGCAGATTCTTCAATCCTATGGATTTTATGAAGCAAAGTACAGCTTTCCTGACTCTAAAGACTACCAAGATCAGTTGGATGTGATCAAGACAAATCAGAAAAAGATTTTGAAGTCCAAACAAGCAACGATCTTTGGTCAAACTTGGGTTGTTGAGGGAAGTGAGGCCAAGGGTAAGAAGATGATGGATGACTACTCTAAACTTATGCTTCGTGCCTTCAATGGTGAATGTGATGCTGCTATATCAAAGGTTCGATATAACAATATCACAACGATGGAAAAGCGAATTCAGCGAAGTTTTGATGCACTTAATAAGCTGGGCAAAGTAAATAAGTGTGAAATATGGGATGAGTACTATAGCTTGAAATTAAAAGAGCTTCAATTAACCCATGAATATCAAGAGAAAAAGCAAGAAGAGCAAGAAGAGCAGCGCTTTTTAAGAGAGCAAATGAGAGAGGAGCAGAAAGCTCTAAAAGAGTTTGAGAAAGCTCGTCAAGAAGCTGAAAAAGAGGAGTCTCAATATCAGAAAGCACTAGAAAAAGCTCGTCAAGAATTTGTAGGAGTTTCTAAAGGAGAGCAAGAAAAACTCCAACTTGAAATTGATGCATTAGAGCAAAAATTAAAAGAGGCGGAACAACGTTCAGAGCGTGCCAAGTCTCGGGCACAAATGACTAAATCAGGATACGTATATGTCATATCAAATATCGGTTCATTCGGAGAGGATATCTATAAAATTGGTATGACTCGACGAGAAGATCCAGATGTGCGTATTCGAGAGCTTAGTGATGCTTCTGTGCCATTTCCATTTGATATTCATGCACAGATTTGGTCAGAACATGCACCGGCTTTGGAAAGCAAGTTACATCAATTTTTTGGTGATCGACGACTTAATAAAGCGAATGAAAGAAAGGAGTTTTTCCAAGTATCTCTTGAGGAAATCGAAGCTGCGGTTGATCAATTATTAAAAGATGAACCAGATTCTAATATATCCTTACATTTCACAAAAGTTGCGGAAGCAGAAGAGTATCGCAAGACGATGCAATTAAGCAAATAGATCTAAAAAAGGAGAGTCTCTATGTTAAGGACTCTCCTTTTTTAGATTATCTGGGGGGTGAAATTCCCATCATTCTCATCGAATCAAAACGATTAAGAATCGCAGGACTGATTTCTGTTTGCGAGAACTGTTCTCCGGTTGAAGTTAAAAGCTCTACCTCTTGGTTCGAGTTTAAGTAAAGCGTATAATCAGGATTACAACGCTTCAATTGTAATTTTGTGAGCTGCCAAGCTTTTCTGAATGAGTGCTGTTTGAAAAAAGAAATAGCACGGCGCGAACAGCTAGGATTAAACAAACACGTTTTCCTAAAAAAAGGGCGTCCAACAAGTTGATAAAGCTTGATTGTTGCGATTGCAAGACAGCATGAAATTCGGCCAATTTTATTCCTGAGCAGCATAGCTTATCGTATTAGAGTTGAATTTTACCGCAGTACCCCACGCAAAAATTTCTAGAGATTGAGAGCCGCCAGTGCAAGAAGGTGAAACACCAATACGGTTTTGGAAATTAACAAAAATTAATGCATCTGCACCTCTTGAGTTCGCACTCATTTGTAACGACTCTAGAGCTTTAGCATAAGCTTTTGGAACATCAAAGTTAATGTTGCCGCACCCTTCCGGAGTAGTGCTAGCAAATCCAGAAACGATGCCAATAACTTCGTAGCTCCCTGGGATATCGCCTGAACTAGTTTTCATTTGCCGAAATTTTGATAAACGTCAATCGAAATTATACTTTCTATCGTTCCCATTCTCTGCTTGCAGCGTTAAATAAAAACAACCTAGCCCCCACCCATTTCCCGAACTTATCTTGAACGACTTAATCGCTCCGAAACTGAGTCGGAACCCAATCTTAAACCCACGACAAATAATTAAATAAAACCACATATAACCGATGTCACACAGGTAACTAACCGCCATCCGATCGCTCAGTCAAAAAAATGACGGTGCGCGTCGTAATTGTGCATTGTGCAACACCACGACAGACACGCCCTAATCTTGCCCATCGGAACCCTCCCCGATCGCAACACAACAAAACCGACACGATCACGCCCCAAACCCTCACCCGCGATCGATTACAGCACTTTTAGAAAAATTCGCGTCGGATCAGACATAACGCCGCCCGTCCCCGGAGCGCCACCAGAGGACAGTCCTCGTGAACAACGATCGCGATCCCATCTCAGCCCTGTTCGACTTTCTGGGCATAACCGACTTTTACACCGATCGCCACGGGAAATGCTGACGCACCACATCCCAGCCCGAACACCGCCAACCATCAACATGGCTAGTGATCACACCACCACACACCACCAGATCACTCCAACCCGAAATCGTCACACGTGGCGACCAGGGCAGCGGTGTCGTCCAACTCAGCGTCCACTCCGTCCGAATGTCGAAGGTAGCGGCATCGTGACCCGGTTGATAACGGATGTCGTGTAAATCAAGCTGTGGCTGCTTAAACCAGCGATCGATAAACGCGATCGTCTGGCGATAACGCGCCAGACCCCGAAACTCACTCGTCGGATCTTTAAAATAAACATCCGACGCATAAATCTCGTAGGTCTGATCCTTCGGAAAACAAGCGTAATCGTTTCGCAGAATATCGATGATGGCGTCAATATCGCGGGTTGAAGGGTTCGCGTTCATCGCTTCCTCAGGCATTAACTGATCGATTAACCGTGGAACACACGGCGCAGATGTAGCACATCGCCCATCTGACGAATTTGGGCGAACATGCGATCGAGCTGATTGAGATCGTGGATGCCGACGCCGAGGTCAATCACCGCCGGTTTGCCCGCATGGGTATGCACCTGGGCGCTGTGGACGTTGATGTCATGATCCCGCAAACGCGACAAAATATCGTTCAGCACACCGACCCGATCGATGACCTCGATCGACACATCGATCGGATACGTCGGCGATCGTTTTCCATCCACCTTAACGCTGGGATTCCAGCTCACGGGGATCAGCCGTTCACCCGGCACATTATTCGTATTTGGGCAGCCCTGACCGTGGATCGAAATGCCGCGATCGCGTGTCACCACCCCCAAAATTGGCTCGCCCGGAATCGGCTTACAACAGCCCGCAATATGGTGCAACATCCCCTCAATCCCGCGAATCGGATCGGTGCTGTGTGCCTCTTCGCCCTGCGTCTGACCCGACGGTTTGATGTGCATCGGTAGCTCATCCGCCAAAGTCGCATCAGACTTCGGCTCATCCTTTGGCTGCAATGCCTTAACCGCGACTTGCAGCCGGTTCACCACTTGGTTGAGCGTAATGTAACCATACCCAACCCCTGCAAGTAGATCCTCGACACTGTGATAATTGCAGCGCTCCGCCACAATCTGCATCGGTTCCGATTTAAGCAAAGCTTCAAATCCTTTCTTACCCAACTCTTTTTCCAGCAGCTCACGACCCCGCGCAATATTGTCGTCACGGTGTGACTTTTTAAACCAGCTCCGAATGCGGTTATGGGCGCTATGGGTAACGGTGAAGTTGAGCCAGTCGAGGCTGGGATGGCTATTTTTTTGCGTAATAATTTCGACGATATCGCCGTTATGTAGCACCGTGTCGAGGGTGACCATACGACCGTTGACCTTCGCGCCCGCACAGTGGTTCCCCACCTCGGTATGAATGCGATAGGCAAAGTCCACCGGTGTCGCGCCCCGCTTGAGGGGGATCACGTCACTGGTCGGCGTAAAGACATAAACATCATCGTCAAACAGCTTGTCTTTGATGCCTTCCATGTACTCACTGGCGTCGGACTTGAGATCATCTTGCCAGTCGAGCAGTTGACGCAGCCAGGTGAATTTGGTGTCATCGTCCGACATCTGGGCATTGGAGCCGCTTTCTTTGTATTTCCAATGGGCGGCGATCCCGTATTCCGCGACGTGGTGCATTTCGTAGGTGCGGATTTGAACCTCGATCGGGCGTTGGCTTTGGCGACCCATCACGCCGGTGTGTAGCGACTGATAGCGGTTGGGTTTGGGCAGGCCAATGTAATCCTTAAAACGACCGGGAATCGGACGAAAGGCATCATGCACGATCGACAACGCACGATAGCAATCGCCATTATTCGCAACAATGATCCGAATTGCCGCGATGTCATAAATTTCGCTGAAATCTTTATGCTGCTTTGTCATCTTGTTATGGATGCCGTACAGATGTTTCGGGCGACCACTGACCTCAAAGTCTTTGATGTCGAGCTGCTTGAGTCGTTCCGTGATTGTGGATGTGACCTGAGAAAGCCGAGACTCACGATCGGCTCGTTTATCAGCGATGAGATCGCGAATTTTTCCATAGGCTTCAGAGTCGAGATACTTAAACGATAAATCTTCAAGTTCCCACTTGAATCGTCCGATCCCCAAGCGGTTAGCCAGGGGCGCGAAAATATCGAGGGTTTCACGCGCGATTCGCTCCTGTTTCTGTGGCGCTAGATGTTCGAGCGTCCGCATATTGTGTAATCGATCGGCAAGCTTCACCACAATGACACGAATATCTTTGGCCATCGCCAAAAACATCCGGCGAAAGTTTTCGGCTTGGTGCTCTTTTTTACTCGAAAACTCAAACTTCGAGAGCTTCGTCACCCCTTCGACCAGGCCGCGCACCTCCACCCCGAAATGTTCTTCGATATCGTCCGCTGTCACCTCCGTATCTTCGACCACATCGTGCAAAAAGCCTGCCGCAATCATGGCGCCACCACCACCCAAATCACGCAGCAGCCCCGCCACCGCCACCGGATGCGCAATATACGGTTCGCCCGATTTGCGGCATTGATTCGCGTGCAGAGCGTAGGCGAAATTAAAGGCACGAGCGATCATCTGACGCTCATCGATCGATAAATTCGCGACGAACGCTTGGGGATAGCTCGGTTCGAGGCACGCTTTGAGCCAGTCCGGAAGATCAATGGAGCGATCGAAAGAGCAGGCCGTCTCAGAGGAAAATGTGGCAATCATGGTGTCAGACCAGAGGTAGATCAGGGATCAGCAGAAAACAAAACACAACGGGCATATTGCGCTAAGTATTGATGCGAAAATGTCGCGATCGCCTTGATGTCAAGAGATAGATGCAAATCGCGAGACAGATAGCGTAGCGTACACTACAAAAACGCTCGAACTTCACAGGGGGTTAATCACCTCAGTTGATAAGCTCCAAGGCCGATCAAAAACCGCCTTGCAGTGCCACACCCGCCGCGAGCCAAGCTTGATGCATGAACGTTTGTTTTAGATCACAGGTCTAGACACACGTCTAAACACTGAGTTCATATGCTACTGAATCTTTCGCTACTTGCTTTTAAGGAAATTGAAAAGAATCGTTAAACAGATCTTATTCCTAGCCTACAATCGAGACAAAAAAAATGCTCGTTCTTAAATCTGTTGTTAATGTAGATCGAGCAACAGGGTTCTGAGCTTCTTTCGATTGATTTAGGGATCTCTCACCCTCCGGGAACAGAGTGATGATCGTCAAACCCCTGTTTGAGGATGTCAGATTCAGGCATTCCGGCTCACACATTCAAAGCTGAATTGTGTGATCGATGCGATCGATTTATGATGCAAGTCCGGATTGCATTGACGAAATTGAACGAAATTGAATGAACTCACTCAGTAGCGTTGCGAGGCAGACTATGGTTCTTTCACTAGCTCGTCAGAATTTTTATCGACAGTTTGGCGATCGTCTAGCGCGGTTGACTGAAGAGGCGCGATCGCAGTCCAGTCAGGAAGTCTCGGACGGTGTCACCCGAGATTGGATGGCATTGATCGCGACGCTTCAGCATGAATTTCAGCACGATGTGATTGAATCGCTAGAACCGGAAGTGAATGAGCTGAACGGTCGAGTTCAATCGATCGAGACAGAAATTTTTCGCGTGCTAAAACTATTGGCGACGGACTTTCTCTTTCTAAAGTCCGCCAAACAACCGCCAACGCTACGTCTGAGGCATCAACAGTTTTGCGATCGTCTGACCGCTGCCACCGCCTACAGTCAAGCGATTATGGCACTCGCACAGTCGGAAGCCCCCGAGCCATCCCCCGAACCACCTCCCGATCCGGCAACCCCTGACCCAACCACCTCGATCCCCACAACGCAGCCCTAAGCGCGACCTGCATGACCCAGCGCCGTTCGTTCAGCGAGTTCAGCCGTCTTCACCTCTCACGTATGATTCGATCGCTCAACGGATCGTAAGATCCGGTGACGTGCTTGTTTCTTTCTCTGTCTTGCTGCTGTTTAGCTGTCCCGTTCTTCACGTCATGCAATCGCCCAAAGACTCCAGCGCTACATTAATTGAAGAGGTTCTACCGGAAGGGTTGGTCGTTCTCCGTTGCCCCAGCACGGGGGGCTTCTGGCTTGAACGATCGCACTATGACCACTGGCTGGCGAGCCATCATGGTGCGATCGCATCGATCCCGGACATCGTGAGTCGATTGGGTACGATTGAGACGATCCCCGCCTTGGAGGATGGCCGCGCTGCCCTTTGTCCGGCGACGGGGCGTTTTTTGATCCGTGCCCGAGTCGATACGCGATCGCCCTTTTATGTGGAGCGATCGCCGGAGGGGGGCAACTTTTGGATTGATCCGGGCGAATGGGATGTGCTGACCGAGTTAGGATTAGCAGGTCAGCTCGATCTCCTCTTTTCGTCCGAATGGCAGGCTAAGTTACGCGATTATCAGCAAGTCGAGCGGCAAAAACAGGCGACGATCGATAAGCTCGGTGCGGATTTGGCGCGTCAGGTGTTCGATCTCGCCGAGGCGTTGCGGGAGCATCCCCAGGGCGATTTTGGCGTGGCTTATTTGATGCAGCAGTTCGATCGAGCCAAGGTGTAGATTCTAGACGCTTCAGGACGAAACCTCGTCATCGATCCGCACCCACAGCGCCAAGCCGCCGCCTTTCCCCCGCGCGGCGATCGCCGTATCGCTCACCCAAAAATAATTAAAAAACGGGCGTTCCTTGAGCGGGCGATCGGCAAATGTTGCATCACTGGCCGCGCCGCCACCGATCTCGCCGCGATACACCACCCACGAGCCGATCGTCACCGACCAGCGCGTAAAGTCAAACGCCAAAATTCGCTTCCCGGCGATCGCCTCGATCGGCCCCGTCACGGTGAGTTTCAACGCACCGATCGCGACGGTATTGACCGCACGTCCCAAGCTTGTTGACCCAGAATCCGAGCCAGCATCAGCACAATAAACCAGCGTAATTTTCGGGATCGCCGCCAAATAGCGCCCCGCCCCGATCGCCTTGCCCGCCCGCTTGCGTGCCTTTTTCGTCCCCGTCACAAACGCCAGCCGCCACGTCCCCAGCACATCCGCCAGCGCGACCGGCTCCCCCGGATGAGACCGCTCGATCGCCCGCATCGCCGCGACCACCTCCGGCGGCGTCGGGCGATCGGCGGTGGTTACGCGAGCCAGGAGGGCAACGGCGCGATCGGGCGTCAGGTTCAGATCTAAATTGGGCGTTAAGTTGGGCGTCATGGCGATCGGCGATTTAAGCCTGAAATTTAAGTTGACAATTTAAGCCGGTCACGGGAGAACGCCTCAAACACGTTCTAAGATAAAAGGCTACATGCGCTAACGATTATTTCAGAATCACCAAGGTCAATGAGCAAAGGAACGCTGTTCGATAAAGTTTGGGACGCCCACACCGTCGGGACGCTGCCGTCTGGTCAAACCCAGTTGTTCGTTGGCCTCCACCTGATTCATGAAGTCACCAGCCCCCAAGCCTTCGCCATGTTGCGCGAACGTGGCCTCAGCGTGCCGTACCCCGATCGCACCGTCGCCACCGTCGATCACATCGTCCCCACTGAAAACCAAGCGCGTCCCTTTGCCGACACCCTGGCCGAGGAGATGATCCAAGCGCTGGAACAAAGCTGCAAAGACAACAACATTCGCTTTAATAACGTTGGCTCCGGTCGCCAAGGCATCGTCCACGTCATCGCCCCGGAACAGGGTTTGACTCAACCGGGCATGACGATCGCCTGTGGAGATAGTCACACCTCCACCCACGGCGCGTTTGGCGCGATTTCCTTCGGCATCGGCACAAGCCAAGTCCGCGACGTACTCGCCTCCCAAACCCTCGCCCTCGGTAAACTCAAAGTCCGCCGAATTGAAGTCAACGGCGAGTTAACACCGGGCGTTTACGCCAAAGATGTCATCCTACACATTATCCGCAAACTCGGCGTCAACGGCGGCGTCGGCTATGCCTACGAATACGCCGGAACCACCTTCGAGGCCATGTCGATGGAAGAGCGGATGACCGTTTGCAACATGGCGATCGAAGGCGGCGCACGCTGCGGCTACGTCAACCCCGATCGCGTCACCTACGACTATCTCCAAGGCCGCGAATTTGCCCCCAAAGGCGACGCTTGGGACAAAGCCGTGACCTGGTGGGAAAGCCTTCGCAGCGATGCCGATGCTGAATATGACGATATCGTCACCTTCGATGCTGCCGAAATCGCACCCACGATCACCTGGGGCATCACTCCCGGCCAGGGCATCGGCGTCGATGAAACGATCCCCACGCCGGACAGCTTCAGCGATAGCGATCGCCCCCTCGCCCAAGAAGCGTACGCCTATATGCAGCTCGAACCGGGTCAGGCGATCGCTGGAACCAAGGTTGATGTTTGCTTCATCGGAAGCTGCACCAATGGACGCATCAGCGATCTGCGTGAGGCCGCGAAATTTGCCCAGGGGCGTCGGGTTGCCGAGGGTGTGAAAGCCTTCGTGGTTCCGGGTTCAGAAGAAGTTAAGGAGCAGGCTGAAGCGGAGGGACTCGATCAAGTGTTTCTCGCTGCCGGGTTTGAATGGCGTAACGCAGGCTGTTCGATGTGTTTGGCGATGAATCCCGATAAGCTCGTGGGCGATCAAATTAGCGCCTCGTCGTCGAACCGTAACTTTAAAGGTCGCCAGGGATCGTCATCCGGTCGTACGTTGTTGATGAGTCCGGCGATGGTGGTGGCGGCAGCGGTGAATGGAGCCGTTACCGACGTGCGCGAGCTGATTTAGACGCATTATGCGTAACCGTAAATCATGATTGATCGACCCTATGCCACGGCCATCTTCGCCATGAGCGCGGATGGCAAAATTTCCGATTACCAGCGATCGGGTCGTAAATTCGGCTCCGAGCAGGATGTTCGTCAGCTTGAAGAATGTGTCGCCGCTGCCGATGCGGTGTTGATGGGCGCTGGAACGTTGCGATCGGGCGGGACGACCATGCGTGTTCTGTCCGATGATTTATTTCAGCAGCGAGCTGATCGAGGACTACCACCACAGCCGCAACAATTGATCATCTCGCGATCGGGCAACATTCCCCGCGACCTAAAATTCTTTCGCCAACCCATCCCGCGCGGGCTGATCACGACCGTCAAAGGCGCTCAGTCGTGGCACGATCGCACAGCGTTTGATCAGGTTTGGATCTGTGAAGGTCGCGATCAGGCGGCTGATAACACATCCGACTCCCTTACTAGAACGATCGATTTAACGCTGATGCTGCAACGCTTAAAAGGCGATGGGATTAACCAGCTTGCCGTTTTGGGAGGTGGGGCATTAGTCGCTGACCTCTTTGCACTGAGCGCGATCGATGAGCTACGCCTCACGGTTTGTCCCCTGATATTGGGCGGTATCGCAGCACCAACACCGGTAGATGGTCCGGGATTTTTCAATCTTGTCAGTCCTGTTAGCAGCGATCAATCCGCCCCCCGGCTTAATCTTCTGGACGTTCAAACGATCGGGCAGGAGGTTTTTCTCCGCTATCAAGTGGACTACAGCCATCCAAACAAAAGTCATACGAAATCCGGTTCTTTATGAGCAGGTATTAAAGACCCATCGAGGTAATTTCGTATTATTCAGGAATCAAGATTTTAAACTTAGTTGCCAGCGTAAAATACTCAAAAAAGAGCGGATGAGCTACTGAATTTTGAGCATAACAATGGGATTGCCTAACATTTTTTTGATGAGCTAAACAATCATCAAACATCGAAATATTTTCAAGCAATTCGATCTGGCGATTAGCAACATCTTTATAAACAAGAAATGCTATATGTGAACTGACCGTACAACTTAGAAAAAGAACAATTATCAACCCTGACTTCATCGGTTGAGGATTTATTTTTAAAAGAGTATGGGTCAAAAGAGCCAAGAGGCCAATTAACCCAAAGGTGGCATGAATTACATAATCGTCACGGGTGGCATTAAGTACACCCATCGGTAAACGAGCAAGGCAAGACATCGTTGCTATAGCACTGACATAAAGTAAGATGATCAAGCCGAAGGTGTCCAATCCTCCTAAATCAAGCATTTTCTGCTCTGATTGGCATCGTTTTGAACGAGCTAGCCAAATCGTCAAAAGAGTAGAAGCAGTCACAATGAATATCCCTTGAATCAATGCTTGTTGATAGGAAATTTTCATTGAATTTGGGCTTGTATTTCCTAGAAATAAAACAATAAACTCAAGGATTTTAATTACTGGCTGCTGAAGAGTACTGAAAATTGAAGAATGATCAGGATTACTTTCATAGCCAATAAAATAAGATCCAATAATTGAGATATTCAAAAGACTTACCGTCCATAAAGACACAGAATTAATGGCTTGCTTGATATAAAGGAGTCCAGCAATAAAGATCGCGATCAGAGTCAAAGAAAGGCCGCTAGAGTAGCTATAGACGGAAATAAGCGGTGCAAACACTAAAATAGCAACACGCCATTTCTCTCCAGGCTTATCAAGCAATGTGTAGAGCATTGAGACAAACATTATATCTACGATCGTACGTTCAGCCGTAACTGACCACAGTTGATACATATATGTTGAACGGCTGTAATTCAGTAAGAGTAGAACAACAAATACAATTGCAAAAACATAATTTCGATAGTGTTTGATAGCTTTAACATCTTTCGATCTATAAAATAATACCGTTATGGCTAAGACCTTGATAAGCGTCAAGAAAAATCCGACAATCAACTCAGCTTTAATTGACCAATGATTAAGTAAATTAAACATCAATAAACTAATACTTGAAGTTATTAACTTGCGACTTTCATTGTGTTGAGAAATTAATTCACTCCACTGAAAGCTACCATCTTGCCAGTGAATAAGATGCCGTAGAGGGGTATCCCATTGATCACCATAAGGGAGATACTCTGAAGCATGAGTTAGGATCGTACTGAGCCATGTGAGGGGTAAAATGCAGCCGATGGCAATGGATAAAAGAATATTTATATTAAGTTTTACTTTTTGCAACATTGTATTTTTTGTTAGTTCACTATTGCGATATTGAAAGTTTAGCAAGCCAGCGTTTAGTAAGCCAGGTCGGTAGCCCAAGCCAATGAAAAACATCTGATCGCTGGACGATCAGATGTTTTAAACATAATGAATACGACTCAATTAGACGAAATCGACTAATAGGTGAACTTCGCCGAATCATCACGAATGATATTGCCCTTGATCGCATACTCGATCGACCAGCGCGGCGGATCAACCCGTACACCGTTATAAAACGCTTCCCAGTGTAGGTGAGGCCCCGTTGAACCGCCGCTCATCCCCACGGCTGCAACGATCGTCCCCACATCAAACGCACCATCAATACAGTCGCTCAAATGCAGCGCCTTAAACTCGTATTCCGGCATACTCGAACTCGACATTTGCGCAACCAAGCCACCGGCTGCATCGGTATAACAGGACACTGTGACCGTCGCTCCTTGCTTACCCACCGCAAAAATCGGAGCGCCATTCGGCATGGCGATATCTACCCCCAAATGCGGCACGCTGTGATAACCATACACAGGATGCACATCACGGCAGTCGGAAGCATCGGAGCTTTGACACGGGAGATACGTGTCCGTGACGCGATAGCTCCCCACGCGCTGTTCATCCCGTACCGGTGCGTCGATGCCCTGGGGGATAGCATTGGTAATGCCTCGGATCGAAAGCTGGACAGTTTCGTTCGTCATGCTAGCGGGAACGCGACCCGAATCGGAGCCACCACCAAACATCAGACCACCGCCCGGTGCTGGCACATTAAAGTCATCGTTGGCATCGCCAGGATCCGATACCGATGCTCGGCTTCCCGAGCCTGATCCCGATCGCGAAACCGTCTGACTACTGCCGCTGCTATCGCCACGATCGTCGGCGCCAAACCGCAAGCCACTGCCTTCCGATTTCAGGTCGGTATCGCCATCAGAGTCCGTATCTGATTTTTGTGTCCGCTCATCGTCCTGATTCGCTCCACGATTTAAACGCGATCCTCCTTCCGCATTGACCGGCTCCCCTTGCCACCAGCTCACAAAGTTACCGCCATTGAGGCCGAGAGGTGCGAGAATTTCATCTCGCTTCACTGTTTGTGTTGACGATGACGATCGATCACGACGATCGCGCGTGTCGTCAGCATTGAGGCCACCCGCATCACGGCGATCGCTTGCGTCGTTCAGCGTGCCATCGGCAGATAATGCATTCTCGCCGCCATTAATCCCGGAGGTTAATCCTTCGGGATCGCCAGTGGAAGCATCGTTCGTTCGATCATCTTGGCTGCGGCCTTGATTGGCTGCGGTTGTCGCGTCCTCGGAACGAGTGGGGCGATCGCGACGAGCGTTTGCGGGATCGACAGGCGCGTCGGTCGATTCCCCTAGCGGGGCTGCGCTTGACTCCGCGATCGCATCGCGATTCGCGTCACGTTCAGCACGACCTTCCAAAAGTTTGGGCGCAATTAGATAAGCGCCGCCTGCCAGAAGTACCAGCAGCGCCGCAACACCGGTCATAAACCAAAGACGATTTTGACCCTTAGCTAACGCCTGCTCTTCTTCCTCTTTGAGTGTTGCGACTCCTTGCTTGACCCGCTGACTGGCAGCTTCGCGGGCTTCGCGATCTTCTCTGCCCCAGCGCTGTAGGGGATGCTCTTCTTCGGGGGCATCCGCAACGGTGGCCGCCTGGGTTGCCTGGGTTGCCTGAGTCGGGGGAGACATTTCGGCGGCAGCGATCGCCCCCAAACTCATAGACATAGCCGCGTCTGCACGTTGCCGCGTCGTTTTCGCCGGAGCAACGTACTTTGATTGGATCTCCGCAGCCCGTTCTCTAGCCGCTCGCGCTGCGGCCTCCTGATCGGCTTTATACTCTTGGCCGTAGTAGAAGCTGAACGGATCTTTCGGATTAATGGGCAGCTTCTGATTCGTGGAAATTCCGGCATCACGCTCTGCGTAATACTGAAACGGGTCGTCTTGCATACTGGCCGCGATCGCGGCTGCATCTTCCGTTTGCAAGTTATTACGGCGCCGAGACTTTTTCTTCGAGGGCTGATTAGCCTGAGCTTGGTTGTCGCGATCGATGCTGGCTACCATGATGGACTTCCCTGAATCACCCAAAATATGGCGTTAGAAATGAAAGAACGAGTGATTGTTAATTGTTTGATTTAGAGGCTTTCGTCAAGCCTGCTAATTCAAACAACACAATAACCCAAGAGGTTAACGTAAACCATGATTTCGTAGCGGCGTTGACGTTAGCCATACACATTAACCTGAGAGTTGTCTGGCTGGTCAAAATGCCTGAAACCAATGTCTGAAAACTATGACAGGATCGAGAAACTAACTTGAAACTGACGGAGAGAAATCGATGCCTAAACTCGCATGTCGCGTTTTGACACATCGACAGTTTAGCAGCCCTTTTATAAATTGATCGCGCTCGCTCTACAACCCGTAAAAATACGGAGCTTTTATTGAAGATGTTTCACCTTGCCTTTCCCGTTCAAGACTTTGATCAAACCAAGGTTTTTTATATCGAGGGTCTTGGGTGTACGCCGGGGCGAGCATCGCAACACGCCTTGATTTTAAATCTCGGTGGGCATCAATTGGTCGCACACCGATCGCTGATCGCCATCCAACCTCAAGCGGGGATCTATCCACGTCACTTCGGCTTGATTTTTGACGATTATGCCGATTGGGAAGCCCTGCGCGATCGCGCGATGACGCGGGGTCTAACGTTCTATCAAGACCCGAAACAGCGCTTTCCCGGAAAACCTACGGAACATTACACCTTTTTTCTAGAAGATCCATCCCACAACCTGCTGGAGTTTAAGCATTACGTCCACGCATCGGCCATCTTCGGCGAGACGGAAACGGCGGGCGTGGGCGATCGCGAGTAGTGCGATCGGGCGATGTTGATGCGAGTTCGAGGAGTGTCCTTCAGCGATGATGCTTCGCCGTCATTTGCTGTCATTCGCCGTGATTTACAGTCTGAGTCAGGTCAAGGGATGTAAATACAAACGACAAACCATAGACTAATCGCGGTTAGAACACGTAACGTCAAACTAAGCGATCGCTCGTCGATCCAGCATTGACCGCTGTGAATTTGTCGGCGTTATCGATGCTATTCAGCCCTGATTCATCAGCCATTTTGCCTGCCCTTTTCTACACCTCGTCCACTATGTCAGCATCAACCCGCCAAATCGAAGCCCTTGCGGCCGCCATTGCCGACAAAATCTACATCGACGTTGCCAAATGGCATCTCTACCTCGGCGATGCCAAGTTGCACACTCCCCTTGCCGAAGCTTTTTTTCCCGAACTCGAAGCGCGATCGATTAGCGAAGCTAAAGTCGAGGCAATTTTACAGCAAACCTCGATCGCCCTCGGTGGTGGACGCGCGACCATTCCTCTGCGCGATTTAATTTCCCGAGCAAATCAGAACGACCTCTACGAATTACTCATAGATTTTCAGCATGAACTCTGATTTGTCCTGTTGGTCTCTGGGGTGATGTGATCTTCGTTTCACGATAGTCACGCTTCAGAGGCTTCAGACAGGCGGGTGATCCCCCGCGAACAATCCCAAAGTAAAGAACAGTCATGATGTCGTCAATCCAGCCGACGAACGCCGATCCGATCGCCCGTGTCGTCCGCCAGCTATTTTGTCATCCGGTCAAGGGATTAACGCCTAGCGTGATCGATCGCGCAGAGTTTCGTGCGGATTGGGGAATGCAGGGCGATCGCGCGTTTGCTCTGATGTTCGATGACCGGGATCATCCGCCAGTCCCGAATACACCCTGGTTATCCAAGGACTACTTCGCCGTACAAAATGACTGGCACGATCTCGCTCGCGTGCAGTGTCACTATGATGCGGCACGGCAGACCCTTCACGTTGAGTTAGGTGGCCAGCGGGTGTTAGAGGCGCATGTCGATCACGATCGCCAAGCGATCGGTGAATGGTTTAGTGCCTTTTTGCAAACCTGTCAGCCGTCGGTCGGGGCTCGTCATCCCCAATATGCCAACCTCGAACTCGTCGGCGAAACCTCCGGGGACACGGGTTTTCGCGATCGCCGCGCGGGTCAAGTTTCCATCATCGGCAGCGCCACCCTAGAGGCACTTTCAGCGTTACTCAAAACCCCCATCGATCCGCGTCGCTTTCGCCCCAACCTGGTGCTAGAAACCGCACAGCCTTGGGAAGAGTTCGACTGGATTGGCCGACGCCTGCGGATGGGAAGCGTAGAATTTGAGGCGATCGAGCGTATCGAGCGCTGCCTCAATATCGAAGTCTGCCCTGACTCCGGCCAACGGGATCTTCCCTTGCTCTCGCAGCTCAAACGCGAATTTCGTCACACAGATACGGGTATCATCGCTTGCGTGACCCAACCTGGAACACTCGCGATCGGCCAGAGCTATGACATTATCTAAAGACTCTTACTGAGGTGATCGCCCTTGTATCGTTCCAGCCGTCGGCTCGTTGCCTGTGGTCTCAGTGATCGTCTTTCGTTGCTTCGGATCAAGACTTAAGCATCGATACCTTTGGATCAATTTCGTCAATCCTCAAGCAGAATGAACGAAAAAGGCGAATTATGAGCCGGTTTATGGATAAAAACGACATTAATTTAGGATGATCGCCCCGACTCGTCAATTATGCTTTGGGGAACTCCAAGCCTTTGTCATAATGTATCGAGATATGAGTTTCCAGCGTGGCCGTTTGTGTCACAACAGCCCCTGGCTCGATTGCGCTTCCGGTTCGCCTTTCGGCGTTTGACATCATCCCAGGCAACTATGTTTTTGCTCTTGACGCGTATCCTTTTGTGGCTGGCCGTTATTGGCAGTATCAGCTACCTTGTCGCCCAAATCATCCCCAAGCCCTACGTCACCTATGTGGGGTACACTCTCGCTGCTCTGCTGCTCGTTCTGACGTTTTTTGAGCCAACCAATGGGGCTACAATTGCAGCCTGGCAGGTGTTCTCTATCCCCTTCAAGCCCTTTGGACTGATAACACTTCTCCTCCTGAACAGCCTCAGGGGGAATCTGGGAAGTCCCGAAGTGCGCAAGCAGTTGACCACGATCATCAGTTTGCTGCTGTTGTTTAGCTTGTCCTATTTCCCTCGGATTTTCTGTCAGGCGATCGTTGAGCGTGACGCCTACGAACTACAGCGCACGGCGATCAATGACCCGCCCGGAGTTCCCGAGGCGATCGTCTTGCTGGGCTGGCAAACCACCGAGCCTTCACGCGTCGAGGGTCGAGTCGATCAGCTCTCGAAAAATGGCGACCTCGTCGTTCATACCGCTAATCTTTTCCTACAGGGGCAAGCACCGCGCGTCATCATCAGTGCAGGGCCACGCTTCGATTTTGTGGGCGGCGGCAAGCCCCCGATCGAAGCCTACGCAATTTCTCGCCTACTTCAACGTTTGGGCGTGCCGGAAAACGCGATCATCATCGACAATCAGGGGATGGATGTACGCAGCAGCGCTCGCAATGTGGCGAAGCTGATGGATAGCTTTGGTATTCCGAAGGATATTGTCTTGGTCTCGACGGCAATCTCTGCCTATCGTTCAATGCAGGCGTTTTATGAATTTGACATGATCGTCACGCCGCGTCCGGGAGCCTATCGCACGAATCAGCCGGTTCAGGGTATATTCCCGTTCCCGAATGGTCGTGAGCTACTGCCGACAGTGGAAGGCATGGAATTTACAACGGCGCTCACCGATGAATTTCTCAGCTCTGTTTATTACTTTCTCCGAGGCTGGCTCTCACCGGCAGATCTGGCGATGAATCAGTTACGACGCGCTGAACAACGTCTCGTCCCGGCGATCGCAACCGTGAACGCGGCAAACGCGGATCTATAGCAAAAAACGATAACGATACGACGTTTGATTGGGGTTAGGGCAATATTGCCAACCACCGAAGCGCGGGCGTCTCGCCTGCGCTTCGAGTGTCATGCCAGCAGCGCTTCGAGTTGATGTTCATTCCACAGCGAGCCATACAGCCCGCCTTCTGCCAGGAGTGCCTCATGTTTGCCCACCTGCACGGCACGCCCGCGATCGAGTACCACCACACGATCTGCGGTCGCCGCTGCCGAAAGTTGATGCGAGATAAATAACACCGTCTTTTTGCGTGTACCACTCGACAGGTTTCGTAAAATCTGGGTCGCGGTTTGGTTATCGACGCTGGACAGCGCATCATCGAGAATTAAAATCGGCGCATCTAGCAGCAATGCCCGCGCGAGAGCTGTACGTTGACGCTGTCCGCCGGACAGGGTAATGCCGCGCTCGCCGACGATGGTGTCGTACTGCTGCGGAAAGTTGAGGATTTCGTCGTGGATTTGTGCGGCTTGCGCGGCGAGATAGATCTCGTCAAAGCTGGCGTCGGGTTTGCCGTAGCGAATGTTGTTGCTGATGGTTGTCCCAAAGAGAAAACTATCTTGGGGGACGTAGGCGATCGCGCGGCGCAGGTCATTTAGGCGAATGCGGGTGATATCAATGCCGTCGAGGAATAGCTGATCGGGTTCAATATCCAGAACGTGTGGGATGGCATTGGCTAGGGTCGATTTCCCTGAGCCGATCGGTCCAACAATGGCAACGGTTTCCCCGGCGTGAATGTCTACATTGAGCTGGTCTAGGGCATTGCGGTTCGAGGATTTGACGGTGTCACGATGATGGTTTTCCGGTTGTGCATGGTCGGCGCGATCCGTCTGCGTCGATCTCTGATCTGTCGATGTCTGATCTACAGAGTCCATCGTTGGAAATGCATAGGTGAGCTGACGGGCTTGAATATGACCCTTGACGTGATCCAGCGGTAGATCGATCGCCTCGATCGGGTCAACAATATTGGGCTGGCGTTCAAAAATGGCTTCAACACGGTCGATACTCACCTGGCCGCGCTGGAAGATGGTCAAGGTAAAACCTAGGAGCGCCGTCGGAAAAACCAGGCGATCGATGTAAATAATCATGGCGACCAAGCCGCCCACATCGAGGGCTCCGCGCACGATTTCACCGGAACCAAACGCCATCAAAATCAATAGGCTGGCCGCTGCCAGACCCTGTAGTAGGGGAAACAGCGTCGTTCGGGTTCGCGCTAAGGCCAGGTTACTCGCGAGCAAGCTCGCATTTGTTTCTGCAAATGCCGACCGTTCGTTAAGCTCTTGGCCATAAATCTTAATGGGCGCAATCCCGCTCATATCCTCCTGAATCAGATCGCTAATGCGCGAGAGATCTTCCTGCACGCTGGCTTGATCGAGGCGCAATCGCCCGCTAAAAAACCAGACCACCGCCAGCATCAGCGGATAAACCGACATCGCTAACAGCGTGAGTTTTCCGCTGATCGAGACCAACACCGGAACGGTTAAAGCGTAGGCAAAGGTTGTGTTAAGCAAACTCAGGACAGCAAAGCCCAACATGCGACGAATGTTATCCACATCGCTCGTGGCACGGTTGATCAGATCGCCACTGGTATTGCTGGCAAAATAGCCCGTTTCGAGCGTTAATAGGTGTTCAAAAATACGCTGCTTTAGATCAAATTCAACCCGCCGCCCTAAACCAAACAGGTAGACCCGCGAGGCCACGCGAATCAGCCACATGACGCTGGCTAGGGCAAAAATGGAACCGGCGAAAAAGAGAATGCGATCATAGCTAAACGTGACCTGTAAATCGTCGATCGCGCGACGAATTTGCAGCGGAATATAGACCCCTAATGCGTTAACAACGAGTAGAGCTAACGTTCCGAGAATGGCCTGTTTTTTATACGGGCGCAGATAGTGCGCCAGAGTCTTGAGTCGGTTGCGGCTCATGGAGAAGGAAAAAATCGTATCGTGCGAAAACTGACGTTAACGCCGATGCAGATCTAAGACCAACAACGACATCACGCTAACCTGTCCACGATCGTTGCACGTTGCGATCGCATCCCCCCATCCTAAAGCACCGCCGAGATCACTGCCGCCACCCACACAAATTCCACGCCCTTAATCATCCCTAAACGCTCCGCCTCCAATCCCATCGTGCTGGCAAAATAATCGCTTAAACTAGAACTAGGTCAACGCTCCGGCGAGCCATGCTCGACCAACATCGTTGTCACCTCCCGATCGCTGCACGCTCCCCCAGATTTCTTATGTCTTCCCCTCCGAACCCGCAATCAGAACGCAAGCCGACACCGGCCTATGTTCGTGTCTTCCGATCCTATCTTCGTAATGTTTCCAGTCCAGCAGTTTGGGCTCCGATGGCCATTATTGCGCTGCTGCTGGCTCTGAGTGCAGATTATTGGAATTCACTGCGGGTCTTAGATGAAGATGCAGAAGCGTCACTCATTAGTGAAAACACATCTCAACTCGCAGATTCACTCTCCGAGGTCAGTTCGATCACAGCTTCAGAAATTGACAGCTCAGACGTACTCTCAAGTCTGCTCGCTCAGGCGGAACTTCCTGTGATGGCGGATGACAACAGCGTAGACAAGGCCGAAGAACAGAATCAGCGACTTAACCTCGAAGATATTGACCTGCTCGAACTGCCGAATCTAAATCAAACCCGTGGTGAAGCAGGCGACGACAGTACCAATAGCACCAACAGCAATAACGCCAACGCCTCAACCCCCAGCCGACGTTTCGGCCTGATGGATTTACTGTCTGGCAACTACACCGCAGAGACAACGGCCTCATCCGCCCCACCCGCAGACGGAGTGGCTGGCGGCGTCATGGGTCTTTTTGGCGCACGCACGATCGCCGAAGGTAGCCCCGGAAATACAGGCATCACAGGAGGATCGACCCCAACCTCCGCCGTCAGCAGCTTCCGCAGTCCCCAAGGCTCAACCCTCCTCAACACTAGCGACGCCGAGCCAAGCGCTTCTCTGACACAATTTAACAGCAGCGCTACGTTTACCGGCTACCCCTACTCCAACGCTACCGTTCCGAGCGTCACGGGCTTCAGCAATACACCCACATTTACGGGCTATCCCTCCTCCGCTGGCGTTAATGTTCCCGCAACCACTCCATACACCGGCGGATACACGGGTTACCCGACCTCACCCTACGTTGCTCCCAACGTCGGCAACTCCTACGCGCCCAACTCCTACGGCACCTCGCCCTATGGCAATATCCAGTACGGAACCCAGCCCAACCTTAATACAACAACTGGCGTCAACGCTGCACCGGCAACCAGCGGCAGTCCACAAAATGGCTATGCGACTGGCGTTCCCAATGGTGCCCAAGTTGAAGCTCCGGCGGCTCCCTATTCCATCCCGCGATCGGCTCCAGGTCGATATATCGGTAACGGCGAAATTAATACCTTTGCCAATCCATAAGTGACCCAATTTCGCCCGCTCTCAATTCTCCATTGTTGCGTGTGATTGTTGCGTGTGATTGTTGCGTGCTGCGTCTATAAAAATGCGCCTATAAAACGACCTATGTCTCCTAAAAAGTTTATTTTTCCTGCGATCGTCTTGCTCATTGTGTTCATCACCGTCGGCGATCAGTACAAGTTCTTGCCCGATGCTGCGCGGACTGCGAGTTACAAAACTCGAATGTTCATGATTGGCCTTTGGCCAGACTGGCTCAAACCGAAAAACCAGAATGAGCAACGTGAGCAAGAGATTGAGCAATTGGGCAAGTAACCGCACAATCTCTGTCGTCATCACAACAGAGCCTCACGAAGACAGCCATTCCGATCCCTCACCAACTCGCTTAAACCGCTCAAGGCTTCGTTCTTTCGGCCATCGTCATGCGCTCGCTGGCTTTACCGTTAATTCCTACCGTGAAACAAATCGTCCTACTGAGTCTGTGCCTGATCGTGGTCGCGATCGCAGGAGCATCCGCCCTGCTCGCAATCCAGAATGTCGATCCGGTCTCCATCACGCTGCTTGGCTTTCAGTCCATCCAGATCCCCTTTGGTCTAGCCCTGACAGCTTGCGCGGCACTCGGCGCGATCGGCACAGCGCTGAGTCTCGCGCTGAGCCGAAGCTATGCTCGCCAACGTTAGATCGGCGAAGACGAGGAACAATCACGATTAGCGGCAAATTAAGAAACCGCCAAACCGGCTCAGTAAATCAGTCCACCCGAACTGCG
The DNA here is from genome assembly GCA_011390275.1 of Geitlerinema sp. S16. GTDB lineage: Bacteria > Cyanobacteriota > Cyanobacteriia > Cyanobacteriales > Geitlerinemataceae > RDYZ01. The sequence goes on from JAABST010000040.1 coordinate 31,088, forward strand.
ATCGTTCCTCAGGAGAGCGAGTACACCTTACCGTCAATCAAAACTCGCGTAATTCCCTTGGCCTGAAGATGAGCCCCGGTCTTTTGTAGAACACGGCTATCCGGGATTTTCATCACGCGCTGACTGCGGTTGGCAAACCGTCGAGCCACCCGATGATTATCAAAAATGGGGAGAGTTTGCTCCTGATTTTCGCCCTGGGGAATTTCGCCGAGTTCTTCAAAATCTTGCAGGGGTCGCGAAATCAGCTCCGATAGACGATCGACGACAAGATAGCAGGTCTTGGGTAAAGTGGCTTCCGAGAGCGGGGGCGATGCCAGTGACGACACTCGCGAACTGGGCGTTAGCTTCAGGACTTCTATTGCGGGCTTCGATTGATGGGACTCGTCCGATCGATCACTGGAATTGTCCAATCCAGAATTGTCCAATCCAGTGTCTAATCCAGAATTATTCCATCTGGAATCCTCGAAGGCTGAACTCGATCGAGGATAGTCGTCCTGCGACGGTTCTGAGGTATCTAATAAAGCCGTCTCGTTCGAGAGAGAGCTAACGACAGTGCGACGAGACCGACGTTTGCGAGAGCGAGGCAGAGGCTCATCCTCTTGGCGTCCATCTGGATCGTCTGATGCATTCGTGACGTGATGAATGACGGTCGGAGGCTTCGCTGTCTCAGCACCATCGTGCGGTGTATTTTTAGGTGTTGGCTTGACAGAGGATCGACGCCGCCGCCGCCGCGATGCAGGCTCATGATTGTCCGCTGCGTTCTCATCAGACGTATCAGAGTGAGTGGGCGAAATGGAGGCGTCGCGAAGATCGTTCTCTAAGCTGAGCCCCAGTTGAGCATCGCTATCTTCCGCCATGACGGTCGAGTTTGCTGAGTTGGCGCTGGTTCGCGATCGCGATCGACTCCGGGTTCGACTACGCAGCTTGGGCGCGGCTTGCTGTGTTTTACCGTCGTCATCCCGTGGAGAGACGGTGACGGGCGAGCTGACCACAACCGATTCGGTCTCGTCCGCCTCTAACTCAGGCGTTGACTTAGCCGCACTCGATCGCGTGGCTCCACCGCGACCAATGAGGCGTTTTTGCTGCACCAGTGCTTCATATTCATCCGCACTAAAGCTGTTTTTTAGTAAGCGCCCAATCGTAGACGTACTGACCCCAAAAGTGCGGGAAAGTGTCGCCGTACTTTCGTCTGGCTGACGGTAGCGATCGGCAATTTCTTGTTTTTCGGTTTCAGATAGTCGTTTAGGAGCCATAAACAGCCAAGAAGAGAAGAGTTAGCACAAAAACAGCACTTAAGCAAAAGGTGAAATAGTGTTCATAATGCCGATGATAGTCAATTTAGACAGCCGAAATACTTAAGTATTAATGGAGTCAAACACCATGACATCACAATGTATAGCAGCCTCACGATCAGCCCTGTGAACTCGTAATTGCCTTAGGGGTCGTCATCAATTAAATTCCTAGCGCTTACCCAGTCAGGGTTACAGACCCTAGTTTTTTGGGTCGGGCGTTTAACAGCTTGCCCGATAAGGGTTCTACGACTAATTGATGACACGCCCTAAATTAACTGTCTGAATTGATCCAAGCAGTAGCTTAAATCGTAGCGGTATTTCGCTCAATTTGTACAACAGCGAGCCGAAACTAAAAGCATCGCGCCGACAGGTTTAGATTTGCTGCTGTCGTCGTGATGCTTCATGAAGACTCCCAGGTCAGCCGAGGATGATGAACGATCGCCTTTAATTGACCGCTAATCAAGACCTGTTCGCCCCCTGCTTAAAGCTTATGAGGCTCCACCACGGCGACGGCGGCCACCGCGAGAGCTGGTTTTCGCAGCTCGTGTTGAAACGTCGTATTCCAAAATTGCACCGATCGCAAAAAATACGCCGGTGAACGTAAAGAACACTTCTAGCAGATCGCCACTTTCATAATCTGGGATATTTTTATCCGCATATTTAAACCACATGTCGGCGATGTAGAGCGAAAACGCCGCCGCCGCGATCATTCGCCAAGACTGAGAGAAACGCCCGCCCCAAAATGCCAGCAGCAACACCGAGGCAATGATCAACAGCAAAATGTCGAGGACAACGTAGGTTAAGTTCAAAGCGCTACCAAAGGGATCGAGGCGTCGATCCATGGCTTTGACCCAGGCGGGAACCGGATGTTCGGTCAGTCCTGATTCTTCCTCTTCAATTCCAGGCGCCGCCGCCGCGTCCGTCATGGATTCAGAACCCACGACCTGCTCGATCGCCGGACTCGCTTCGATCGCTTCGGGAGGAGAGGATACCCCAAATTCAAACGGATAGGACAGCCAAGCCGCGATCGCAATGCCGGTGGCCGCAATGCCCAGGACAACGCCCCACTGCCACAGTTCCAGGTTTAACCGCCGCGATCGAACCGCCAAGATCATACCTGTCGCGAGACAGAGATAGCTAATCACGTAGAACAGATCGCCCGGTGAAACGGTAGGACTCAGACCCCAGTAAAGTTCCCACCAGCTAAAGAAGAGATTGCCCACAAAATAAGACAGCAATCCAATTCCGATCCCGAGCCAGACATTACGCCCACTCACAATCTTATTACTGAAGCCATTTCGCAAACACAGAACACCTGCAAGCAGGAAGCCCATTTGCTCCAGGATCAGAGTGCCAATCCCATACCAAGCAGGCCGACCTTCTCCGGGTAGCGTGACACTAAAAAGCAGAAAGAACAGGAGTGCAATTACACCCCAGCCCACAGCAACAAGAACGAGGGTTGGGGTCGCTAAAAGAGACTGAAAAAAACCGAGCTTGCCTTTGTCTGAAGTGGTACTCATGAACGGTGGAAACGTGAGTGGTGAACGGTAAGCTAAACGACGGACAAAGTTAAAGGTCTCAGGCCGCCGCTATTCAGTAGTCGTAGATCTGTATCTTAAAGAATCAGAGAATAACGGCGGTTCGATAACTTTGGGCAAGAACCGCGAGCTAGACGATTCGATCGTCGTCCTGGCGCAAACGGAGATATGGGGAAGTTCATCGGACGTACTCTCATTATTTGATCGAGCTTTAAACCGCTGTACAATCCACCGGTTTTATTTATGGTTTGTAACATTTCAGACGGTTTCCCACATTTTGCCGAGTGGGGATTGATTCAGCCAGCCGACAAATTGAGAGCGCTCACTATCCGGCATGTCTTTGAGAGCTTCGATCGCCCGTCCCACAAAGCTGGTATTCCCAAAGTACTCCTTTCCAATTCGATACAGCTCTTGGAGCAGCGTATTGAGGTGATGCTCTTGCCAGTGCGGAATCTGACCACTTTCCAGCGGATCTTGTTCCAGTAGCTCCGCCACAGCCTCTGGCGCAGTGGCATCGGGAAAATTCCACTGCTGAAACAGCTTGATCACGTCTTTCTGGAAGGCTCCGGCCTGACGATTTCCCAACAAATCCTCGATCGCGTAGTAAACCTCTTGCAGCAAAATCAAAGCCGCTTGGGTAAAGAATGGCGAAGCAGCGCCGCTATCGTGCTCATCGTCGAGCTGTTCGATCCGGATTTTACCCCAAACACTGTAACGATCCGGCTCCTCAAGCAAGACACAGGCTTTACCTCTGTTGTCGGTCAAGTCGCGCCAGAAACTTCGCGCCTCTTCTGCTTGCTTGGCGTTAAACACACTAATCAGACGAAATGTTTGATCCTGATAGTTCAACACAGGAATGTTCTGGCCGGTTTTAGGGTGCTGAATACCGGATATTTCAACATCCTGCCTTTTTAAGATGAACATGACGCTGTTGATAGACTCCGATCGAGGCAAATCGTGCAGAGGGGTAAGCACGCGACAGCTAGACTGTCATGCGAGCGAAAGCGCACGCTGGGAAATTTGAACCGTTTGAATGGCCAAGAACCTCAGAGAGGCGGGCTGAATCAAAACCACTTCGAGACTAGTGGCTGCGGTTTCCGCTCTGTAGGCGTTTCCCACTGCTCAGTAACGAAGGTCTCCCTAGTGTACATTGCCGCTTCAGTAGATGGCATGACGATACTCTACCCTCAAGCTCACACTCTGAGAACGGTTATGAGGCTATCACTCTCCCAACACCATGCAAATGTGTGACGAGTCGATACCGCTATCGCTAAGCCACTGAATGAGTTATCCATTGAGTTATCTGAGTTATCCAAACGTTTGAGCGCATTATGTGAACGCATCACCGAAAGAGAACTGTCGCATGAAGTTGATTGAAATTAATTTCGGTAGACATTCCCTAATGGCTTTACCCCAGCTCAATGATGAATGTTGCTGTTTTACCAGAAAATTTGGCGTGACAGACTTTCGCAGAACAGTCTCAGAATCTCTTCAAAGAAATGATCCGCATTGGCCGCCAAAATTCCATCTCAGCTATATTGTGATAAAGACAAAAAGTTTATAGAGACATTAGCGGACAGTCTGGTGAAATTTTCTCAGATTCTAGGCTTGGCATCTGAGTCGTGCTTTACATCAACGCTTTGCATACGAATAAGGATGGCGATCTCGCTGCAAATTCTCTGACGAGGATGGCGATATCGATCTATTTTTTGAGCATGAGCCTCATTTCTCTATTTGTTTTTCTATTTATCAGTTCGGCTGGCCACATCCAGCCTTCATGCAAAGTATTTGAAGGCTAGATTGGGTTTTGCCGTTTAAGAGTTAGTTAAGTGTGATGTGTGTTGCAGATAAAACTCGGTGATTAGTGCATAAGATTAGTATGTAAGTCTTTTTTGTTTATATTGTTGATACTTTTCCATTATTTTATGATTACTTAGGTCATTCCATTTATTAGGAACGCGATAACACCGGCCAGTCCATACACATCAAGTCGCAGGTAGCTCTTCCCCTGTGCCCAGAAAATTTAGTGCAAAGTCAGTTTCTTCCACCAACTATCGTTCCACTCAATCCGGGACGCACTCAGCTTCAACGTAAACTCGAAAAGCTCCGCCAAGATGTGCTGCGCATGGGGACTCTTGTCGAGAACTCAGTCCGCCTGAGCCACCTTGCCTTATTTGAATGCAATCTTGAGGCGGCGAACTCGATCGCGCCCCTCGATAAAAAAATTGATAAGTTTTATCGGCAAATCGAGTCCGATTGCGTGATGCTCTTAACGCTTGAATCGCCCGTGGCTCAGGATGGCCGACAGCTCGGAGCCTTGATGCAGCTCATCCGCGATTTGGAGCGAATTGGTGACTATGCCAAAGATCTTGGGGCGATCGCGATGAAGCTGTTTCCCTACCCGAAACACGCCTGTATGTCGGATATTGAACGCATGTCGCGGGAAGCACAAGCCATGCTGGCCATGAGTTTGGTGGCTCTGATCGAGTTTGACGGCACGGCGGGCAGCAAGATGAAGCAGCGCGATACGATCGTCGATGATGCTTACAAAAGCCTGTATCGACGGTTAGCGTATCAGCACGACTATACGGGCATTCTTGAGCCGATCGTTCTCATGACGCTCATTATTCGTCATCTTGAACGGATGGCAGACCATGCCACCAATATCGGTCAGCGTGTGACCTATATTGTCACGGGTGAACGTCGCGTTTAGTGTTGTACGCGATGATGTCCTGCGATCGTGGCGATTCGTTTCGTTGACATCAGTTGACATCAAGACTGAACCATTAATACTGAGCGATTAACGTGCGGAAAGATTAACGATTTCAACGAAATGGTAACGAACGATGGCGTCTACCGGTTGATGGCTGGATCTTCGCGGGACAATATGAGCATGACGTGCGATCGCGATGAATTTGACCGCGATCGTACGTCAGACCTGTTGAAACATTAGGGGAACGAACGATGAAAGCCAGTGATATTATGACCCGCGATGTGGTCACTGTGAAAGGCGTCACGCCTGTATCTGAGGCCGTTAAGCTCATGCGCAGTCATGGACTGCGAGCGCTGATCGTCTCGCGACGCGACGAGCATGATGCCTATGGAATTGTGACCGAGGTGGATATTGCCTACAAGGTTGCGGCCTATGGCAAAGATCCGCAAACCATGCGTGTCTTTGAGATCATGACGAAACCCTGTATTACGGTTTCGCCGGATCTCGGCGTAGAGTATGTGGCGCGATTGTTCGCGAATACCGGTATTCGACGGGCTCCGGTCGTGGATACCGAGCTGCGCGGTATTGTCTCGGTGACCGATATTTTGATGCAGAGCAACTTTGATGTTGCGCCAAGCAGCTTGAAGCTCAAAGAACGCATTCAAATGGCGATCGTGGAAGCACGGAAGCTCACTCAGGAAGAAGGGGCGCGATCGAAAGCGAGCGCTGCCGCCTGGGATACCGTCGAAGAGTTACAGGCAGAAGCCGCTCACCAAAGTGCAGGGACACTGGCCAAAACAGCCTTTGAAGCCTACTGCGAAGAGAATCCGGAGGCTCCGGAAGCCCGGATGTACGATGATTAACCGCTTTGCTTGATTGTGGTGTCAGACATCACCCATCGTGGCAAATGGTCAAAGTGAGATCCTTAGAGTTGGCAAGGAATGCGTGACTTGAGCCATCATTCAGCCCTGTGCTAGAAAGTTGCTGGCTCCTGACCCCCAAACCAAGTATCCTGTCTGAGTAAAATTGCTCATGCTCTGAGTGTGATTTGAGGGTTTTCGTCTTCAATTCCAGCCTTCAGACATTGGCCGAGATTACGGTCTGACTTCAAGGGATTGATCGCGGCGTTATTTTGCCCTAGTGAGTGTTTCGCGTTATGCGTGTCGAGCCTTTTAACGTTCTGTCTTCGGATGATATCGACGATCGCCGCCGTCAGCTTCGGCGTCAGCGCAGTCTGCACCGCTGGCGTAATGGCGCAAGATTCATTGTGCTGGCGGCGTTTACCGCTGGCGCGATCGCGCTCATTCGTCAGCCCGGTTGGACACTCAATGACGCCAGTGCGATCAAGGTGAGCGGCAATCGTTGGCTGCCGGACGAAACCGTCCAAACCCTGATCGATCTGAACTATCCCCAATCGTTGCTACGTCTTGATCCCAACGAACTCGCCCAGCATCTCAGCCAGTCCGAGACGATTGCCGATGCGCGGGTTTATCGCGAGCTGATGCCACCGGCTCTCAAGGTGTGGGTACAGGAACGCCAGCCGGTGGCGATCGCCTACCCTGCCAATACGCCAGTCGTCTCCGGTTCCATGGCGATCGCGGGACGTGGGCAGTTCGAGGATCGACTCGGTCTTATCGACGCGAGCGGCCAATGGATGACTTACAAAGACTATGTCGATCGTCCGAAAATGCCGCCGTTGCCGACCTTGGCAACCCTAGGAAATTACGATGATTACAAAGATCGCTGGTCTGAAGTCTATGCCGAACTGTCACTGAGTAGCGTCCAAATTGCACAGATTGATTGGCGCGATCCTCGTAACATCATTTTAAGCACTGAAATTGGGTCGGTTCACCTCGGCCCGATCGGGCCGCGTTTACCGGAGCAGATTATCGCTCTCGATCGCCTGCGAAATCTGCCGCAGCAGGTGGGAGCCGACCGTATTCTCTATGTCGATCTCAGCGATCCGCGTGCGCCCTATGTGCAGGCTCCGTCGCCGTAAATCGATCGCCGCTCTTTAACGGTAGATGCCCTTGCTATGATGAGTTGTCCCGAATAATCAATAGTTAGGTTGACCTTTGGGTCAGCAATGGCCGCAACGGCACTGCAACTGTAATCATTTCTCAGACAACCCCACTCGCAACGGGTGTAAGTTGACTTTTTAGGATCGAACGTAGACACTTCTGTTAAACAAAACTGCTACGATAAGCTCTCTTTTTGACTCCCATGACCCAGGATCGCTCGAACCCACTTGCGACACCAGCATTTGCATCTGAAGGAGCAGCTCCGTTCCCCGTTGCGATCGATGCCGCCAACCCGTTCGGCACTCCCGGAACCATTAACGCAAACCCACGAGATAACCGAGATAACACTATGCCTGGGGAAGACACCAACATCGGAGATATCATCCCGAGCAGCGTCGCGCGGATCAAGGTCATCGGCGTTGGCGGCGGCGGCGGTAATGCCGTGAATCGAATGATCGCCTCTGATATGGCGGGAATTGAGTTTTGGTCAGTCAATACAGACTCGCAATCACTGGGGAATTCGGCGGCCAAAAATTACATGCAGATCGGCCAAAAGCTGACGCGAGGTCTGGGGGCAGGGGGAAACCCGGCGATCGGACAAAAGGCCGCCGAGGAATGTCGCGAAGAGTTGATGGCGGCGCTGGAAGGGGCTGACCTCGTATTTATTACCGCCGGTATGGGTGGCGGAACGGGGACGGGAGCCGCGCCGCTGGTGGCTCAGTTGGCGAAGGAAGTGGGCGCTTTAACGGTGGGTATCGTGACGCGCCCGTTTGTCTTTGAAGGTCGCCGTCGTTCTGAGCAAGCCAAGCTGGGGATTGAGGCGCTCCAAAGTAGCGTTGATACGCTCATCGTGATCCCCAATGACAAGTTACTCTCAGTGATCCCGGAGCAAACCCCTGTCCAAGATGCCTTCCGCTATGCGGACGAAATCCTGCGCCAAGGGGTTCAGGGGATTTCGGACATCATCACAATTCCCGGTCTGGTGAATGTCGATTTTGCTGACGTTCGGGCGGTGATGGCGGATGCGGGTTCGGCGATGATGGGAATTGGTCACGGGTCGGGTAAGTCGCGGGCGCGGGAAGCGGCGACGGCGGCGATCGCCTCGCCCTTGCTCGAATCTTCGATCGATGGTGCAAAAGGCGTCGTATTCAACATTACTGGCGGCACAGATCTCACGCTGCACGAAGTCACGGCGGCAGCCGAGACGATTTACGAAGTGGTCGATCCCGACGCCAATATCATCTTTGGAGCGGTGCTCGATGAACGCCTCCAGGGTGAAGTCAAGATGACCGTCATTGCAACAGGCTTTAGCCCGAACGCTGCGCCGACTCAGCGGGCAATTCCGACCAGTGCTGATATTTTTGGCAATTCTGATGCATCGAGTTCGTCATCGGACTCAGGAATTTCACGCTTTGGTATGGGGCTAGATATTCCTGAATTTCTTCAACGTCGCCGCTCAAACGATTCCTGAGCGATTCGGCTCGATCGTCAGAGTCATTACAGATCATCGCGGTTTTAAAGGATTCAGTTCAAGCGTGAAGATGATTGCAAACCCAGTGTTTGCGATCATTTTTTTGGGTTTACCGATGTCTAAATATCAAGGTCTGTGTGGGGAGCATCTCATTAATGCAATAAGCAGAAATACTCAGGCTTAGGCGAGCAGGCGATTAAGATAAGCACAGCGTAGC
>JAABST010000041.1 GCA_011390275.1 Geitlerinema sp. S16
TGACGAGCCGGACGCGATCGAAGCACTGTTGCGCTGGTTTGACGGGTTACCGCTGGGGTTGGAGTTGGCGGCGCGGTGATTTGGCGTGGCCTGAGTTTTGGCTCTCAGTCTCGGCTTGGCTGCTATTTTGTCGAGCGGATGCTCACGGTCACTATGTCTTTGCGATTACAAAACCGTGCTGTCTTGCCCTTTCTCACTCAAGTGCTGCGCTCTGAATCGGTCTCTCTCCTGCCGACCCCCTGAATAGTTACGCGACACCTACGACACCAATAACTTTTTTGATGCCCAAGGGGTCAAGCTGCGAACTGAAACCATTCAGAAAGCCATTCAGCAAAAAGAAGAAGTCGAACTGACGACGGAGCAAGAACGGCGCGATTTTCAGCTTACGACGCAGCTCAAAATTAAACAGCAAGAAATCGAAGCGCGAAAAAAAGCGCTTCAACTGGAGCAAGACGAGGAAGATGCTCAGCTTCAGCAACAGCTAGAAGTCGAAGCGCTGCGGGCTCAACGCGCTCGTGAGATTCAAGACGCAAAAGATACGGAAGCGGCGAATCAGGAACGCACCAAGATCTTGCAGCAGCAGTCGATCGAGGAGGAACAAATCCGCAAAAAGCTGGCAGTACAAGAAAGCGAAATTGCCGCCGAGATCGCCCTCGAAGAACAGAAAAAGAAACGGCAAATCGCCCTATCGACGCAAAAGCAAGAGTCGGAAATGGCGGAAATTGCCTATCAGCAACAGGTGATGGAGTCGCAAATCGCGTCGGATATTGCCCTCGAAGAGCAGCAGAAAAAATTTAACGTCGCGAAAACGAAGCAGCAACAGGAAGCCGAAGTCGCGGAAATCCAGCGCAAGCAAACGATCGAGGCGAACCAGATGGCGGCGGCGGCGAAGGTTGCCGAGGCGCGGCAACTGTCGGAGGTGGCGACCCAGGCGGCGGAAATTGCGATCGCGGAAAAAGAACAGGAGCGGCTTGTGGCGGAAGCGTTGCGGGCGCGGGCTGAGGCGGCGGTGACGACGGCGACAGCCTTAGAGCAGGCGGAACGGGAACAGCAGTTGGTGGCGATCGAGGCGGAACGGGAAGCGGCGAAACAACGGATCGCCGATAATAACGTCGTGGAAATCGAAGTGTTCCGGCGGCGTCGCCAAGCGGAGAGCGCTCGACAGGCGGCGGATCTCGAAGCGGAATCGATTCGTACGTTAGCGGATGCGAATCGCGAGAAAGCCCTCGCCGAAGCTGAAGCTGAAGAGGCGAAAATTCGGGCGGGAAATGCGATCAATACGGCAAACCTGGCGGCAGAGCTAATCCGCGAGATTGCGCCGCAGTTGGTCAAGGAGCTACCGGCGATCCTGAAGGCGCTCGCCCCCCAGCCCGGAGTGTTGGGCGATGCCAAGATTTACTCGTTTCCCGGCGGGGCGGGCAGTGCGGATGAAATCGGGAAGTTGATGCTATCGACGAGCGGGATGACGGTGCTGAATTCGCTGCTGGAAGACGGCCAGATTGTGCAGTGGATCGACGCGGCGATCGGGGCGGTGCGCAATAGCGGGACGGAGGTTCCGGCGTCGTTGGAAACGCTAGCGACTAAGGTGCAGGCATCGCAAGCATCGACACAGGCATCGACACAGGCATCAACAGCAGGTCGGACAATCATCACGCCGCCACCAGTATCGCCTGAAACCACGGGCGAAGCGGGTTGATGGCAGATGTTGATGGCCTTAGCTGGGTTGATCGCAGCGATATCAACATCGAAAAATTCAGGTGAATTCGGGTTAATTGGGTGAATTCAGCCTTTCCAGTCACCTACTCCATTCTGTCGGTTCCGGCGCTGCTGGCGAAAATCACGGCGGACTATGCGATTAATCCGCCGATCGACGGTTATTTTCTCCATCTCGGTCTTAACGATACGTTTCGGATTCGCACGCGATCGATCGTGTATATCGCGCGAGTCTATCGCCACGGCTGGCGCACTCGCGCCGAAATTCTCTACGAGTTAGAGGCATTGCGACACCTACAGGCGCGAGGCGTGAACGTCGCCGCACCGATTTTGCGTCGGGATGGTGAGCTAATAGCTGAGGTGGGTGCGCCGGAGGGTGTGCGTTATCTCGTGTTGTTCAGCTATGCCGAGGGTGAGGAGCCGTGTTATGACGCGGAGACCGGCGCGGCTCAATCGGACGATCATCGATCGGATGCGTATCTGTATGGCCGATCGGTGGCGCAGGTTCATGCGGCGAGTGATGACTTCACCTGCGATCATGCTCGTTTTGCGCTGGATTTGGATTATTTACTGACGCATCCGCTCCGTAAAATTCAGCCGTTTTTGCTCGATCGTCCGGCGGATTGGGATTATTTAGTTGGCCTGACACAACGTGTATGCCAACAGATTGAAAAGTGGCTGAGTGATCCAATCAATCCAATTAATCAACTAGATATCGGTTTTTGTCACGGTGATTTGCACGGTGGCAATGGGCATATTCAACAAGCAAGCCGATCGCTGACTTTTTTTGATTTTGACTGTTGCGGTCGGGGGTGGCGGGCGTACGATTTGGCGGTGTTTCGCTGGAATGTGGGGGTGAATGGTCAGCCGCTGCGGGTGTGGGAGGAGTTTTTGTTGGGGTATGGGGAGGAACGGGCGATCGCGGCGATCGATTTCGCGGCGATTCCGTATTTTGTGGCGGTGCGTCAGGTTTGGATTATGGGTTTACATTGTGGAAATGCGGGGGATTGGGGGGTGGGTTGGTTGGATGATCGGTATTTTGATCAGGCGTTAAATTTTTTGCGAACCTGGGAAAACGATGCATTAGAGTAACCCGTTTAGATTTACACCTGGATTTGCATCGAATTCGCAACTCTATAACCAGCCTCGCGCCCGATAGATAATTGCGCCGATGTATTCCTTCAGCGCCTTCGTCGTCATCATCAGATTTTCCGCATCCGGGATCACGCTCAAAATCGCCCCCGCGCCCGTACTGCGCGACGCCTCAAAAAAATCATCCGCCACCCAAAAATCCGTCGGAGCCGCGATCGCGTCGATCCCCTGCTTACGAAAAATCGCCATCGATCGCGGCATATGAAACGCCGAAGTCACCAACAAAACTCGCTCAATCCCCTCTCGATCGAGAATTTCCTTCACATTGCGGGCGTTTTCGTACGTATTAAACGAATCCGGCTCCTCCAAAATGGCCGATCGCGGCACACCCATCGGCTCCATTAGCTCCGCCATATCCGCCGCTTCTGAACCTTCCCCACCCCGCCAGCGAATCCGCCCGCCCGATAGCACCACGATCGGCGCTTTCCCCTCCCGATAGAGCTTCGCCGCATACAGCACCCGATCGCCCGCCTCCGACACCTCCACCCAAGGACGCGGCGACTCCGGCGATCGCGTCGCCCCACCCAGCACCACGATCGCCCCCGCATTCGGCAGCTCGCTCGGCAGATATTGAGCTTCGAGCGATCGAATCGCCGTGGATGCCACCCAACTATTGCCGCCGAAAATTAGCAGCATTAACGCCGTTAGGATCGCGCTGGCGGTCACTCGCGGGTAGCGCCAGACCAAAATCAGCGCTGCAATCAGCAGCAGGCAGGCCAACCCGAGCGGGTAGACGAACAGCGGTAAAAGCTTGGAAAGGAACAGAAACATGATGGCAGTTAACGCTAGGCTAAACGGTGTTGGTGTTTATGATCGTGTTTTGGACGGAGTCGGTATGGTCGTCAAACAGGGAATAGAGCGGGGGTTGCTGGGGCGCGGGTTGTGTGGCCTTGCACGGTGCGGAGTCCGCCGAATCGCGCCGACGATCGCGACGGTCATGATGATCGCGACGAGCGTGATGGTCGATCGTCTCCCGGCGATCGCCATCGGCAATACAATCGATGCCAACCGTCCGACGACTCCTTCATCTTCTCGCGCGAACGATTCAGGGCAGTCCAGCGATCCAGACTCAGGCTCAGACTCAGACACCACCGCTCCCGCCTCCAGCGATCCGGCCTCAAGCCATAACACTGCCGATCAAAGCTGTCCGAACGATATTAATGGTTTAGCTCACGATTTACTCGAAGATTTTCCGAGCTACTACAATCGCACGCTGATCCGCAGCCGCATTCCCGGCGAATCGGCTTCACGATCGCACGTTTTGCTCGTCAGCGATCCCGAAATCTTTAGTGCGGAAGACCTCGCCGAATTTGGTAGCGAGGCGATCGAGGGCTTTTTCTTCACCACGCTGGAACGCACCTATCGCGATGGCAAGGCGACTCAACAGCAAGGATTTCACCAGGTTTTTCTAACGCGAGATGTGATCGGCTGGCTGGTGGTGACGACACGATCGGGGCGTGGCAACTATCCCGCCGCCGATCGAATGACGCCGCCGATCGAAAGCAGCTCGGGGCTACTGGTGCAGACGGTACGAACCTGGCTGCGCGACTGTGCAGCGCGTTAGCAGCGCGTTAAATTGCTCGCAAACACTCGTAAATAGGCTCATAACGAATGGGGTAGGCCGATCGCGCTAAAATCATGCGGTTCAGGCCGAACCGGTATGACCTCGCAACAGCGATCGCGGCTTGTCTCAATCGCCGCGATATCGCCCCGCCCCTTCGACCCATCCCACCCGATTTAAACCTCCCCCGATTTCACCATGTCCGACCCCATCCGCGTTTGCATTACCCTCGGGACGCGCCCAGAAGCGATCAAGCTTGCGCCCGTGATTCAGGCGTTTCGCCAGTGCGATCGCTTCGATACACAGGTCGTGCTGACCGGGCAACATCGCGAGATGGTGCAGCAGGTGATGGCGTTGTTTGATCTAACGGGCGATCGCGATCTCGACATCATGCAGCCACGCCAAACCCTAACCGATATCACCTGTCGCAGCTTGCAGGGACTTGAAGCGGTTTTTCAAGAACTCCAGCCGCAGATTGTCCTCGTTCAGGGCGACACGACCACAGCTTTTGCGGCAGCGCTAGCGGCGTTTTATCAGCAAATTCCGATCGGTCACGTCGAAGCTGGTTTACGCACCGATAATCTGTTTGACCCGTTTCCCGAAGAGGCTAACCGGCGGCTGATTTCCCAGATCGCCACGCTCCACTTTGCGCCCACCAATCAGGCCGTGGCGAACCTGCATCATTCCGGCGTCGTCGGCAAAATTCACCACACGGGTAACACGGTGATTGATGCGCTGCTGTCGATCGCCGATCGACGTCCGGCCTGCGATGTGCCGGGTCTAGTTTGGGACGATTATCGCGTGCTGCTCTCGACGGTACACCGCCGGGAAAATTGGGGCGACAATCTGATCAATATTGCAGCGGGCTTTAAGGCGACGCTCGATCGCTTCCCCGATACGGCCTTGCTCCTGCCGCTGCACCGTAACCCCACCGTCCGCGACCCGCTCCAAGCGGCTCTCGGCGACCATCCCCGCGCTTTCCTCGTCGAACCGCTCGACTACACCGCTCTGGTTGGCGCGATCGATCGCTGTCACTTCCTGCTGACCGATTCCGGTGGCCTACAGGAGGAAGCGCCGTCGTTGGGTAAGCCGGTGCTGGTGTTGCGTGAAACGACGGAACGACCAGAGGCGGTGGATGCTGGTACGGCGAAGCTGATCGGCACTGATCGCGATCGTATCCTTTCGGAAGCCTCGACGTTGCTGGAATCCACCGCCGCCTACGAAAAAATGGCGAATGCCGTCAATCCGTTCGGGGACGGTCAAGCATCGGATCGCATCGTTAATATCGTTTCCGAGTTTTTTGACGAGTAGCCCAGCGCCAGTCCGACGTCTAAACAAGCCGTCGCAGGTCTAGCTTTTAGGACAACGTGAAAAGTCGGACTTCTAATACAAAATCCGCTTGTTCATAATCTTAGATCATCGCTCTAGGTGGACACCGCACTTCGACTCCGCTCAGTGCTCATAGGTGTTTTTGCATTTTTCTCATACAAAACCGGATTTCGTATAACCCATTTTGCGTAAGCCCTGTCTAGAACTCTCTAGCTTGGGGGTGGCTGAGATAAGGACGACGAGATTGGGCGGTGGTCGGGTGGTAACAACGACTGAACCTGAGAAATAACGCTGTGTTCGTCGGGGTGATTTGCCTGCCAGCGATGCTCAAACAGAAATTTGGCTACTTCGTAGGTCGCGAGGGGGGGAGTAATGCGATAGCCCTGGGCATGGGTACAGCCGAGTTGCTGGAGCAGTATTACCTGCTCATTGGTTTCGACGCCTTCGGCCACAACACGCAGATTCAGCCCGCGACCGAGGGCAACGATCGTCGAGACGATCGCCATATCGCGCGGGTCTTGGTGCAGATTGCAGATAAAGGCGCGGTCAATTTTGAGAGCGCTCACGGGGAAGCGCTTGAGATAGCCCAGAGACGAGTAGCCCGTACCAAAATCATCGAGCGCAAGATGAACTCCCATCTGAGCGAGCTGCTTTAAAATCGACTGCGCCCGATCGATATTTTTCGCTAGTACGGTTTCCGTGAGTTCAAGCTCGATGAACTCCGGTGCAATTTCGAGATCTTGCAGCAGGCGCTCCAGGGTATGACAAAAACCGGCTTTCTCGAACTGCCGAATCGATAAATTAATCGCAACTCGAAGGTGTGGGAAACCCATAGCGTGCCACGCTTTCAACTGTGTGCAGGCTTGAGTAATCAGCCAGCGGCCAATGGGAACGATCGAGCCGGTTTCCTCCGCGATCGGAATGAAACGACTCGGCGAAACAATCCCAAAGTGCGGATGACGCCACCGCAACAGCGCTTCGATGGAGACCACATCCCCCGTCATTAAATCGATCTGCGGCTGATAGTACACGCTCAGCTCATCCCGTTCTAGTGCTTGCTGGACGGCATATTCGAGCGAGGCTTGCTCAGTCACTTGCTCAGTCAGTACCGATCGGAAGAGCTTATAGACATTGCGCCCCGAATCTTTGGCATGGTAGAGCGCCGTGTCGGCATGTTTGAGCAACGTCCGGCTATCCGTGCCGTGAGCGGGATACATCGCAATCCCGAGGCTACAGCCAATCTTAATCGGGCGATAGTCTCCACCAATATCAAATGGCTCTTCGAGCGCCGCTAAAATACGGCTGGCAATCTCCGCAGCAAGCTGCTCATTGGGCATGTCCGGCAATAAAATCGTAAACTCATCGCCGCCCCACCGTGCGACGATATCGCTGCTGCGCACACAGTGTTCGAGTCTCCGGGCGAATTGGATAATGATGGTATCGCCAACGTCATGGCCGAGGGTGTCGTTGATCGTTTTGAACCGATCGAGATCGGCGAACATCACACCAAATCGCGATCCGTCTTGCGCCGCTTCCTCCAGGGTGAGGGCGAGATCGCGATCGAAAGCCATTCGATTGGCGACGCCGGTTAGCCCATCCCGAAAAACCTGCTTATGAATCACCTGCTCGACGCGTTTTCGGTTCGTGATATCGCGCAAAATCACCAACACTTCATCTTCCGAAGTCGCGACGCATCGACCTTCAAAAATCGAGTCTCGATCGTCGGCGTTCCACGTCAACTCAAAAACGTACGCCTGGGAATATCGCAGCGGTGTTTGCTCGATCGCAGTTTTGAGCGGATCGGCGACCGACGTGGACAGACAATCCACCAGCGAATCACCAATATGCTGGGAAAAGTCAAACGGCAACGACTTATCCAGCGGCGCATGATAGCCCGCAATTTTCCCATCGCGCGACAGGCACAACATGGCATCCGGCATCGCTTCGACCAAGGCTCGCGTTGTAGCCTCGCTATTCCGCAAAGCAATTTCCGTCTTGTAGCGCTCCGTGATCTCAATGCTGTAAACGCGAATCAACTGCAACTCATATAGGATATGAATCGACTGATCGAAAATGCGATCGCCAACGGTCAGCGTGCGGCGAATGAGACTGCGATCGGATGGGTGTTCACACAGATCGAAGTCCGCCAATAAAGGGTGTGCTGGGGATGTCGGATCGCTAACCGATCCGTTGGGAAACTCAATCAGTGCAACTGGATTGAGATACGTAATTTGTCCGTGAAAATTGAGTTCGATAATCGGATGAGGCAGTAAACGCGGAAAAGAGGCGAGGCGATTTAGCTCAACTTCAGAATCCTGAGCAATTTTCTGAGGAGGAATCAGAATCGTGCCTTTAACGCAATCATCATTTTGTTCTTTCTCAACTTCATCACGAGAAGATACAACCGACGAAAATGGTGAAACTTCCGAAATAATACGCTCTTTAATAGATATCGCTTGAGTTTGGGACAGTTGATAGAATTCTGCCCTTGCTCCACCACCGAAAACGATCGTATCGCCGTGTTTTAATTCGTGGGACTCTTTGCGAGTGCCATTAATCGTCAGGCCGTTGGTGCTGCGTTCTGACTCTGAGCTTCCGCCATCGATGATCCAGTAGATTGGTGTATCAGACTGAGGGTCTTCGATCGCGAGTAAGTGGGCATGATACCGCGAAACGATCGGCGAGTGGAGAACAATATCACAGTCCGTACTACGCCCCATCAAGTAAAACGAGCTGTCGAGTATGATTGCACGCCGACTTCGTTCGTCTTCTACAATCAGTAGCTGTTTACGGGTCGTTGGTCTAGCCATCGTTCTCATCGTCTCTTCTATGACAGGCGGAAAAATAGACCGTGAACTATCTCTATCTTGTCTTGTGTAAACAGATAAACTGAGTAATTATTCAAAGTCAGAAGTAGAGCATAAACGTCGCGCTTTTATCATATCAAGCAAACTTATATGTGATTCAAATTTAAAATATAAAAACAATCTAAAACTACGAATATCAAGATATTTTCAACCTCAAGAAATCGCATTTTTTATGCAAGCACTACCCCGATACCGGAACAGTTATGAGAAATGACGTTATGACAGTGAAATTTTATAACAATAAAAGATGAATAGAGAGCGATCGATCACTGTTGATGTTTCCCTGCGATGAATCACAATGGGCGTGGATCGTCTTCGAGTAGCCATGATAGCATCAGCACTATGATGGCGATGCCGAGCCATGCTGGTGGTGCGATTCCCATCAACGAGTCGATCGGAATCTCAATGATGAGACGATGAACGACAAGGCTCACAATCACAACCAGACAAAGTAAGACAATCGCCACGATGGTTAATGATTTGGGTTGAGAGTTTAAGAGGGTTAAGGCTTGAGTTTAAAGGTGTGAATTTGGGCGTGTGAATGAGGCGTGGACTCAATTTGTATTTAAGCCGTAGGCAGGGAATAGGAGTCGGTATTTCGGGTTGTGGATGGGCTTGAAGTCGGGGAATTGGTTTGAATGCCGAGAATACGATTGAGCTTGCCGCTCTGAAGTCCTTCCAGATCGAGGGTGACAAAGAGAAATCCAAGTTCTTGGAATGTTGCAACCAGTTTTGGCAGGGGGATTTGATTGATGAAATTAACGATTTGTTCGGCGGGTAGTTCGATGCGAGCCGTGTCACCTTGCGATCGCACCCGTATATCGTTCCAGCCCAGCCGACGCAAATGAACCTCCGCGCGACCGACCCGCCGCAATTTATCGATCGTGATTTCTTCGCCGTAGGGAAAGCGGGAGGATAAACAGGGTTGGGAGGGCTTTTCCCACCAGGAGAGTCCGAGAGCGCGGGAGAGATCACGCACTTCGGCTTTGGTAATACCGACTTCGGCGAGGGGCGATCGCGCACCGCGCTCTTTGGCGGCCTGAATGCCGGGTCGGTAATCGATGAGATCGTCCGCGTTCACGCCGTCGATGACGTAGGGAAAATTGCGCTGTAGGGCGATCGGCTTGAGGGTGTCGTGTAGCTCGCTTTTGCAGAAGTAGCAGCGGTTGATCGGGTTCGAGGTGTAGTTGGGGTTCTCCATCTCGTGGGTTTGGACTTCTTCGTGGCGAATGCCGATCGTTGCGGCCTGAACGCGAGCATCTTCGAGATCTTCGGGCAACAGTGACGGCGAAATGGCGGTGATCGCTAGGGCGCGATCGCCAAATAAATCGTAGGCAACTTTGGCGACGAGGGTGCTGTCGATACCGCCGGAGTAAGCGATCGGGACGGGGCCAATCTCGCGGAGCAAGGCGTTGAGGCGATCGAGTTTATCGGCGGTATTTGGGGAAAGATCGGTGATGGTTGGGGAAAGAGACATGGTGGAGAATGGGGGGCGATCGCGACGCAAAAGCGGCTAGCCGTTCAGAACGGTGAGTGAAATCGTAGGACGTACGATTTCTCTTATATAGTGTCAGATTTCACCTGTTAAGGTTGATCATGCCGTGGTGTGAATTCCACCATGTATCCCCAGAACGATCGAGAAGATTATCGTCTCGTTTTCATGCATGAACCGTGGTTTAGACATGATGGAACGGGACGGCTAATAGCGGAAAACACGCCAGTACCGCCCACAGCCAGCCGTCGATCGTCAACGTTAAGCGATCGTCTCGATGACAAGAATCCAGACTCATGCTGGGCGGTGTGTCTGGCTCGATTTCGTGGTCAATGAGCGCATTGATCCGGGTTTCAAAGCTGTCTACGGAGGCGAAATCATGAAACCCGATCCCGGCAATGGTGGGTGTTCCAGTGGCGGTTTGTGCGGATGATGTTTGAGCCGATCGCGCGACAGTTAGCAGCGTTTCGGCGAGTAAGAGCGGATCGACATATTGAGCCGCCCAGCGATCGGCGCGTAGTTCTCGCAGCAGGATCAGCTCATGCCAAATATCGCGCGTTTGAGGCAGCCAGCTTGTCCAGCGTCGCAGCCAGCCCAGCAGGAAGAAAATCAGGGTGTCGTGATAGTGGGCATGGGCGCATTCGTGGGCAACGATCGCTTCGAGCTGTTCGGGAGCCAGACTCGTGAGGAGCGATCGCCCGATCGTCAGTTCTGGCGTTACGATGCCGACCTGTCCCGCGAACCAGGACGGTGAGGCAATGGTGCGAATTTCGAGGGTTTGACCTAGCTTTGGCGAGGTGAAAGCCGTACTCGGGTAGTGCTGTAGTTCGCGCTGAATCTGCCACGATCGCCCCAACAGCACGATCAGCAAGACTGTAATGGTGGCGAGGAGACTGCCGCTAAACCAGAGGCCGATCGCACTGACGGAATAGCCAAACATCGTTCCGTGTGTCCCCATCACGCCCACGGCCAGGACGGCGATCATAAACCACAGGGCTGGCACGACGATCGCCCCGATCGCCCACGACCAGCGTTCGCGCCACGATCGCGCTTCCCGATGACAGCGCTCGATCGCCCCGGCGCAATACCGACGAGTTCCCCAGGCTCCGGCCACGGCCAAGAGCAAAATCGCAATATGCATTACCCTTCCTCCTCACGTTGGCGGCGAACATCGCGCAGACGTTGGGCGATCGCATCGAGGCGATCGAGGCTATCGCGATCGAGATTGTTGGCAAAGGCGGCGACAACATCCGCATTGCCCAGCTCCAGAAAGTTGCTGAGATGTTCCCGCGCCCGCAGCACACGAGCGGACTGGCGATTGATCGTGGCACTCCAGACGAAGGCGCGGCTTTGTTTGGTGCGCTTCACCCAGCCTTTGTCCTCCAAACGCTGCAAGATCGTTGTCACGGAGGAATACGCCAGTTCGCGATCGGGATCAGATAAAATGCGCTCGTGGATCGATCGAGCCGTCACGGGTTCGAGATCCCAGAGGATATCAATAATTTCGCTTTCAAGAGAGCCGAGAAATAAACGCTTCGGCTGCGGTTCCGGGAATGCTGTCATCCGTTCTACTACTCAATTAATGTCGGCAAAGCAACGTATTGTCTAGCTTAAACAGTTTTCGGGTCTTCGACGAATTCGGCCACCATGTTCAGATCGAGCCACACCACGATGCCAAGTATCGATCAAGCCAGACCCAACGCCGCGATCGCCATCCAACACCTTGATCACTATTTCGGCGAAGGCAATCTCCGTAACCAAGTCCTGTTTGATATCAATCTGACCATTTCTCCCGGTGAAATCGTCCTGATGACTGGCCCCTCTGGCTCTGGCAAAACGACGCTGCTTACGCTCGTCGGCGCACTCCGATCGGCGCAAACCGGCAGCCTGAACCTGCTCGGACATGAACTCGTCGGCGCATCCCGCCGTGAGCAAATCCGCGCTCGGAGAAATACAGGTTACATCTTTCAAGCCCATAACCTCCATCGGAGCTTGACCGCACGCGGTAACGTTCGGATGAGCCTCGAACTTCATCCCGATCTAGCGCCGCGCGAAATGGACGATCGCGCCGCCGAGATTCTCAATCACGTCGGCCTCGGGGATCGTCTCGACTACTATCCCGATAAACTGTCCGGCGGCCAAAAACAGCGGGTCGCGATCGCCCGCGCCCTCGTCTCCCAGCCGAAAATTGTCCTGGCCGACGAACCCACCGCCGCCCTCGACAGCAAAACCGGTCGCGCGATCGTCGATTTGCTCCACGACCTCGCCAAACAAGAACACTGCACCATTCTGCTCGTCACCCACGACAACCGCATTCTGGACGTTGCCGATCGCATCGTTCACCTCGAAGATGGTCACCTTTCGGAAACCCGCGATCGGGTTCCGGCTTGATTGTTCAGGTTGGTATACCCAAAAAATAAAAAGTACAAATTTAGGACACGTTAGCCGGTTCGCCAGATGATTTTCAAACGGAGAAGCCAACTCGTAAACAGCGCCACCAATAGCGTATAGACGATCGCCCGCATCATCGCCAAAACGGGCGCTTGCGTGAGTAGGCTCAACCCCGGATGTAAGCGCGTCAGGTTAAACACGGGGAGCAGCACATTGGCATAGGCGACGTAGGCCACCATCGGATTGCGGCCATTGTCGATCGCCAGTTGCAGCCAGCGCCGCGTCCGAAAGGGTCGATCAAAATCCTCGATCGCGATCGTTAGATTCACCCATAAAAACAGCGACATCGCGACGGTAATAAAAAAGTAACTCAGGGTCGGCGGATCTTTGTGAATGCCGCCTTGAAACGGTTCAAAAAATAGCCCCAGGATCAGCCAATACGATCCCCAGCGGATGAGCTGCGATCGAAATCGATCGCCAGCAGAAAGATGATCGCCGCGCGGCAAGCTGACAAGAATGATCACAACTCCCACAATCGCGATCGCCGTCGTTAGCCCGACCCAGCGACCTTGCAAACCAATTAGTAACGTCAAGAGCAGAAGGCCGAGCAGCTTGGCGATCGCCAACCAGCGCCACCGGGATACAGCATGAGTCGCGAGATCGCGACTCGTCTCCACCGCTCGATCGCGCCAATAGCGCAGCAGCAGATCGCCCGCGATCGTTCCCGGCACGACGATAAACAGATATTGCAGATATTCCACCCGAAACAGCCAGCTTACCGGCGAACCATTCCAGACCGATGCAACCCAGCCGTCCGCCGTCGCCGATAATCGCAGCGCCAACAGCAACGCCAGCGCCCCGAGCCGCCACGACCCGCGCGATCGCGTCACCAGCCACAGCAGCGAGCTAACCAAAGCCGACACCGCCAACAGCATCAAAATCACGTCTTGCCGTGCCAGATCAAACCCGGTATCGTCACGAAACGGCAGGGTTGCCATCAAAATCGCGATCGCAATCCAGCCGACCACTTTCGCCGCGATCGGCATCCAATCAGGACACCGCGATCGCCAGGATTGTGGCCAGCGCACATACACCAGCGTCAACAGCCCAAACCCGATCAGCGTCAAACACCAGGTCAGATCCGTTGGTTTGGCGCTGAGGTGGTTCGGGCGGAAATGTTGCAGGACGATCGCGAAGGCGCTGAGTTCGATCCAGCGGCGGGCGATGTCCCAAAGGAGGCGGACGATCGCGATCAGAGTTAAGGAATCGTCACCGACGAGGCGATCGATTCGCCGCGACAGTGCCAGCGGAATCGAGACACCCATCGCGAACAAAAACAGCGGAAACACCCAGTCCACCCAGGTTAAACCGGGCAGCAGGGGATCAAAGACAAAATCAGGCGGCGCGACCTGAGCGTGATACATCCAGGCCGGAAGCGGCGGTTTGCGGGGAACCAGCCCGGAAAAGACCATCATCAAGACCGCAAGACCGCGCAAGGCATCGAGGGCGTCGGCGCGATCGATGCCAGGGTTAACCGAGGCGGCGTCCGGCGGCGGTAAATCGTCCATGTTTGAATGCAGTCGGAGAATCTAAAAGGAAATCCATCCCGCAACCACTGCGCCAACCTCTCTCTGAACGCTCAAAGATTACTGGAAGAAGAAGCCAGACAGTAGCAAGGGAACGATTAATAGTGCCACAACGATCGCCGTGAGGGTTGTGGCGTCAACGTTGATTTCGATCGGCGGAACCGGCGTTTTTTCGCGAGTGGCAGAGTCGGAAGATGTCGATCGGGAAGGGGTGCTCATGAGGAAGCCTCCGCAAGTTGAACGAAATTGGAAAGAAGTTTTAAGCCAGCGTCGGATGATTTTTCGGGGTGAAACTGGACGGCCATCAGGTTGTCGCGGGCGATCGCGGCGGTGACGTGCTGACTGCCGTGGTGTACCGTCGCAGCTTTGATGCTGGGGTCGATCGGATCGACGTAATAGGAATGAACGAAATACACCCAAGGCGAGTCACCAAGACCGCCCCACAGCGGACTGTTTGGCTGGGCATACTCAAGCTGATTCCAGCCCATGTGGGGAATGGTGATTCCTGGCTCGGGGGTGAAATGGCGCACCGTGCCGGGGATAATTCCGAGGCCGGGTTCGGAACCTTCTTCGGAACGGTCAAACAAAATCTGGAGTCCGAGGCAAATCCCTAGGAACGGCTTACCGGACTCGATCACGGTCTTGATCGTTTGTTCGAGACCGCGCGATCGCAAATGTTGCACCGCCGGATCGAACGATCCCACTCCCGGCAACACCACCGCATCTGCCGCCAGAATCTCTTCGGGAACGTCGGTCACCTTAGTGTGGCCACCCGCATTGTCAAGCCCTTTGCAGGCCGAATGCAGGTTGCCCATGTCGTAGTCGATGACGGCGATCATTGCCATAGTTGCGTTAGAGAGATTGCGAGATTGCGAGATTGCGAGAGAGAGGGAAGCAGGAAGCGGGAAGCGGTTAAGCAATCGGGTGTCTAAACAATACGGATCGGCGGATTAGAACATCAATAAGATTCTGAAAATTCTGAAGATTCTGACCAAAACGTTATTGCAGAAACCCGGCTGTTGGATTGTGTGCCTGACGGGAGCGAGGGGGAGCTAGTTACGATCGCCGTTAGGATTGTCAGGATTTTGGTCGTCTTTGTAGCTTTCCAGCTCGTACAAATGCTGAAGCCAGCGGCTGGGGATCGGCTTACGCGCCGGTTGGAAGCCGCCCAGCACGTCCGACAGGTGCAGGCCGTCGAGGGTTACTTGCTTGGTTTCGCGCAGCTTGTGCCACACCGATCGCGACATGAGCTGCGTATGCTCCACCGGACGCGCACCGACCCGCTGGAAAAATTCTTCGCGCTCGGTTTGGTAGTCCGCCGAAGTTAACCGCAAGGACTGTGCCGGAAGCTCGCGCGTGACCCGTGCCATCTGTGCCAACAGCTCGGGATAGAGCCAGGTATAGGCCGGGTGAACGGTTAACTCAGCGCGGTGGGGAAATGTCCCTTGCTGACTGAGCTGCATGTGAAAGTAGCCGATCGCCGCTTTGCGCTGCGGCTCGAACACATAGCCCGCCACCGAATCGGTTTTGCTCATCCAGCGCTTGAACCCATCCATCAGCGAATCGAACAGGCTCGTTTTGAAGTCGCACACGTGGCGATCGTACACCTGACGCACGTGGGGCAACATCGACGCTGTATCGAGCTGATAGAGCAGCGGCGCATCGGAGTTATTCACGGGCATCAGGTTCGGCAAATCCGGTTCACGCTGACTCAGTTCGGCGAGCAGATCGGCGCTAAAGTCCCAGTGCGTTACCTGCGTCAGACATTGAAAGCCGTTCTGACGATAAATCGCCATCGCATCGGCGTTGCTGACTTTCACCTCTGCGAGCCACGTCCGCGCTTTCCAGAGGTTTTGCAAACAGTGGCGAATTAACGCGGTACTGGTGTCCTGAGCGCCACGGCTCGGATCGGCGATGAGGCGATCGATCCGCCAGGTGGTCGCGCCACGATTGGACGGCGAGACCTGAACGGCTCCCTGAATTTGGCGATTTTGCTCCGCCACAAACACGGAAAATAAATGTTGATAGTGCGTCGGTAGCAAACTCAGGCACGTGAGGAGGCCGTAGTAGCTGCGGATGCGATCGAGGTGCGTCGCCAGGTCGAGAATCGATCCCGAACTGCGAGCCGTCAGAGCTTGGGGCAACAACGCTTCGATCGCATCGAGATCGCGAAATTGCAAGGCACGGATATCGAGCTTGTTGGAATCGAAGGTCATATTAAAACAGTGGTGAGCATCAAAGCGCGATCACCAACCTCAATCTAAGACTACTTTCAATACCAAGATCGACATCGATAACTCACGCATCTTTATCTATTATCTCGTGTCTTGAGATTCTTGCATCAATATTGCGATCTCGATGCGATCTCGATGCGATCTCGATGTGGTTAATCGTTCTCGATCGTTATTGCTCGTTGCTGCCCCAAGCGCTTAACGCAGCTTCGGACGCACCAGCACAACCGGCGTTTGTTCATCCGCATTACCGGCAGGATTGCTGCGAAGCGCATCTTGCAATACACCGTCAATCTTGGAGGACGACGAGGCTAAGACTTTGACCGCTTTGAGATCGTTCACATCGACGACGGCGGCTTCCAGGCCGGTATCGCGCTTGATGCGATTGACTAGACCTTGGGCATCAGCGGGACCAAGGACGATGAAACGATCGTAGGGGGGCAACGTGCCGGTGACGTCATCGATCAAACGTGCCTGTTCGCCTGCGAGCTGGTAGAACACGCCGGGACGACCGAAGATTTTGGCGATCGCGCCGATCGCAAAAGCCAGCCCAACCCGCCACGCGCCGGACACATCCACCAGGGTTTGCAGCCCGCACACCGTCGCCAGACTCGATGTGGGCAAGAAGAAATAGCACAGCCGTTTCGCCAGCCAGCCCGGTTTGACATCAGCGGGGTAGCGCCAACGCTGCTGCATGATCGCGACCGGCGTTTCGCCGATCGTCACGATGTCGCCCTCTTGCGAGTGGGGCAGCACGTAACGGCACACCACTTCGACGGGATCATCGAGGTGGGTGAGCAGGTGGGTTTTGACGGGGAAGACCTGGGCGCGATCGCGATCGAGCCAGTTGGGCGGGGCATTGCGATCGGGATAGTCCAGTGGGACGACGGCGTGGCCGATTTTGGGAATGCGTCCGGCGGGGCCGTAGGTCATGTAGTTAAACCGCAGCCAGACGGTTTTGATCCGCTCAAGATTCGCGCCAGTCAGCTCGATCGAGATCTTCACCCCGGTGCTGTGCTTCGCTTTGACGATATAGGCAAACCAGTAACCATCTTCACGAGCAGGTGCGTCAGGATGCTGGGGCGTGATGCGAATGTCCGACTGAATCCCGTGCAGGTCATCACCGCCGAGCAGCGTCACCTCTGCCGATACCTCGGGGATCATGATCTCCAATGCATCCGTGGCGTTATACAGCTCGGTTTCACCTACGAGCAGGACACGATCAGCGCTCCGTTCGATCGTCTCCCACTGTCCGGGCTTAAACACCAGATCATTGCCCTGACGCTGGCGATATTTCGCCTCAAATCCCAGTAGCCCGAGGCCGATTGCACCTACGACCGCTCCGGCTCCTATTGCAATTCCTGTTGCGATCGCCACGATATGGACTCTCCCTCACACCGAAAAAATACTCAACCGTTTATACCATTAGGCTTTACCGATGACTATTTTTCGATATTTTTTCTAGGGCAAACGCATCCGGTGAGTTCAGTATCTCATCGTGGTCAACGAGTCTACATTTGCCCTGGTCTATGGCAGCAATGGCGATTGATCCTGCGAATGAATGGTAGACCGCTTGAAGGCTTCGATCGCATATCGAACCCGGTCTAACTCCGACACTAGATTGGCAATATCATCCTGCAACTCGGGGTGATCGATGTCTTTTGTTTTTAACTGTTGTTCCAGACGAACGATCATTCGTTCCAGTGTCTTCGCTCCGATATTATTCGAGCCGCCTCGTAAAATATTGACGAGATAAAACGAATGGTTACGATCGCCAAGCTGTTGAGCCTGTTGCAATTGTGACTCAAAATCAGCGTGAGTCTGAAGGAAAACATCCAGCAATTCCTGATACAGTGGCGCATCGCGATCGCAGCGTTCTAGCCCCGCCTCAATATTTAAGGCTAACAATTGCGCCATCTCTGCATCTGCGCAACAAATACAGTTTCGTCCATGTTCCTTCGCCTGAAAGAGGGCAGCATCCGCCGCCGCAATAATCTCATGGTGTGACATCCCGATCGTCGGGATCATCGAAGCAACGCCCATGCTTAACGTGATGTGGTCGCTAGAGAGATGAGCGCTATGTTCAAGATTGAGATCAGCTAAATTTTTCTCGATCTGGCGAGCAAGATGAATGGCTCCCGGAGCATCGGTATTCGGCAAAACAATCGCGAATTCTTCACCGCCATAGCGTGCTACAAAATCGCTGGATCGGCTCACGGCTTTTTGTAGCAACTGAGCCACCACGATTAAGCACTGGTCACCTTGAGGATGGCCGTAGGTATCGTTATATCGCTTAAAATAATCGATATCGATCATGATGATCGACATGTTTTTTTGCTCGCGCTGTAATCGTCGATATTCTCGATTGAGATACTCATCTAGCGCTCGACGATTGGCAATTTTGGTTAGACCATCTAGGTTGCTGAGTCGCGTTAATTCGGCGTTCGCAAGCTGCAAACTATAGTGCAAGTTTGATTGTTGAATCGCAATGATGAGCTGGGCAATAACGGGTTCAAGCAAGTCTAGATTGATCGCGTCCATCATGGCGTCTTGGCCATGAATGAGAAGCATTCCCCACAGCTTAGAATCTTCGATAATGGGAAGACGATACTCGGCTTCGATTTGGCAACGTTGAAACCAATCACGATCGCCGAGAGTCAAGCTTTCGGGGTGAGTCGTCGATCGAATATGCGGTTTTAGATTGAGAGAATTGTCAATTGGATAGTTGGCACGCTGCAACGCTGCATCGGTAGAGGCGACAATCACCGATGCTTTCGTGGATGGGTAGCGAGCGATCGCGATGCGATCGGCACCGAGTAAATTTCGGACGTTATTAACGGCAGTCGAGAGAATCTGTTTAAGCTGAAGCGAGCCATGAATCTCCGTCACTAATTCGCGCAGGATGGATTCTTGCTGCGCTTTGAGTTGAGCTTGACGACGCAGTTTTGCCAGTTCGAGGTGATTGGTAATACGAGCAATCAGCTCTTCCACGCGAAATGGCTTCGTAACATAGTCACCAGCGCCGACGGCAAAGGCTTGCTCTAGATTGCTAACATCATTACTCGCCGTGAGAAAAATAACGGGGATGTCCGCTGTCTTTGGATCTTGCTTGAGATGCTGGCACACTTCAAGGCCATTCATTCCAGGCATCATCAAATCCAATAGGATTAAATCTGGCAAGCTTTCCTTCGCTCTTTCTATAGCTTGAATGCCATTCACGGCAAACGTTAATCGACAGGGAAAGGATGCTATTTTCCCCCTCAAAACTTTTAAATTTTCTGGAATATCGTC
Source organism: Geitlerinema sp. S16 (assembly GCA_011390275.1). Classification (GTDB taxonomy): domain Bacteria; phylum Cyanobacteriota; class Cyanobacteriia; order Cyanobacteriales; family Geitlerinemataceae; genus RDYZ01. Next base: position 19,614 of record JAABST010000041.1, read on the forward strand.
AACGAGAAGAAGCAGGGGTATCTTAGGGTTATTGGGTAAAGAATCATACAGACTTGTCATTATTAAAATAAATTTAAAAACAAGCAGTGATGCAATAACGATTTAAGTTCATGGTTTAGCGAACTTGAACCACTAAGCCATGTCGGATCTCAGCGATCGGGCTAAATTATGGTGCATCACTACCCACAAAAGTTTCTGTTCGCTTAATACATGTTATGTAAAGCTACAGCTTAATAATTTTACTATTTTCCCGATCGCGATTGGCGACTCCGCAATACACGTAATAGTTTGTCAAAGACCGGCGGCGGATCGGCGATCGCGGCAATTTCCTCGCCGGTGCGCGGATGAAGAAGGGTGAGCTTCCAGGCGTGGAGGGCTTGTCCGGGTAGGTTGACGCCGATCGTCTGGGCGAAGCTGTAGAGCGGGTCGCCGATGATTGGGTGGCCGATCGCGGCGCTGTGGACGCGGATTTGGTGGGTGCGTCCGGTTTCTAGGCGGAAGTGAATCAGCGTGTAGTTGCCGAGGCGATCGATCACATCCCAATGGGTCATCGCCACACGCCCCCCATGATCAACGTCCAGGATGGTCATCTTTTTGCGATCGGCGGGATGGCGACCGACGGGAAGATTGATCGTACCGTGATCCTCGCGAAGGGAACCGTAGACGAGGCCGAGGTATTCGCGCCGTGCGGTTTTGGCGGCGATCTGTGCCTGAAGATGCTGATGGGCGAGGTCGGTTTTCGCGACGACGATCGCGCCGGTGGTGTCTTTGTCGAGGCGGTGAACAATGCCGGGGCGCTGGGTTCCGCCGATACCGGAGAGCTGGTCACCGCAGTGGTGCAGCAGGGCATTGACTAACGTGTCTTGGGCATGGCCGGGGGCGGGATGGACGACGAGACCGACAGGTTTATTAATAATCAGTAGGTCATCATCTTCGTACAGAATATCGAGGGGAAGATCGAGCGGAATCAGGGTATCGAGGGGTTCGGCGTCGGGGATGGTGATTTCGAGCCGATCGCCGGGTTTGAGTTTCTGTTTTTTTTGCGTGCAGATGATGTCATTGAGGCGAACATGTCCTTCCTCGATCAGGCTTTGGAGGCGCGATCGGGAAAGATCGCCAATGCGATCGGCCAGGAGACGATCGAGGCGATCGGAGGTATCAGCGATCAGTGTGATGGGGTCAGGCATAGCAAGGGGCAAAGGACTCGACATTCCCGATATGATGACCTAATAAACGGTGTCGCTTTCATCCGGTATTTCATTCAACCACAGCCGCAAAGCCAAGCTGAACGTGTGTCTAGTTTGGTGTGCCGTTCGAGCCTCAAACCCCATGCCAATCAGGATGATCGATCGATGAAACCGATCCGTACGGGAAAACTGCGTGTTGAACGCCTGACGATTCCCTTCGCCAAGCTGCCGCAACGACTTCACGGGCTTAAAATCGTCCAACTCTCGGATCTGCATTACACCAACGGTCAGCTCTCCGATCGCTTACTCAACCAGGCGATCGACATCGTAAACCGTAACGCACCGGACATTATCGTCCTCACTGGGGATTTTATTCACGACGTTCCCGAGCCGATCGACACGCTGATCCCGTTTCTCAAACGGCTGCACGCCCGCCACGGCATCTACGCCATCCTCGGCAACCACGATATCTACTTCCCCAAAGCCCGTCATTACGTCACCCGAGCCTTGGCGCGGATCGGGATTTGCGTGTTGTGGAATCAGGTGGTGTATCCCGCTGGCGATGGTTTAGCGTTGGTGGGTCTCGCGGATCTCTGGTCGGGTGAATTCGACCCCGCGCCCATCTTTCGCGATCTCGATCCTGATGTACCGCGTATCGTCCTGTCCCACAATCCCGACACCGCTGAGACCCTGCGCCGCTGGCGTTGTGACCTGATCCTGTCCGGCCACACCCACGGCGGCCAGCTCGTACTGCCGTTCCTCGGCCCTCTGCCAAAATACCTCGACTTTTTTCGCTGGATTATTCCCAAACCGCTTTATCCTTACCTGCCGCTCTTGGGTAAAGGAAACTATGTGACGCAGCACTGGGAATGGGCGTCGGGAATGTTTCGTCTGGGTCGCAATCGGCTGTACGTGAATCGCGGTTTGGGGTCGTATTTTCCCGGTCGTTTTGGCTGTCCGCCGGAGGTGACGGAGTTTGTGGCGATCGCCCAGCCGAATGCGCCGCAATATGGGTTTGATTAAGAGTATTGCCCAAACATAATCGCCCATCCCAGAAGTCCTATCGCGATAACGGTTAGGCCAACGGTGACGCGGCCAGCAAGATCCAGACTCCGGCTAAACCCAGAACGCAAAGCAACCACAGTAAACGTCGTATTGTCATGCTGGTCTGGGGTTGGGATAACGGGATTGGGATAACGGAATCTAGGACTTGGGTAACTGGTACTGACTGACGATCTTTTTCGCAAACTCGGGAACGTGGGCCTCCAGCGTTTCGGGGTGGTTGCGCTGGGTGTAGAGATAATTGCGCGTGAAGTGCGAATCGATCGAGAATCGCGCATACTCCAGACCCTTGGGGCCAAAGCGTTCGATAAACACACCCATCAATCGCGCCGCCCACATCGGCAGCGTCACGCCCATATCGTAGGCCGGGATGCTTTGCTGGACGGCCTGTTTACGATCGCCGCTAGAGCTAACGGGCTGCGTTTCGAGCCGATCGCGAATCAACTCCAACATCTCCGCCCCGGTCTCGTTCCGCACCACGATCCACTGCCACTGGAACGGCGCACCCATGTAGCCGACGACCAAGTCCGCCAAACCATTCGTGTAGTCAAAACAGCTCATGCAGGACGGAGCAAACACGTCTTTGAGTTCTTTTGTATTCAGACCGAAGAACGGCACGAGTTCGATCGATCCATCCTCATGGCGGAAGTGAACCCGAAAATCCTGCATGAACTCGTAATGCACCACGGTTTCCGGCGATCGGCTCGTGGTTTCCAGGAATTTTTGCAGACCGGCGCGATCGACATTATCCACGCAGGGCATCCCCAGCACGTACAGCTTTTCGAGGCCGATTTCATGCTGCACCGCTCGCAGCGCCTGGATCTGACAGCCCACGCCGATCGCCAAAACGCGCTTCATGCCCGCCTGTTCGATCTGTTCCAGTACCGACAAATTCGGCGATAGCGTCGGCTTGTTCACCTTCGCCGCCAGTACCTCCGCCGGAGTTCGCGCCACAATCGGCATCGGTCCAAAGCGATCGGTCGGCGAATTTTGCACGCAGATCACGCCCTCGACTAAGCCGCGTTCGAGCATCTCGCAGGCCAGCGTACTGACAATGCCCGTCCACTGTGCGCCCTCGATCGGCTGCGTATTGCGGGCGGCAAACATCTCCTGATGCACACCAAAATACAGCTCGTTATCATCTTCGAGATCGCGCGTGCGCCCGTGGCTGGCCGTTTCCAGCCCGTCAAACTGCTGATTGAGAAACGCGCAGGCATCTTTGACGTAAGCGATGTAGTGCGTATCGCAGAGGCCGCACTCGCTGCACAGCTCTTTCGCCGGTTTCGGGCTACCGGGTTTGAGTCCCTTCGCGTTTTGGTGGGCGAGAGTGCGGGGTTTCGGGGTGGCTTGATCGGTGCTAGCAGGGTCGCGAGCGGGATCGGAAGCGGGGATGTTAACGGCAGTCATGGGGCGATCGTAAAAGTGGTGTGGCCGCGCACTGTGCCACAGGGCAACAGTACGAGTCGGGTCAACGTAGGCTTGAAAAAAGGTTGAAAAATCGAAGCTTGGGCAATGATGACACCAAGCTGGGCTTAAAAACTTTTCTCAAGATACCGCAACCACCGGGACTCGCCCCACTGTTAAGTGCGATTGAACGCGATTGAACGCGATTGAACGCGATCGGACTGGCATTAACCGCGCATCAATCCCAAAAAACAGCCCTGAGACGACCTTAGGGTATTGCTCAGAAATAATAGCCAATCTCAGAAGTCCGACTTTTTGAAAAAGTCGGACTTCTCGCCCTTCCCTGTACGTATCAAGAAATATCAGGTAGCGTCGCGAGCCAGTTGCTCTAGATCGTTTGTGATATTGGTCATCCAATCTTGGCCTTGGAGCGTGTCGTGATCGACACTGTCTTCAATTGTCTGCACCGTTTCGTCCGATAGACCGAGCAAGCGCACGAGCTTGGCGTAGGCCATCGCTTCTTCTGCATTGATCGTCGGTTCGTGCGGCGATCGGGCACTCGATGCGATCACTTCATAGCCCAGTTTCAGCACTAGCTCGCGTTCCTCCACCGTTTCCAACTGCGGCACCAGACTTTCGAGCGGCAAATTTTGCATCAAATACTCGCGCAGCTCTTCCTGTAAACGCGCTTTGTGATCGTCGTGCTTCGAGAAAATTTGACTAAAATTCTCGATCGCAACCTCAACTTCTTCTTCTGCCAGATGACCATCGGCCCAAGCCATAGCCGCCACAATCCGTAGCAGCGTCATTTGCTTAGGAGAAATACTAGGGGGAGAGGGAATCGTCGTCACGTTGGACAGCCTCCAATAACTAAGCTGAACGGCACGTCCCGAGCCTAGCATTCTCTTCTGTTTGAATTCGCGAGTTTAACGTTTCATTTCGCTCGCCAAACTATCCAGGTCTATATTCGGTTTTTCGTATTGCGACATAGATATATTTCTTTACAAAAGTCTATCTGGCCTCAAGCCAATCAAAAATGCGATCGAGCTGCTGTAAGTCGATTAAGCCGTATTGCCAGAGCAGCATGGGCAGCGTATTGAGGGAAAGTTCGCGTTGACGCAAAACGAGGGTAATCGAATTGGTCGGCACGTTTAAATCGTCCTGGAGGAAGCGAATTAGTTGGGAAAGGCTGTTGAATTTCATAGATGCGTAATCCCTGACAAATCTATCCAATATTTTCGTGGAGTACGATTTATCGTAAAAAAGGAATGTAATGGTTTAATTTTGAACGGGCAGATTGGAACGGACGAAAACCGGACTTTTTGGGGAAGAGAAAGCTAGAGAGTCTTCTTGATTTTGTGTCTACCTAAATGTGAAGACTTTGTGAAGATTTAATCAGGACTAAAAAAGAAAGTTTGGTCTTTATTGATAATAATCAATTGCCATAGATTTAGGTTAGTCTAATAATTTAAAAAATGGTCTTTATGTGAAATTTCTTAAGAATACAAAATAACGATCAGACAAGATTCGAGAAACGTGCTTCCTGAAATTATGTAGAAGTATTATTTCAGCCCGCTCACACCGGTGGGGATACCATCAGGACGATTTAGAGATTGGCCTACCCAATCAGATCTAGACGCTGACCAGTGACTAGCCTAAAAGCATCCTGAACCCGCGCTAGCTGCGTTTGAAGCCTCGCGATCAATCACGACCCAACGACATGATCGATCAAGATGATTCCGTAGGCGGCGCTCTTTAATCTGTACGCATGGCCTCGATGGAGCTTTTTGTGATGAAACATCAACACAGTCCGGCCTGGGTTTTTCAAGCCTGGGCATCCTTTATTCTTTCGATTTCGGTTCTCGCCCTGGGTATTGTCTATATGCCCGTCGATCCGTGGAAAAAGGCATTTCTCGGGATGGGCGTCTTGTTTTCGATTACGTCAACCTTCAGCGTGGCGAAGACGACCCGTGATTTACACGAAGCGAAACGGCTGATCACGCGAATCGATGAGGCTCGGGTCGAGAAACTGATCGGCGAGCATGATCACACCTCCTCGATCGTCTAGTCTTCCGAAAGTCAAAGTGCGGCCAATCTTTACGGCACATCTCAGGCTTCGATCGGCTCAGTTTTCAAGAAAATCGGCTTTTGACAGGGTCGAAGTTTGGCCTTGTCTAAGCGATTCCGGCGGGATTTTAGCCCGAGGGAACTACGTTTCGTGACGATCGCCGATGGGGTAAGGAGCGATTTTCCTATAATTTGTAGGTATGGGGGCGCAGCAAGCCGAGTTTAAGTCTGCTGCGCCCTTCTGCTTTAACACGACAGTTGCCCCACTTTTGTCTATGAAATCGAGTGCTTGCCGCAAGATTCGACGATTGCCCGCACGATGGCGATGGTTGTCCTATCTCAGACGTCGTCTTCAACGCGTGCGAGATCGCCCACATTCGATCGCCTGTGGACTGGGTATCGGCGTTTTTGCGGCATGTTTACCCCTCTTTGGCGGACAAACGGCGATCGGGGTTCTCCTCGCGATTCTGTTGCGCGGTAATAAACTCTGCGCTGCGATCGGAACCTGGCTGAGTAATCCCCTCACCTACGTCCCCATTTTTTGGCTCAACTACAACCTCGGGCTGTTCCTGTTGCCCAATTTTCAAGCGCCCGCTCCCCTACGCTGGGACTCGTTTGATGACATGCTGTTGCAGATGCGAGACATCTCGATTCCCTTGGGGATCGGATCGATCGTCATGGGTCTGCTGCTGGGTTCGATCACGTATATGATTTCGCTGTTTCTGTTGACGCTGCGCAATCGACGCATCGCACGGCGGCGCCAAGCCCTGATCGATCAGCGCGATCGCGACGTGCAGGAATCAAACGAGCAAAACGAGCGATCGGTGGCGTTGTCCTCTGGGAAACCGCCAAAAATAGTGGAATATAATCAGTAAGTACGGCGAGGCTGGGGTCGAAAAATTCGTGATTGGTCAACTGCTCGACAGACGTTACAGAATCATTAAAGTACTTGGTTCCGGCTCCTTTGGTCAGACCTATCTCGCTGCTGATTTGCGCCGTCCGGGTATGCCGAAGTGTGTGGTCAAGCAACTGGTGCAGGTGCGTGAAGAAGTCGATGGTAGCCAAACTGCCGAGCGCTTATTTAAGCAAGAAGCAGAAACCCTTGAAAAATTAGGCAATCACGACAGTATTCCTCGGCTGTTGGCTTATTTTGAGGAAAACAGCCAGCTTTATCTCGTTAAAGAATACGTCAATGGTCAGCCGCTTTCAGAAGAGATCGTTCCAGGACAGCCCTTGAGCGAATCTGAGGTAGCGGCCATTATCTATCGCGTGCTTGAAATTCTGGAGTTTATTCACAACGAGGATGTGATTCACCGCGATGTTAAACCCGAAAATCTGATCCGTCGTAGCGAAGATAACGAGATTGTTCTGATTGATTTTGGTTCGGTAAAAGAACTGAGCCAACAGATCGCGGGTGAGGCCAGAAACCGGACGATCGCCGCCGGTACGCCGGTGTATATGCCCGTCGAGCAATTTCAGGGTAATCCGCAGTTTAATAGCGATATCTATGCCCTTGGGGCGATCGCCGTGCAGGCGCTCACGGGCATATCGGCGAACAATTTACCGAAGCTCCAGGATCGTGATGGCATCATGCAGTGGCGCGATCGGGTCAGCGCCGTCTCGGACGAATTCGCGGCCATTCTCGATCGCATGGTAGCCTATTCGAGCGGGCAGCGCTATCAGTCGGCGCGAGAAGTGCTCGATGATCTCGATCCAGTCATGTCCTATTACCTTGTGGGTAACGAGGAAGATGATGAGCCGATCGAAAGCGTGATCGATCATACGGCTCCCCCACCGAAGCCGCTGTGGGAGCTGATCAAAGACAAGGCTCGCCAGGTTAAACCCCCCGTTCCCCGCACTGCTGGATTTGCACTGTTGGCGCTGTTTGCGGTGCTGGGCGTGTTTTGGTTTTGGCAATATCCGAGTGCGGGTCGGGCGCAGGCGTTTTATCAGCGGGGTTTGCAAAAGATTGAAGAGGGGGACGAACCCGGAGCGCTGCTGGATTTTGATCGCGCGATCGACCTCAATCCCGACGATGCGAATGCCTACTACAAGCGTGCCAATATCCATTTTGATATGGGTAACTATGAAATGGCGCTGGCCGACTATTCCACGGCGATGGAGCTAAACCCGAACGACAGCGACGCCTACTTTAATCGCGGCCTTGCCTATGCCGATATGGGCAATCTGCAAGCCGCGATCGCCGATTTCAGCAGCGTTTTACAGCTCAATCCCAACGACCCCGATGCCTACTACCATCGCGGCCTCGCCTCCCACGATGTGGATGATTTTCAATCTTCAATTCAGGATTACACCCAGGCCATTTTGCTCGATGCGGAAAATCCGTATCCGTACATCAGTCGCGGTCTGGCGCATTCGGCGCTAGGCGATAAGCAAAAGGCGATCGCCGACTACACCCAGGCGATCCGCGTTGCCCCAGAGGAACCCGACGCTTACTACAGTCGCGGTCGCGCCCTCTCCGCGCTCGGTAACTATAAGGGAGCGCTGGAGGATTACAACAAAACGATCGAGCTAGATCCGAAAAACGTCGAAGCCTATACCAATCGGTGTAGCGTTCAGCTCAATATGGGTCAAGTGGAAGCGGCGATTAACGACTGTTCCCAAGCCATCGAGATCGATCGCAGCGCCTCGATCGCCTACACAAACCGTTGCGTCGCCTACTATCAGCTCCAAAAATATCCCGAGGCGATCGCCGACTGTTCGCGGACGATCGAACTGAATCCAGAGTCGGCCAAGGGCTACAGCAATCGGGGTTTATCCTATTCGGCTCAACAGGATTTCGAGCGGGCGATCGCCGACTATTCCAAAGCGATCGAAATTGATCCCGATAATTCCGTGGCCTATAGCAATCGTGGCAGCGCTCATAACGACATCGGTGAATATCGCAAGGCGATCGAAGATCACACCCAAGCTTTGCGCCTTAACCCCAACTTTGCCGGAGCCTACTTTAACCGCGCGTTGGTGCGCCAAGCCTTGAATGATCGGGTTGGCGCGATCGATGACCTGCAACGTGCCGGTAAAACCTGCCTCGATCAAGGTCAGGTCAATTGTTATAACAACGCTCAGGACAAAATTAAAGAGCTAGGCGGTGCGGCGAATCCGCTGTGATTCATCTAATAATAGAAACTGAACAACGAATAACCCTGCACTATGCAAACCCTCGAATTTCGTGGTCACGATGCGATGCCGATCCTGGGTCTTGGAACCTGGAAATCTGCGCCGGGTGAAGTCGGGGCGGCGGTGAAGTCGGCGATCGCAGCGGGCTATCGTCACATTGACTGCGCGGCGATTTATCGCAATGAAGCGGAGATCGGGCAGGCGCTGAGTGAATGTTTTACGGAGGGCATCGTCAGCCGTGAGGAGCTGTGGATCACCTCGAAACTGTGGAATGATTCCCATCGCCCGGAACATGTACGATCGGCGATCGATCAAACCCTGGCTGATTTGCAGCTTGATTATCTGGATTTGTACCTGATTCACTGGCCGGTGTGTCTGCCCCACGGTCAGTTATTGCCAGAAACGGGATCAGATTTGATTGCGCTGGAGGAACAGCCGATCGCCGATACCTGGCGCGGCATGGAAGCCTTGCTAGACGCGGGCGTTTGCCGTCATCTCGGCGTCTCCAATTTCAGCATTAAAAAGCTCGAAGCGCTCTGCGCGGTGGCCACGATCGCGCCGGAGTTAAACCAAATCGAACTGCATCCGCATTTGCAACAAACCGCCATGCTGGACTTTTGCAAGGCAAATAACATTCACCTCACGGCCTATTCGCCCCTCGGGTCGGGCGATCGCCCCGATGCCTTCAAAGCGCCCGACGAGCCGATTTTGCTCGAAAATTCTGTGATTAGCACGATCGCCGATCGCCATCAAGCCAGCCCCGCCCAAGTGCTGCTCGCCTGGGCGATCGCCCGTGGAACCGCCGCGATTCCCAAATCCACCAACCCCGATCGCCTCGCGGAAAACCTCACCGCTGCGGACGTAACGCTGACCGCAACCGACATGGCCGAGATCGCGACCCTCGATCGGCACTATCGCTACGTGTCCGGCAGCTTCTGGGCAATGGACGGCAGCCCCTACACCTTGGAAACGCTCTGGGATGAGATGGTCTAGCCCGTTGCTTTATGTATTGCTTGTTGTATTGTTTGTCGTCTTGCTTTGCGTGTTGCTTAACCCGTTGACGCTCTGTCTGTTAGCCTAAAGACCTCGCATCGTTTAACTGCGTCTAATTGCGTCCTATGACCTTGGCCACTGAGATCCCGCTTAATACCACCTTCGGCGATCGCATTCGCTCTGATTTTCCGATCCTAGATCAGACGATTAACGATCAGCCCTTGGTCTATCTCGACAATGCCGCGACCTCCCAGAAACCCCAGGCGGTACTCGACGCGATCGCGCATTACTACACGCGCGATAACTCCAACGTCCATCGCGGCATCCATACCCTCAGCGCCCGCGCCACTGATGCCTACGAAGCGGCTCGCGATAAGGTTGCGGCGTTTATCAATGCTCGATCGCGCAACGAAATCGTCTTCACGCGCAACGCCAGCGAGGCGATCAATCTCGTCGCCTACGCCTGGGGTAATAGCGCCATCCAAGCCGGTGACGAAATCATTTTGTCGGTGATGGAGCATCACAGTAACCTGGTTCCGTGGCAGATGCTGGCGCAACGGACGGGCGCGGTGTTGAAGTTTGTCGGCCTGACGGAAAGCCAAGAATTTGACCTCGATCATTTCAAGTCGTTACTGAGCGATCGCACCAAGCTCGTGTCGATCGTCCATGTTTCCAACACCCTCGGCTGCATCAATCCTGTTAACGAGATCGTTACCCTCAGTCACGCCCAAGGTGCGAAGGTGCTGATCGATGCCTGCCAAAGTGCGCCGCATATGACACTGGATGTTCAGGCGATCGGTTGTGATTGGTTGGTCGCTTCGGGGCATAAGATGTGCGCTCCGACGGGGATCGGCTTCCTTTACGGAACCGAGGCGATCCTCGAAGCGATGCCGCCGTTTTTAGGCGGTGGCGAAATGATCGCCGAGGTGGAACTGGAGCGTTCGACCTATGCCGGACTGCCCCATAAATTCGAGGCGGGAACCCCGGCGATCGGTGAAGCGATCGCCCTCGGTGCTGCGATCGATTATCTGTCGAACATTGGCATGGATGCGATCGAAGCCTACGAGCATCACCTCTGCAAATACCTGTTTGAGCGACTGGCTGATGTCCCGCAACTGACGTTTTACGGCCCCAAGCCGAAGCCGGACGGAAGCGGACGCGCTGCCCTCGCCGCGTTTACCTGCGATCTCGTCCACGCCAATGATCTCGCCCAACTGCTCGACGAAGCCGGTATCGCCATTCGTACGGGGCATCACTGCACCCAGCCGCTGCATAAGCTGTTTGAGATTAGCTCAACGGCGCGGGCGAGTCTGTATTTTTACAACACCGATCGGGATGTCGATCGCTTTATCGCGTCATTGAAAGACACGATCGACTTTTTCGCCCGCATTATGGGGTAAATCGCCCAAGATAAATAATCGCTAATCGTTCCCACAATCTGCGTGGGAATGCGGTCTGGGCGCTCTGCGTCCCGCAAACTCTCGACGCAAAGCGTCTAGAGAGGCGTTCCTACGCAGAGCGCAGGAACGATTGAAAGTCAGAACTGTTACTTAGCTTCGTTAAAACCAATCATCCTCGTCTCCCCAGTCTTCGTCATAGGCATTTGTACGAGGCACTCGGGAGGGAGGGCGTCCGCCGGGTCGATCGCCACGATTGCCCGGACGACGCGCGGGACGAGCAGGCCGATCGTACGGTCGATCGTCGTAGGGACTTTCATTAAAGCGCGGGCGTCCCAGGCGGGGCGATCGCTCTTCAAAGCCAAAATTCGGATCATCATCACCGGCAAACGTCCGGCGAATGGTGTTGATGATGCCTTCGCCCTCTTCATTGCCGAGAAACTCCGATACCTCGCGATTGAGTTCGTACATTGCATCCTGGAGGCTCGCAGAATTGAGGTCGATGCCGCGCTCGTCGTTGCGGCTGAGGCTGTCGCGTAGCTCTTGGACGAGGATATCGATACGGCGACGCTGTCCCTGGGCGAACTGTAAGCCGAAGTCGAGGGCGACCGATCGCAGCTCGCGTTCGGCGCGGGTGGCGAGGGCTTCGGCACGGTTGCGGCGATCGATCTTTTCGCGACGCAGGCGATCAGTGTCGGCGAATTCTTCGGCCTGTTGGATCGCCTGCCCGATTTCCCGCTCAGTTAAGGTCGATGCGCCCTGAATCGTGACGCTTTGCTCGCGACCGGTGGATCGATCGAGAGCGCTCACCTGCAAAATGCCGTTTGCATCCACATCAAAGGAAACCTGCACCTGGGGAATACCGCGCGGCGCGGGCGGAATCCCCGACAGCATAAACCGACCGAGGGATTTATTATCCGAGGCCATTTCGCGCTCGCCTTGCACAACGTGGATTTCGACCTGGCTTTGATTGTTTTCTGAGGTCGAGAAAATATCCGATCGCCGCACCGGGATCGTCGTATTGCGCGGGATCAGTTTTTTCATCACCCCGCCGATCGTCTCCAGACCCACCGACAGCGGCGTCACATCCAGCAGCAACACATCTGACACTTCCCCTTCCAAAATCCCGGCCTGGATCGCCGCACCCACGGCCACCACTTCATCCGGATTTACGTTCTGACTGGGATCTTTGCGGATCAGCGTTTTGACCAGGTTTTGCACCATCGGCATTCGAGTCGAGCCGCCGACAAGTACAACCTCGTCGATATCGCGTGGGTGCAGTTCGGCATCGAGTACGGCCTGCTTAATCGGAATCCGCAGGCGGCGCACGAGGTCATCGCACATCGATTCCAGCTCGCCGCGCGTGAGGCGAGTTTCGATATGTTTGGGGCCGTCTTCCGTAGCGGTGATGAACGGCAAATTAATATCGGTGACGCCGACGCCGCTGAGTTCGATTTTGGCTTTTTCGGCGGCTTCGTTCAGGCGTTGGAGCGACTGGCGATCGCGGCGTAAATCAAGCCCTTCTTTGGCTAAAAACGCCTCAGCTAACCAATCCACAATCTTTTTATCGAAATCATTCCCGCCAAGCTGCGTATCACCACTGGTCGATCGCACCTCGAACACCCCATCCCCCACATCCAGCACCGACACATCAAACGTACCGCCGCCCAGATCCACCACCAAAATCGTCTGATTGGCGCGATTATCCAAACCGTAGGCTAGCGATGCCGCCGTCGGCTCGTTGAGGATGCGCTTAATCTCCAGTCCAGCGATGCGTCCGGCGTCCCGTGTGGCCTGCCGTTGGGAATCGTTAAAGTAGGCTGGGACTGTGACGACTGCGCCCGTCACCTCTTCGCCGAGATAGCGCTGGGCTTCGTCGGCGAGTTTGCGTAAAATCATCGCCGAAATTTCCTCCGGCGCGAAATCCTTGCGCATCCGAGGACAGGCGACCTTCACGTTGCCATACTCATCCCGGCGGATCGTATACGGCACGCGTTTCGAGACTTCGTCAAGCTCGGAATATTTCCGACCCATAAACCGCTTCACCGCATAGAACGTATTTTGCGGGTTGAGGACGGATTGGCGACGGGCAAGCTGACCAACGAGACGCTCGCCATCTTTGCTAAAGCCCACCACGGACGGGGTCGTGCGCATACCTTCGGCGTTGGCGATCGCGATCGGCTTGCCGCCTTCCATTACGGCGACAACCGAATTTGTGGTTCCGAGGTCAATGCCAACTACTTTTCCCATGGTTGTCGTGCTGCGGGCGATCGGGCGATCGCGAGTCGTGCGGATAGTGTCTGTGTCTCGTGCGTCGGAGCGGCGGCGACCCGTGAAGGTACGGCGAACGTGCCGACGAACTAGATATTACCAACTAATGTTAAGGGCAAATCTGCGGACTCGTCGTGGGATGGAACCGTACTCTGGTGTACGGCGCTGGATCGGGGGGCTGGATCATCGAGGAAGAACCGGTCATAAGCAAGACCGATCGGCGTCTATTTTGTCGTCAATCATGCCGACTTAACCTACGGTGGAAGTGAGGTGAAATCTAGGTTTCACAGTAAACTTGCGATCAAGCAAGCTACAGTAAGTTTCAGGTATCTAGATGCTGACTGATAAAGCCTGAGAGCGCTAAAAAAACTCGTATGACCTAAATCGTCAATTATCCAGAATATTGGCATTGGTTTGTGAGAACCCCGTGATACCGTGGGCGCATTGCCATGATGATCCTAACGGTTGTGACGCTAGGTTCCGTCCTGTCATCGTCAGTGTGCATCTTATTGTCATTGTCTGCCCTGGATCTCTGCGACACCTCTACACTTCTCTGTTAACCCTGTATTCCTTTATCTCTGCATTGTCCATGGAACCTGATCACCGTGAATTGAGCCTGCCGGAACGCTGCCAAGAGATCACGCAGCACGTCGAGGCTGCGATCGAAAGCTGTGGGCAAGATACGACAGCACTCCTATCATTGCTACGCGTCATCGAGCAATTGCATCGCAATACATTTAACGATCATTTTGTTCCGAGTTTACCCAATAGTCGTCAAGCGCTCTATGCGTTGCTGCGAGAAATGGAAGCCGAAGGCGGCTGGCCTTACATTCCCAAAATGCGTATTTATGAGCTGATTGATTACCTTAATGCGCAGGCAGCGGAGGCGATTCAAGACGCAGATGATAATCCTTAGATAACCCCGATCAAAACAGGTCAAAGTATTCTGTGCTTTGAAGTCACAGTGCCACAATACAGATTCTGATGACACAGCGATTAATGGAACTGGCGCGGTTATTTTTGCGCCTGGGAACGGTGGGATTTGGTGGCCCCCAGGCGCATATCGCGCTGCAAAATGATGAGGCGGTGGTGCGACGCGGTTGGCTGACGCCGGAGGAGTTCGCGCAGGGGTTGGCGGTGTGCGAGATGCTGCCGGGACCGGCTTCGACACAGATGGGGATTTATATCGGCTATGTGCGATCGGGCACGATCGGGGCGATCGTTGCGGGTCTGAGTTTCATCGCGCCTGCATTTTTGATCGTGGTCGGGCTGTCCTGGGGTTACTTTCGCTTTCAGGGTGTGCCGCAGCTTGATGCGCTGTTTCTGGGAATTTTTCCGGTGGTGGTGGCGATCGTGGCGGCGTTTTGCTGGAAGTTGAGTCGCAAGGCGATTAAGCATCCGGCGCATTGGGCGATCGCGATCGGGGCGTTTGGTTTGGCGGCGATCGCCCTGATCGATGTGCCGTGGATTTTTCTGATGGCGGGCGCGATCGGTTTACTGCTGGCCGCGATCTCGAACCGTTCTCGATCGAATCAGAATCAGAGCGCATGGTTATTGCCGTTGGCGGGCGTCCAAACCCTCCCGTCGTTCCTGACCACGACGTTCCTGACCCTGACAGCCGGACTCCCCGAAGCGTTGACCATGGCAAGTTTTTGGGGCGGCGATCGAATCGCAGATTTTGCCCTACCGCTGGCGGGGTTTTTCCTCAAGGCCGGTAGCGCCATTTTTGGCGGCGGACTGACGATTATTCCGCTGTTGGAGTCGGAAGTGGTCGATCGCTTCCACTGGTTGACGATCGATGAATTTATCAGCGGCGTGGCGATCGGGCAGCTTTCGCCGGGGCCGGTGGTGCTGACGGCGGCGTTTGTGGGCTACAAAGTGGCGGGTTTTCTCGGGGCGCTGGTGTCCACTGTGGCGATTTTTGCGCCGTCCTTTGGGTTCATTATTTTGGCGGCTCCGCTGCTGCGTCGGTTAACGCAAAACGATCGCGTCAAGGCTTTTTTGCAAGGAGTGACGCCTGCGGTGCTGGGAACGATCGCGGCGTCGATGTTGCCCTTGGCGCGATCGGCGTTTGTGCAGGCATCGATCGTGGCGTCGCTGTTTGTGGTGGCGATCGGCGTGGCGGCACTGGTGGCGATTTTGCGCTACAAAACGCCGACCTGGATGCTTGTCCCCGGCGGTGCGGCCTTGGGTTTACTGTGGGATGCGATCGTTTGAGATCATCTGCGATCGAACTGCGTCAGTCCTGATCACGTTACGTCGCGCTGGCTCGATCACTCGAAATTCACACGCGCAAACCGGCTTAAGTCAAAATTCAGACACAATTACCATACCTTTGCAGTCATTTCCGTCTCAAGATGGCGATCAAGGCTTGATCGAAACCCCGTAAAATAAGCGGGACTTTATCGAGATAGGTCGGCACTGTCGCCGCGAGTGATAGAGCACACGGGCGCACGACGATCGCCCATCTGCTTCGAGTCGCGATCGCCACCTTTCTTCGTTTTTTACCCTCGGACGCGAAAATTATGCCCCGTCGCACAGACCTGAAAAAAATCCTGTTACTCGGTTCTGGCCCGATCGTTATCGGCCAAGCCTGTGAGTTCGATTATTCCGGGACGCAAGCATGTAAGGCACTGCGCGAGGAGGGCTACGAGGTCATCTTGGTGAACTCGAACCCGGCGACGATCATGACCGACCCGGACATGGCCGATCGCACCTACATCGAGCCGCTGACGCCGGAAATCGTCGCGAAGGTGATCGAAAAAGAACGTCCCCAGGCGGTCTTGCCAACGATGGGCGGCCAAACGGCGCTGAACTTGGCGGTGGCGCTGTGTAAAGACGGCACGCTGGAAAAATACGGCGTGGAGCTGATCGGCGCGAAACTAGAGGCGATCGAGAAAGCCGAGGATCGCGATCTGTTCCGCAAAGCGATGGAAAAAATCGGCGTGCCGATGTGCCCGTCGGGGATCGCGACCACGATCGAAGAAGCCCGCGCGATCGCCAAAGACATTGGTACGTATCCGCTGATTTTGCGCCCCTCGTTCACCATGGGCGGAACCGGCGGCGGGATTGCCTACAACCAGGAAGAGCTGGAAGAGATCTCCCAAGCGGGTCTCGATGCCTCGCCGGTGACGCAGATCCAGATCGAAAAATCGCTGATCGGCTGGAAAGAGTATGAGCTAGAGGTGATGCGCGATCTGGCCGATAACGTGGTGATTATCTGCTCGATCGAAAACATCGACCCGATGGGCGTCCATACCGGCGACTCGATCACCGTCGCTCCGGCACAAACCCTGACCGATAAGGAATACCAACGGTTACGCGATGCTTCGGTGGCGATTATTCGCGAAATCGGCGTCGAAACCGGCGGCTCGAATATTCAGTTCGCCGTTAACCCGGTGAATGGCGACATTATTGTCATCGAGATGAACCCGCGTGTGTCGCGCAGTTCGGCGCTGGCCTCGAAAGCAACGGGTTTCCCGATCGCCAAGTTCGCCGCCAAGCTCGCCGTCGGGTATACCTTGGACGAAATCCCCAACGATATTACGAAGAAAACCCCGGCCAGCTTCGAGCCGACGATCGATTACGTCGTCACCAAAGTGCCGCGTTTCGCCTTCGAGAAATTCCCCGGAACCGATCCCGTCCTCACGACCCAGATGAAATCCGTCGGGGAAGCGATGGCGATCGGTCGCACCTTTGCCGAATCGTTCCAAAAAGCGCTGCGATCGCTCGAAACCGGCTACGCGGGCTGGGGCTGCGATCGTAAAACCAAGATTCCGACCCTGGCGCATCTCCGCGCAGCCCTGCGGACACCGAATCCCGATCGGATCTTCTCCGTCCGCCAAGCCATGCAAGCGGGCATGACCGTCGAGGAAGTCTACGAACTCACCGGCATTGATCCCTGGTTCCTGGACAAATTCCAAGAGCTGCTCGAAACCGGCAAATTCCTCAAGCGCACCCAGCTCGGTGACATCGACGAAGCCACCATGCGAGCAGTGAAACAGCAGGGCTTCAGCGATAAACAAATCGCCTACGCCACCAAGACCGACGAGGCGATCGTCCGCGCTCGCCGTAAGCAGCTCGGCGTGATCCCCGCCTACAAAATGGTCGATACCTGCGCCGCCGAGTTCGCCTCGGAAACGCCGTACTATTACTCGACCTACGACGACGAAAGCGAGATTTTGCCGTCGGATAAACCCAAGGTGATGATCCTTGGCGGTGGCCCCAACCGCATCGGCCAGGGCATCGAGTTCGACTATTGCTGCTGTCACGCCTCATTCGCGCTGCAAGATGCGGGCTTCGAGACGATCATGGTCAACTCCAACCCGGAAACGGTTTCGACGGATTATGACACCAGCGATCGGCTCTACTTTGAGCCGCTGACCCAAGAGGATGTGCTCAACATCATCGAAGCGGAAAACCCCGTCGGTGTCATCGTCCAATTCGGTGGTCAAACACCGCTGAAGCTGGCTGTACCGATTCAGAACTATTTGGCGCAAAATCCCGACGTGCCGACGAAAATCTGGGGAACCTCGCCGGACTCGATCGACGCCTCGGAAGACCGCGAGCGCTTCGAGCAAATCCTGCGCGAACTTGACATTAAACAGCCGCCCAACGGTCTCGCCCGCAGCTACAGCCAAGCCCTGAAAGTGGCGCAGCGCATCGGTTATCCCGTCGTTGTGCGTCCATCCTACGTCCTCGGTGGCCGCGCGATGGAAATCGTCTACTCCGACGCAGAGCTAGAGCGCTACATGACCTACGCGGTTCACGTGGAGCCGGATCACCCGATTTTGATCGACAAATTCCTCGAAAATGCCGTCGAAGTTGATGTGGATTCGATCACTGATAAAGACGGTAATGTCGTGATTGGCGGCATCCTGGAACACATCGAACAGGCGGGGATTCACTCCGGTGACTCGGCCTGCTCGCTGCCGACCCAAACGCTATCAGATGAGGCATTGGCGACGATTCGCACCTGGACGATCGCCCTGGCGAAACGTCTGAATGTCATCGGTCTGATGAATGTGCAGTACGCCACCCAAGGCGACACGGTTTTCATCATTGAGGCCAACCCCCGCGCCTCGCGGACGGTTCCGTTTGTGGCGAAGGCGATCGGGCGTCCCCTGGCGAAAATCGCCGCACGGGTCATGTCCGGCGAAACCCTGGCCGAAGTCGGTTTGACGGAGGAGATTATCCCGAGTCACGTCGCTGTAAAAGAGGCGGTCTTGCCGTTTAACAAATTCCCCGGAACCGATACGCTGCTGGGTCCCGAGATGCGATCGACCGGTGAGGTCATGGGTCTCGATAGCAGCTTCGGCAAGTCGTTCGCGAAGGCCGAAAGCGGCGCGGGCGAAGTTTTGCCCCTCAGCGGTACGGCGTTTGTTTCGGTGATCGATCGCGACAAAGAAGCGGTCGTGCCAATCATCAAGGATCTGCAAAGCCTCGGCTTTAAGATCCTCGCCACCTACGGAACCTACAAGTTCCTCAAAGCCGCCGGAATCACCAGCGATCTCGAAGCGGTGCTGAAGATTTCGGAAGGTCGCCCGAATGTGCTGGATGTGGTCAAAAACCAGCGCGTGCAGTTGATCATCAACACACCGTCAGGCGAAGACGCCCAAGCGGAGGGTCAATTCATCCGTCGTACGGCGTTGGGCTACAAAATCCCGATCGTCACGACTCTGGCCGGTGCGCGAGCCACGGCGGCGGCGATTCGCGCCTTGCAGGATCACCCCTTGGAGGTGAAAGCGCTTCAGGATTATTTCGTGTAATCCCTTGACCTAACGTTAAATCGCTAAATCCCCGTAGGGTGGGCATTGCCCACCGTGCGGGGATTTTCCATAAGCAAGCCAAGATATCCTAAAAGCACGACGAGCAATCTACTCTGTGCCGCGAGATGACTCGTCAGGAAAGGATACGTCTTCGTACAGCGTGCGAAACGTACCGGTATAGTCAATGCTTTTGAGCTGGAAGCGATCGCCGTCGCTATTACCATCACCATAACTTTGATAAATCCAAAGACCCTCCGTGTGACGGCGATAAATCTCAACCCGGCGGGTTTTGCTATCAATTAGAACGTACTCTTCTAGGGCGTGTCATCAATTAAGCCCAAAAGGGCGAGACCGAGGAGAATAGAGGTCAGTCAACTCAAAGGAGCCCCAAG
>JAABST010000004.1 GCA_011390275.1 Geitlerinema sp. S16
CTACTTGTCTGCAAACTAAATCTCTTCATCTCATACCTTTCACATAACTAACTTTTACTATGTAGTCTTGATGGCTCTTTGACCATCCCATCTTTCCTGGTGCTTCTAGCGATGTGGTACCACTCCGATTCCATCCCGAACTCGGCTGTGAAACGCATCCGCGGCAAAGATACTTGGGGGTCTCCCCCTGGGAAAATAGCTCAGTGCCAGGTCTTCTCTTCTCAAAAGGCAGTTAATCATCACGATTAATTGCCTCTTGTTCTATCTCCTTGCCATAGCGTAAGCCGATGGTGTTAGGACACTCTCGTCTAAGTTGAAAACCGCACTTCGACTCCGCTCAGTGCTCTTCAGATTTTTTTGATACGTCCTAAGCAAATCGTTTTTTGCTATAGCCCTCTTTTGTCACTCTTCAAAAAGAACGGCTAAAACCCTTATTCTTTTGTTCTCGCTTTCATTTAAGAAATGACCGAAATAACACGAACTCGTTATCGAATCGGAGAGTGACAAAAGAGGGATAAAAACGTCTTTTCCAGTACAACAGGTCTAATACCGCACCAAGCGCGATAGGAAAAACATGGTCAACGCGGCAAAACCCGCCCCTACAATTAAGCTAAACATTCCCGCATCAAAACTACCGGTTGCAGCCACGATCGATCCGGGGATAAACGATCCGCCAATTCCCCCCAGCAATACCGAAATACCGTTATAAATCCCCGTACCGGAACCCAGCCGATCGACGGGCAAAATGCGCTGAACGATCGCATATTCCTGCGCGTTATACGCCCCCTGAAAAAACACCGCCAGCGCGAAAAACGTCACGAGCGGCGTCACTTCGGTACTCTGGGCTGCCAGATACACCATCCAGCCCGCCAGGACAAACCCAACGCTCGCGAGCTGGATTCGATGCCGCAGCCGATCGCCCAAAAACGCCATCGCAAAAATACCAATAATTCCTGATAGAAACACCAACGCCAACGGCCAGCCAAGCTGCTCAAAGTCGATCCCCTTGGCACGGTTAAAGTACGTCGGTAGCCAGTTTAGAAACCCAAATGCACAGAAGGCATTGAGGCAACTGGCGATCGTAGCAATCCAAAAAGGAAGCGTACGCAGATAGTCAAATTGGCCAGATGTTGCGATCGCATTTTTAACGTTCAGGGGATCGGCTGTCTGCATAACGCCAGCGATCAGCTCTGGCGGGTGATCGCCGACCCAAAAATACACCGGCGGCAACGTCAGCAAACATCCCCCCACCCC